>JAGAIR010000015.1 GCA_017626435.1 Lachnospiraceae bacterium | reverse complement strand
AGTCCGGATACCCGCTTCTGTCTTTGGAAGTGACACCGCAAATTCTGACTTGCGTGTTTTACTGCCCTCTCTGGCATAATAGGTCACGCTATGATTGATATTGATAAGACGGTTTTCAAAGTCCAAATCTTCCCACCTTAAACCAATCACTTCTCCAATTCTGCATCCGGTTCCCAATAAAACTGTGAATAATGGATGCCAATGATAAAAGATTGGATTGTTTGCGGTATAATTCATAAAAGCCCTCTGCTGCTCCACCGTCAAAGCGTGTCTAATGCCTTTGTTCTTCCCTGCTTTTCTTTTGATTTCTGCCATGACACCATCAGAAGGATTTGTGCGGATTATTCCGTCACGCACTGCCAACTGAAATGTAGGGTGAAGCACCGTATGAATCGTATCGACTGTATTTGCCTGCAAGTCTTTCTCATTCAACAGATAGTAATAAAAATACATTACATCGGAATACTTTATCTCTCCTATTTTTCTCTGTCCAAATCCGTCCCTTACAAAATGGTCATACATATAATTGTAATTGGAACGTGTTGTCTTGCGTAAGTCATACTTCGTTGACATATACCTGTCAAATACAAAATTCAAAGTCGCACTACCAGCTACATAAACATCTAATCCATCAAGCTGATTTTTTATCAAATCTGCTTCTTTTTGTCTTAGTGTCTGCAAATCTTTGGCATATACAAATCTGCGTTTCTTGAACGGATCAGTGTAAGTATATACATATGTATAATCCGTTCTCTGGGATTCCCCCTTCCGTAATGCTCTGCCTTTGTTGTCTTTTCTTGCTTTTGCCATCTCTACTCCTTTCTTCAAGGAAAGAGATTTTGCACCTCTGCATCCGGTGTCCTAAGTAATAAATCAACACCTGTATGCAATAATTGAGTTATGGTCATTCCGTGACTGTCCGCATATTCCTTTAGCTTTTGCAGCTCGCTATCTGTTACCCTTACACTTAATGTATTCAGCTTTGGGGCATCAGATTTTGGTCTACCCATTTTAGCCATCCGTATGCACCTCCAATCACTTCTATGTACCATTATACTTTTCGTATACGAAAAGTCAAGTGTTTTCTACTGCAAAATCTCTCGAATAAAAAATCATCACACATACAATCTGAAAGTTTCCAGATATTCCTCAAAAATATCGCAGTTTACAAGCACCAGCTTGTCTACCTTATAGATTGCCTTTGCATCCTTTGCCATCTGCTCAAACTTGCTTTGGCACATACTATACATTTCTGCTCCCTCTTTGTAGCGAACAAACCTCTTTCCATTTTTCATTCGCTCCACAACTATCACCTCTTTCCTAATAAAATAGGCAGCACTTTATCTGCCCATGACAAACAGGAACCCATGCTCCTATCTCTCATCAGCAGATAACAAAAAATCCATACAGGTGGCAGGTCATTACTCTGCCCACATCGGTATCGCACCGTCATCCAAATTGACCGGATTTCTCCGGAAGTATCATTATCAAAAATATGTATCCTTGCCCCGTGCAACTGCTGCACATTTTGCCAGACATTCCCCGCTACTTACCTTAACTTCAATACCAGATTTCAGTATTCCTTCGTCTGAACCTTCTCTATAAAAGAAAGCAGGTATCTCTTGGCGTGTCCGCATAGTGGCTCCACATATTCCACACGTCCTGTACGCATTCATTTATGAAATTGTCAAGGTACATTCACAGGCTCCTGCCTGCATT
>JAGAIR010000014.1 GCA_017626435.1 Lachnospiraceae bacterium | reverse complement strand
GTGGGTAGAGGTCATTATAGAGGAACAGGGCTGTAATGTCAGCACCGTACAATCCGGGAAACTAAAGGAATATGGCAAAAGCGAAGAGCTTACGCTTGCAATGGTGCGGCTGATTCTGACAGAAGAAAAGCCAAAGGAACGCAAGGTTACACTGAAAGCGGACAAGATAAGCAAATATTTTTCAGACAGCTATTCCAATGAGGAGATTGAAAATATCATCATTTCACTTCTTGATAAATGGAGAGAGGAAGGGGCTGTTTGAACATGGGATATTTGACAAGCGGAAGCGAGATTGTTGACGCAATGGGTTCTATAAATATCTCCGGAAACATTATCCCAGCTATCTGGTACAAAACAATCACAAAGGAGAATGGGAAACCATATCTCCTTGCGATTGTTATTTTGGCGGATATTGTCTATTGGTATCGCCCTTCCGAGGTGCGGGATCAGGGAACCGGGCATATTCTTGGATGGAAAAAGAAGTTTTCAGAGGATATTTTAAGACAGAGCTATCAGTATTATGCGGATTTGTTTGGAGAATCTAAGAAAACAGTAAAAACCGCAATGGATAAATTGGAGCAGTTGCAGGTAATCAGGAGAGAGTTCCGGACAGTCAGTTACGGAGACGGACTTGTTTGCAATAATGTGATGTATGTGGAACTAAAGCCGGATATGCTTTACCGACTGACATTTCCAGAGGAAATTCCTGCTATGAATGGGGAGAACAATTCATATGCAGATGTATCCGATGTCAAAATGGGAGGGAGACTCCCAACAAAATCGGATACCCCTATGGAAATTTTGGGAGGGAGGGGTATCCCAGACGGGACACAGGTATCTACAAAATGGGATACAGGTCATGACGAAACGGATAACAGCCTCTCTCCGGAACCGGATATAGGTCTATCCCATAACGGAGAGACAGATTCATATACTACTGCAAATATTACTGACGGAGAATCCTATCATATCAATCAAGCTGACGGTGAAACAGAAAAAACGATTGATGCGATGGAGGATGTCAACGCATACATTGAAATCATCAAGGAGAACATTGAATACGATCACTACATGAAATACAGTGATTGGCAGGACAGGGAGCTTTATGATGAGCTTTTTGAGATTATCTGTGAAGTGGTCTGTGTAAAGCACAAGACGGTAAGGATAGGCGGGGATGATTACCCTTATGAGCTGGTAAAGTCAAAGTTCCTGAAACTGAACAGTTCACACTTGAATTATGTCATTGGCTGCATGAAGAATACCACAACCAAGATTACAAACATCAAGGCGTATATGGTGACAACGCTCTATAATGCACCAAGCACAATCAATCATTATTACCAACAAGAGGTACAGCACGATATGTATGGAGGTGGATGGCATGAAAAGGGTATTGTTTAAGGTCATTGTTCCGGCAGTGATCATTGCGGTATGGATGCTGACCTGTTATCCGGTATGCAATAAAGCAGAAGGCTTTGACTGGTTTTTATATTGGATTATTGAAGGGTGCCCGTTTGGTATCCGCCGGATGTGCCTGTGGCTGATACCCAAGAATTTCGGCATCAGCGGGAGCATAGGTGTTCTTGCTCTGAATTGTATCATAGGCGGTTTAATCGGCGGTGTAGTGCTGATTTTCAAGATAATCGGCATCGCAGGAGAGCTTATCAGTATTGTAACAGGACATTTCTGGACGAAAAGTCCAAAAGTGGAAATATAGAACTTCTGGACATTTTATCCAAAGGTGGGGCAGCCAGAATATGGCTACTCTTTTATTGTCAGAAGGAAGGAGCAGAAAGATATATGGAGTCAATGAGAGATGTGGACAGAGTAATGGAACGGGAGGTTAAAAAGGGAAGTACACCCTTAAAATTTGAACATTTAGGCTTTGGAGATTACAGCTACAATGAGATTACATCGAAGGAAAAGCTGTTGCAGGTGCTTTCCTATCTGTTGAGGATTGGTGAGTATGAGCCATTCGCCGGAAAAACCATAGGGAACAATGTTTATATGGATATGCGGGGGAAAAAAGCTGTTTTTAAGAGAACAAGACTGACCTATGAGAGAAATAATATTTTTGCAACAATTAAGCGGCTGGCAAAGAAGTATAAGCCGGACTATGAGGGGAAGGTGTATCTGGAAACAGTAAGATGTTTCTTTACCATATCTGAGGAAGAATTGGAAAAGTGC
>JAGAIR010000025.1 GCA_017626435.1 Lachnospiraceae bacterium | reverse complement strand
GTCAGCATTTATAAGCATGATCCAAAGGGAAAGGTGGCATCTGCCTACAATTCTTTGACAGAGGAGGTGCTTGCAAATGAGCAGTAATACAAAGACAGGAAGCGCATCTAAAATCAAAATGGAGAGTTTTGATGATTTATTTGGTGGAAGCGGCGCACAAGAAACAGGGGCAGAGCAGATTATCAATGCCCCATTAGCAGACCTTTATGAGTTCAAAGACCACCCGTTTAAGGTGTTGGACGATGAAAAGATGGAGGAAACAACGGAGAGTATCAGACTTTACGGGGTACTTGTTCCGGGAATTGCAAGACCGAGAGCAGGCGGTGGCTATGAGCTGATCGCAGGACACCGCAGGAAGCATGGCTCAGAAAGAGCCGGGAAGACGGAAATGCCGATTATTGTCCGCAATTATTCCGATGATGAAGCAACCATTATCATGGTGGACTCTAATATCCAGAGAGAGGACATTTTACCGAGTGAAAAGGCAAAAGCTTACAAGATGAAATATGAAGCTATGAAACATCAGGGAAAGAAATCGGGCAAGAATACCCTTGATGAAGTTGGGGAAGCTGCCGGAGAGAATGCGAAAAAGGTGCAGCGTTATATCTGGCTTTCAAGGTTGTCCGATGAGCTTCTTGAAATGGTGGATACCAAGAAATTAGGGTTTTCACAGGGCGTAGATATATCCTTTCTGTCAGAGGAAGCACAGCAGTGGGTAGAGGTCATTATAGAGGAACAGGGATGCAATGTCAGTACTGTACAATCCGGCAAGCTAAAGGAATATGGAAAAAGCGGAGAGCTTACGCTTGCTATGGTGCGGCTGATTCTGACAGAAGAAAAGCCAAAGGAACGCAAGGTTACACTGAAAGCGGACAAGATCAGCAAGTATTTTGCTGAAGATTATAGCAGTGAAGATATAGAGAATATTATCATTCAGCTTTTGGATGAATGGAAAAAAGGACAGTAGAAAGGAGGTGCAGGCACATGGGTAACATGATGAAATTTGATTATTACTATGGTATCGAAGCAGAACAGTTTTCATTTTACAGAGTTCCGAGATTGCTGATTAAGGACGAACGGTTCAAAGAGTTATCCAGTGATGCAAAGCTCCTTTATGGTCTGATGCTTGACAGAATGTCACTATCCATGAAAAACGGATGGTTTGATGATGAAAACAGGGCATATATCCATTATACCCTTGACAATATCATGGAGGATTTAGGCTGTGCAAAAGAAAAGTGTGTAAAAGTATTGGCAGAGCTTGACAGCAAAAAGGGTATTGGTCTGATAGAGAAAAAAAGACAGGGATTAGGGAAGCCGGATATTATTTATGTCAAAAACTTTGCCACTTTGGAAGTGGGCGGAGAGCCAGAAAGCAAGCCGAAAAGTCCTTCAAATACTGATGCTTCCACAGAAGTTCGGAAATCGAACTTCAAGGGGTTCGAAAATCAAACTTCCAGAAGTTCGGAAATCGAACTTCAAGAGGTTCGGAAACCGAACTTGCAGGAGTTCGAAAATCAAACTTCAAGAGGTTCGGAAACCGAACTTGCAGAGGTTCGAGAACCGAACGCTAATTATAACAATACTAACTATACTGATTTGAGTTATAACAATCAATCCAATCAATCTGAGAGTAAAGTCGAAGAAACGATTGATGTGATGGATGATGTCAACGCATACATAGAAATCATTAAGGAGAATATTGAGTATGAGCATTATATGAAGTATAGTACGCAGGATAAAGGGCTTTATGATGAGCTTTTTGAGGTGATTTGTGAGGTTGTATGCGTAAAACACAAGACGGTCAAAATTGGTGGGGATGATTACCCGTATGAGCTGGTAAAGTCAAAGTTCTTGAAGCTGAACAGCTCGCACTTGGAGTATGTAATGGAGTGCATGAAGAATACTACAACCAAGATTACAAATATCAAGGCATATATGGTAACAGCACTCTACAATGCGCCAAATACAATCAATCATTACTACCAACAGGAGGTACAGCACGATATGTATGGAGGTGGATGGCATGAAAAGGGTATTATTTAAGGTCATTGTTCCGGCAGTGATAATTGCGGTATGGATGCTGACCTGTTATCCGGTATGCAATAAAGCAGAAGGATTTGACTGGTTTTTATATTGGATTATTGCAGGGTGCCCGTTTGGTATCCGCCGGATGTGCCTGTGGCTGATACCGAAGAATTTCGGCATCAGTGGGAGCATAGGTATTCTTGCTCTGAATTGTATCATAGGCGGTTTAATCGGCGGTGTAGTGCTGATTTTCAAGATAATCGGCATTGCAGGAGAGCTTATCAGTATTGTAACAGGACACTTCTGGACAAAAAGTCCAAAAGTGGAAATATAGAACT
>JAGAIR010000024.1 GCA_017626435.1 Lachnospiraceae bacterium | reverse complement strand
TCTTGTGTATCTATTCCAAACGGGCTTCTCTAAGCATTCCATAGATTTCCTCCATATTCAGATACTCCCTTAGTGTATCTGCCAATTTATCATATTGCTTTTCTTTGAAGCTCCGATAATCTTCAAAAGCTCCTTCTTCAATCCAAATCCCTTTCTTCCTGGCCAAAGCCTGCACTACTGCCGTAGCAATACAACCCTTATCAAAAATTCCATGCACATAAGTTCCGTACACATTTTTGTTTCTGCCGGATATAATAATCTTTTTCTCATGCAAAGCATCATTTCTAATTTCAATCTCTTTTCCACTCTCTGAAAAATCTGTTTTTCCCATATGAATTTCATATCCCAGATATTCAAGTCCGGAAAGACCAGCAAAAACCCCCTCTAATTTAGGAAGCTTACCTTCCATTTGACATCGAACCTTTTCTTCTCCCAGTTCTGTGACAACCGGAAGCAGTTCCATCCCTCTCAGAGCACCTCCCCCTTCGACTCCTGACGGATCAGCAATCTGTTCTCCAAGCATCTGATAACCACCACATATTCCAAAAACAGGAGTCTCTTCTGCGATTTTTTTTACCGCTGCCTCAAGCCCGTTCTGACGCATCCACTTTAAATCACCCATTGTATTCTTACTTCCGGGCAATATGACCATATCCGGTTGATGAAGCTCTGATACAGAAGTTACATAGCGTACAGATACTTCCTTCATCTGTTCAAATATATTGAAATCTGTAAAATTTGAGATCCTCGGATAACGGATGACTGCAATGTCAATGCAGCTTTCTTCCTTTTTGTCAAAGCGTTCTGTCAGACTGTCCTCGTCCTCCAATGCCAACTCCATGTAAGGAACCACACCGGCTACGGGAACTTGTCCCTTCTCCTCCAGCATTACAATACCCGGATCAAGTATTGTCTTATCTCCCCTGAATTTATTGATAATAAGGCCCTTTACTCTTTTCTTTTCTTCCCCGGAAAGTAACATGAGTGTTCCCAAAAGCTGTGCAAACACGCCACCTCTGTCAATATCACCTACCAATAATACCGATGCATCAACCATTTCCGCCATGCCCATGTTGACAATATCATTTTCTCTCAGATTAATTTCTGCCGGACTTCCCGCACCTTCTATCACAATAATATCTGCATACTCTTCCAGTTTTCGAAAAGCTTTCTTAATATCCGGGATAAGCTGTTTTTTATATGCAAAATACTCCCTTGCACTCATATCCCTGAGTACTTCTCCGTTTACAATTACCTGCGAACCTGTATGATTGGTCGGTTTTAACAAAATGGGGTTCATACAGACCATAGGTTTTATGCCGGCTGCTTCTGCCTGCATGACCTGTGCCCTGCCCATCTCCAACCCTTCTTCCGTAATGAAGGAATTAAGTGCCATATTCTGCGATTTAAACGGAGCCACCCTGTATCCGTCCTGCTTCATAATTCTGCAAAGTCCTGCCACAAGAAAACTCTTTCCTGCACCTGACATCGTTCCCTGAATCATAATGACTTTTGCCATATATTATTCCTCGTATCTTCCTAACCTTCCGATATAGGCTAGTAATTTTTCATTTCCTTCAAAACAGTCTTCATTTATATGAAAAAGACGCTTTATAAAATCAGACTCAAAAATCTCTTCGGGTGTCCCACATCGTTCTACATACCCTTCCTTTATGCACAGTATTTTATCTGAGACAATCTTAGCAAGTTCTAACTCATGAAGCGACATAATTACTGTTAAACCTTTTTTTATCTGTAATTCCTGTAACACTGATATGAACTCCAGCTTATATTTCACATCCAAAAATGACGTAGGTTCATCCAGAATAATAATCTCCGGTTCCTGACAGATTGCTCTGGCAAGCATGACTCGCTGCCTTTGTCCATCACTGATTTTGGTGAAATCCTGATGCCTGATTTCTGTCACATGGACTAACTCCATTGCTTCCCTAACAGCATCATGGTCTTCTTTGGATAAGATTCCAAAGTGTCCGGTATAAGGATACCTGCCTGTGCTAACCACATCTTCACAGGTCATCAACTCTGTCTTTATTTTTTCTGTAAAGACAACAGCCATTTTTTGTGAAAGCTCCAAACCGGACATATGATTCAATTCTTCTTTATCCAGATACACTACTCCATGAATGAGCTTCAGTTGCTTTGCAATGCTCTTTAATATCGTTGATTTACCTGCTCCGTTTGGACCAATCAGGGTCAATATTTCTCCTTTATGAAGGCCAATCTCTATATCATGAATCAATGGTTTTCCCTGATAGCCTACACTCATCTGCTCTGTTTTAAAATAATATCCCATTATACGACCCTCTCTTTTCTATGCGTCGCCATCACCCATAAAACAACCGGGGCTCCAAAAATTGCTGTAACCGTACTGATACTCAGTTCCGTTGGTGCAAGAATCGTTCTTGCCAGTAAATCACAAAACAAACAGAATACACTTCCACCCAGGAAACAGGCAGGTATCATCAAAAGAGGCTTTGCAGTTCCAAGTAATTTTTTTACCAAGTGAGGTGTTGCAATTCCAACGAAGGATATCGGTCCCGCAAAAGCTACAATGCAGGCAGACAGAATACTGGATAGGATCACAAGGCATATTCTTAAGAAACGTATATTTACTCCCATGTTCTGTGCATACACTTCACCAAGCTGATATGCCGAAAGGGGCTTTGATAACAGGAAAACTACTATCAATGTAACAATAACAACAATTGCCATAACTTTCACATGATTCCATGTCATTCCGGAAAAGCTACCCTGTGACCAGTTATGAAGATTCACAATGTCTGCATCATCCGCAAAAGTTACGACCAGCTCCGTTATTGCCGAACAAATATATCCAATCATAACACCGCTGACTACCAGCATGGACATTCCTTTTACCCTGCGTGATAACAGCAGTACAAATCCCATAGACAACATTGCACCCACAAATGCAGCAGCAATCATATCTGCGGAGGTAATTCTGATTGCTCTTCCCATTAAAAAAACCATTACCAATGCCACCACCATTTTTGCTCCTGAAGAGATACCAAGAACAAACGGACCGGCTATGGGGTTATAAAAAAAAGTCTGTAAAAGATATCCTGCGAGTGAAAGTGCACCGCCAAGTATGATAACTGCCAGTGTTCTCGGCAGTCGTATATCCCACAAAATTCTCGATATCGTTTCATTAGTCTCTTGTCCTGTCATTGTTCCTAATATATCCGATAATGTAATCCTTACGCTTCCAATACAGATATTGAGCGCCAAAAAGATCACAACTCCTATACCAAGAAAAATAAATGCAATGATATACCTGTATTTTCTTTTTTTCTGCATAGTGATCACATCACCTTTCTTCTTATTCCAAACGGAAAAGATAGTGCATTTTATCTTCCCCTTCCCCTGACAGCATAGCATGAATGTCTTCCATTAAATATCCAATTGACAAGGACTGTTGATACATATCATTTGTAGTGCACCACACATTTCCTTCCTGTACTGCTTTGAAATCTGCCAAAACCTCACATTTATCAAGAAGCGCCTCTCTGCTGGAAACCCCTCCGTCAATGGAGCTGTTATAGATCAGGAAGTCTGCATCCTTTGCACCATTATAAAACTCCTCCACCTGCATATTCATGGTAGAACGTTTCGTTTCGGCATCCCCTAAATTTTCAAAAACATACTTCCCGCCTGCAAGTTCTATCATCTTGGGTACATAATCAGTTGATTGTCGCACCTGCACCAGTCCGTTTGATGTAATAAAAAAGAAGGCTACTGTCTGATCTGTCTTTTCTTCTGCTGATACCTTGTCTAAGATTGCTTCCTGTTCTTCAAAGATTCGCTCTGCCATCTCTTCTTTGCCAAGTAAAGCGCCAAAAAATTTAATCCATTCCACTCTGCCTAACGGATGCGACTCATAACTGGAATATTCAATCATAACCGGTATCCCGAAATCCTCCAGTTTCTCAATGACTTCCGGAGAATGTGAAATCATTCTGTTTTCTATTGCAAGCGTACACCCTTCTGAAACAAGCAATTCATAATCCGGCTTGCTATATTTTCCTGCATAGATCATATCTCCCTTTGCCATTGCTTTTTTTGCTTCTTCAATATACCAGTTTTCTTCCTTCTGCCCGGAAAAAGTAATGGCGTCCAAACCATCTAATTCACGAAACATATCCATAACAGCAGATGCAACCAGATATAAATCCTTCATTGGGCGTTGTAATACTATGATATCTTCTTCCACACCTTCAGGTGTTTCTTTCCCTTCAGGAACAATCAAAAACCTTTGTCCATCCATGGTCGTAGTCAGCATTGTATAGCCGCCCTGATAGTAGTCGACCAAAAAATTCTCAGCATATTGAAGTTCCATACTACTTTCATAAACAAGCGAACCTTCTGTTTTCTTATTCTGCAAATTGTCTGCAGAATATTTACTATCATAATTGGAAGAAGGACTGCCACAGCCGTGCAGCCCCAGCAGTCCTATCAAAAACAGACATATTGCAATGATTGTCTTTCTTCTCATCCCATAGTACCTCTTATTCTGCCGATTTCAGCGTGTCAGAATAAAATGTGAGCGTATACTCAATTTCGTGTGGTTTACTCATTGCCACAGTATCTCCGATGACATCCATCGGTTTATCAAAAAACAGAACAGGAATCTCAAATACTGAATCTCCTTCTGTATTGACTGGCAGATACTTTTCTCCATCTACAATCATATAATCATAATTTGGACTGCTCCATTGAATCGTTGCAGTCACGTTTTCTCCTGATACTGTAACTGTTGCCGGAGATAAAACCTTTGCTTTACCGCTTCCACCCTCAAAGGCAAGCTCAACGGTATAGATGCCGTCCTCCAACTGAAGGATATTTTCAGCCTGTGCTTTTTCCTCCATTGGTTCCGGATTGGAGACTTTTACCTTATGGTCATACCATGTTCCCTTTGTACCAACGAGTGCCAGATCAAATTCTTCTTCCAGCACCGGAACCGGCACATCAAAACCGTATACCACCTCTGTCAACCCATCACTGAAAGTAACCGTGTCCTCTGTGGGCATAAGGAGCTCTGCTCCGTCTTTCTCGGCATCCTCTGCAAGTCCGGGATAAAGATTTACAATCTTTTTTGACATCAGTGAAATATGGATTGTCATTTCTCCGTTCTTAACTGTCAGTATTCCTTTTCCATCACATGCTTCGCTTACATGAAACATGCTGCTGTCCGTATCAAAACCTGCCATATATGTTCCGTCCGGAATGGCAGCCTGTTCTTCTTCCGCTGCAATTTCATTCTGCGCAGGAGTTTCCTCTATTTCCTTTTCAACGGAGGATTCTGACGCTGGAGTTTCTTCGATTATATTGTTTTCCTGCACACTGTTTTTATCGGCACAACCGCAAAATAAGGAACAAACCAACAACAATGTACTGAAAATTGTAATAAGTTTTCTTTTCATCGTTATCCTCTATTCATTTATTACGTCTTTCGTATGTGCCACATAAAGCTGCTGGATAGCATCAATAGATCCAAGGCCTGTAATCTGTGTATCCACACTGTCAAACTTGCCGGATGCAGTAAATATGCGCTTCCAAGAATCCTCATCATCCCCGGCCATATCATTGTTTGCATGATCTCCTGCAACCACCATCAGTGGACGAAGTATCACTTTCTTATACCCGGCCTGTGCTACAGCATCAATCACTGCCTCACAAGCAGTCTCTTCCGGTTCTCCTTCCACTGTTCCAATAAATACATTGTCATAGCCAAGTTCACCCATCTGTGTCTGCATCTGGCTGTATGATACTTTTGCAGTATGAGAGGTTCCATGTCCCAAAAATACAAATGCAACACCATCTTCTTTTGCTGCATCCAGACTGTCATAGCCGGCATCCTTTACCGCTTCTGTGGTAATCGCCTCTGCAACAACTGCTTTATCAGCATTGATGACAGCGGCATCCGTTCCCACCTCTCCAAGCAGAGGCTCTGCAACTTTTACAGTTTCAAACTGACCCTGATATGCCTCTACTGCTTCCATCAATTCGTCATACTCTGCTCCATGCATTAAATGCGTAGGCTGAATTATAAGGTTCTTAACGCCGTTTGCTACCGCACGATCCAAGGCCTGATCCATATTGTCAATGTACTCGCCATCACGTGCCTGCACATGATTAATAATAATCTGAGCTGTAAATGCTCTTCTCACAGACCAGTCTGGAAAAGCTTCCTGCAGGGCATCTTCAATTCCTTTAATGTCAGCTACACGGCTGTCATTAAAGGAAGTACCAAAGCTCACAACCAAAATCTCATTTTCACCGATTTCATCTTGATTACGCGGGTCATCCTTAGATGCATCACCTGTATCTCTTCCAAAATAATCCGGATCTGCATTTTCGCCCTCTACCAGTTCTTTCTGCGCATCTGTCAAAGCGTCCCAGGCAGCCTTGGCATCAGCACACTGCTTGTCTGTCTCATCTGTTCTTTTCTGCACATAAATTGCGTCAATCAGTGCCGCTACTTCATCAGCTGCTTTTTGATTGGCATCTGTCTCTGTTTCTGTATTGGCAGTTTCTTCTGTTTCAGTCTGCGTTTTCTCTTCTCCCGCTTCGCTGCCTGCTTCTTCAGAACTCCCTACCGTTGTTTCCTTACTGTTTCCACATCCTGTCATGCAGAATATTCCCATCAATGCTGCCATTAATAATGCTACTACTCTTTTTTTCATATTTCCTCCTTCGACAGTTCCACCTGCCATTCTGTTTATCTTAAATATGTACGTCAGAAACAATATTTTGGCAACACAAATAAAAAACCCTTTTCCTGAACAGGTAAAGGGTTTGTACACAAAAGAAGCATATAGGAAAATCATGGACAAACAACTTTCCCATACTCTTTTAAACGTACAACCAGTTACTCGTGGTCTGAAACTATCGTTTCTGTACAGCAATCAGGCAGGTCTCCCGGCTTGAAAATCATCGCATCCGCCATCTTCCCAGGAAAGGATTTCCTTGTTTCCCAGTGATATATCGGCCTCAGCTCCCTAATTACGGTGACGAGTTCGCACAGGACTTGCACCTGTTTCCCTTTTCACCAGAGCCAATTATATAAATAATATAAATTGCCCTGACACCTGACTACTTCATATTCAATTCGCATCATTCTATCATAACTTTACAAGAAATTCAATATTTTCAGGAAAACTCACATAAGACTACATAAGACCTTATTCTTGTAAATCTATTCCTGCTCGACTCATAGCATCCAACCTCTTTCTCTTTTGCTCCGGATCATTCCTTGAAGGAAGTCCTGCAGCACAAAGAACATTATTCCACGTTCTAAACCTTGCTTTTAGTTTTTGCACATTTGATATTTCTTTCATTGTTGGAACATACCCCTGCCTTTGATATACCTCCTTAACATCCTCAAGTAATTTCATATCTTCTTCTGTAACCGGCATACCGGGCTTCCAAAATTTATTAAAATCATAATGCTTTCTTTGTGAAAAACAGGTTTGTTTCTTTTGCCTATCATTACTATCCATTTTCTTTCCACCTTCAATATTTCTATCAAATGTAGCACTTGATTCTTATGTATAAGTCTCCGTATCGCAAATTCAACGGTACGCAATATAAGTTATACCAGAATCTTTAATAGTACGCAAAGTATTTTTCTTGTTTAGATGTCAGGAAATGGACAGTCTGTGCTGAACCACATGGACAATCATTCCGATCACAAAAATGACAGATGACATTTTATGTAAAATCAGAACGACTGATGTACCCTGTAGCGGATGTAGCAGCATTCCGCTCAAAAAAACAAACGCCAATGCGATCAGCATCACCAGGTCCGTTATCCGGACAGATCCTTTTTTATACTTTAACTTGCCAATATGTCTGCACACATGCACTGCCGTCATGCCTGACAAAACCATC
>JAGAIR010000023.1 GCA_017626435.1 Lachnospiraceae bacterium | reverse complement strand
TAATGGTCATTGCTATGTTTTTGCCAAATATCCCTGCAGTATCGCCTATATTGATCCCATAGACATCATCGGCTGCAGCCAGGCTCACAAAGACGACTTTTTATGCCGGCTTCCCGGCTTTATTTTTCGATCCATCTTATCGTCTTCCCAGCAGCATCTTCATATTCTCCAGCAAAAAACGATACGAAATAAGCTTCTTTCTTTTTTTCATTATCAGGCCGGTCTTCACACATCCGACAGTTTTAAGCTTTCCATTCCCTGCTCGGACCTGGCGGATTATCTTTCCGTTGACAGAAGCGCTATGATGAAAGAACTGTCCCGCCTCTGCAATGATGGCATTATTGAAAAAACAGGCAGAAAAATCAAGCTTCTTGTATAGCTTACCAGACTCTTGCCATTCCCCTTTTTCTATGATAGGATAGCAATTATCCTTCTTATTTAGTATAAATAATAATTATTTGGGGTTATATCATTCACGAGGTTTTTACAATGCTAAAAAAATTCAAAAAAACATTTATCGGAGATAAAGAATTCTATCACTATGTACTGCTTCTGGTCATTCCCATGATCATTCAGAATGCCATCACCAGCTTTGTCAGCTTCCTTGACAATATCATGGTTGGGCAGATCGGCACAGAACAGATGTCAGGTGTTGCCATCGTCAATCAGTTGATGTTTGTTTTTAATATCTGTATCTTTGGCGGTGTTTCCGGCGCCGGTATTTTTGGTACCCAGTTTTTCGGCAAAGGCGATCATGAAGGACACAAATACACCTTCCGCTTTAAAGTATATATCTGCCTTATTATCACTGCTGCCGCTCTTTGTCTCTTCGGTTTCATGGATACACAGCTGATCTCTCTTTATCTGAGCGATAACGGTAGTGTTGGTGATATCTCTCTTGCACTGAAATACGGTAAAGAATACCTTGCCATCATGATGATCGGGCTGATTCCCTTTGCAGTGGGACAGGCCTATGTCAACACTATCAGAGAAACGGGACAGACCTTCATCCCCATGGTTGCCAGCGCTGCTGCCGTGTTTGTCAATCTTATTCTCGATTATCTGCTAATCTTTGGCATCCCGGAGCTTCCCGCCATGGGTGTACGGGGTGCTGCCGTTGCTACCGTGATTGCCAGATTTATCGAATGCTTTATTGTGGTTATCTGGGCACACACCCACACAGACAAAAATCTTTATCTGGTCGGTGTTTACAATGGTTTTGGAATTCCCGCAAATATTTTGAAAGATATTCTTAAAAAGGGAACGCCTTTAATGATCAACGAAATGCTCTGGGCCAGCGGTATGGCAGTGATTTCCCAGTGTTATGCTGTCCGCGGTCTTGAAGTGGTTGCCGCACAGAATATTTCTTCCACCATCAGCAATCTGTTCAACATTGTCTATCTGCAGCTTGGCGGAAGCATTTCCATTATTGTAGGCCAGCTTCTCGGCGCAGGCAAGCTGGAAGAAGCCAAGGATGCCGACAACAAGATGATGTTTTTCAGCATC
>JAGAIR010000012.1 GCA_017626435.1 Lachnospiraceae bacterium | reverse complement strand
CGGCTTGCTTTTTGAACCTTCAGGCGTTTGATTTTAAACGAGATTTTTCTCGTATTTCCGCTAATTGTTGTGTTGAAAAACGTTCAGATGGCATTAGAATGCAAATGTCTGCTTTTATGTTAGGTTAGTGCATATGGGGCAGTCCCCGTAAAAATGGAAACAGCTTTGCAATGACGGAGGCTTTTATAAAAGCTGCCGAGACAAAAGGACATACGGTGACTCGATTTGATGCTGCAATGAAAAATCTGGGCGGATGTCACGCCTGCGAAACTTGCTACAAAACGGGAAAAGCCTGTTCCTTTGACGATGACTTCAATACGCTTGCTCCTGCAATTCTTGAAGCGGACGCTGTTGTATTCACTATGCCTGTGTACTGGTACTCAATTCCTGCACAGATAAAATGCGTTATCGACAGACTGTTCAGCTTTGTTGTGGGCGGCAAAGATATTTCGGGCAAAAACTGTGCTTTGATAACCTGCTGTGAGGAGGACGATATGTCTGTTATGGATGGTGTGCGTGTTCCGATAGAACGTTCCGCTGCACTGATGAAATGGCATATGGTTGGCGAGGTACTTATTCCGGGCGTTTTAAATCCGGGTGATATTAATAAAACAGACGGCTGCAATCAGGCTGCCGAGCTGGCAAATAAAATTTAAGGGGGCAGAAAAGTGAGCAAAAAAATTGTTATTCTGAATGGAAGCCCACGTAAAAACGGCAATACGTCTGCATTAACCGCAGAATTTAAAAAGGGTGCTGAAATCAGTGGAAACACGGTCACAGAATTTTTTCTTGACTCCATGAACATCCATGGCTGTAAAGGCTGTTTTGGCGGTCACAGCAACAAAGAATGTCCATGCGTTCAGAAGGACGATATGCAGCAGATATATCCCACTGTAAAAGAATGTGATGTTATTGTACTGGCTACGCCGCTGTACTACTGGAATATGAGCGGTCAGTTAAGAACTGCTGTTGACAGACTGTTTGCACTGGAAGAAGGAAACGGCAATTTGCTGCGTGGACACAACAGAGCTTGCGTACTGCTTATGGCGGCTGAGGGACATGGCTTTGAGGACGTCCTGCTTTATTACGAACATTTGATGGAGCATTTGAAATGGAAAAATCTTGGTCATGTTCTTGCCGGAGGAAACGGAGATATTGGTGATATAGCCGGTAAGCCCGAACTTGAACAAGCGTATGAGCTTGGAAAATCGATCAATTGAATCTGAAAGGAGTTTTATGATGAACAAAATTAATCTTCCACAGGCATCAAAATTAACATCCCCGAATCCTGTTACACTGGTGTGTACCCAAAGACCTGATGGCGGAACAAATCTTGCGACAGTGTCATGGTGGACATATCTGTCATTCAATCAGAATATGATCGCTTATGCAATGGCAAAGACATCTTACAGCGGAGAAAGAGTAAGAGAAACCAAAAAGGTGATTCTTACAATTCCGTCAGAGGAAATTGCCAATGAGGTAATGAAGTGTGGAATGTCAACCGGCAGAACAACTGACAAGGCTAAGGAGTACGGCATTGCATTGCAGGAAATTCCGGATAGTGATATTCAGATTCCGCTTCACAGCAAGGTTGCAATCAAATGCAGTCTGAGAGAATTTATTGAAACCGGCGACCATTATCTCTATATCTGCAACGTTGAAGACGTATATGCAAATACGGATAAAAAGGCGGTTTTTGCATGGAATGGATACTCTGAAATCAGAACGGCTGAGTAAACTGTTTTCTGATATTTATTACTGTGTTATCTGATTGGAACGTCCAGCAAGGGTATGTACTATTTTGCCTTTGCTGGACGTTCCAATAATATGCATTCGCTGATGAAACAGATTCAGATTTTGAATTGACTTTTTCAATCCAGAATGCTATACTGATTATAGAAAAATTAAAATTTGAAAGGCGTTCAATGTATATGGAAAATTGGTTTACCATTGAAATGATAGATAGCGAGACATATGCTATCAGCGAATATAAGCATTGGGAAGAAACACATTGCTATTTGCTGTGTGGAACAGAGAAAGCTATTTTAATTGACACTGGTTTAGGAATTGCCAATATAAAAGAAATCGTGGAAAATATAACATCATTGCCCATTACTGTAGCTACTACCCATGTTCATTGGGATCATATTGGCGGACATAAATATTTTGATGATATTGCAGTATATGAAGCAGAAAAAGACTGGCTGTCTGTTAAATTTCCGATACCATTACAAGTAGTAAAACAGAACATAAAGTGCAAGCCATGTGACTTTCCGGATGATTTTGATATTGATAGTTACCAGATTTTTAATGGAATTCCCAATAGAATTTTGCATGATAGTGATTGCCTTAACTTAGGAAACCGAAAACTAATAGTGATTCATACCCCAGGACATTCACCGGGACATTGCTGTTTCTATGAACCAGACAGAAAGTATTTATATTCAGGTGACTTAATATATGCCGGCTGCCTTGATGCTTTTTATCCATCTACAAATCCGCAGCACTTCTTCCAATCAGTAAAGAAAATTCATTCTTTAGAAATAGCTCGAATTTTACCTGGTCATCATAAGCTTTGTATTCCTGTTACAATAATCAATCGAGTTGAGAATGGATTTATCGAATTATCAAACGCCGGAAAATTAAAACAAGGAAATGGTATATTTGACTTTGTGGATTTTCAGATTCATATTTGATATTATCAATATACCTAAATACCTGTCAACAACCGTCTGTAGCGAACGCCGCAGGCGGTCTTTTTATACCAAAATTACGAAAGGAATGATGAAAAATGAAAGAAACCCTTTGCACAATCGCAGGACTGGTCGGCGGCTTCATAGCCGCTATTTTTGGCGGTTGGGACTCCGCACTGGTCACGCTGGTGATTTTCATGGCGATTGACTTTTTCACAGGAATTGTCACTGCCGCCATGAAGAAATCCAAACATACGGAAAGCGGCGGTTTATCGTCAAAGGCAGGCTGGTTCGGATTGGCAAAAAAGGTCTGCACTCTGATGCTTATCGCAGTTGCTGTCCGTATGGATATTATGCTCGGAACGACGTATATCCGTGATGCTGTCTGCATCAGCTTTTGCCTGAATGAACTGCTGTCAATCGTAGAAAATACGTCACTTATGGGCATCCCTTATCCGCCCGCAATCAAGAAAGCAATCGATGTTTTGCAGACGAAAGTCGGCCGAGATGAAGAACAGGTAAAGGAGGATGATGATACTGATGATTAAGACATATCCATTTACGGATAATACACAGCTTACACCAAACTTCAATGCACGTGAGTTTAAGTGCAAGTGTAGTAAGGTTCATGACACGCTGATTTCCGATGAGCTTGTCAGCAAGTTGGAAAAACTATACGCAAAGCTGAACTGTTCCAAGATTATCGTAACATCAGGATTCCGCTGTGCGGAGCATGATAAAAATATCGGAGGAAGCGGCACAGGACAGCATACGAAAGGAAATGCCGCTGACATTTGCTGCTACGGTCAGGACGGGCATCCGATTTCCAGTAAGACTGTTTGCTGTACGGCGCAGGATATCGGCTTTACCGGAATCGCAAATATCAACGCATCTTACCAGTACACCCATGTGGATGTGCGTACAGGTTCAAAGTGGTACGGCGATGAAACTAAAGGAAATAACTCTGTGACAAGCGATTTTCACAGCTATTTCGGCATTCAGAAAGGCGATGAGAATTCTATGAAAGGTATTGACGTAAGTGTTCACAACGGCAATATCGACTGGAACAAAGTTAAGGCTGACGGCATTGATTTCGCAATTATCCGTGCAGGCTACGGCAGGGAAATTTCTCAGAAAGACGCACGTTTCGAGGAAAATTACCGGAATGCAAAAGCCGCAGGAATCCCGATCGGAGCGTACTGGTATTCCTACGCAATGTCTGAAGATGAAGCGCGAGTTGAAGCTGATGTTTTCCTGTCCGTTATCAAGGGGAAGCAGTTTGAATTTCCGGTTTATTTCGATGTTGAGGAGAAAAGGCAATTTGATCTTGGCAAGGAAAAGATCTCTGCAATCATGCGTGCATTTCTTGAAAAAGTCGAGTCCGCGGGATATTTTGTCGGTTTGTACGGCTCTGCATCTTCCCTCACAACGCATACCACTGATGACATCAAGAGCCGCTACACAATCTGGCTTGCACACTGGGTTGAGAAAACAAACTACAGCGGTTCGTATGCTCTGTGGCAGTATTCAGATAAAGGCTCTGTTTCAGGAATCAACGGCAATGTTGACCTTGATATTTGTACCACTGATTTTCCGACAATTATCAAGTCAAATGGGTTGAACGGATTCGGAAAATCCCCCACGCCTGAACCTGATAACAAGGTAAATGTAACCGTTCAGATCGGCAGCGATAACTACAAGGGTACGCTTGAAAAGGTGTGATCTTTTTATGGGCAGGAGTGTAAAATCTCCTGCCTCCCCTTTTGTATGTTTAGCAATAGAGAGGTATGCTATGACGATCAACCAAAAGCTAAAGATTGACCAGATGAAGGAAAACGGTCAATCCCTGCAAACCATAAGCGAAGAACTAAATTTATCCCTTGGCACAATAAAATCATATTTATCCAGAAAAAGTTCTGCTGTGCGATGCGAATATTGCAGACAGACCATTCACCAGACAAATCACGGTAAAAAGAAACGATTTTGCAGTGACCGCTGCCGCATAAATTGGTGGCGTGAGCATTGTGAAAGCTCCAATAATTCACTTGAAAAAATCTGTCCGATATGCAAGAAAAAATTCTTCTCATATCCAAGTAAGAGACAAATTTACTGCTCCAAAAAGTGTTCGGGAAAGGCAAGGTGGGCTGATGTATCGCAGAATTATGATGTATCAGATAATGGCTGATATTCTCAAAAACTGGCTGAAATCCGGTGCGATTTCAAAAAAGGAATACAACCAAATGAACACAAAAATAGCCGAAAAATACGGCATATCTTTGTCAGGTATATTCGTTGATAATTCTGCGGTTTAGAGTTATTATGGTAGCTGAAAGGAGAGGTTATCATGCAGCGATTGATACAAAAAATTGAACCCTCTACAGCTTCCCTACCACAGCTGCTCAGAGTTGCGGCTTATGCCAGAGTTTCTAGCGGAAAGGACGCTATGCTTCATTCACTTTCCGCGCAGGTCGGATACTACACCGAACTGATTCAGAGCAATCCGGAGTGGCGATTCTGCGGTGTTTACGCTGATGAAGCACTGACAGGAACAAAGGATAATCGTGAGCAATTTCAAATAATGCTTGCAGAATGCAGAAAGGGAAACATCAATCTCATTATCACAAAATCTATCAGCAGATTCGCCCGAAATACCGTCACACTTCTGGAAACTGTCAGAGAGCTGAAAGAGCTGGGGGTTGGCGTTCTGTTCGAGGAACAGAATATTCACAGTCTTTCTTCTGATGGAGAATTGATGCTTTCTATCCTTGCAAGCTACGCTCAGGAGGAAAGCTACTCCGCAAGCGAAAATCAGAAATGGCGGATTCACAGGAATTTTGAGGAGGGAAAAATCGGCAGCATCAGAATGCTAGGCTACAAAAGGACTCCCGATGGCAGTCTTGAAATCATTCCCGAAGAAGCGGAAACGGTACGGCTGATTTTCAACAGTTATCTGTCGGGAATGGGGAAACAGACGATTGCCAATATGCTGAACGAGATGCAGATTCCAACGATAAACGGCTGTGAATGGACGGCTGAGGACATCCGCAGGATTCTGAAAAATGAAAAGTATGCTGGGAATATGCTGCTGCAAAAGAAATTCCGTGAGAATCCTGACAGCAACGGGATATTTGTCCTGCTCAATACTCCAATCAAGCATTGCAAAATACTCCTCGCAGTTAGTTGGAGCAAGATATACAAGATTTGGGATATTCGACATCATCGGAATATCAAAAATTCCGAGATGCGTTACATCGTTCATACCATAAACAGATGCAGTATTGACAAGCAGCGTTGCGGAATTTTTATTTATGCAAAGATCCTGTGAGATCTGATCATAGGTTCTCTGGAAGAAGCTGGAATTTGTCGCAAACACAGGCTTTCCCCTTGCCAGTCCGCAGGCAAGGCTGACAGACGTTGACGTGTGACCGACATTAAAAAAATCATGCTCACTTTCTTCCGGATTCGTATAGCCTGAAATATCTCCGAAATGTTCATCACAGAAGTAAGCCTTCTGTCTGCCTGTCAGCATTTTATGTGCATAGCTTTGGTGGGATACGTCAAAGACGAATTTGTCCTTTGGGGAATCGAAAACATAATGCAGGGCTATCGTTGCCTCAACAAATCCGAAATTTGGTCCGAAATGTCCGCCTTTTTTTGATAGACGATTCATAAGTCCGCCTCTGATCTCTGCGGCAAGTACATTCAGCTCCTGAACAGAAAGCGTTTTTACATCCGCAGGTGAATTGATTTTTTCGATATACATATGCTTTCCTCATGAATCGACTCATTTATCAGCGTCAGCCTGTGAAATATCTGCGCTGAGTCTTTACGCTTTTCCCCATATGGCGTCTGATGCAGACGGTTTCAGTTCTGAAACAATATTGCCCATTCCGCTTAATCCTGACGTAGCAAATACCACGATCTTCTTACCCGAAAAATCGTACTTTTCAAGGAAAGTATTCACAATGGTCGGTGCAACATACCACCATATCGGAAAGCCAAGATAAATCGTATCATATTCTGAAATGTTGACATCACTGTCTTTCATTTCAGGACGGAACGATTTGTTTTTTATCTCAACAGAAGAACGGCTGCTGCTGTCCATCCAGTTAAGGTCTGCCTTTGTGTAAAGCTGTGCAGGGACAATTTCAAACAGATCAGCATCTGCTGATCTTTCGATCTTTTCTGCTACGGATTTCGTAACTCCGCTTGCACTAAAAAATGCCACTAATTTTTTACTCATAATTTATCTCTCCTGTCATCTTATAAAGTTTGTACGCTGAAAAGGTTCTTTTTCAGGAAGACCATAATTTTCCCTGCCAAGCTCAATGCTCTTCATAAGAAATGTCATATTTCTTGCAAGAGTTCTCATCTGCTGTAATCCCTCTGTGTCCTGAGCAGAATCACCGTCAGAATTTCCGTGAATGCCATTCCAGTACTGACCGGAAGCGACTGGCATTCCGCAGATTGCGAAATATTTGTTGAGTTCATCAAATGTTGATGTAAGTCCGCCACGTCTTGCCGCCGCAACAGCCGCACCGACTTTCATTGTCTTGTCAAAGTGAGTACTGTAGAAAAGTCTGTCAAGAAAAGCGATAAGCGTTGCATTGGCAGAAGCATAATAAACAGGACTGCCAACCACAAAACCGTCGCAGGCTTCAAATTTCGGTGCTGTTTCATTTACAATATCATCAAACACACATTTTCCGCTTTTCATACACGTCTGACAGGCAATACAGCCCCTGACAGCTTTGCTGCCAATATTGATTATTTCTGTTTCTATTTTGTTTTCCTCAAAAATCTTCTCCATTTCATGCATTGCAATGTACGTATTGCCATTTGCATGAGGACTGCCGTTTATCATTAAAACTTTCATATACCAAACCTCACTTTAATATATTATAATCTTCGTCTGAAACTGCTTCCAGCCACTCATTTGAACCGTTTTCACCGGGAACTTCGATTGCAAGATGTGAGAACCAGCTGTCAGGTGCTGCGCCATGCCAGTGCTTTACACCAACGGGAATATTGATACAGTCGCCGGGATTCATTTCAATCGCATCTTTACCCCATTCCTGATAATAGCCTCTTCCTGCAACGCACACAAGAATCTGTCCACCGCCCTTATCCGCATGATGAATATGCCAGTTATTACGACATTTCGGCTCGAAAGTCACATTGAAGATCCCCACCTGTGAAGTAGAAATCGGTGCAAGATAGCTCTGACCAACGAAATATTGTACAAACGCATCATTGGGTGCGCCGATCGGGAATACCATTTCGGCTGCGTGTGCCGACTTTGCGTCATCGGACATTTCCGTTTCCGTCCACACTTCCTTTGCCATGTTGAAAACAGCCCATCCCTTCGGCCAGCCTGCATAAAATGCAACGTGTGTAATAACAGCAGCAATTTCACTCTTTGTCACACCATGAGCCTTAGCATTTTCCAGATGATATTTCAGAGAAGAATCCGTCACACCTGATGACATGAGCGCAACTACTGTAATGATACAGCGTGTTTTCAGATTAATATCCTGATTGTTCCAATTCTCTCCGAACAGCACATCATCGTTAAAATGTGCAAAATCCGGTGCAAATTCTCCGAGAGCGTTTCTTCCTGCGGTTTGTGTGATCTTTTTCATAAAATTACCTCCGTTTATTCATTTGAATTGCATTGCTCATCATCCCAGACAAGCGCTCCTGTGCGAACTGCTTCCTCGTATTTGCCTATCTTGTAATCCAGTTTTTCAAGAGCTTTGTCATATTTTCTTCGTTCCTCCAGAATACGTTCCCTTGCTTCTTTCAGCAGATTGCATCGTGCCTCGATCGTGTGATCGCCCTCTCTGAACATACGAACATACTCGATCAGCATTTCAATAGGCATTCCTGCACTTCTGAAACAGATCGCATTTGCGACCCACTTGACATCTTCTTCCGTATAGTCACGAATACCTCCGGATGTACGATGAACGTCGGGTATCACACCAACACGTTCATAGTATCTGAGCGTATCAGCCGTAACGTTGAATTTACTGCAAACTTCCTTGATCGTCATGATCCACCTCCTGAAATCTGTTATTATTATACACCTTAGAGTTAGCTCTAAGTCAATAGCTTTTTTAATTTTTGTATATCCTCACAAAATTCAGCATCCAAAATGTGCATTATGAACAAGCATTTAAAGATAAAGTGAAAATTAAAAAATATGGGGCATCCTGATTTTTATTTCAGGATGCCCCGATTTTTTATTATTTTAAGCAAAGAAACGGTAAACTCCAAAGAAACGGAAACTATGCAACCAACCCTAAAAAATGCAACCATCGATGCAATCGTTTCGTTGTACTCTGCTATCGTTTCTTTCCTCTTATTTTTCTGTACAAAAAAACGATATCCCCCTCCCCCATCGTTTCTTTGAGTTCTGTAAGCTACGCTGTTTCGGCGTTTTTGGTAAAATAAAAAACGCAACGATTTTTGTATCAATCATTGCGTTTTTATCTGTGATGCGTAGACTGATATGGATTTAAATCGTATTTAACGTAATATAGCCACTTTTAAAATATGCTCAACATTTGACACAAAATTCTTAAAAGTAGACTAAATCGACATTCTGCAAAAATCTATGTAAAATGCTTGTATTTTTCTTCCAGGTATGATATAATGATGATGTAAGAGTCTGTTTCATATCTGCTCGAAAATCCGACTATCAACCAGATATGAAACAGGCTCTAATACAATGATAGTAAAGTGAGGTGTTTGCATGATCGAACGAATCATCACAAAGCTATATACTCTGAAGCAGCGTACATTTGCATTGTCTTTATTGCAAAACTGGTGCCACGAAGAGACCTACGCTGCATTTACAGAGCTTGTGGCGGAGCTGGAACGGCGGGAGGTCATCACCCCCGTGAAGACCAGCAGAACCAACGGGTGCAATCCTCCGCTTTACGCCAAATATCGAATCCTCTCTCCCAAAGAAGAAACGCAGTCGTTTCATGCAGAGCTGGATGCCATGCACTACTGGATCAATACAGATCCGTTTCGGAAACAGCTCAAAAAGTATCAGAAACACCGTAAATTTCTGCTTTCCCTGAGTAATTTTCTGAAAACGCATCCAGATACATTGACCTCCCCCATGTCGGAAAACGAGCGAGCCTATGCAATCTGGGGCGACGAAAAAGCGCTTGATACGCCATCGCACATCAGCCTACTCAAGGAGTGTGGAGTGTGGGAGCGTCTGCATACCTATCCGACGCCGGAACCATTCTTTGATTACCGCAAAAGTGCTGTCCCGGAGCATGTGCTTGTTATCGAGAACAAGGACACCTGGTTTACGATGCGGAAACTCATGATCGAATCGGGTACTGCACAGTTTTTCGAGACCCCCATCGACTGCCTGGTCTATGGGGAGGGAAATAAAATCACACAGCGCAGCAGTTCCCTAAAGGAATACCTGAGCATTGACAAGCCCTTTCACGGAGCTGTCTGGTACTGGGGGGATCTTGACCCGGAGGGGATCGGCTTTTTCCTGTCTGCAAAACTTGTGAATGCCGGACTTCAGCTCCAGCCGTTTTTGCCGGCATATCAGGAAATGCTGCGCCTGTTTGAACAGCGTCTTGCCGCACCGCACACAGAGATGCAGTATCATGTGCGCACCCGTCAGAAAACTCCGGAGCAGGCTGATGCATTCTATTCGCTGTTTCCGGAACACTTCGCCATGAGAATTCCGGAACTGCTCGCGCAGGGCTATTATATCCCGCAAGAGATCCTGCATTATCAGCTTCTGAAAACCTACAGCAGAACGGAGTGGACCGTATGATCCCTTATCTGGAAGGCTTTTCCAAGCGCATGGAGCTTGTCACATGTATGGCATCAGTTCTTTGCAGACGGCACAACAGGGAAATTGAAAGCTGGTTTGAAGGCGATGAGCTGCATAATATCCTGTTTTCTGTGCTCATCCATATCATGGAACGGACATTGACGGATGAAAGCAAATGCACCCTTGAGGATATCGAAGCATTTCTTGCACAGATCCTACCGCTGTACCGGAGATGGCTGACACCGGAGCAGCTCCGGGAGCTGACCCGCTATCTCATCAAGGATGTTTTACAGAACAAGGGTGAACCATTTACCTTTGGGGTGATGGATTATGCGGATGGGAAGATAAAAACGCAGTCCGTTCGTCTCATCAAGGATCTGGTCGATTCGGACAGTGAGATCTGCTATGTCCTCGAAAAGCAGGGCTTTGATATGTTGTTTCGTTCCAAGGAGGTGGATGATGAGCTTGGCTTTCAGATGGAGGAGATCCGTCTGGAGAAGCTCATCAAAAAGGGGAACTATTCCGATGCGGCTTCACAAAGTGCTGCCCTCATACGGATGCTCAACGAAAAACGCAGTGAGCTGACCCTGTTTGAGCGGCGACTGCGAAACGATCTGAGCAGCACCTCAGGTGAAGAATATGACACCATGATCCGCAGCATTCACGCCATGCTCACCGATGAATATGAGACGATGGAGGAGATCCGGAAAACGCTGCAGCGTGCCTCACAGCAGATTGCAGAGCAAACTGCGCTGACGGAAAAGCAGGATGCGGAAATCATGGAAGCCAAGCAGCATCTGTTTCTGATTGAGAAAAACGTGGAGTCCATCCTGCAAAAACAGCGTCTGCTCCTGACGCAAAGCAGCAAGCTGGGGAAAATCTATCAGCAGATTCTGCGAGAATCCATGCTGACCCATCGGATTCACAGCTTTGATATGGAAAAGGTGCTTTTGCAGGCACTGGAAGCATATGACAGCTCGAAGAACTGCGAGTTTGCTGCAATCTATGCGATGCTGATGAATCCTCTTCTGCTCCCGGAGCTGCCAAGAACGCTAAGACTTGGGATGTTCTACGATCCGCAGGAGCTCCGTGAGGAGGTTCAGGGCGATGATGTACAGGCGGAAGAGGAGCTTGAGGACGAATCAGAGCTGTCCGTATCGGTCAGCAGACGAAAACGCGCCCATATTGAAACAGTACGACTCTTGGTACAATATGCCGCCTCCCATTCGCCGACGTTTCTGCTCAGCGAATTCTGGAACTACTGTCTGGAGCAGAGCGATATCGCACTTTTGGTAGAGGAAAAGCGTTTCTTTCTTGTCATGCTCCGCTTGTTTGAGCTGGAGTGTGTGGACATTGATGCATGGCGGCGGCAGGAGCATCCGGATACAGATTGTCAAGGGGAATTTGATTTATCATGGTGTCTGGAACAGATCATGGAAACAAATGAAACACTGTACCATGTACGCAAGATCACGGTTTATTCTGCCAAGCGGAAAACGCTCCTACAGGCAGAATACCGTGATTTCAAAACCGGCTTACGGTGCAGTGAAACATGCGAAATGGATGATATGCAGTTCGATGTGGAGGTGGAACAACATGCGTGATACCGTCAGAATCATGGGGCAGCTCATGATGAAGGGTAATCTTAATGACCGTGATGACTCGGAGCTCTTTTCCTTAGCGTCTGATGAAGCGGTGCAGCAGGAGCTGGAGATTTTTTCGGAGGAATGGGGATTCTATCTCTTGCGGACAGTGCATGATCTGTACCTGATACCGTTGCCGGAGAACCAGATGTTCAGCGCCCGCCTGCGGGAGCTGCGAGAGCATACGGCGAGCAATGCACGAAATCTGGACGCCTATCTGCAATGCTACATCCTCATGGTGATCCTGTGGATGTTCTTTGGCAGCCGCCGCAGCAGAGCACAGCAGGAATCGGCACTGCGCATCCGGGACATCGTGGAGAAGCTGGATGAGCGATTTGCCTCTGAAGAGCATCAGGAGGATATGGAGAATGTGCAGATCAATTTTCACAAAATCGCAGAAAAATGGAAGGGCAGCATCCTGATGGATGAAGGGCGGAAAAACAAAATCGAGCAGGTGCGGACTGCCTGCCGTTTTCTGGAGAAAAACAAGCTGGTCGAGTTCTGGGACGACGGTGATGAGATCCGCCCGAAGCAGCGGCTCATTGACCTGATGACAGGATATTATCTCAATGACACTCGTATTGATGAGATCCATGCAATTTTTGAAAAGGAGGAGTATCATGCCGGTATTTAATCGTGTCCGGATCGTGAATATCCGCTATGATCATCGGGAAATTTCGGATAATCTGTTTGATTATTACGGCGGCTGCAGTGCGCTGATGAATCTGGCAAACGGCAGCGGCAAGACGGTCATGGTGGAAACCCTGTTCCAACCGATCTATCCAAATATGAGCGTCGGGAAATGGAAGATCATCGACTATTTGACCGGCGACCAACGCCCGACCTTTGTGATAATTGAATGGCAGCTTGATGGTACCCGCGAACCGACCTATTTTATGACAGGCATCTGCCTGAGCTTCACGAAGATCCCACAGGAGGAACAGCCGGGCAGGGCACTGAAGTATTTTACCTTCACGCATACCTACACAAAGGGAAATGCCTATGACATCGAACACATTCCGCTGCTTCCGGAAAAAGGAGAGCATACAAAATATCTCACCTATGATGAGACATGGAACCTCCTGAAAAAATACACCGCCACCCATCCGGAATTCTTACTGTTTCGGAAGGATCGGCAAAAGGACTACCAGGTTCATCTGCGGGAGCACCAGATTTTCCCAGAGGAATGGGAGCTGCTGAAAACGATCAATCAGGAAGAAAACGGCGGCGGCATGAGCAAGCTGTTTGAAGCGTGCAAGACCTCCGATCTGCTGTTTGACCGCTGGATCCTGAAAAAGATCAGTGACACCAATGCCGGACAGCGCAAAAGTCTGATGCAGGTATTGACAGAGCTGACACTCCCGATGATCGAGAGCGACGAAAAGCTCCGTGAAAAAGAACAGGCGGAGGAGGTTGCTGCGCAGCTGCGGCAGTTTGAAGAGATATTCGGAAGCTATACCGATGCGCTGGATAAAAAGGAGCAGAAGGAGCGGTACCTTGCCGGTGTGCTGCTGCATACCAGGAACTGCTGTCAGCAGAATGAGCAGGAGATCGCCACAGCGCAGCAGACGCAGGAGCAGTGCCGTGAGGAGGAATCGCACATTCGTCTGGAGGAACTATCGGAAGCATTTCACCGGCTCTCCGACAATCTGCGTGAGGCAGAGCTGAATGCCGAACGCCTCACAGCACAGCTGCCAACTTTTCAGGAACATGCCGAAGCGGCAAAACGGGAACGCCGTCTAATGCAGGCAGCAGAATATAAAAGCACCCGGATTCGTGCCGAGCAGGAGCTGCAAGCTGCGCAGAATCTGCTGAAAACGCTGGAACATGGGGATGCAGCAGAGCGATTGCAGAATCTTGGATTTACGCTGCGCATCGGCTATCATCACGCATCTCAGGAAGCACAGGAGACATACACACGGCTTCAGCGTGATCTGCAAGCAAACAAACAGGAGCAGGGTCGGCTGACCGAACAGAACCAGACACTCATAAAACAGCAGAATGACCTGACTGCTCAGAAAGCTGCGGCAGAACAGAGATTGAAAACTTTCGATTCGGAGGCTGAGAAATACCGAATGCAGATCGGTTTTCTGCCGGAAAAGGATATGATGGGCGATCTGATCCCGGAAAGTGTTTCAGCGCTACAGGACGCACTTGACAAGGCACACGAGCAAGCGCATCAGAAGGTACAGGATTGTCTACAGCAGCTCGACCAGACGAAACAGATGCTGCGGGATAACCGTGCAGCGCAGGAACAGCTTGATGAGCAGGTACAGGAGGCAAAGGAAAAGCTGCGTGCTGAGCGAAGCTGTATGGATCACTATCAACAGCAGATTGCTCAGATCACCGAGATTCTCCGGCAATTTGAGATCGACAGCAAGTATCTCTATGAGAAGGAAGAGAATATTGTGCGTATGCGGGAACAGTGCAGCGCTTTGCAGGCAAAGCATGATGCCGCCAGACGGCAGCTGGACAGAACAGAGGAGATACTCGAAAAGCTGAAAAATAATAGCCTGCATACAGCACCGCAGTTTGGCAGGCTGCTTGAGGAGAACGGTATTGCATTTCAGACAGGCGAAGCCTATCTCAAGCAGCAGGATCGGGCATTTCAGGAACATCTCCTTGCCAGAAATCCGCTGCTTCCCTACTGTTATCTGGTCAATGATGCAGATTATCAGAAGGTATTGTCGATTCCGGATGACACTTTTGCGGACAAGCTTTGCCCCGTGCTGCGCCGAAGTGAAATTGACTGCACCGCACAGACCGATGAACATGCTGCCACGCTCGGAGCACTGCGTCTGTACAGTCTGTATGACCGCGAAAGCCTGGACACCAGCGGTCAGTATGCGCAGAAGCTGATAAGCCGCAGGGATGACCTCACGGCAAAGATCCAGACGCTGTCGGATGATCTGGCAGTGGTCGGGAATGCCATCTGGACGGTGGAGCAATTCACCCTGACCAAGGAAACCGTGGCTGTACAGGCGCAAACAGTGCATGATGCCGAGGCTTGCGTAAAACAGCTTTCCGAGGAGAAGCAGGGCTTAAATGCACGATTCACAGCACTGACTGAACAGCAGGAAACCCTTCTGGATATGCGAGAATGTGTCAGAAAGCAGGAACAGCATGCAGAAGACTGCTTATCTGCATGGCAGACATTTTTGAATCTTGCAGAGGAGGCTGCCAAGGATCGCACAGCACTTTCTGCGGACGAGCAAAGGCTGCGGGAGATCAGTGCGAAACTACGGTGCTGTGAGGATGGTCTGGGCGAATTGCGTGAGACCTATCAGGAGCTGCGGAATCAGCAGTCCCTGGCAGAGCAGGAACGGGATCAGGCGCAAAGAAAAATGGCGAAATTCGCACAGTATCTCGATGGTGAGCTGCTTTACGGTGATCTGCGTCAGCTTGAAATGGAATACCAGCCGCTCCACGAGAAACAGAGTCAGGATCGAAGCACGCTGGACGAACAATGCAGGCAGGCGCAGAAGCAGATCTCGTACAGCCAGAATCAATTGAAAAGCCGATTCCGCAATCTGGACGATGCACAGATCCCGACCTCGTTTGACGGTACAAAGCTGGAAACGCTGGAGGAACGTGAACAATCAGCAAATGAAGCTTTGACATTGCATAAACAGAAAATGAAGCAGGTGGGTGAGCATGCAGAGCAGCTCCGTGCCGAGCAGCAGAAGACAAGTGCCGTGCTTGCAAAAGCTGGGCTGAGAGAGCCGCTCCCTCCGCAGAAGATCAAGGGCAACTACCAGAAACGCCGGAAGGATAATGACCAAAAGCACAGGAATGCGCAGGCGCTGGAGAAAACATCACGGGAGGCGCTGGAGAAACTCTACTTGCAAAGAAATGCCCTTGACAAACTGGTTGATCTGAAGCATATCCAGGACAGCGCGGTCATACCCATTGCAAATGCGGTGGATCTCTCCGCAGAAAGCATGACATTTCGGGCGCTACAAGCTGTTGCGGATAAGCAGCGGAAAGCGATGGAGAACGCCCACACGGCATTGCGTGAACGGTATCGGGACAGCGACCGCTGGATCGTAGAGATGGTCTCTTTTATACACATTGAAGAGTGTCTCACCTACTCCTCCTGCTATTATCTGTACGAGCAGCTCAAGGAAAAAGAGAACCTGCTGCACGATCAGATCCAGCTGCTGCAAACGGAGCTATCCAATATTGAAACAAACCGCTCCCACATCATCCGCCAGATCTATGAACACGCCGACTTCCTGCTGGCGCAGGTGCGGGATATTTCTGCCAATTCCGTCATCACCCTACAGGGGAAACGCCGAAAGATGCTGGAGATCGTGCTGCCTGATTCATTGGATTCTCAGGCACAGCAGCGGATCGCCAATCTTGTCGATGCGGTGACATTGCGGCTGCGGCAGCAGATCACCCTTGATGCACAGGCAGAAAACAAGCTCTTTGAAGCGATCTGTTCCTGCTATGCAGACCGCGTGATCTTTAATGCTTACACCAATCTGCAAACGATCCGGATCCGCGTGCTGAAGATTCTACAGGATGAGCGCAACAGCCGTCTGGAAAACTGGGAGGCAAGGTATTCGGGCGGCGAGCGGTTCATCACCTATATGATCGCGTATTCCGCGCTTGCAGACTATACTAGACGAAAGGCAAACCCGAACCGGAGCGACAAGATCCGGTCTGTGTTTCTGGTGGATAATCCCTTCGGCGAAGCATCCTCGGATCATTTGGTAGGAACACTGATGGAGATCACGCAGAAATTCCACATGCAGCTCCTCTGCTTCTCCGATCTGAAGCAAAGCTCCATCACGAATCATTTTGACCTCATCTATCAGCTATCTATGCGAAGGATCCTCTACAGCAACAGATCCCGACTGCATACAGACAATGTTATCAACCATACAGAGGCGTCACTGGATAGCCATCTGGAATTTGTTTCCATGAAGAGTCAGCTCAGCTTTTTTGATGATTAATCAACTGGCTGGCTTGGTAAATGTCGTAGGATTCGGAAAAATTGTGAGAGACTCCTTCAAAATTCTTTTCAAATGATTTCTCTTGCTTTTATCCGCATCATTCTCAAAAGATACTAAGCAGGCTCTTTTATTATACTGAATCTATATTTTTATCTACTCACCATTAGTTGAATGATATGCAGACTATTAAAGAAGCAAACAATAAAAATCAAATTCTGTAGTGATTCTTCCATGACAGAATGCCGAATGTGGAGTAACAATTTATGAGGCACAAATCGTCTCCGAATTTTCACGAATTTATGCAAAGAAACGGTAATCTCCAAAGAAACGACAAACATGCAACCGCCCCTAAAAAATGCAACCATAGGTGCAATCGTTTCGTTGTACTCGGCTATCGTTTCTTTCCTCTTATTTTTCTGTACAAAGAAACGATATACCCCTCCCCTATCGTTTATTTGAGTTCTGGAAACAACGCTGTTTCGGCATTTTGGGCAAAATAAAAAACGCAACGATTTTTGTATCAATCATTGCGTTTTGATATGTGATGCGTAGACTGATATAGATTTAAACCACATTTAACGCAATATAGCTACTTTTCGAATATACTAAACATTTGATACAAAATTTCTAAAAGTAGACTAAACCCAATATTCTGCATAAATCTATGTAAAATGCTTGTATTTTCCTGTCAAGTATGATATAATTAGTCTATCCAAGCTAACACAATCTAAAAATAGACTAAATCAAAAAAAGAGGATTTTTGTAAATATGAAAGCGATCAATTCCCAAAATAAAAATTCATAAAGGAGCAGACGTATATGAATCTAAATAACTTTGAAGAAGATTTTGATATAAAAATTCTGAAAAGAGGTAAAAATTATTATCATGATGGTGCAGTGCTCTCAGTTGAAATGGTTTCAAAAAATGAATATATTGCCGAAGTTGAAGGCTGTGAAATTTATGAGGTTTCAGTGGAAATGGACGATAATGGAGATATTTATGATATCAGCTGCAACTGCCCTTATGATATAGGCGAATACTGTAAACATAAAGCAGCGGTTCTATATGCTTTGCGTGACCAAAACGTAAAAACAATCAAATCTGCTGCAAATCAACCAGCTCTCCAACAATTACTTGCAAAATGCAATGATACTCAGCTTGTGGAAATCATACTTGAACAAGCCAAAAAGGATAGGAGTTTTGCAAGCTATCTGCGTATGAAATTATCTGAAAATTCCGATTCAAACAGTATTATTTCAGATTTCAAGCGAATTTCAGATATGTATTTCAATGGACATTCTGATATCAACAATGTATTAAATGCCGGCGAATTACTCATAGACAAAACAGAAAAGCTGCGTTCATCCGTTGATAAAGTACAAGTATATGCCGAAGTAATTGCAATGCTCGAATATGAGATTGAAAATTCCTGTAACTGTGGTTATGATGAAGAATCTTGGGAATTGTTCGAAACAATAAGCGACTGTTCATCTTTTATGGAATCTGCTGTAAACGATATTGTATACAGCAAAAATGAGAATGATATCGCCTCTGTCTGGGAATGTATCCTTAAACATTGGCATGGAAGCTTTCGTATAGATGGCGAGGAACGTTTCTTCCCAGCATTGCTGCAATTATGCAAAATTCCCGAATACAGAATTAAACTTGATGAAGTGCTGGCTTTTCGACAAATGTCTGTTGATGGATACAGAAAAAAAGAGATCGACAACCAGCGATTCTCAATTATTAAAAAATATGGAACTAAAGCTGAAATCGCAAACTATATAAATTCCCATATTGATAATCCTGATTTTCGCAGTCTTGCAATTGAACGCGCTATGAAGTCAAAAGATTATATCAGAGCGGAACAGCTTGCATTGGAAGGTATCCCTTTGGATAAATCAGAATTTTCATCTGTTTCTTGCTGGCACTATTCACTCCACGATATCTACAAGTTTTCAGGCGATACGAAAAAACTTACTGATATTTGTTACATTTTGATAAAAGACGGTAAAACGGATTATTATGAAGAATGGAAATCGCTCATTTCTGTGGAAAATCGTTCCGATGAGATCAATCGTCTGCTGAACGAGCCAAAAAATTTTTCTTATGAATATATTGTTTCCTATGAAAATATGAGTGACAGAATCTATCAGCTCTGCTGTAAAACTCCGAGTAAAATCAGCTATTACTACGAAAAGCTTAAATCTACTGAATTTATGGAACAGAGCAAAAAACTCTACGAAAAGTTGATCAGAGATAACGGTGAACAAGCTTCCAATCGTTCCGAATACGCTGTTCTTTGCAAGCAGTTAAAAAAATTCTCTATGGAATGTGATTTGAAACTCGCTTTAAAAATTGCCGCTGATTTTAGAGAATTATATCGCCGAAAACCTGCCTTTATGGACGAATTAACGAAAGTGGGATTTTAGTTTCCAGTCAAGAGTGTAATTAAATAGAAAATCATATCAGGAGTCAAGTATGAACGAACGAAAAATAACGAAAATCCCTGCGACACCGCCACGGCTTAAATTATCTAATACTTATTTCTAATCAAACCATTGGAATGGTTTGATTTGGAGCGTGTGCTGACGCATCCACCATTTTCGTCTCATGCAATTACGGTATACTTCAAAATCAGTAAGAAAGGAAGAAAACTAATGGCTGCATTACCCAAACATTTATCACAAAAATCTATTCAGAAAATGCTGGAAGGCTGGAAACCGGAAACAGTAGATAAGCTTCACGATTATTATGCTGCATTTTCCAATCTTTATGGCATTATCATGCTGAGTGACGCATGGAAAATATTCAAGCATTATGAACCCAAAATTCATAAAAAGGAGTTCATGGACTTTTCTTCAGTTGCACGGCGTGAGGAGCTCCCATATTATATTCTTGAAATTGATGAGCTGTACTGCGATGAACCGAGAGTTTCCGATGCACAGAGATTTATTGTCAACAAAGAACTGGTGACGGATGGATATTACCGTTTTGCCAATGTTTATGATCTGGTTGAATTACAGTTGGATAAACCATTTTACTATCCTGAAAGAATGCCTGATTTTACAGATAATGCAAATTCTGCACAATGGAATGCTCTATGCAGTTTTATACGGAACATAAAAAACAGCAAAGGGACTAAACTATCTGAATACGTGTTTATGAGCGAGTGGGATAAAAGTGAATTGGAATATTGCAAATCCCAGCGAAGGAAAGACGAGATCATGAAAAGAGCGAACATTCCGAGAAGTGATAGAATTATTAAAGTGCTTAAGCTCAAGATGCATACCGCTAAAAATCCGTTAAACTATCTTTCCCATGCACTGGAAGAATCGGATGTTTTGCTGACGAAGAATGAATTGAAAAAGCTCATGCAGCTTTTACAGGATGCAAATAATTATTCACACCACTGGTCAAATCGAGGATGGACTCCAATGGAAATACACCAGAAATACGGGAATCCTTCACCACGTTCGATGAGCTTTGGTCCAGGTTTGCAGAAAGCATTTGCAAACGGTGATATTGATAAGAATGAGATCATTGAAAAATTAAGATCCATGGGAATTTCCGTGGAAGAATAGAGGTATATATGAAATTGGACAAACTTGACAAAATATCTGCTGCTCAAATCGGTATGTTTATTATGCGTACCCTCTTTAATGACGAACTTCAGGATAAAATAACAGAAATTACAACACCGCTTATGGAAGACGATGTCTTAGCTACAAAAAGAAGAGATTTGGCGGCTGTAAACGATACAGATGACCCGACAGATCTTGTAAACCTTGCCAGAAAGATAAAAGACATGGAAGCAAAACGTATTCTAATCAAAAAAATCCTTGCAAATCAGAGTGAAACTATGCCTCTGCTTATGAAACGTTTTCATACATCTGTGCAGGAAATTTTCATTGAAACAGCGACCATTGTTTTCGGCTATTGTGAAGAAAAATATGTGGACACGATGTTGTTGGAATATGACCAGATCCGCAGTGTTTACGCACAATCTGAATTCTGCATGATGCTTGGTTTCCGTAATCGTAAGGACTGTATTCCGTTCCTCAAAAAAGAATATGACAGAATGAAAGCTATGAAATCAGAACGAAGCATTGCACAAGGACCATTATCAGCGTTGCACGAGCTTGTATAAAAAATCTGAGCCTATGAAACTACATATATTTCTCAGGCTCTTTTATTATACTGAATCTATATTTTTATCTACTCATCATTAGTTGAATGATGTGCAGACTATTAAAGAATCAGACGATAAAAATCGAATTCAATAGTGATTTTCTATGACAGAATGGCGAATGTGGAATAACAATTTATAAGGCGTATATCGTCTCCGAATTTGTACGAATTTATGCAAAGAAACGGTAATCTCCAAAGAAACGGCAAACATGCAACCACCCCAAAAAAATGCAACCATAGATGCAATCGTTTCGTTGTACTCTGCTATCGTTTCTTTCCTCTTATTTTTCTGTACAAAGAAACGGTATACTCCTCCACTATCGTTTCTTTGAGTTCTGAAAGCTACGCTGTTTCGGCACTTTTGGCTAAATAAAAAACGCAACGATTTTTGTATCAATCATTGCGTTTTGATATGTCATGATGTAACAAAATAGATGACATTTGAAACTGTTATTATTTTAGCATATTCAGTCTAATTTGTCAAGAGTTTTTCAAAAATTAATTTAAAAAACTTTTATCTCTAAATTTTTTCTATCTTACAAGTATGCCCCTTTTGCTCGTCATAGTTGATCCAAACAAGGAGCATCTCTCCCGAATATTCGGAAACCTTCCCGAGTTTGCCACTTTCTCCAATAAAAAAACCGCAAAAAAGTTTCAAAACCGACGTAAAATTGGTAATTTTCTATTGACAAACGCCTTTAAAAGTGATATAATAAGAAGGTAGACCTATAAGACCTATTTCAAGGAGT
>JAGAIR010000022.1 GCA_017626435.1 Lachnospiraceae bacterium | reverse complement strand
TGGAAATACTATCTTATATATAAAGAGAGAGAATTATGCTTCCCATCAGTGTCTGCATTATTACAAAGAACGAAGAAAAATATCTGGAAACCTGCCTGCAAAAGCTGAAGAGATATGATTTCGAAATCATTGTCACCGACACCGGCTCCACAGATCACACAGTCGCCATCGCCGGGAAATATGCCGATCAGGTTCATTATTTTACCTGGAACAATGATTTTAGTGCCGCAAGAAATTTTTGCATCTCCAAAGCATCCAATGACTGGATTCTGAACGTCGACAGCGACGAATATCTCACTGCTGACATGGATAACGATTCTTTCTGCCATATGATTCTGTCCTACCTTGATCACCCACAAAAGGCCGGAATGGTTGATATCATCAATCCCCACTCAGGTGCCAACGGCAGCTCCACAAGTGTCGAACCTGTTGCCCGTTTTTTTCACAGAAAACATTACCACTATCAGGGTACTGTCCATGAACAACCGGTTTGCATAAACGGTCAGAAACCTTCTTATGTTAAACTTCCTCTGTCCTTTTACCACATTGGCTATTCCGATGATGCAGTCCTCAAAAAGAAAGCCGACAGAAATATTGCTCTATTGAAAAAAGCATTACAGGACACCCCTGACGACCCTTACCTTTATTTCCAGCTCGGACAAAGCTACTTTGTCATGGGAGATATGGAACAGGCCGCCGCTACATTTGAAGAAGGACTGTCCTTTGATGTTGAGCCATCTCTTCAGTATGTCCAAAATATGGTGGAATCCTATGGATACTGCCTGCTCAATCTAAAACAATATAAAAAAGCACTGCAGTTTGAAGCTATTTACAGTGCTTTCTGTTCTCATGCCGATTTTGTATTTCTGATGGGTCTTATCTATATGAACAACGCTTTATTTGACGAAGCCATCACTCAGTTTCTCAAGGCAACAACCATCTCCGATTTCTCTGTCCGCGGAACCAACAGCTATCTTGCCTACTATAATGCCGGCGTGATTTATGAGTGCACAGGCCGCAAAAAAGAGGCCTCCGAATGCTATCGGAAATGCGGGGAGTATGCCCCCGCTGTTGATGCTTTGAAACGATTGCCCTAAAATCCTAAACGAATAAAGCTATCAATCTCTGACCATCATAATTTTATTATAATATTCACTTTTATTTTTCATGATCTCAAGTCCCGTCTTCAGGTTCTCAAAAGACAGTTTATGCGTAATCTGCTTCTCCGGTCTCAATTTTCCTGTCATCATTGCGTCCAGTGTTTTTGTCCAGTCATCCTCTTTCTCTTCAGGAACAAAAGAAGAATTCCAGGTTCCGTTTATCTGCAACTGTTTTCTCAAGATTTGCCAGTATACATCACGTTCCAGCCTCATATCCCCATGAGGATTCCCCACAGTAATCACATTACCGCCGCGTCTGGTAATCTGAACACATTCCTCCAGGGCTTCTCCAAAACCGGTACATTCGATTGCAAGATCAATTCCTTCTCCGTTTGTGTCATCCATAATCGTTTCAACAGGATTCGCTTCATTTTTGTTATAAAAGTAATCAAATTGCAGTTCTGCCGCCAATTTCCCCTGTCCTGCATTGGTGCCGATCAGACAAATATCTTCTATCCCGTAAGCTTTCAACCACTGCGCGATCAAAAGTCCTATTGTGCCGGGACCAAACACTGCTGCCGATTTGATCTTTCCGATATCTATTCTCTGCAGGGCATGGATTCCTACGCTTGCAGGCTCCAGCATAGCAGCTGCCTCAAACGAAACTTCATCCGGCAATTCAATCAGATTACGCACCGGAACCGCTACAAACTCTGCAAAACCTCCGTCTCTTCTTGACCCAAGATAATCATAGTGCATACACATTTCATACTGTCTGTTCCTGCAAGGAGTACATTCCATGCAGGGTATCAAAGGAAATACACCAACGCGCCTGCCAATCCAGTGTTTCTCCTCCGCACGGCAGACTTTGCGCACAACTCCCGAAAACTCATGTCCCGGAATTGTAGGAAAATGATATGTTCCATTCACATAAATGCGGGGAATATCAGAACCGCAGATTCCTGCCGCCTTTACCTCAACCAAAACCTCACCCGGCTTCAGTTCCGGCTCCGGCACTTCCATAAAATCCAATTTGCCTACACCGTTTAAAACATATGCTTTCATATCACAATTTACCTTCCGACTTTGTCATCATCTCTTCAAAGCGCAATAAATCTTCCTCTGTAGTAATCTTAAAATTTCTCTCATCCCCCGGTATCATCCGAATGTTCATTCCTGCCATAATCGCCGGTTCTGTAGAACCATTAATATGCAGTATCTTTTCGGGCAACAGCGCCCGGTTTGCTTTATAATACGCTTCTACTTTAAACACTTCAGGTGCCTGCCCGGCAAAAATCCGGCTCCGTTCCAGTAAAAAGGATATCTTCTCTCCATCCTCACTCATGTATACAGTGTCTTTCATCGGCAGCACAGGCAAAACACCATCATATCCTTCCACCGCCTGTAAACACCGATCAATCAGATTCGTCGAAAGCAATGGTCTTGCAGCATCATGAATCAAAACATGAGCATCCTCTTTTGCATATGACCTGATACTTTCCAGTCCGTTCCAAATAGATAACTGCCTGTTCTCGCCCGGCAACGAAAACCCTCTCAGTTTTTGTCCAAAAGCCGGGATGGTCATATGATCCATGATAAAACCCTGCCACGCCTTCTCTGCCACAATCTGTATGGCATCAATTCTCTCATGTAATGCAAGAGTCTCAAGGCAATAGGTGATGATCGGTCTCCCATGGACTTCAATATACTGTTTCGGTATGGCAGCCCCTAAACGGCTGCCGGTTCCACCTGATAAAACAAGTGCTATATTCATATCACTATCCTTCTTTACAGATATACTTATCCTGCCAGCAATTCTTTTATTTCCTCTTCCGATATCACCTTTCCATACTCTAACAGAGTATCACTCGGCAAATCAATCCTGTCATTCCAATAAATACAGGTTTTACTTTCATCTATTTTAACCTGCTGAAACAATCCGCAAATTGCTGTCAACCGTTTAAAATCGTCACTTGTCTTAATGTCTTTCTCCAGATCATAAAGCACTGTTTTTCCGTCTTCAAAAGTAACAATTAATCTATAATCCTTAATAGGTT
>JAGAIR010000011.1 GCA_017626435.1 Lachnospiraceae bacterium | reverse complement strand
GCTCTCTTTCCTTTCCCCTCGCGAAGCCAAAGCTTGAAACCAAAGGTTCCAAGCTCGCGGGCTCGCTCTCTTTCCTTTCCCCTCGCGAAGCCAAAGCTTGAAACCAAAGGTTCCAAGCTCGCGGGCTCGCTCTCTTTCCTTTCCCCTCGCGAAGCCAAAGCTTGAAACCAAAGGTTCCAAGCTCGCGGGCTCGCTCAAACAGCTACCCTGTTTACCATAGTTGAAAGCAAGCTTTCACTATGATTAACAGGGTAGCTGCTCTCGCTTTGCCTTCGCGTACATTATAACATAGCCATTCTGCAAAAGAAAGAAGCAGGCCAACGGAAACAATTTTTTTCCATCGCCTGCTTTCTTTTTCAAAGCCTGTAGTTATTTTTTTCGGTTGCGCACCGCCTCTGACAGCAAAAACTCAATCTGGCCATTAATGGAACGAAAATCATCCTCTGCCCATCTTGCCAATTCATTCCACAAAGAGGGAGACAACCGGAGTAATACCTGTTTTTTTGCTTTCTCTTTTTCTTTGATGCTCTTTTCCCGTTTTTTTATTTCCTGCTCCATGGCTTCCAGCTTTTCCAGCCGTTTCTGCAGTTCTTCCTCTCTTTGCCCTACCTCTTTCTCTGCCATATTACACCTCCGCAAGCCTGGCTATTCTCACTATATGGTCAGCAGGCATTTAATAAATACTTCCACTGTTTACAATCGGCTGTGCCTCCTGATGTCCACAAAGCACTACCAGAAGGTTGCTGACCATTGCGGCTTTACGCTCCTCATCCAGCACAACAACTTCCTTTTCACCCAGCTGCTCAATTGCCATATCTACCATTCCCACAGCACCTTCTACAATCTTTTTACGTGCTGCGATGATTGCTGCTGCCTGCTGCTTTTGAAGCATTGCTGCCGCAATCTCCTCTGCATAGGACAGATGGGTGATCCTCACTTCTTCTACAACAATACCAGCTTCTTCCACACGTTTTCCCAACTCGGTCTTCATACTATCAGCAATTTCCTGGCTGCTGCCTCTGAGAGTCTTTTCATGTCCATCCCGTCTTCCTCATCCATCAGGTCATAAGGATAAAGCCTGGCAATATTACGAATGGTGGAATCACACTGAATAGACAGATAAGTACGATAATTGTCTACATTGAACATCGCTTTTGTAGGATTCACTACCTTCCAGATAACAATAGCTCCGATAATAATCGGATTACCCAGTGCATCATTAACTTTCTGCTGCTTATTATTTAATGTCATGGTCTTTAAGGATATCTTTTTCTTTGGTGTGATGGAAACATTTGGAGTTCCTTCCAGATTCACACTAAATCCTCCTTCCTCCTTTCCCGGTGCCATAGTTGTAGCAAAAGGATTTGTATGATAAAAGCCCTCCTCCTTGATCGTACCATAATACCGGCCAAACAGAGTCAGAACCACAGCCTCATTCGGATTGACTACATGAAAACCAGCACAAAGACTGCAGAACACAATAATACCCACCACTGCAAGCACCAACAATACCACACCAGGAATAGTATTTTTTGCCTCTAATAAAAAAATGCCGGCAACAAAACATGCTATAGATGCTACAAATCCCAGAATCACGATCAACAGCATAGAAAAACCATTTTTCCGTGTAATCTCCTTTTCCTCTCCCTGAAAGTTCTGTTTTAATTTCTCTTCCATCTTCATCACTCTTCCTTTCTCTTAGCTTTGCTTTTCAATGTGATATCATTTTGATATCATTATAATATCCCCTATCCTCCTATTTGTCAACAACTATTTTCTTTTCCCATTTTTTCCGTTATAATAGGTTATTATTTGTGCCGCTAGTCTTAGTGGCGGAATGGAGATTAATATGATTTTACAATGTAGTCACATCGATAAATCCTTTCATGGAGAAACCATATTAGACGATATTTCTTTTCATATAAATGATACAGAAAAAGTTGCTATCGTAGGTATCAACGGTTCCGGCAAATCCACATTGCTGAAAATTCTGATGAAGGAATACGATGCCGATCATGGCGAGGTCATTCTGCGGAAAGATGCTGTAGTGGGTTATCTGGCACAGAACCAGGAATTCTCCTCTGACAAGAGCATTTTGGAAGAAATGAGAGATGCAAAAAAAGAAGTGATTGCACTGGAACAGCAGATCAATGATCTGACAGAGCAGATGAACCATGCAGAGGGCAGTCAATTGGAGTCCCTGATCCACCAGTGTGATACACTCCGTCATCGTTTTGAACAACAGAACGGTTATGCATACCAGAGTGAGCTGACCGGTGTCTTAAAAGGACTTGGATTTTCGGAAAATGAGTTTTCCAAGCCAGTTGCCACCCTCTCTGGCGGCGAGAAGACGCGGGTTGCCCTTGGAAAAATGCTACTCCAGTCACCAGATCTTATTATCCTGGATGAGCCGACCAACCATCTGGATTTAAAAGCAATCCGCTGGCTGGAAGGGTATCTTTCCAGCTACCGGGGTGCTGTCATTATCGTTGCCCATGACCGGTATTTTCTGGATAAAATCGTAACGAAGGTGGTAGAAATCCGCCAACACCGAAGCACGGTATACCTGGGAACCTACAGCCAGTTTTCCGAGAAAAAACAAGCTCTTTTAGATGCCCAGATGAAACAGTATCTGAACCAGCAGGCACAGATCAAACATCAGGAAGAAGTCATTGCCAAGCTCAAATCCTTTAACCGGGAAAAATCTATCAAACGCGCCGAAAGCCGGGAAAAAATGCTGGAAAAAATAGAACGGCTGGAAAAACCGACAGAAGAAAATACAAGGATGTCCCTGTTATTTTCACCCCGTGTTCAAAGCGGAAACGATGTATTGTCTGTATCAGGTTTAAGTAAGCACTTCGACGAAGAACTTCTTTTTGAGGATATTCATTTTGACATTAAGAAAGGGGACCGGGTAGCTATCATTGGAGACAATGGTTCCGGCAAAACCACGATTTTAAAAATCATCAATGGGCTGATAGATGCCGACAGTGGCACAGTGAAGCTTGGCACGAATGTAGAAATCGGCTATTATGACCAGGCACATCAGGTGCTGCATATGGAAAAGACTGTATTTGATGAAATTCAGGATACCTACCCACATATGAATAATACGGAAGTCAGAAATATTCTGGCTGCATTTCTCTTTACAGAGGATGATGTTTTTAAACAGGTGAAAAATTTAAGCGGTGGAGAACGGGGACGTGTTTCTCTCGCAAAACTGATGCTCTCCGATGCCAACTTTCTGATTCTGGATGAGCCGACCAACCATCTGGATATTGACTCCAAGGAAATACTGGAACGGGCATTAAACCGTTTTGAAGGAACAGTTTTATATGTCTCCCACGACCGCTATTTTATCAATAAGACCGCAACCCGTATCCTGGATCTGACGCAAAAACAATTGATTAGTTACATCGGTGACTATGACTATTATCTGGAGAAAAAAGAGGATGTAGAACGGGCACAGCTGACAACAACCACGGCTGCATCCGGCACTGCATGTTCCAATGTTGTAACATCTGCCTCTTCCCAGACAAAGCTTAGCTGGCAGCAACAGAAAGAGGAACAGGCCCGGCTTCGCAAGATAGAAAATGCCATACAGAAAACAGAAAACGAGATTGCTGCATTAGAAGCAAGAAACGAAGAGCTTGACCAGCAACTGGCAGACCCTGCTAACGGAACCGATGTAGCTCTTTTACAAAAACTGGCACAGGAAAAAGAAGAAAATGACTGCCATTTACTGGAATTAATGGAAAAATGGGAAGAATTGTCCGAATCCTGATCGGACAATCCCTCCCATTTCTATATCCTTTCGCAGAAATATAATCTGCTCAATGTTATCTCACCTCAATCCCGGGATGGGAAACTGCTTTTCTTCTTTTTTTATTGGCATACATATTGTCATCTGCAATCTTCAGATAATTTTCTGTGGTATGAACTCCATCCGGAACCCCCATAAAATACCCCACACTGGCACCTAATTGATACGTCTTGTTCGTAGATTCATTGACATTTGCTATAAATCTGTCATATCTCTCTATAAAATGATCCAGTTTTTCCTGCGTATAATCTTTACCAATAACAATATATTCATCTCCACCGGAACGGATACAAATCTCTCCTTCCTTGGATGCATAGATCATTGCATTGGCTATCATGGTAATACAGGTATCTCCCTCCTCATGTCCATACTGGTCATTAATCTGCTTCAATCCATCCATATCAATTTCCATGATCATCAACTGGGTTTGATTTTCCATACAGCTCTGGTAAAATTCTTCTCCATATCGTTCAAAACCGCGCCGGTTATACAGTCCTGTCAAAGTATCTCTTACATATAAGTCACCAAGCTCATTGACCACCTGGTTCAGTCTGCCCCGGATCCGTATGTTTTCCAGTGCATTGTCAAGATGGAGAAACCATGCCTTGACACTGGAATTATGCGGTACATCATAATCCAAAAGCACTATAGCATATCCCATATAATACTGCAGATAATGGATCGGCACAATATAAAATGCTTCATCCTCCTCATCCAGAAAGATACTCGGAAGCAGTTGGGAAACAGGGAATTTTTCTGTCTCTAACTCCTTGCCATTATGGATTCCCGCCACCATAGTAATCATGCATTTGCTGGAACCATATTCTATATCAGGCAAAGAAAGCTGCTTTTCCCAATGTTCCGCAAGACATAATGCAAAACTTTTAAAACCTGTATTTACCAGTGCATATTCCTTCAAACACTTCATACATTCTTCCAGATTCGGCGTACCAGACATAAATGTAACCATAGTAGTTGCTGATGTCTCCAGAAAAGACATCCTATCCAGACGTTCATTCAGGAAAGAACTGTAGGTAAGTGAAAAATCCTCGCTGCTGCTGTCACAGCCACAGGACTGTCTCAACATCAGTTCACCTGGCAGATAGATTTCTTTTTCCGGCTCTTGCCCTGCCCATATCTTCTCCAATACCTCTAATGCTTTGCAGCCCATGGCCTCAACCGGCTGCCTTACAGTAGTCAACGCCGGATGATTATATTTACTCTCTTCAATATTGTCATAGCCCGATACCATGATCTGTTCCGGAACTCCGATATTGCGCCGCTTCAATGCCTCTATCACAGAAAGTGCCATATAATCATTCGCACATACGATTACTTCCGGCATTTCCACAGATGCTTCCAGCATCTTTTCTACCAGATCTTCTCCACAATTTTTCCAGAAGTTTCCATGATATACCCTTTCTTCCTCATACGGCAATCCATTCTTCTCCAATACCTGACGATATATCTCCAGACGAACCTCAGAATGTACATTATCCTCCGGTCCTGTCACAATATTAATCTTTGTTACATGATGGATATCAATAAAATGCTGTATCATAGCAGCAAATGATATTTTATCATCTACATAGATATTATATACTTTCGGCACCTGTAATGGTGTCCGGAAGTTTATGACCGGGCATTTGCATCGATTCTTCACCATATCATAAATCTCATCCCACTGTGTCCGTGCAAAGGCATCATAAAGAAAAATAATCCCGTCAATGTTCTCCATATCTGCCAGTCTGAAAATGACCCGTTCCCCCTCATCATATCTCTGATTGACAAGTCCTTTTTCATCAATACTGCTGTTATCTCCGAAACAGGTAAAAAAGATAAGACGATATCCCTTCCCTCTTGCCGCTTTCTCGATCTCCTTACGCAATCCAGCGACAAATTCGGTATAAATCTGGGGCAAATATATGACAATATTTTTCCGTTCTTTCTCCATAGCCCATCCCTCTTTTCTTTTTGTTTCAGGTATATTCCGAAAAAAGAGGCTTCTGTTAAAACAGGAACATCCCATAAAGCAAAAAAGTCTCCTTTCGGCAACTGGCTGCCACGTATAGCACTGCTATCTTAGGCCCTATAGCTTTGCGTCCTTTCCTTTCGAAAAGTTTGCCATTGACACTGAAAACTGTCCGTTTATTAATAATAGAAGTATACAATAATCGAAAAATACTGTCAACAATCGCACCTCTATTTTCCCATGTCTGAAATCTGCACACGTGATTTCTGCTTCCCCATCAAACTGCTTAGCCCGATGGTTCCAATTCGCGCTGTCAGGCTATCAAAGGGATATAATTGATTTTTCCAGGAAAAGCCATTACAATAAGAGCAGAAACTTCATGCCTTATGAAAACAGGAAAGGAAAAAAATATGAATCCAGTATATGACAAATTAATGAAATGCTATGATTGCTTTCAGAAAAAAATCAACTTTACACCAGAAATCGCTCTGGTCCTCGGCTCCGGTCTGGGGGATTATGCCGATGGAATCCAGGTAGAAGCCATCTTAGACTACCACGATATCGATGGTTTTCCAGTCTCTACGGTCCCTGGGCATCAGGGAAAGTTCATCTTTGGCTATGTGGGAGAAGTTCCTGTCGTCTGTATGCAGGGACGTGTCCATTATTATGAGGGATACGACATAAACGATGTAGTTCTTCCTATCCGCCTGATGAAGCTGATGGGAGCAAAGGTACTCTTTCTTACCAATGCATCTGGCGGAATAAATACTTCTTACCATGCCGGTGATTTCATGATGATCAACGACCAGATTGCAAACTTTATTCCATCTCCGCTGATCGGACCAAATATTGATGAATTGGGCGTACGTTTCCCTGATATGAGCGATATCTACGACAAAGAGCTTCGTAAGATCATACGCAAAACATCTGTCCGTCTGGATATTCCTCTTCAGGAGGGCGTCTATATCCAGCTCACCGGTCCAAACTATGAGTCTCCTGCTGAAATCCATATGTGCCGTACACTGGGTGCCGATGCAGTTGGCATGAGCACAGCATGTGAGGCAATCGCTGCAAATCATATGGGAATGCACATCTGTGGGATTTCCTGTATCTCCAATATGGCATGCGGTATCACTGAAAATCCATTGACGCATCAGGAAGTCCAGGAAACCGCTGACCGGGTGGCACCTTTTTTCAAACAACTGGTAACTGCATGTATCCAGGATATCGCTGCTGCTTTGCCTGAATTGGAGTCATAAAGGCTCCCATGATTTGACCAAAATTACAGGGATGTGTCTGCGCTGCATCCACTCCCTGAGAAAGATGCAAAAGCAGCGCAGAAATGAGGAGACAATGAATACACGTATTTATAATGCTAAGATATTGACAATGGAAGCCGGCAGCCAGCCTCTCAGTACGGCTATTCTTTCCGGCGAAATCCAGATCCAGGGTACTGAGATTTCCTATATCGGTCCTACTGGTTCTGCGCCGGACGATGACAGCCAGAAAATAATCTGGGACAGAGAAATTGATGCCCGGGGAAACCTGATACTTCCGGGCTTTAAAAACGCACATACTCATTCTGCAATGACCTTTTTACGGTCCTATGCAGATGACCTTCCCCTGCAGGAATGGCTTTACAACCGGGTTTTTCCGATGGAGGCAAAGCTGACAGAGGATGACGTTTACTGGTGCTCCCGTCTGGCTATCATGGAATATCTCACCAGTGGCATTACTGCTAATTTTGATATGTATATGAAAAATAATGCCAATGCCAAAGCTTCAAAGGATTCCGGATTTCGTACGGTACTCTGTGGCAGCATCAATGATTTTGGCGGCAAAGTGGATGAAATCGAGCAGGAATACCTTCACTTTAATAACTATGATGAACTGATTTCTTACCAACTGGGATTCCATGCAGAATATACTACCTGCCGTGATATTCTGGAGGGTATGGCTGCTTTGGGAGAAAAATATAAAGCACCGGTCTATACTCATAATTCCGAAACAAAAGCGGAGGTAGAAGGCTGTATCGAACGATATGGAACCACACCGACTGCATTCCTGAACAGCCTCGGCATGTTTGAGTATGGCGGTGGCGGTTTCCACTGCGTCCATATGTCGGAAGAAGATTTAGATATCTGCAAAGAAAAAAATATCTGGGTTGTTACCAACCCAGCTTCCAATGTAAAGCTTGCCAGCGGAATCGCACCAATCTGCAAAATGCTGGACAAAAACATAAGACTTGCCATCGGAACCGATGGTCCTGCCAGCAATAATTGTCTGGATATGTTCCGTGAAATGTTTCTGACGACCGCACTGCAAAAGGTCTCTATCCCAGATGCCTCTGCCCTGGATGCCAATGAAGTGTTGAAAATGGCAACTGTTGGCGGTGCCGGTGCAATGGGACTGAACGATTGCGACATTCTGGCACCTGGCAAAAAAGCTGACTTGATCATGATCGATCTACACCAGCCAAACATGCAGCCACTCAATGAAATCACTAAAAATATCGTCTACAGTGGAAGCAAGCAAAACATAAAAATGACTATGGTCAATGGAAAAGTTCTTTATGAAAATGGTGAATTCTTTGTAGGAGCTGATGCAGAAGAAATCTATGCCAGGGCAAATGAAAGCATCCAAAGAATGAAAAGGGAATCATAAAACCTTTTGTTACAATATCCTCTTCTTCTTTAATACCACAAAGATAATCCCACAGATGGCTACTGTTATGCCAGAAATCGCCAGAAAACCATGGGGTGTATGTGCCAGCGGTACCCATCTGCTATCCACATTCATCCCAAAAAAACCGGATATAATCGTAGGAATAGCCATCACAAGGGTAATTGATGTGAGGTATTTCATGACGTTATTGAGCCGGTTATCAATAACCGATGATAAAAGCTCTCTGGTACCATTGATGATATCACGGTAAATCATCGTCATTTCTATGGCCTGCTGGTTCTCCACAATGACATCACCCAGCAGGTCTTTGTCATCCGGATACTGCTCCAGACGTTTATATCTGGTCAGACGGTCCAGCACTGCCCCATTAGCACGAAGAGAAGTGGCAAAGTATACCAGCGTTGACTCTAATGCATGAAGATCAATCAGATCGATATCCTCTGTATCGCCATCAATCCGTTCTTCGATTTCTGTCCGTTTTTTGTCAATAATGCGAAGTGCACTCTGATACAGAGTAGAGATACGGAACAAAATCTGATATACAAACCGCAGTCTTTTTTTGGTACTAAACTCTTTTACCCTTCCATTGATAAATGCCTGTAATACCGGCGTATCCTCTGTACACACTGTAACAATCTTGCTCTGTGTCAAAATAATGCCCAGTGGTATTGTCGTATACGCTTCCTTTTCATGACGTATCTCCGTAGCAGGGATATCCACCAGAATCAGAGTGTAGCCATCCTCCAGTTCAATACGGGAGCTTTCTTCCTCATCCAATGCCGCCAGCAGGTCATGGACATCAATATCCAGTTTCCGGGCATATTCCTCTCCCTCGGATACCGTGGGATTTATCATATTTATCCATACACCCTCTGTCAGGGTGTCTTCTTCATGAATTTTTCTATCATCTGTTCGATATATTGTTACCACTTGTAATCACACCAATCTACTTTTTGTCTTTAACTTTTTCCGTCTAAATTATTATAATTTATTTTAAATCTCAGGACAACCCAAATGCGAATAAAACACTACATTTTACCTAAATATTACCAGGATATTACATAATGGAAATCCCCTGTTCCTGTAAACTTTCCTTGATGATTTCCATGAGACGGTATCTCTCATCCCAGTAATTTTCTGTAGCAACCCATGCCTTTGCCTGCATCTTGATGCGCCCCGGATTCAGCTTATCAATATTCACTCCCATAAACTGATCCTGACAGATTAAAGTCTCTTTCTGCATCTGCTCCATCAGAATATCCTTCACCTGCTGTATCTGTGTATCATATCCCACCATAAAGTCAATAACCAGCAGCCGGTATTCCTCCTGTGAATTATTGGTTATATTTCCATTAGACAGCGTACCATTTGGTACAACGATCACTTTATTATCTGTACTCACAATATACGTATAAAAAATATCAATGCTTTTTACCGTACCTTCTACGCCAGATGCAACAATATAATCCCCTACCCGGAAAGGCTTTAGTAACAGGATCAAAATACCACCGGCAAAGTTGGACAGACTGCCCTGTAATGCCAGACCAATAGCTATACCGGCAGAACCTATTATCGCTACAATAGAACTGGTTCCAATACCCAGCACCCCGGCTACAACAAACAGAAGCAGGATGTTCAGTAATATCTTACACAAAGAAAGGATGAACTTATGAACACTGATTTCCACACTGCCCTTTTCCATCCAGCGGTTTAACAGCTTTAACACTGCCTTGATCAGCTTTCTGCCGATCAGGAATAAAATAAAAGCTGCCAGCAGTGTTTTTCCAAAATTCATCAATGGCTCTCTCTGAGCCAGAAGATATTCAATTAAAAAACTGGTCTTCTCTTCCGTTGTGGCATCAGATTGCATCTGTTCCACTACATCCTGTACATCAATAGCTCCTGGCGAAGCAATGGATAAAGATGCCATAATCAAAGAACACATTGGATTGAATAACATACTTTTCCCCATCCTTTATTTTTCACTATATTGATAAATACTGATGCCAAGAGGAGGTACTTCTACTGAAATAGACTCTTCCTTTCCATCCCAGGAAACCGGTTTGGAATTTTTCAGACGGCGGTTTACATGTCCAGAACCACCAAATTCCTCCGCATCACTGTTGAAGATTTCCTTATATTTTCCAGGAAGAGGGACACCAACCTTAAAGTTTTCATACAAAACCGGAGTAAAATTGCATACCACCAGAAGTTTCTCGGAACAATCCTCATTATAACGCATAAAAGTAATAATACTATGGTCTGCATCCATACTACTGAGCCATTCAAAGCCCTCTTCCCCATAATCATTATCGTACAATGCCGGATGCTTCTGATAAAAGGCATTCAGCTTACTGACATAATTCTGCATTTTGGCATGCTCCGGCTCATCTGCTTCCTCCCACGGCAGACTTTTCTTTTCATTCCACTCTGTTGTCTGTCCAAACTCCTGCCCCATAAACAGAAGCTTTTTACCCGGATGCGCCATCATAAAACCATAGGCAATACGCAGGTTTGCAAATTTCTGCTCCATATCGCCCGGCATCTTCATCAGCATGGAACCCTTCATATGCACTACTTCATCATGGGACAATACCAAAATAAACTTCTCGCTGTATGCATATATCATGCTAAAGGTCAGCATGCCATGACGCCCTTTTCTGAATAATGGGTCCGTCTGCATATATGACACAAAATCATTCATCCAGCCCATATTCCATTTCAGATCAAAGCCCAGACCATCTTCATTGATATCCCCTGTAACCTTCGGCCATGCTGTAGATTCCTCTGCAATCAGCCATGCACCAGGACACTCTTTGTGAAACACCTTGCTTAAATGCTGCAAAAGGCTGATTGCTTCCAGATTTTCATTTCCTCCATACATATTGGCAACCCATTCGCCATCCTGTTTGCCATAATCCAGATACAGCATTGATGCGACAGCATCCATACGGATTCCATCTGCATGGTAACGCTTCACCCAGAATAAGGCATTTGCAATGAGAAAATTTGCTACCTGAGGCCTTCCATAATTATAAATCAGCGTCCCCCAGTGTGGATGTTCTCCCTGTCTCGGGTCCAGATGTTCATAAAGACAGGTTCCGTCAAAACGTGCAAGTCCGTTGGCATCCTTCGGAAAATGTGCGGGTACCCAGTCCAAGATCACACCGATCTGGTGCTGGTGCATATAATCTACAAAATACATAAAATCTTCCGGGCTTCCATAACGGGAAGTCACAGCGTAATATCCTGTCACCTGATAGCCCCAGGATTCATCTAGTGGATGCTCCATCACCGGCATCAGTTCAATGTGGGTGTAATGCATCTTTTTTACATACTCCGCTATCATCGGTGCCAATTCCCTGTAATTGTAAAATTCCTCATCACAGGAAGGTTCCTGAATCGGTGTCTCTTTCTTTCTCCAGGAACCAAGATGCAGTTCATAAACTGATATTGGTTTCTTTTTGTAATCCTCTTTTTCCCTGTTTGCAACCCACTTTGCATCCTTCCAGGAATATCCTGAAGTATTGCAGACAACACTGGCATTTGCCGGTCTCTGTTCACAGGCAAAACCATATGGATCTGTTTTCAAAACAACCGTATTGTAGTTTAGCTTTATCTCATACTTATAGATCTGTCCCGGTCCCACATCAGGAATAAACAGGGCAAATACACCAGTGTCCCCCATTCTGCACATCTGATGGCATCTGCCATCCCATGAATTGAAATCTCCTACTACACTGACACGTACTGCATTTGGCGCCCACACTGCAAAATGAGTGCCATAAACATCATCTTTTCCAGCCTGGGATGGAATCGCATCCCAAACTGGTTCCGATTCATTCATGCAGCCAGAGACTACCATGGTATGTGCCCCTAAATAATCATATACCGAATAATGTATCCCGTTTTCAAATCTTCGTAAATCGTTTGTTCCCAGAAGATTCAGATAAAGATATGGATCTTCCCGTTCAATCTCCGATCCATCCTCGTAAGATACCACGAAAGTATACGGTGTCATTTTCTTTTCCGGTATAATCACCGCAAATACGCCCTCTGAGTCTGCCTCTTCCATCGGATACATCTTTCCATCTTTCTTGAGCTTCAAAAATACATGCTTTGCAGCCGGATAAAAGGCATGTACAAGATGCCCCCCTCGTATCTTTCTGGGTCCCAGTATCTTTTCCGGATGATCTTCTTCCGAATAGACCAGCGCCTCAATTTCTGACCAATTCATTAAATCATATAATTTCTTATTCATCTTCTCCGCCCCCTTCTATATTATCCCCATGTCTGTCTGCTTCCTGTTCTGTAATATAAAGGGCCAAAACCGGCTCTAACACTTTTGCACTGAGCAATGCAGCTATTCCCGGTGCCAACAGTAGGATCAGAGGCCAAAATGGCCATCCCAGAACAAGCAGGACCACAAACAGAAACACAAGCAGCACCAGCAAAACAGTAGACTTTCCATTTGCCACTGCCATGACCAGAGCCATTCGCAATAAATCTCTGCCCTTTACCATAAATCTTGACAAAACAGGAAAGACATATACACCAATTGCCAGAATGATCAAACTGGCTGAAATGCTAAAACCTGCAATAATGGCACCATAAGTTCCTTTTGCATAAACAAACGCAGCTAAGATATTGGCAGCCATCAGGCTCTGGATTGCCAGAATTACCATCCATATCCCGGTAGCTGCGACAAAATTCTCCCGGAAACTGTGAAAATACTCCCGGAAAACAGTCCCCTCATCTTTACGGATCACTTTCACACAAGTATAATACATTGCTGTACATGCTGCTCCTGCAGTAAATACAGGAATGCAACAGACCAGAAAAATAACATTTAAAACAATCATATCAACAAACTTTGACAAATAAACTACTGGTTTGCTGTCTGACGAAAACATTCTTTCCATAACAATCCTCTTTTTCTATCCTATTTTATGGACAAACAAACCGCTTCTCAATTTTGGTTCAAACCAGGTAGACTTTGGCGGCATCAGTAATCCTGCATCTGCCACAGCAAATAACTCTCCAATCGAAGTCGGAAACATGGCAAATGCTACCTTCATATCATTGTCCGCTCTTCTCTCCAAATCCTGTAATCCCCGGATCCCTCCGACAAAATCAATCCTGTTGTCTGTTCTTGGATCTTCTATCCCTAGAACCGGTTTTAACAAATAATCCTGCAAAAGGGAAACATCCAGAGATTTTACTGCGTCATTGATAGAAAGCATCTCCTGTGATGCTGCCAGTTTATACCACTGTCCTTCCAGATACATGGTAAACTCACCCTTTTTTCTTGGTGCCTCCGCATTTGCTCCCAGAGACTCTACTCTAAAAATCTCACCAGTTTTCTGTAAAAACTCCTCTGTAGTCAATCCATTCAAATCCCTGACACAACGGTTGTAATCCATGATCATCAACTGGTCATCCGGAAACAGCACAGAAAGGAAATAGTTAAACTCCTCAGAACCATCATAATCCGGATGCTCTGCCCTTCGTTTCAGTCCTACCTTTACAGCCGATGCAGCACGGTGATGACCATCTGCAATATAAATATCATCAATTCCATCAAATGCCTGTCTGATCAAATCAACTTTTCCGGCATCCGAAATCTTCCACACCGTATGTCCGATTCCATCCACTGCAGTAAAGTCATATAATGGCTTTTCTTTCTCTGTCACTGCTTCAACCACCTCATTGATCACCTGCTGGGAACGGTATGCCAAAAAAATAGGTCCGGTCTGTGCTCCCAGTGTATCTACATGACGAATGCGGTCCTGTTCCTTTTCCTCTCTGGTATTTTCATGCTTCTTAATAACATTGTTTAAATAATCATCTACACTGGCGCAGGCAACAATACCTGTCTGTTTTCTGCCATTCATAGTGAGCTGATATACGTAATAGCTGGAATCCTCATCGGAAATATAAATTCCTTCTTCTTCCATCTGTACAAACAGTTCTTTTGCCTTTGCATAGACCCGGTCATCATAGGTATCTACATTGTCAGGAAACTGGGTTTCTGCCCGGTCGATCTTCAAAAAGGAAACCGGCTCCCGCAAAACCTCCTCCTTTGCCTCCTGCCGGTTGTATACATCATACGGCAGAGCGGCTACCCTGTGTGCTAACTCCTTCGTCGGTCTTACTGCAAAAAAAGGCTTAATCTGTGCCATCTTATCCTCCAATCCAAAAGCAATCCAATCTGCATCCTTTGTCTTTGTTATATATGGATAATTATAACAGAAAGCAGAACAAAAACATATCCTTTTTGCTGAAAAAATAAGACAATTTCCCAGGAATCTGTTATACTTATTTTAATTGAAGGGAGGAATGCCTATGCTGAAAGCAATTATTTTTAATATGGATGGAGTTCTTATTAACAGAATGCCAGAACAGGAGGGATATATTCCAGTTCCGGGCATCAAACCGCTTCTGGAAAATCTACACAAAAACAATATTCGGCTGGCAGCCACCTCCTTTACATCCAGCAGGGAGATAGAGAAGATCATAAAATCTCTGGAACTTCAGAAATATTTTGATAAACTGGTTTCCGGCTCCCAGCTTACCAAACCACTGCCAGCACCAGATCTCTTTCTCATTGCTCTGGAAAAACTCGGTGTCAACCCCAAGGAGACACTTGTTGTTGAGGCATCCCAGAACGGTATAGCAGCTGCCTATACTGCAGGCATTACATCAGTAGGATTCTACAATCTTCACTCTGGTGACCAGCCACTTGACAAAGCTGCTGTTGTGGTAGGCTCTTTTGAAGGGCTGGACACAATGTTTTTTGAAAATATTCTCCGCCGCAGTCAGGGAGAACCGGTTATTATTGCCAATACAAGACGACTTTTAATCCGTGAACTGGCAGAGAATGACATTGAGGATATGTACCAGATTTACCAGGATCCTCAAATCCGGAAATATATCGATAATATTGATGACTATAAAGAGGCAGAAAAGAACAAACTCCGTGCCTACATCAAAAATGTATATTCCTTCTATGGATACGGACTCTGGGGAGTCTTCAGCAAAACTTCCCATAAACTAATCGGTCGCTGTGGTATTGAAAACCAGGTGATTGATGACAGGGAAGAAATCATGCTTTCTTATCTGTTAGACAGTCAGCACTGGGGATACGGATATGCACTGGAATGCTGCAAGGCTGTTCTTCTCTATGCAAGAGAGGAACTTGGTATAGAACGTGTGGTAGCTGTCATAGACAAAAACAACATCCGCTCAATCCACACCGCCCAGAAACTGGGTATGAGCCCCGAAAAAGAGCTGGTGTATCAAAATCATGACAGTATTCTTTATGTAAAGGAAATTTAATCACTCCATTTTGTAGCAGAAAATCAGCGAAACTCATGATTTGAAACAAAAAAGAGTTGCCTGAACTGCTGTCCAATCTCAAATACTGGACAGTGTTAAAAAGCAACTCTTTTTTCATCCCGTTTTTTCTCAAACTACTCTTCGTCTTTTTCTTTATGGATTTGGAGTATTTTTCTTTCCATTCTTGTTTCCGTTTTTATTGGTTGTATTGTTATTGGTGTTGTTGTCATTGTTGTTATCCGCATTTCCATCTAAATCATTTACTGCGTCATCTACTGCATCTCCAACACCGTCCACTGCATCCTCTGCACCGTCTTCCAGATCATCGATCACACCACCATCATCGTTCCCATTTTCATTAGGACTTACTGTTGGCATTTCATCAACATTTGCATCATCTGTAACTTCTGGTGCAGTAGTCTCCTGGTTTGTTTCCGAATTATTGTTATCATTTGTGCCACAGCCTACAAATGTCATGGCAGATAATGCCATAACTGTACCAAGAATTAAAGCTTTCTTTCTCATATTACCTCCATTCTGCATCCGCTGGATGCATCACAATAGTTGTTTTATTTCCTTAGTAGTATTTCTTGCAATTCAAAAAATATACTCAACTTTTCAAATTATCCCTTTTCCTCCCTCACTATCGGATTCTCTCCGCATATATTAAGTCTATACAAGGAAATTTTTGTATTAAAATTATAAGGAGGATAGTTCTATGGAAAATTTACTTACCATTAAAGACCTCTCCTATGCATATCATACCCTTCAAGGAGAAACTACCGTTTTAAACCATGTTAATTTTTCCATAAAAGATGGGGAATTTGTTGCTATCGTTGGTCCCAGTGGATGTGGCAAATCCACACTCCTGTCCCTCATATGTAATCTGCTCGTCCCAGATGAAGGTACCATTCAATTGAGTGAAGGAAAAAAGATAGGTTATATGCTGCAAAAAGATCATCTTCTGGAATGGCGGAGCACGAAAAAAAATGTTGCTCTTGGTCCGGAAATCAGTCACCAGCTTTCACCTGAAATTTATCTTCAAATTGATACTATGCTGAAAAATTACGGATTGATTGGATTTAAAAATGCCAAACCCAGCCAGCTTTCGGGAGGCATGAGACAAAGAGCCGCCTTGATCCGCACACTGATGCTGGAACCGGATCTGCTGCTTCTGGATGAACCTTTTTCGGCACTTGACTACCAAACACGTCTCTCTGTTGCCGATGATATCTGGCAGATTCTTCGGAAGGAACATAAAACCGCTCTTTTAATCACTCATGATATTTCTGAAGCAATCAGCATGGCAGACCGCATCCTGATACTAACGCCACGTCCAGCCACCATTTCAAAAGAAATTCCGATCCACCTCACCTGTCCGTCAGAACGTACTCCATTTTTATCCCGGAGTGCTCCCGAATTTAAAGATTATTTTAACCAGGTATGGAAGGAGTTAAACCGTCATGAGTAAAATTCAGGAAGAATTCATTCGCAAGTCCCTTTCCCGAAAGAGAAAAATTATTTTTTGTCAGATTTTGCTTTTGGTCCTGCTGATCGGTGCATGGGAACTTACTACCCGGATAGGTATTCTGGATTCCTTTATTTTCAGCAGCCCATCCCGGATTGGCAGTTGTTTTTTGACAATGGTAAAGGAACGCTTGATTTTTTATCATATTGGAATTACACTGGGAGAAACCTTTCTCAGTTTCTTTCTGGTCATTATCATCGGTATTCTGCTGGCAATTCTCTTATGGTGGAATGAAGCCCTTGCCAAAGTGCTGGAACCATATCTGGTAGTACTGAACAGTCTTCCAAAAACAGCTCTGGCACCTGTCTTTATCGTCTGGCTGGGTAACAATATGAAAACCATCATTGTAGCAGCCGTTTCCGTTGCTGTATTCAGCACTACGATTACACTGTATAACAGTTTTCAGGAAATGGAACCAGAAAAGATTAAACTGATTCAGACATTGGGAGGAAAGAAAAAGGATATTTTATGCAAACTAATACTCCCCGGCAATATTCCCGCCATCATCAGCATCATGAAAGTTGATATCGGTCTGACTCTGGTGGGTGTTATCATCGGGGAGTTCCTTGCCGCGAAAGCGGGCCTTGGTTATTTAATTGTCTATGGAAGCCAGGTTTTTAAATTGGATTATGTCCTGCTTTCCATTGTCATCCTGTGTCTGATTTCCACCGGACTGTATCTGCTGATATCCCTACTGGAAAAAATCTGTATCAAACACTATCGGTAAATTATTAACAGGCCATGACGATTCTGTGTTTATTCTGTGTAACTGTTGACCTTTTCAAAGTCTGCAAGTATCTGCTCATCTGGCTCTTTGGTACAAAGACTTACTACTACGATCAATATCAGACTGATAAAGAATCCAACTAACAGGGAGTAAATTCCCGTGTATGCTCCCAATGTCTTTCCAGCAGCCAGAGGGATATAATCCCAGATGATTACAGTCAGTCCGCCTGATAGAATACCAGCAAATGCTCCCGGAAGATTCGTTCTCTTCCAGAAAAGGGCACAGACTACTGCTGGTCCAAAAGCCGCTCCAAGGCCTGCCCATGCATCCGATACCAGCTGCATAATACTGGAGTCAGGATTCCACGCAATAAGAAATGCAAGTGCAGCAACACACACTACAGTGATACGGCTGACACGAAGTACTTTTTTATCTTCCGCATCCGGCTTTATAATATCCTTGTAAATATCCTTTGATACAGAAGAGGCACATACCAGAAGCTGGGAATCTGCAGTAGACATAATTGCTGCCAGAATACCACACAGGAAGATTCCACCAATAAATGGAAGGGCCGTATCCTGTGTAAATACCTTATCTATTATCTCAATAAATACACTCTCCGCACTGGCTTCTCCCTTAGTGCCAAGGATAGTCGGATAGAGATACGCCCTTCCCACTACACCGATAAAGCAGGCTGCCAGCAGAGAAACAAAGCACCAGGATATCGCTATCACACTGGATTTCTTCAATTCTTTTTCACTACGGATCGCCATAAAACGTACCAGGATGTGTGGCATTCCACAGTACCCCAGCCCCCATGCAAGCTGAGATAAGATATCGATGAAACGATATGGCTTTCCTCCATTAGAAAACAGACTCATATAATCATCATAATTTCCGGCATAGCCTGCCGCCTCATTGCTCTGTGCGATCAGGCTTGCAAAGTCGCCGCTGACAAAAGTATAGGCAACAATCGGTACAAGCATCAGACCTACCAGCATCAGCATCCCCTGGATAAAGTCTGTGGTACAGACTGCAAGGAATCCACCCATAAAGGTATAGGCAAGAATAACGACAACACCGATAAGAAGAGCAATATGGTAGTCTATTTTAAATACTGTATTAAACAGTTTTCCACCAGATGCCAGAGCAGATGCGGTATATACCAGAAAGAAAACGACAATCACAACAGATGAAATCGTCAAGAGAATTTTCTTTGTATCATGAAAACGGTTTTCAAAAAATTCCGGCAATGTCATAGAATTATTTGCCACAATAGTGTAACGGCGCAGCCTCTTGGAAATCAAAAGCCAGTTTGCCACCGTTCCCAGGAAAAGACCGATCGCAATCCAGGCCTGACCGGTTCCCAATGCATAGATCGAACCCGGAAGCCCCATCAACAGCCACCCACTCATGTCGGAAGCCTGTGCTGACAATGCGGCAACCCAGCTGTTCAATCCTCTTCCGCCTAAAAAGTAATCCTCTGTGTTATTTGTCTTTTTCATCGACCACACGCCGATAATAATCATAAAGATTAAATAAGCGGCAAATGCAATCATAATGGCAATGATATTTGTCTGTGTCATTTCTTTCATTCCTCCTGTTATTACAATAGTTTAATAATAACTATTTTCTTTGATCAAGTTCCTCAAACTCATTATGTACGCCAACATACTTATATGCCGGACGAATAATCTTTCCTTTGTTTACCAGTTCCTCCAGCCGGTGGGCACTCCAGCCGGAAATACGTGAAATAGCAAAAAGCGGAGTAAACAGCTCTCTTGGTATACCCAGCATCGTATATACAAAACCACTGTAAAAATCTACATTGGCACATACTGGTTTTACTACATGTCTTCTGTGCATCAGAAGCTGAGCAGATATCTTCTCTACCCGGTCATAAAGGGTGAATTCTTCCTCCAGCCCTTTTTCCTTTGCCAATTCATGCGCAAAATGTTTCAGGATTACTTCTCTCGGATCAGAAAGTGTGTATACAGCATGTCCCATACCATAAATCAGACCACTTCCATCAAATGCCTTCTTCTCCAAAACCTGAACCAGATACTCTTCTATTTTTTCATCACTGCAGCATTCGCCACAGCTGGCACGCAGATCATCAAACATCTGCTGTACCTTCAGATTGGCACCACCATGTCTTGGTCCTTTCAGAGATGCAATAGACGCAGCTACGGCAGAATAGGTATCTGTACCAGACGAAGTAACTACATGATTCGTAAAAGTAGAATTATTACCACCGCCATGTTCTGCATGCAATACCAGTGCTGCATCCAGAACTCTAGCCTCTAATGGGGTAAACTTTCCATCCGGCCGCAACATATGTAAAATATTTTCTGCCGTAGAATATTCTGTAACCGGCGGTTTGATCACCAGGCTGTCAGAACAGTTAAAATGGCGATAGGCATGATAATTGTATACTGCGATCAATGGCAGCTTGGCAATCAGCTGCAGAGACTGACGCAGGACATTTGACACAGAGATATCATCCGGGTTGGAATCATAAGAATACAGTGCCAGTACGCTTTTCTGCAGTCCATTCATCAGATTTTCACTGGGTGCCTTCATGATAACGTCCCTCAAAAACTGTCCTGACAGCTCCTGCAAACTGCTCACGATATCGACAAAAATCTTTAGCTGTTCCTTATTAGGAAGCCGTCCAAACAGTAATAAATAGGTAGTTTCCTCAAAAGCAAATCCTTTGGAAATATCAGAACCGACCAGTTCCTTTACATCATACCCCTGATAATACAAATGACCATCCGCTGGTTCTTTCACTCCATCTACCACTTCAAATCCCACAACATCAGAAATCTCTGTCAGACCAGTTAAAACGCCCTTACCAGTACTGTCACGAAGCCCTCTTTTTACATCGTATTCCTGATATAGATTTAAATCGATTGCACCAGACATCATACAATTTTGTACCAGTTCATCAAACTGAATGTCCAGCTTCTCACTCAAAGCCATCATTGATACATTATCCATAACCAGTCCTCCTGTCTTTATGTTATATTGTATACAAGTATACAATCTGCTACAAAAAATTCTCCTTTTTACAATAACGTTACCAATATACCCCAAATCCCCCTATTCCGTCAAGTTTGGAACAGGGGGATTTATTGGAACCAGTCATATCCTGTTATACAGAGCCTCACTGTGACTCATACTCTTTTACTTCCAGTCTGGCCTTCTCAATCTCTTCCTCCGATAAATTGGAAGTAGAAGAAATCGTAATCTGCTGTTGCTTGCCAGTACCTAAATCTTTTGCAGAGACATTGACAATACCATTGACATCAATATCAAAAGTAACCTCTATCTGGGGAATTCCCGCCCATGCCCTTTTGATACCCGTCAAACGGAAATTTCCCAGCAGCTTATTATCCTTAGCAAATTTTGCCTCTCCCTGCAGAACTTTAATATCGACGGAAGTCTGAAAATTACCCGCTGTAGTAAATATCTGACTCTGTCTGGTAGGAATGGTGGTATTTCTCTGTATCAGCCTGGTCGCCACTCCTCCCATCGTTTCAACAGAAAGAGACAACGGAGTAACATCCATCAAAATAATGTCCTTCTTCCCACCGGAAACCAGCTCGTTTCCAAATCTTCCTCCCTGCACACTGGCTCCCAGAGCAACACATTCATCTGGATTCAGATTTCTTCCAGGCTCTTTTCCTGTTAAATCTTTTACCATTGCCTGCACAGCAGGTATTCGCGTGGATCCTCCTACCAATAATACTTTATGAAGCTGCTGTGTTGTCAGTCCTGCCTGTTCCAATGCATCCAGGACAGGCTTTTTTGTACGCTCCACCAAATCTGCTGTCAACCTTTCAAATTTCTCTCTGGACACTGTAATGTTCATATGTCTGGCGCCGTTTTTTCCATTCCATAAAAACGGTAATGTCACATTAACTGATGTCATCTGGGACAATTCCCTTTTCGCCTTTTCCGCCGCTTCCTTCACTCTTTGCATTGCTATAGGATCTTTTCTGAGATTTACCCTCTCTGTCGTTTGAAAGCAGTCTACCAGATAATCCGTCAGACGGGTATCAAAATCATCACCACCCAGATGGTTATCGCCCGCTGTAGCAAGGACCTCAATCAAATCGTCACCGATTTCTATCACAGAGACATCAAAGGTGCCTCCCCCTAGATCATATACCAGAATTTTCTGTGGCTCACCATGATCTAGTCCATAGGCAAGTGCAGCAGCAGTGGGCTCATTGATGATCCGTCGCACATTTAGCCCTGCAATCCGCCCGGCATCTCTGGTCGCCTGCCTCTGTGCATCATTGAAATACGCCGGAACTGTAATAACTGCATCTTTCACATCCTCTCCCAGATAATTTGCCGCATCTCTTTTTAATTTCCTCAAAATCATTGCCGAAATTTCCTGTGGAGAATATTTCTTTCTGTCTATAGGAATCCGGACATCCTGTCCCATCTTTCTCTTTACAGAGAAAATTGTTCGTTCTGTATTTACAGCGGCCTGTCTTTTAGCGGCTTCTCCTACTAACCGCTCTCCCTGCTCTGTAAATGCCACCACAGAGGGAGTTGTCCGGATGCCTTCTGCATTGGCAATCACTACCGGCTCTCCTCCCTCCATCACTGCCACACAGCTATTGGTGGTCCCCAAATCAATTCCAATCACTTTACTCATATCTATGTTCCTCACTTAATCATACTAAAAGAGGTCAAAGAAATAACAGATATTCCTTTGACCTCTCTATTGTAGCTAAGATAGGACAAAAAGTGTATAAAAAAACTATGAAAAAGTCTGAAAAATCAAGAAACTACTTTTGTCCTGTATTCTAAACGAAGCTTGTCTGTCAGTAATGCCATAAATTCAGAATTAGTTGGCTTTCCTTTTCCTGCACATATGGTATTTCCAAACACTTCCTCTAATGTTTCCAAATTTCCTCTGCGCCATGCCACCTCTATGGCATGTCTTATTGTACGTTCCACACTACTGGATGTCGTCTTGTATTTCTTTGCAATGGCGGGATATAAATATTTTGTAATATAATGCAACATATTTCTGTCATAGAATGACATGATAATCCCTTCCCTTATGTATTGATAGCCCTTGATATGAGCTGGTATTCCTATTTCAAGTAGTATATTCGTTACATCCATTTCCAGATCTCCGGAGTAACTGTATCCATTTCTCATTCCTGTTGCGTTTACCGTTAACAACTCGTCTTTTTGCATTTGCTGCTTATTTAATCGGAGTACTTCTCTGGACTTGTCCATCGCTGCATTTTGTTCTTCTGCTTTCTGCATTATCTCACGTCGCTCTGCCATCTGTTTCATACGCTTGATCAACATACGGTTAGAAATCGGCTTCATCATATAATAATCTGCACCATATCGTAATGCCTCCTCCACCAGATTTGACATACGAAGTGCCGTTTCTATAATAATTACAGGTTTTGCTTTTGTATTTCGACAGCTGATTTCTTCTAAGATACCAATACCGTCAATTCCTGGCAATATCATATCCAAAACAACAATATCAGGCTTTTTCTTCTGAATCGCATCTAACGCTTTTCTTCCATCCCCAGTAGCAAGAATCACATCAATACCCATATCTTCCATGGCTTTCGCTTTGCTCTCCCTATCCTGTACATTATTGTCTGCGATAATAACCCGTAATTGCGACTCCTCCATAAAAAATCCTCCATTCTGCCACACCAAATTGCAACATTCAATTTTCTTTGACAAACTTAATATACACATGTCTGTCACATTGTTATGGAAAATTTTATGAATTCATCTGTATTTAAAAGGGAATTAAAATGGAATTTGCGAAAAATCTTGTTTTTATTGTATATATCTGTCTAAAAGTGCTGTCCTGTTTTCGGACCAGCTGTAATCTAATAGGTATTCTCCAATGTACTGTTCTTTTACACTCTGATTTCCCTCCAGCATTTCATACAGGTCACAGTCAAACGTCTCTGTGTCGACTCTTCTGCTTCCTCGTGAGACAACCAGCATTTCCTCTGCTCCATAAGACCGGAGTTCTGCCTGTAATGTCTTAACTATCTTACTGCAAAGATTCTGCGTGGACTCATCATTTAATCTGTCCTCCCACAATACATTGATGATCTGTTCTGTTGTGACAATTCCGCCACGGCGGTCAATCAGAAGTGCCAAAAGTTCCTTTGCTTTTGCACTTTTAAACATAATTGGCTTTTCATCTACAAACACATCGAAATATCCAAAAGTTCTTGCATAAATCCTCTTCTTTTTTCGTCTCGACAACAAACGGGCGGTTTCTACCGCATACCTCAATTCTTCCTCAGAATATGGTTTTGTCAGATAAGCTGCTGCATGAAGTTTCAACGCATCCATCGCATATTTTTCATAGCCTGTAATATAAATAAGCATGATATCCGGATTCTTCTTGCGCAATTCATGCCCCAGAAGGATTCCATCCATCTCCGTCATCTGGATGTCCAGGATAGCCAAATCTACTGTATGCTTGTCTGCATAACGCAGTGCCTCTGTAGCACTCTGGAACATCCCTTCTATCTCTAATTCCTTGATATTCTCTGCTTCATACATAAACACCTTTATTGCCACAATTTCATCATCAACGATAATTGTTTTCATCAGTCCGTTCTTCCTCCTCCGGCAACCTTACCATATTCACGGTTTCTGGCATTCTCCACAGGAATCGCAATTTGGAACTTAATCTCCTTCTCTGGCTCATTTTCCAGCTTCAAGGTTCCATTCATCAGCTTTTCCAGACGAATCCTGATATGATCAATCAGTTCCTGATCCGGATGGTACTTCATTTCCTCTTCCTCCTCCGAAATGGTACTGCTAAGAACAATCTCTATTACATACTTTTCTTCCTCACAAAAGCTTCTGATAATCACCTTTCCACCTTCTTCGGCCTTGCACAGCCCATTCTGAATGACGTTTTCTACCAATGGCTGCACACTCAACGGTGGAATAAAAAAGTCTTCCTCCTGCAGATCATACTCGACCTGTACCTTAGCAAATCTTGCCATTTCAATGCTGCCATATGCCTTTACCTGCTCCATTTCATTGCGGAAAGGAACAGCCTCTCCGTTTTCCATGGCATTGAGATTATAACGAAGATACTTTGAAAACTCATCAATCAGATGACATGCCTGACGACGGTCTATGATGGTAGCACATTTTATCGTATTTAGAGCATTAAAAATAAAATGTTGGTTTAATTGACCTGCCTGCAATTCTTCCTGCATACTTTTTAACTCCTGTAAATCTTTTTCCTGGTATCCCATAGTTTCTCTCCATTCTCATAATTTAACATCCTACTAGTGTCTTATTTATTGATTTCCTGATGAATAACCTGAAACAATTCTCTGTAGTTAATCGGCTTCATAATATATCCATTCATACCCGCTCTCCGTACCTGCTCCATTCTCCGGGGCATTAAATCAGCAGAAACAGCATAAATACCGACCTCCCTACTATCTCTCCTTCCAGACTGACGGATTTGATGCGCTGCATGATACCCGTCCAGTTCCATCATATGGACATCCAGAAAGATTGCCGTATACTCCTCTTCTTCAGATTGCAGGTATCTCGTGACGGCTTCTTCGCCACTTTCCACAGTATCTACTGCCAGCCCCTTTTCTGACAGCAAGATCTTTATCGCCTCACGGCATAATCTGTCATCATCGGCAAACAATATCCGTTCTCCCTGAAACTCCTCCACTCCATCCATTTGGTCTTCCAATATAAACTTCATTTACAGCTCCTCAACAACTTTTCTTACTTCCTCCAGAAACATATTTTCATACTGGCTCAACTGGTACCCCTTCGGATAAATATATAAGTCCTTCATCACTCTGCGGTAATCAGCACAGGGTTTCTGAAACAAATGATACCTTTCCAGAATTTTTTGAGGAATCGGAGACACCCACATAAAAGTATTTTTTTCATCTGCAAGCAGATCAAATTGGCTCCCTCTTTCATATACATAAATGCATCGTTCCACATTCCTATCCAGGCTTGGGGTAATGTCATTATGTACCAGAGAAGGAATTACGGTATCCCCATGTAAAATCTCGATGCACTTTTCCAAATCTTCATACAATACCGTCTCCTTTTCTGACAGTGGATTGTCCTTCGACATAATAAATACATACTCAAATTCCAACAACGGCTCATAAGTCAGTCCCTCTAATTGTAGCATAGATAGAAAATATTTCTCATATCGTACATCATAGCGGATAATCCCACTGGTATATTTCTGTTCCACAATATCGTTGATCGTATCAAGGGAATTTGTCTCATTAAAGTAAATTTCCATTTTCCTGCCATCATCGATCCGGTGCATAAATCTGGTAAAACCATGTGTGATATAGCTGGCTCTTGGAGCTGCCACACTTAATTCCACTCTGTTTTCCACCGGCATCTGACTGAACCTCTCCAGACTTTCCAGCTGCTTCATCACCTGGTGAGCCTCATTTAGAAATTCTTTTCCCTTTTTCGTTGGAACCATTCCTTTGTTTTTTCGTAAAAACAATTTAAATCCTATTTTCTGCTCTAAATCCTTAATCATCTTACTTAGATTAGGCTGGCTGACTGAGAGTCTTTTTGCAGCGTTCGTTACCGAGCCACATTTTTCTACTTCCAGTGCGTATTTTAGACTTGTTAAATTCAAAAAACCTCCTCCTAGTAACCCTGTTTTAACAATCTTATCGCCTGCTGTTTGGCTTGTCAACCAATGTTTTGCATGATTTTTGCCTATTCGACACTATTAGACACTCTTCGACCGAAATTCTTTTTCTTTTCAACCTTTACTTGACTATCTCCCAAAAATAGGAAATACTATATATGATATAAAATTACAGAAAGGATATTATTTCTTATGGAACTGATTCATTTAAAACAAATCTTTAAAAATCCCCAGGAGTATCTTGAAAAAGACTTGACAGTCTGTGGCTGGATTCGCAGCATCCGTGATTCCAAAGCATTTGGATTTATCGTGATAAACGATGGTACTTTCTTTGAACCGCTGCAGATAGTATATAATGACACCTTGGAAAATATATCAGATATCCGAAAACTCAATGTAGGGGCTGCTCTGATCGTTACCGGCAAATTAGTCGCGACTCCTCAGGCAAAACAACCCTTTGAAATCCAGGCATCTCAAATTGAAATTGAAGGGGCTTCTACACCAGATTATCCACTTCAAAAGAAACGGCACAGCTTCGAATATCTTCGTACTATTTCTCACCTGAGACCACGTACCAATACCTTTCAGGCTGTTTTCCGTGTCCGCTCCCTGATTGCATACGCCATTCATCAGTTTTTCCAGGAGCGTGATTTCGTCTATGTGCATACTCCGCTCATCACTGCCAATGACTGTGAAGGTGCTGGTGAGATGTTCCGTGTAACTACTCTGGATATGGAAAATCCTCCTAAAAATCCAGATGGTTCCATTGACTATACCAAGGATTTCTTTAATAAAGAGACAAGTCTTACTGTAAGTGGCCAGTTAAACGGAGAGACCTATGCTATGGCATTTCGTAATATCTATACCTTCGGTCCTACCTTCCGTGCAGAAAATTCCAACACCACCCGTCATGCAGCGGAATTCTGGATGATCGAGCCGGAAATTGCTTTTGCTGATCTGGAAGATGATATGATGCTGGCAGAAAGCATGATGAAATATATCATCCATTTTGTACTGGAACATGCACCAGAAGAAATGAATTTCTTCAACAGCTTTGTGGATAAAGGATTACTGGACCGTCTCCACAATGTGGTGGATTCCGACTTCGCTCATATCACCTATACTGAGGCCATAGATCTTTTGAAAAAACACAATGATAAATTCACCTACAAGGTGGAATGGGGATGTGACCTTCAGACAGAGCACGAACGCTACCTGACAGAAGAAATCTTCAAGCGTCCAGTCTTTGTGACAGACTATCCAAAGGAAATCAAAGCTTTCTATATGAAACTGAATGAGGACGGAAAAACAGTTGCCGCTATGGACTGCCTGGTTCCTGGAATTGGAGAGATCATCGGCGGAAGCCAGCGTGAAGAAAACTATGATGTCCTTGTCAGCCGTATGAAGGAGCTTGGAATGAACACAGACAGTTATGATTTTTATCTGGATCTGCGCAAATATGGTACAGCACGTCATGCCGGCTTTGGTCTTGGCTTTGAACGTTGTGTCATGTATCTGACAGGAATGGCAAACATCCGCGATGTCCTTCCATTCCCACGTACCGTTGGAAACTGCGATTTATAAATTCCGTTTCCCATAATTATCATTTCCAGCTTTAGCTCTATGGCGCAAAAAAAAGTCAGATAATATAATTGTCTGACTTTTTTTATTGTTCTGTTAAAATCTGCCATCCTCTTTTTTGTCATACTGTTTCCTTTGTATATAATATACTCTCAATAATATATCTTGGACGCTGCTTCACTTCCATATAAATTTTTCCTACATACTCCCCGATCACACCCAGTGCCAGCAGCTGAAGTCCTCCAATCCCCCAGACAGAAACAACAATGGTTGTCCACCCAGCCACGGTCTTTCCGTATATCCATACTGCAAAAAAATAGATAAGCATCAGCACACTGATAGAGAACAATAACATTCCAAGAAAGGTGATCATACGGATTGGTTTTACACTGCAGGAGGTGATTCCATCAATGGCAAAAGCAAGCATCTTTTTTAATGGATATTTGGACTCTCCGGCAAAACGTTCCTGTCTCTCATAATAAACAACATCGGTCTCATATCCTATCATCGGTACCAGACCCCTGAGAAACAGATTGACTTCTTTAAACTGTGCCAACCCTTCCAGTGCTCTCTTACTCATCAAGCGGTAATCGGCATGGTCCTCCAATGTATCTGCACCCATCACTTTCATCAGCTTATAAAATGCATGGGCAGTTCCCCTTTTGAATATGGTATCTGTGGCTCTGGTTGAACGGACCCCATAGACAATTTCCTTTCCCTCTGCAAACTTATCAATAAATTGTTCAATTGCTCCCACGTCGTCCTGCAGGTCAGCATCCAGAGAAATAGCAGCATCCGCATAGTCCTTTGCCGTCATGAGTCCGGCAAGCAGAGCATTCTGATGTCCTCTGTTATGTGCCAGATTAATCCCTACAAAAATGGGATTTTCTTCATGAAGCTGGGAAATAATATTCCATGTAGTATCCTTGGAACCATCGTTAACAAAAGCAATCCGGCTGGCTCCGGAAATTTTTCCCTTTTTCATCAGAGCCTCCATAATGCTTTTTAGCCGTTTTGATGTTTCCGGCAACACTTCCTGTTCATTATAACAGGGAATTACCAGCCAAATTGTCTTCATATTCTTATACCTCTCCTGTAACCAGCATTTATTTCATCATACTGCCCAAAACGGAATTGACCAGCTTACCATCTGCCTTTCCCTTTACTTTCGGCATCAAAATTTTCATAATCTTTCCCTTCTCCTGCGGTGTTGGCTCAACAATCTCCAACTCAGCCAGAACCTCTTCAATCACTGTCTTAATCTCTGCTTCTTCCATCATCTTCGGCGCATATTCCTCCAATACCTTAATGGTAAATTTACACTCCTCAATGATGTCTGTACGGTCAGCGGGAGTCATTTCCAGAGTTTCTTTTGCCTGCTTGATCTGCTTTAAGATAACCTGGTTTTCCTCCTCCTCTGTTAAGTCTGCCCGTTTATCAATCTGTACATTCTTTAATCCTGTCAAAAGCATGGACAAAACATCCTTCCGCTGTTTATCATGCGCTTTCATTGCCTTAACCATTTCACCACGAATAAAATCAATCTTTGTCATTTCAAACTATCCTCCATTCTTTCATAAAACATGCCTGTACGAAACAACGCACAGGCATAGATATTGTATCACAAATTGCAATTATTTAACATACTTAATGGAATAAGAACCGCTATAATCTGCATAACTCTTATTGATCTTGATATAATAAGTTCCCTTTTTCAGTTTCTTTTTAGAACTGATTCCACCGGTACCAGTCTTCATATAAATGGTATCTCCGATCAGAGTATAATTCTTGTTGGCAGGAATTACCTGTAATCTCAAAGAAGAAGTACCAGTACATTTAGCAGTATAGCTTAACTTTAATTTTGCTTTTTTGGTCAGTTTGATCTTAAACCAGTCAGCCTTTGCAGTACCCTCAGATAATGCAACCATACCCTTCACTGTCTTCTTTTTCTTGAGAGTCTTTGCCTTGGCTTTGGAAGCACCACTCTGATCCTTTACCTTTGTTACAGTAGCCTTTAACTGATATGGAGAACTGCTGCTAGTTGCAACATAATAAGTTCCCTTTTTCAGTGCATAAATTTCAAAGTACTGATTACCGGAATACATATATGGGTCATCCAGTGTGATCTTATTGCTGTCACAAAGATTCAGTGAAAGGTTACTTGCTGTACCATCATATGTAGAATAGGAATTACCAAACAAGGTAACTAAGCTGTCAGACTCCAGCACTAACTTGTGATAATTTGTCACTGTGCTGTCTCCAGTATAAATTGCCTGATACGTATCATTGATCGTTACCTCTGCACCTGAGTAAGCATATGCTCCAACTGCGATAACAGAACCGTTATCCGGCACGCTCCATCTCCAGTTAAATTTCAGATAATAGGTTCCGGCTGCAGTAATGGTATATGACTTAGAAAGCGTCAGATAAGAAGAACTCAGAAAATCTGAACTTCCTACCTTCATGGTACATGCCTGGTCACTGTACAAAGCCACATCCACACTGTCAGACAATCCTGTAGCTGCAGCTGCTAAAGTCAATACACCCTTATAATCCATCTGGATTGGGATAAGCTTTGCTGTTGATTCAACGGTTGCGGAAGCATTGTCTCCCTTTCCTGGAAGGTTAACAGATACCGTAGCTGCTGTAGGCACTGTTGCGTAATCTGTAACACGGGTAGGAACCAATACTCCTTCTGTTGTTGCTGCCTTTACAGATGCTCCTGCCAGTACACTGACTGCCATAGCACATACCGTAACTACAGACACTACTGTTTTTTTTAACTTATTCATTCATATCCTCCTTCTGCATATTCATGCGTTTCAATTGAAGCTGTTATAATCCAGCTACATTAAAACTATATTATCAGATTTTTTTTCATTTGAAAATAGTTTTGTTAAAATTTTACTTTACCCATATCTGGAATGTACTGGAAAAAGAAAAAGCCGTAAGACAGATCACTCTGTTTTACGACTTTCTTTAGCTGGGCTACAAGGATTCGAACCTTGAAATGCTGGAGTCAGAGTCCAGTGCCTTACCGTTTGGCGATAGCCCAGTATCATGCACCTGTGTTGTTTTCCCTCACAAGCCTTGCTTAGTATATAATACTTTTTTTCATTTTGCAAGTACTTTTTTAAAATTTTTTCATTTTTTTCATCCCTGAAGGAAAAGCTCCTGTTTTTCTGCCGTTTTACAGGAGCTTTAACTGCTTTACTATCTTTTCAATCAATGCAATCCGTTGGAATGGAGTGATCAGATAGAATCCGTCTACATATGGTCCGATTTCTTTTGCAATGGCTGTAACGATTTTTACAGCCAAAGCCTCTCCCTCTTCCCTGTTTTTTCCTTCATAAAGCTGAATTATCTGCTGGTCTACATGGATACCTGCAATTTCATGCTCCATGAAACAGGCATTCTTATGGCTGACTACCGGCATCAGTCCCCCCAGCAGCTTGACAGGAAGTTCTTCCCTGGCACGTTTCAGGTTGTCCAGTCCTTCCCTTGACATAACCGGCTGGGTAAACAGTACATTGACTCCATTTTCTATTTTTTTCTTCGCATGATTGATCTGACTGTCAAAATTTACTGCATTGACATTTAACGCCCCACAGACCTGAAAAGGATTTCTGGTAAAGGTAGTCTCATTTAATGTATTGATATGTCTTGCCAAAACAGCAGAATTATAACTAAATAATGTTTTTACCTCCTGACGCTGTGCAACCGGCACAGGATCACCAGTTACCGCCAGCACATTATTGACTCCCTCCACATTTAGACCTAATAAAAGTGCCTTTGTAGCATTAATGTTCCTGTCACGGCAGGTCATATGCGGAATTGCCGTCAATTTTAATTCGCGGCTGACTTTACATGCCAGAATACTGCTGTCAATACGCGCCCGGGCAATGGGACAGTCTGCAATATCAATGGCGTCCACACCAGCCTGTTTGTAACGTGCCGCTCCCTCCATAAAATTTTCTATATCCGGTGTAACTGGAGGATCCAGCTCTACTACAATAACTTTCTCTCCTTGGTTTAACTTGGCAGCAAAATCATTTTTCGGATTGCCCTGCGCCATTCTGGCACCACTTTGTTCCACATCAAAATCTGCTTTTTCCAGTGCTGCTTCCTCCCATGGAACGACTCCTGAAACGGGCTCCTGCTCCAAAAGCTGTGCAATCTTTCTGATATAAGATGGCTCTGTACCACAGCAGCCCCCCACAATCGCAACACCCTCCCTGGCAATTTCATGAATCGTTTCTGCAAAGTAAATGGGATTGTCAGCATAAAGGGTACGGTTAGATACCATAGTAGGATATCCGGCATTCGGCATTACAGATACATATTTATAACAGTGTTCCAAATCCAGTTTTTGAATCAGCTCCAATAAATGCTTAGGACCTGATATACAATTAAAGCCAATGGCGTCAACGGATCTCATCTGCTGCAGCTGATAAAACAGACTTCTGCCATAGCACCCTCCTCTGGTAAAGCCCTCAGGAGATACCCCAAAGGATATCAGCACGAAAGCATCCTCCGCCTTTTCTTTTATGTATGAAGTAATCTGTTCCAGATTGTCAGGACTGTCAAAGGTCTCAAAAATAAAATGTCTTGCTCCACATTCCAGAAAAACATCCACCAGCTCCCGATATTCCTCAAAACCTTCTGAATCTTCCGAAATGCTGATCGGTCCGATATCAGCAAATACATAATGCTCCTCCAGAATATCCTTCTGACCGGATGCCTCCTTTGATCTATTTTCAAATGCCAGTGTTTCCTGATACGCCAGCTTCCATCCCTGAATAATGATTTCATAAATGGTTTCTTTCGGCAGCCCGAGACCAGCTTCATTTGCCCCAAACGTATTTGTCTTAATAGCTGTTGCTCCAGCCTCCAGATACTCCCGGTGAATCTTTTTGATCCAGTCCGGATGTGTAAGATTCAGAATTTCACAACAATGATCTATAGAATCCGGATATCTTTTACTGACATAGGTACCCATCGCTCCATCAAATAACAACGGCTTTTTTTTCAAAAAATCCTGTATTTTCATGTATTTACTCTCCGTTCTCCCGTATTACAATTTTTTTATTTTACCAGTTCCTTTGCCTTCTGTATAAGAAAGAAGATAAAAAAGGCTGCCAGATTCACAAGCACTACACTGGCACCTGCCGGGGTTGAAAACAAGTAGGATGCCACCATTCCGATACAAAAACAGACAACGGCTAATATTCCAGAAGAAATCACTACGGCACGAAAGCTCTTAAACAGCCGCATGGAAGTCAATGCCGGAAAAATCACCAGACTGGAAATCAGCATAGCCCCCATCATCTGCATTCCCAATACAATAGTAACGGCTGTCAGAATGGCAATCATCGTGTTGAAAAAAGTTACTCTGACTCCGGTTGCCCTGGAAAAACTTTCATCAAATGTAACTGCAAAAATATTGTGATAACAAAATATAAATAAAAGCAGTACAGCGACAGATAGAATCACACTCAGAATCACGTCTTCCTGCGTCATTGCCAGAATACTCCCAAACATATAACTACACACATCTGTGGTCATTCCTGTTGTCAGTGCAGTTACCGATACACCAATCGCCAAAGCAGATGCAGACATAGCCGCTATCGCTGCATCACTCTTCATCACACCATTCTCTGTCATCCGGAGCAAAAAGAACGCTGCCAGAACTACCACTGGAATAGACAGCTTTAATGGAGCCACACCGCATGCCACAGCAATGGACAATGCACCATAGGATACATGAGACAGACCATCTCCGATCATGGAATACTGTTTCAGAACCAGGCTCACACCAAGCAACGCTGCACACAGCGATACAAGAATCCCTACAATAAATGCTCTTATCATAAACGGATAAGATAACATTTGTAATAATATATCCATCTTTCGCCTCCATCTCTATTTTTTAAAAATAGCTGCATAATCAGAATCCATATATTCCTCTACTGTTCCAAAAAAATAACCTCTGTCATTGATATGAAGCAGTTTGTCTGCGTACTTTACGGCATTTTGCAGGTCATGGGTGACCATAACGATTGTCATCCCCTCCTGATTCAGCATTTCCAGATTTTTATACAATGTCTGCGCTGCCACAGGGTCCAATCCGGTTACCGGCTCATCCAGCACCAGTATCCTGTCCGCCGCACACAATGCCCTTGCCAGAAGAACTCTTTGCTGCTGACCACCGGAAAGCTCTCCATAACATCTTTTCTGTAACTCAAGAATTCCCAGCTTTTTCAGATTATTTTTTGCCTCTTTCTTCTCCTTTGCTGTATAAAAAGGTCTGAAATGCATATCACTTAAAAATCCGGACAACACCACCTCCATCACACTGACCGGGAAATGCCGCTGTATCTGGGACTGCTGAGGGAGGTAACCGATTGCCCCCTTATTCAGTACCGGATTCACTTCAATCTTCCCACTGACCGGTTTGATCAGTCCCAGCAAGGATTTGATCAGGGTACTTTTTCCAGAACCATTCTCCCCCACTACACAGATATACTCTCCCTGCACAGCCTGAAAGTTAAAATGTTCGATTATCGCTTTGTTTTCATAGCCAAGACCTGCGTCCTGACAGGAAATTAACCATTCTTTATTCACTTGAGACCTCCTCAGACCAATTTGAAAACTTTTTTCATTTTACTGACAAGCCATGTTTTTGTCAAGTTTCTGATAGCTGATACAAAAATGGTAAAGCTCTGTCAAAAAGAATAATTCCTTTCTAACATGAGATACTATTTCTATAGCCCAGTTAGAAAGGAGTTTTATATGAATCAAAAAGAAAGCCGATTTGCAGCAGCATTGGCAATGAGCGCGCTGGATGACATTCCTACGCCTTCCTCCAATGCCAAAAATATTGTAGCATTATTAAAAGAACATGGAACAGTCTCCGGTTATCAGCTCTCAGATGGCCGGACTGTATCCAAAGAAGAGGGAGTCGCCCTTGCCCGAAATGGAGAAATCGCCGGAGTAGGCATTGCCCACCGCAAGGGAACAGAATATCTAAAATCTCTTCCTGATGGCACGGAAGACAACAATCTCAGTCATCTTCCTACCATATCAGGAAAGTCATCCGAACGATAGCTTTTGTTTGTGAGGGGCTGCATTTACTGCCAATTAATGTCAAGTTCCACAGGACAATGGTCGGAGCCCATCACCTCCGTGTGAATTGCCGCCCCTTGCAGTTTATCTATCAGCGATGCAGAAGTCAGGAAATAATCAATACGCCAGCCTGCATTTTTTGCCCTGGCAGAAAAGCGGTAGGACCACCAGGAATAGATTCCTGTCTGTTCTGGATAAAAATACCGAAAAGTATCAATAAAACCTGATTCCAGAAGCTGGGTAAATTTTTCTCTCTCCTGGTCAGAAAATCCTGCACTCTTATGATTTGTTTTAGGATTTTTTAAATCAATTTCCTGATGTGCCACATTCATATCCCCGCAGACGATTACCGGCTTTGTCTCCTCCAATTTCTTCAAATAGTTCCGGAAAGCATCTTCCCACTCCATCCGGTATGGCAGCCGCGCCAGTTCGTTCTGTGAATTTGGAGTATACACCGTTACCATATAAAATTCTTCATATTCCAGTGTTATGACTCTTCCCTCCTGGTCATGCTCCTCGATTCCCATTCCATACAAAACCTGTAACGGTTCTTTTTTTGTAAATACAGCAGTTCCGGAATATCCCTTTTTGACTGCATAATTCCAGTACTGAAAATACCCAGGCAAATCCAGTTCGATCTGCCCATCCTGCAGTTTACTCTCCTGAATGCAGAAAATATCCGCATCCACTTCTTTAAAATAATCTAAAAACCCCTTATTTACACAGGCACGAAGCCCATTCACATTCCATGATACCAATTTCATTTCCAGTCTTTTCCTTTCTTTTAATGTTTAATCATATATATCATACATGTTTTCTGCGAAAAAGACGATACTTTACCATACATTTCCATTCATTTCCTGACAATCTGGCAGTAATGCTCCAGAACATGGTTATACAGCGTCCGTACTGCGGGAGCCATAAACTCTGGATTTAAGGTGGCAATGCCAATAATCCGGTAGGCATCCGGCTTTACGGGATAGCAGTCTACCTCATAAGGAATATCATTCATGACCATTTCCGGCATGAGGCAGATTCCAAATCCGTTTGCCACCATGGCGATCGTGGACAGATCATCTACCACATGATAGTTTGACTGGACATTTAATGAATTTTCTTTCAAAAAATTCTGAATATCTGCATCGGTACACTCCCTCTGTGTCACAAACTGATGATTTCTCATCTCGTCTATTTCCATATAAGCAGAGTCCTTTTGCTTCACGGTTCCTTTTGGCACCACGCATAAAAGCGGGTCTTTGTACAAAGGCTCAATCGGGATATCTGCCGCACTGGATACCGAAAGAAATCCCAGATCTACTACACCATTTTTTATCCAGTATGCCACATCATCATAGGTTCCCTGGAATACCTCAATACGAATCCCCGGATATTCTTTCTGAAAGGAATGCATGATATCCGGAAGCCAGTTGGTACATACGCTGGAAAAGCAGCCAATCTTCACCTTTCCCTGCTTTAATCCATTAAACTCTGCAATTGCCTGCTGCAGGCTTTCATCACTGTTTAATACTGCATTGACATAGGGCAAAAGATGCTCTCCGTAATTAGTCAGTGTTACACCATTTTTACTGCGGTTCAATACAGAAAAACCAAGTTCCCCTTCCATAGAAGAAATCGCATGGCTGATGGCGGACGGGGTCAGCCCCAGAATATCTGCCGCCTTGCGGAAGCTCCCCTGATCTGCCACTGTTTTAAATACCTGATATGTAAGTAAAGTCATCGCACCCTCCCTCTGTGAATACAAGAGCCGCAAAGATAGTATATCCCTGCGGCTCACTTTTTATCTTATCTTGCACATTTATACTGCAAATCTTCCCAGCGTCTGTCTACCTCAGCCTGGAACTGAGCAATCAGCTCTTCATTTCCCTTCTTAAATAGATGCTTGAAACGTCCCTGTTCTTTCAGGAAATCTTCAATCGGAAGCTTTTTCTTTGGCTCATAGGATAAGCTCCATTTTCCATTCTCAACCTCAAACAATGGCCAATAGCAGGTTTCCACTGCCAGTTTACAGATTTTCATAATCTCCGCTGTATCATATCTCCAGCCACGCGGACATGGGGTCATCACATTGAGGAAGCAGGCTCCCTCTGTATAGATAGCCTTCTCTGCCTTTCTGTGCAGGTCTTTGAAATCATTGGTAAAGGTCGTCTGTGCCACATAAGGAACATCGTGGTCAGCAATAATACTTGCCAAATCCTTTCTGTTCTGCATTTTACCGGCAGACTGCTTACCAACTGGTGTTGTAGTGGTATCTGCATACATTGGTGTCGCAGAAGAACGCTGGATACCTGTATTCATATAGGCACCATTGTCATAACAGACATATACCATATCATGACCACGCTCCATGGCACCAGACAGAGATTGAAAACCGATATCATAGGTACCACCGTCCCCGCCAAAGGTAATAAATTTATAAGTCACATCCTCCGGTAATTTGCCGCGCTTTTTTAATGCCTTGTACGCTGTCTCCACTCCACTCAAAGTAGCTCCTGCATTCTCAAAGGCGTTGTGGATATAGCTGTCCTCCCACGCGGTATAAGGATACATAAAGGAAGATACCTCCAGACAACCGGTAGCATTTCCGATGACTGCCTGGTCTCCCTCATGAAGGGCACGAAGCACCGCACGAACTGCAATGGTAGCACCGCAGCCGGCACACATACGATGACCAGGAGCAAGACGCTCCGGCTTATTCATCATGGTCTTTAAACTATAATCACTCATTTTTATTCTCTCCATTAATCGTAATTTATCCGCGTAACCGAATATACTGATACTGCTCTACTTCTTTTCCGTTTTCTATCATATCCTCCAGCTCAGTAAAGACATCTACAGCATCTCCTACTGTAAAATCACGCCCTGCCAGGCCATAGATATAATTGACAGCCTCTATCATCACCTTATGGCGGAAAAGACCGGCAGTCACTTCACTGCCCAGCGGTCCACCATTTCCGTTATAGCTCTCACAGCGGTCCAGAATAGCTACCGCTTTACAGTTTTTCAAAGCATTTGCAATTTCTTCTGCCGGGAATGGGCGGAAGACACGAAGCTTTAACACACCAACTTTCTTTCCCTGCTCCCGCAGATCATCTACCGCCTGCTTGGCAGTTCCTGCTGCAGAACCCATGATCAGAATGATATAATCTGCATCCTGGGTTTTATATTCCTCAAAAAGACCGAATCCTCTTCCGGACAGCTCTTTAAATTTCTGTGCCACCTCAAGAATGACTTCCTTGGAATTTTCCAAGGCAATTTCCTGGTTCTTTTTTGCCTCCATCGCATAATTGGAAACAGAATATGGACCAACCGCAATAGGTTTGCCTGGATTTAACAGATACTCCTCCGGCTCATATTCACCGACAAAATCTTTAACCAGTTCATCCTCCAGCAGTTCGATATTCTCCACTGCATGGCTGGTGATGAAGCCATCCTGACAGATCATGATCGGCAGATGAACACGGGCATCCTCTGCAATTGGATATGCCTGGATAAAATTGTCATATGCCTCCTGATTATTCTCAGCATAAATCTGAATCCAGCCAGTATCTCTTGCTCCCATACCATCAGAATGGTCACAGTTAATATTAATGGGACCGGAAAGAGTACGGTTGACCAAGGTCAATGCAAGCGGAAGACGATTGGAAGCAGCCAGCAGGAGTTCTTCCCACATCAAGGCCAGTCCGGCCGAAGAAGTCGCTGTCAGACTTCTGGCACCTGCTGCTTGTGAACCAATGGCAGCACTCATAGAAGAATGCTCACTTTCTACCGGGATAAACTCGGTGTCGATTTCTCCATTTGCAATATAATTAGAAACCATCTGTGGAATCTCTGTAGAAGGGGTAATCGGAAATGCAGGCATAACATCGGGATTTACCTGACGGATCGCATAAGCAACAGCCTCATTTCCTGACATACGTTCTTTAATTGCCATTATACATTTCCCTCCTTCATCTCAATTGCTCCAAAAGGACATACATTCGCACAGATGCCACAGCCCTTACAATGGTCAAAGTCAAAATCACTCCGCTTTCCATCCGCTACCGGGATACTTCCATCCGGACAGACCGGAGCACAAAGAAGGCATTGCTTGCATAAATCTTCATGAAACACCGGTGTATTCGTTCTCCATTCTCCTGTGTTAAACAGCTTGGAGGTTCCGCCGGCAAATACCATCAATCCCTCAGTCAGATTCTGATGAGGTGTCTTTTCGTTTATTTTTGTTATATCTGTTCTCATGATATGTAATCTCCAGTTAATCTTTTATTTCAAACTATATTTTCTAAGCAGAAAGTCCCATTTTATCCTCTTCCAATGCTTCCTCTGCCACATCAAAAGCACGCTCCAGAGCCTGCATGTTGCCATCAATAACCTCCGGTTTCTTGGCAAACTTATGCTCATAGGAAGCTCTCATTTCATGGATAAATTTCTCTCTTGGCATGATACCGCTGACTGCAACAGCAGCAGCAAGCATAGGGGAATTCGGGAAATTCTTGCCCAGTGTCTCTACAGAAATCTTTCTTCCATCTACTGTATAGACACGTCCCTCATAGCCTCCCAGATGCTCCTCGATTTCTTCTTTCGACTTGGATGTATTGACAATGATAGCACCCGTCTTCTTTAAACCTGCAGTGACATCAACAGAACCGAGCAATGTCTCATCAACAACCACAACATAATCCGGATGATATATATTGGAATGAACACGAATCTTATCGGAGCTGATGCGGTTATATGCAGTAATCGGCGCACCCATACGCTCTGGACCATACTCCGGGAATCCCTGTACATTCTGTCCTGTTTTGAATGCTACATCTGCAAGTAATAATGCTGCTGTCTTTGCACCCTGGCCACCACGGCCATGCCATCTGATTTCAATTCCGTTTTTCATAATACTCTCCATTCCTGTACATGATTTTTGCACAACACTAAAATAGGTACTGCTGAACTTTATTCACCTGTCGGTTTCGTTTTGTTCAACAATACCTATTATATCTTCTAAATAAAAATTGTAAAGAGAAAATGTGTAAATATATTCACGTTAAAAGTGAATACATTTCACTATATTATCATTTTCTTATTCTCTTTCTGCCATAGCTTTTTCTGACTCGTATTGGTACTGCTTTATACAGTTTTCTCCAATTCTTTTGCGAGAGCTTTCAGATTGTCAATATCTGCTTCTTTCACCGTAGAACGGATGGTAACAATATTTTCCAGAACTGTCACGTCCTTCATGGACTCAAACTGCTCCTTCATCAGCTTGCCGGCAATCGGTGCCCAAGAACCATTTTCAATAATTCCTACCCTGCGCTTCTGATAAGCTTTTGCCTTCAGATGATGGATGAAATCAACCATCACCGGCATCACGCCGGCATCATAGGTCGGTGCTGCTACTACCAGACGGTCATAACGGAAAGCATCTTCAATGCACTCTGCCATATCCTCTCTTGCCAGGTCAGCAATGGCAACCTTTTCTACTCCGTCTGCTTCCAGAATTTCTGCCAGCTTTTCTGCTGCCTGCTTTGTATTTCCATGAAGGGAAGAGTACGCAATAAACACACCCTTATCCTCTGGCTCATAACTGCTCCAGGTCTGATATTTTCCTATATAATATTCCAGATTTTCGGAAAGAACCGGTCCATGCAGCGGACAGATGATCTGAATGTCCAGTGCTGCCGCCTTTTTCAATAGTGCCTGTACTGGCGCACCATATTTACCTACTATATTAAAATAGTATCTTCTTGCTTCACAGGCCCAATCCTCCTCGGTATCCAATGCACCAAATTTACCGAAACCATCTGCCGAGAAAAGAATCTTATCGGTCTCTTCATAGGTTACCATAACCTCCGGCCAGTGTACCATCGGTGCCATCACAAAGTGCAGAGTGTGCTTTCCAAGAGATAGGGTATCTCCCTCTGCCACAGTAACCTTCTTTTCCTCAATATTTACATCAAAGAAATTAGGAAGCATTCCGAACAGCTTTGCATTCGATACAATCTGAATCTCCGGATAACGCTCCAACACTTCTGCAAGATTTGCAGAATGATCCGGCTCCAGATGGGAAATGATCAGATAATCCGGTTTCTTATCTCCCAATACTTCCTCCAGATTGGCAAACCAGTCTTTTGCTGCTCTCCTGTCTACCATATCCATAATAGCAATTTTTTCATCCATAATGACATAGGAATTATAAGAAACACCATTTGGTATTATGTATTGTCCTTCAAACAAATCCAAATCCCTGTCATCTGCACCTACATAGAAAACATCATTCGTCACATTGCTTTTCATGAATTTATCCTCCTGTCTCATATTGCTTTCTTGCTAAGCCCGATTATAACATACCTTTCTGGTTAATGCTATCTTTTCCGGCAGGATTCCTAAGATTTTTTACATTATAGATGTATTAATCCCACCAGAAATACCAAACCTTAGAACGATTAAGACAATCCGCCACCTCGGCAATCGTTCCTGTAGCAGTTCCCTGGTCTACCCTGTCCGGACAAAATGCATAGTGCTCTCTGGCAAGCTCCATAGCCTCTTCCAGATCGTTCAACGGTTTCCCTGCATAAAATTCCAGAGTATCATGGGATACCGCTGCAGGAACTGCACCATATTTTTCATACCAGTATTTTGCAACTTCCATCATCTCTGCTGCCTCCGGACATTCATTCCACCCGCCCATCGGCACCCAGGCAATCACTTCCCAAGGCGCTTCTGTTGGAACCTCAAACAGGATAACCTCTTTAATCCCCTCATATTCAAAAGATAGAAAGGAACTCAAAACAGCCAGTTCTTCCCCCTCCGTTTCTTCACCGATCAGTTCACTGAGCAGTAAATCATCTGTTCCTGCTTCTACAGCACCAGAACTGTCATCGATATATTCCTCAATATATTCCTCAAATCTCTCATCCAGAATATCCTTTCCTGTCCGGCATTTTTTCTGCAAAATACTTTCTTTTGTATATCCATCCTTTTTTCCATATTCCAACCACTCGGCAAGGGTATCATCTGATACCACCAGAAGAGGAACAAAGCCTTCTCTCTTTCCCCGTTCCAGAGCTGCCAGATAGGCGTCATTTACTTCCTGCGCCGTATTTTCTCTGGTAAATACCTGATACGGACAATCTACACTCTGAATAATTGACTTAGTAATTTCACCATATCCATCCATTTTATACATCTGTTTCCTCCCTATTTAATATCCAAAGGTCCCATCTAAAGAATCGTCCTGTTCAATCCACTCCTGTACGAATATCTCCCTGTACTCATTCTCCGTATCACGGATAATGACCTTTTCAATTCCCGCATTAATGATCATCTTTTTGCACATAGAGCAGCTATTGGAATTTTTCACGTATTCCCCAGTAGCCACCTCCCGTCCGGAAAGATATAAGGTACTGCCGATCATCTTTTCCCTCTCGGCACTGATAATGGCATTTGCCTCCGCATGAACACTGCGGCACAGTTCATAACGCTCTCCTCTGGGAATCTCCATTTTTTCCCGGATACAATGTCCTAAATCACTGCAGTTTTTCCTTCCCCGTGGAGCACCTACATAACCAGTAGAAATCACCTCGTCATTTTTTACAATAACAGCACCGTAATGCCGGCGCAGACAGGTCCCCCGCTTAGATACCACATCTGCCAGATCTAAATAATAATTGATCTTATCTCGTCTAGCCATTTCCCTAACCATCCTTTCTTTCACATCACAGGCATCTTGTCCCGCATAAGCAGTCTCTGTTTTTACCATTATAACCGCTATGGAAAAAAAGTCTACTTCTGAATGGTTTTCTATTATCAAAATGTTTTTAACTTATTTCGTTATGATGTCTGACACCCGAAAATCCAGAGACTCTATCGCTCGCTTTATCTCCTCCTGGTCCACAGGCCGGCTATACTCTATCACTGCTCTGTTCTTTCGCAGGTTGACTTTGCAGACCACTCCTTCATATTTATTGATACGCCGTTCAATACTGTTTTTACAGTTATCACAATGCATTCCTTCTATCATGACCTCTATCTCTCCGATTTTGGGTGCATCCAGTTGTTTGGTTTCCTTCACAATATCTCCACCACCTCCACAACAGCTTCCCTGTCCACGGACATGCTTTATCGTCGGTGAGATTGCCAGTATGATAATGATAATTAAAATTCCCAGTACAATATAAGTTCCCATTTATACCGCTCCTTCCTTTTATAACCATGAGATTCCTGATTTACATAAATAGCAGAACAACCAGAGTTAGCAACATCTAACTCTGGTTGTAATCATACCATAAATTTAACATTTTTCAAGACTTTTCCCTGTCGATAAACATCATGAGAAAAGTTATCATTAAAAACACAGAACAAATTAAAATTGCCTGTTCTCCCAGCCACTTTATAGAAATATTCCCTATCACCGCTCCCAGCACAAAACACAAAATGACACCATAATACAACAGGCTCCTGCCAGCATAATCTTTCTCCCCGGTATTTATGAAATCACATAAATTCCGCGTAGCACTCCGAAGGTTGCCGATACACATGGTTGTTGCAATACCATTTCCGCGTATTTTACGAAAACTCTCCACCTGTATTCCGCAGGCAAGAGAGGTAAGACTATTAGCAAGAAGATTCCTATCCTGCGGGAAAAAGCTCACTCCTGCCAAAATGAACGCCTCCAGCAGCACTGCTGTCTGTCTCCAGTGAAACCAGTTTTTTTCCTTTCCACGTATCCTTACCATATCAGCCAGAGCGATTCCCAGAGCAAATGCAAGCACTGGAAAAAAATAATGACCTGCCTGATGAAATTTCCCCTCAGACAGATGGATACCAAACAACAGCATATTTCCTGTCTGCGCATTAGCAAATACATGGTCACGGCACAGGTAGGAATAGGCATCCATAAACCCACCTGCCAGGGCAAGTACAATTCCCAGTTCAATAGACTCCGACATCTGTTTGGAATGTTTCATATTTTATCACAGCTTTCTATTTAATGTCTTTCTCTATTTTAAGCACTCCGTCTGCAATGTCAAGAGCGAAACATTAGCTGCAGGCCTTCTCCAGAATCTCGTATAACGCATTCCCACTGCTGGTATGGCACCGTACGATATCCGCATTACACTTTTCCGCCTCCGCAACAGCACAGCGTACCATCTTGTGGGATACCGTATTGGTAAATAAAATCAGCAGATCCGGAGAACCGATTTTGCTTTTCAGATTTGCTGACATCTGGGTAAAAATCTTCGCCTTACAACGGTATTCCTTACATATTTTCTTATATTGACAGACCATCCGGTCATGTCCTCCTACAATCACTACACTCACAATATTCCTCCTGTCCTTTTCTATTCCCTTTTCCCAGTTTTATAAAACAGCTCTGAACTGTAACGGCACAATCCTGTGACGTTTCCAGTCATGCACTTGTACCGTTACCCAGAACTATGCGAACCCCTGTGTCTTTTTTTGCAAGACTGCCCGGTTTTATTCGCCTATGTTAGATAGCTGCCAGCTGTTTGCCTAAACCATTGCATTCCGCCAATGCAGTATCATCCGGTGTTTCATTGCAGATCAATCCTTGTCCATTCAGCACGACCGCTCCTGCAGCGCTCATTCTGTCTTCCCAGTCACGCATCCATTGTCCATCACCCCAGCCGTAAGAGCCAAATAATGCAATGGTTTTCCCACCTGCAAAGCCTTCTACTTCCGTAACGAAAGGCTCCATCTCTGTTTCCTCCAACACTTCTGCTCCCATAGCGGGACAACCCAAAGCAAACGCATTTGCCTCCTTCAGCTCATCCATAGACGCATTTCCTACATACACAACTTCCGCCTCTTTTCCAGCTTCTGTAATCCCCTGTCCAATGGCCTCTGCCATTGCCTGGGTGTTTCCTGACTGTGACCAGTAAACAACGTAAATCTTATCCATGAAACTCTCCTTTCTCAGTCACCTTTTTGACTTGACATCTTTTATTACTTATTCTTAATCTGATATTCTGCCGCATCAAGAAATGCAGCCGTTTTGTATCAGAGAATAATTCTGAATAATCTCTACCAATCCCATTCCGCTGGAAAGCATCTGTATCAGCGTTTCCCGCGCATTTTCAAATTTCCGGAACAAAACTACTTTTTCGGAAAGATTCTCATATACTTTCCAATAACCCGTATACAGACAATTCTCTCCCTCATTCTGTATAAATCCCCTTACATCCTCTATGGGATATCCCAAAAGCAGCCCCATTTCATGAGGGAATTCCTTGCCATCTTCCATATATCCCTGATAACGTACACGAAAATACGAAAGCACCTCTGATAAGGTAAGCTCCTGATATCCCATTTCCAGCAACAGCTGCTGTACTTTTTTTTCTGCCAGATAATCCTCCAGCTGCTGGCGGTTGTACAGCAAGACTGCTGTTTTTTTGCCGGTAACTGCTACAATATAATAGGAAATCCCTGTTCTTCTTAATATCTGTTTCACCTTGCCAGTATCCGTATTCTGAACCATCAATAAATTGGATAACTTTAAACCGGCAATAAGGGGAGCACATTGAAATGCAATCTGCATTTCAATATCTTGTAAATCCATCCCTTGGACAAGTTCAAGCACATCCTGACTCATAGCTTCTCCTTTCGAGTTAGTTATATCTAACTTGTGTTAATAATATCTAATCCCTATCTTTCCGTCAATAGATTTATTGATCTGTTTTTATCATTTGTGCTTTTTTCTGTTTATATCCCGTAATTTACAAACTGTCTCTTTTTACCGTTTTTTCCTATTAAAACCGGAAACAAAAAAGAAGCAAAAAATGAAAATATTACATTTTTTGCTTCTTTTTTTATCAGGATAAAATCCAATCATCAATCTAACAGATTCTGCATGCTTTTTAAACTGATCATCAATGTGGAAGTGTTATGCAGCAAAGCAGAGGCTGCAGGCTGAATCAGCCCGCCAACACCTAACAGGATCAACCCTGTATTAAAACCCACGATTACGCGGTAATTTTTATGAATCCGTTTCATCAGACCATTGCTGATCGCTTTCAGAGTAACAATTTCGTATAGATTATCTGCACCAATAGTCACATCAGCAATTTCTCTGGCAATTTCCGCACCGTCACTGATGGCAATCCCCACATCTGCTGCCGAAAGTGCCGGAGAATCATTGATTCCATCGCCGATCATTACTACTTTCCTTCCCTTGGATTTTTCCTTCTCAATAAATTCTGCTTTATCCGCTGGAAGAACCTCTGAATAGTACTCATCCACTCCTACTTTTTTCGCAATAGAGTGCGCAGTCCTCTCACTGTCCCCAGTCATCATCACGACCTTTTTCATGCCTGCTTTTTTCAAAGAATTTACAACAGCTGCTGCTTCCTCACGCAACGGATCTTCAATGCAGATAACTGCTGCCAGAACATTTTCAATCGCAAGATACAGACAGGAATACTCTGAAGGCACTGCATGAAATTTTTCCTCTGTCCCTGGCGGCAGAACACATTTTTCATCTTCAAACACAAAATGATAGCTGCCGATAACCGCTTTCTTATCTTCTATCTTTGTAGAGATTCCATGCGCAACAAGATACTCTACCCTGGAATGCTTTTCTTCATGGGCCAGATTTTTTTCTTTTGCGGCATCTACCACTGCCTTTGCCATGGAATGTGGAAAATGCTCTTCCAGACATGCTGCGATCCGCAGTAATTCATCCGGTTCCTCTCCATTAAAAGAAATCACATCTACCACAGCAGGCTGCGCCTTCGTCAGAGTACCCGTTTTGTCAAATACAATCGTATCTGCTTCTGCCATGGCTTCCAGATATTTTCCGCCTTTTACAGTCACCTGATAAAGACTTGCTTCGCGAATCGCCGATAATACAGCAATTGGCATGGCAAGCTTTAATGCACAGGAAAAATCTACCATCAATACCGATAATGCTTTTGTAACATTCCGCGTAAAGAGATAGGCCAGGCCAGAACCAGCCAGAGTGTATGGTACCAGCTTATCTGCCAGATGCGAGGCCCGTCCTTCTACAGAAGATTTCAGTTTCTCTGATTCCTCTATCATTGTTACAATCTTTTCAAATTTGCTGCTGCCTCCTGTTTCCATAACCTGGATGGTCAGTTCACCCTCTTCCAGAACAGTGCCTGCATATACATAGCCATCCACCGTTTTATGCACAGGAACAGATTCTCCTGTCAGAGATGCCTGGTTTACCATAGCATCTCCTCCAATGACCTTTCCGTCAAAAGGAATCATATTTCCCATATGTACAAGAACAGAATCTCCTGTCTGAATCCCAGATGCGGCTACAAGCACCTCCTGATCGTCCCGGACCAGCCATACCTTTTCAATATTCAGGGACATACTTCTTGCCAGATCACCGACAGACTTTTTATGAGTCCATTCCTCCAGCACCTCGCCAATCCCCAGAAGAAACATAACGGAACCTGCCGTATTAATATCCCCACGCAAAAGGGAAACACCAATGGCCACTCCATCCAATACCGGCACTTCAATTTTCCCTCTAAACAAGGTTTTTAAGCCATACCATATATATTTGACTGCCTTTATATATGCAATGCCGGCCTTCACCGGAAATGGTACGATCAGTTTATTTCCAACATGGAGCACAATCTTTCCCACCAGCTTTTCCCAGTACTGACTGTTTAACTCTCTTCCTGAATTCTGCAAAAAGCTTTCCGGCACCTGCCTCTTTGCCTCTTCCCACTGAAACTGCATCAAAACCTTTAAGAGTTCCTTCCGTTTTCCCACATAACAGATAGCTGCATCCTGTGTCTTTTCATATACCTTTACAGAAACAATCTCTTTCTGGCTGCTTAAATAATATTGTAAAATATCTGCTTCCCGGCAAGTCATTTTATTCTGCCGGATATGAATACGGAGACGTCCTTTGATTTCATGCTTTATGATAAAATTCATGATCAGCCCTTCCTTCGTTTCCCTATTCCTCTATCTCATTCTCAGAACCGACACTCTCTTCCTTTATGCTAAGTTCCTCTTCCCTCTGTGCCCTCTCTTCATTCATTTGCTGAGCTTCTGCATAAATATCCTCTGCATTTTCCTGAACCGTTGTTGCCGTCTTCATCACACAGTCCTTTGCCCGCAACACAGCTGCCGTGCAGCTGGTATATACCTTTTTGGCATCTTTGCTGGCAAGTACCTTGATTCCTGCTGTTCCAAATAAAACACCTGCTGCAAAAATACCTGTCTTCTTTACATCAACTTTTTTTAAAATATCTAACATTTCTAATTTCCTCCTGTACTTTTATTTGTGTTTATAACCGGTATAAAATGCCATGACCAGGCACACTACCATTCCCCACGCCCAAAACCTGTGATTTTTCATCTGTTGTCCTCCTTTACATAATTTACATTATACTATCGCATGCCAGGATTTCTACTGTTTTCACTTTATCGATATATTTTCTCAATTAGGACAAAGTGAAAAAGCAATACCCGACAGACTATTCTGTTCTGCCGGGTATCGCTCTGTACAGATTTATGTCGCCAGACTTACCTCATACGGTTCACGATCAAATTCATGGAAACCGTTCCTTACAATATGTTTTTGGCACAGATATCTTGTAAACAGCATTTGTCACAATGTGGTTTTGTCCTTGCAGTACAGATATCCCTTCCATGGTATACCAGACGATGGCAGAAATCGCTTCCCTTTTCCGGAGGAACCAGTTTCCACAAGGCCATCTCCACTTTTTTGGGTTCCTTGATTCCATCTACCAGCCCCATACGATTGACTAAGCGGATACAATGGGTATCTGTGACAATGGCTGGTTTTCCAAACACATCCCCCATAATTAAATTGGCACTCTTTCTTCCTACACCAGGCAGCTTCAACAGTGCATCAAAGTCATCTGGTATCCTGCCATCATATTCATCCCGCAACATCTTCATACAGGCACTGATATCCCTTGCTTTGCTTCTGCCCAGTCCACAAGGTCTGACAATCTCCTCTATCTCATCGACATCCGCCTCCGCCAGTGAATTGATATCCGGATATTTTTCATACAAGCCTTGTACTACTATATTTACCCTGGCATCGGTGCACTGTGCCGCCAGGCGGACACTCACCAGTAACTTCCACGCCTGATTGTAGTCCAGCGTGCATCCTGCAACCGGATATTCTTTTTCTAACCGGTCCATGATCTCTATCGTTAACTCCTCTTTTGTCACGGTAAATCTCCTTTCACATAACACATTTGGCAAATAAGTTTCGCAATGATCTATTCACATTTGAAATTTCATCTAATCTGCAGCAGGATATTCAAAACATAACAGCCGGTATGGCGGCTCATCTTCTTCAATCTCAGGAAATCTTCCTACATTTTCGTAAAACCGGTTGTCCAGATTGTCATCGTTGCACATAGAAACTTCTCCAATCAAAACATCTCCACTTTCCGGCATTACATCAAAATCGTGATACTGCCTTGGCCAGAGGGTCACACTCTCTCCCGGCCTGAGAACAATTCCTGTTCCAGCCGGTACATAATAGGACCTTCCATCTGAATTCACCAGCACATCTGACGTGTCCAGTTCCTCTTCCTGTGTTGCATTATACAGATGGATGATCAAATTTCCTCCTCCGCGATTGATGATATCTTCTGACTTGTTCCAATGAAAATGCATCGGAGAATGTTGTCCCTCTTTGAGCATCAACAGCTTTTCTGCATATACCTTTTTGTATTTTGGATTGTTCTGATTTCCGTTTCGCAAGGTTATCAGGGCAAATCCTATCTTTTCCCAATCACCCTGTCCATAATCTGTCACATCCCAGCCCAGCATATTATCACGGATTTCATCATATTCGTGTCCTTTTGTTTTCCATTCCTCCGGTGTCCAGTGACAAAAAGGAGGAAGTGAAAAACCATTTTTCTGTGCCAGTTTTTCCATAGATTGAATGATTTTGTTTATTTCTGACCGTTTCATTGTCTGACCTCACTTTCTCTTAGTACAAATAACATCGATTCAAGAGTATCATACCTCATATCATACCGTCAAATCATCTCATTACACGATACTGATATCTGATATTTTATCGTGGCACTATTATCAAATCAGAAAATAACAATTCCATGTTAGAGTCCGCCTAAAATATCAGAAACAATTTAATCTACTGTGAGATGATATCGATCATATTGCGCTTCCACCGCTATCTGATCGACAAATTTCACTAATTTTACGCATTATAATATCTAAATGAAGGTTTGAAAAGTATGATTGGAATGAAATTGAAACAGTTAAGAAATCAAAAAGTTTTTTTAATGGAATATGTGGCAGAAAAATTAAATGTTTCTCGTCAAACTGTTGCCAAGCGGGAAAACGATGAAACTTTACCAGACATTTTAAATGCTAAAGCATTAACTGAATTATATGAAGTTTCTTTAGATTCAATTGTATTGAGTGATGATGAGGTCCCAAACGAAGCAAGAACTGGCAAGTATGTTTTCGGTATCATGAAAGTTGGTGAAAATGCTTACTACAATTACCGAAAGAATCGAAAAGCTTCCTGCCAGAAGCAAAAACAAGATATTTTAGAACAAATCAAAAGCATTTATTATAACAATAACCGGATTCCCGGACACAGACCGATGAAGATTTTTCTGGAAAGAGGAGGGATTTCTTTAAGCAAAACAACCATCCATAAATACATGAATAAAGAAATGAATCTGCATGCAATCGTTATGAGAAAGAAACCTTCTTATGTACGAGAAGTAAAAAATAAATTATTTCCCAATCTCCTAAAGCAAAAATTCCAGGTGACAGCCCCAAACCTGGTATGGTTTACAGACTTTACTTATATACGGCTGGTCAATGGGAAAATGCGTTATAACTGCTCCATTATCGATTTATATGACCGCAGTATGATTGCGGCCTTAAATTCTGACTACATAAATACTGATCTGGCAATAGCAACGTTGGAGAAGGCTTTGGAGACAGAAAAGCCAGGAAAAGGACTGATTTATCCCAATCACTTTTCTTCCGCAGAAAGTCTGGATGAGGCAGTCAACAGATATGTATATGTGTGGTACAACCACATCTGCCCTCATTCCTATAATGGTAGGAAAACGCCATTTGAAGCACGGTATGCATAAGAAGTTTTCGATCAAAGTGTTACAAAAATGCATGACCACTACAAACCATTATTCTGTTTTACCCCGCCATACTATTTTTCCATGAGTATGAATCATTCATCAAAGAAAAAGATTATTTGAATTCAGTACGCTAATATTTCATATTCCTGTTCTGTAACTAATACTTGAATTTCCCATTGAGCAGATGGTTGACCATCCTCTGTATAAACAGTCCAACCATCACATTCATTAATATAAATTTCATCCGTCCCCATATTTATCATTGGCTCAATGGTAAATACCATTCCCGGAACCATTAACATTTCTGTTCCTTTCTTAGAAACATAGCTCACCCACGGTTCTTCATGAAACTGTAATCCAACTCCATGTCCACCAATTTCCCTAACCACACTATATCCATTTTGCTTAGCAAAATCGTGGATTGCCTGTCCCATATCTCCTAAAAACCCCCATGGTCTTACTTGCTCCAATCCAATGTTAAGGCTCTCTTTTGTTACTTGAACAAGTCTCCTTTTTTCCGGTGAAACTTCCCCTATGCAGAACATACGAGATGAATCGGAAAAGTATCCTTTGTAGATAGTAGATACATCTAAATTAATAATATCCCCTTCGCAAAGCACTACATTGGGAGATGGAATACCATGACATACTTGTTCATTAATTGATGTACATACACTTTTAGGAAATCCCTCATAATTCAATGTGGCCGGAATTGCATTATATCGCAAAGTTTGCTCATATACCCATCTATCAATTTGTTCCGTTGTAATACCGGCTCGAATGTTTTGACTAATATAATCCAATATGGCAATATTAATTTTTCCACTTTCCCGAATTCCCTGAATCTGCTCCTGATTTTTTATAATTTCTCTGGGAGGTATAGTTGCTCCCTGGCACTTAAAACTTCCCAGTTTATCATCAAAACTATTATGGCATTTTTTATACTTCTTGCCACTTCCGCACCAACACAATTCATTTCTGCCTAACTTCTTTTTAAGTTCCGTGTACTTCATTCAATCCGTCCCCTTTCCAAAGATGGGATATCGGGTTTAAGTCTATATTTATTCGGCGAACATCCATATACCTTTTTGAAAGCTCTCGTGAAGGCCCCATGTGATGAAAATCCATACTGCAAAGCAATCTCAATGATACGCATATCTGTTTTCGTAAGAGCTTCTGCAGCCAAACTTAACTTGCGTCTGGCAATGTACTCTTTAAATGAAATCCCAACATATTCGTGAAATTTTGCAGAACAGTAAAACTCTGAATACCCAACATAGTCTGCCATTTTAGTAAGAGTAGGATCCTCTTCAATATTTTCTTCAACCCAATCAAGCATATCTTCAATCGTTCTTACAGACATAATTTCACTCCTCGCATAGACTATTTTAAAAGATTTCCACATTATCTGCTTAACTTTACTTGCAATCTTCTTTATTTTATCACACTGTTCAGTAGCTAAAATCTCTTGTCTCACTCTACCAAAATGGTAAATCCCAGTCACAGCTCTGTAAGGAATACGGCATATCCAAATCCGCCCTCTCCAAGTGGATAAAACAGTATTCCACTGTCCAGACTGATGATGGCGAAGTTCTTACAATTTCTGCTCTCATAAAATATTTGTACAAAAATGTGTCCACTCTCTTGACTACAGTCCATCATCATTAGGTGTCAGCCCAAGAAATTCCAATACATGCGGGTCACAGATAACATCTTCTGGTTTCTTCGCTGGCTCTAATGTCTGTATTTCCTCTGCAACTTGGGATTTATTTATTCAAACCTTATGTGTTTTCCCTTGTTTTTGCCCTTATAAGCCGAAACAAAGGATTTTCATTTTCCCGAATGCCAAACTGTTTTTTCGGCAGATAACAAATTCTCAGCATTTGAGAGCGAAATACACCCTTGCACATACCTACGGCCTGTACCACTGACTCCTATCCTGCAAGTTCATTGAAGTTGTGAAATGGATTGAAATTGCTTGTCAGCTCGCTCGGAAAAGATTTTCGGAGTGGATATTTGGCTTGCAAGTCCGATTGTTTCCCAAGTCGCAACCCAAATCAGATATGGTTTAAGCGGTAACATATCTTTTACTTTTAAATGGCAACCGTCCCGAATAAGCAATCCATCTTGGGCCATTCTTTTTGCGTCAAAATATAATCTTGCTCCAGTAAGATATTTTGCGTCTTGATCCATTACAATGCTTCCTTGTTGTTTTGAATTCACAACAATTTCTCCAGTGACACCGCCACCAAACATTATGTAATCACTAAAGTCCATTGGATCACCAAGCCATGTTCCAATAGGCTGTTCTTCGGCAATGGCTTTTTCAGATTTGAGCATATTCCAACTCTTTAACATTCCGTCACGTTTAATCTGTTCCCAATTGTTCATCGGTGTGCTATGGATTAAAACAGAGGGTTCATTATCACGAAGAAGAGGCTCATTATATCTATGCCCCTTATAATGACTTTCTGCAGCTTTGAAATCTGCTTCGGACATTACTAAAAGGGCATTTTTCTCATTTACTTCGGAAAAGTCTATGAAATCACCAACTGCCATTTTCCAATTGTTGTATTGACTGCGGCTCATCTTTATCGTATAAGCACCACCATCGCTGTTCCCGCACATTTGCTGATAATCAGGACTGTCAATAAGCATTAAGATTATCCACGAATTGTCATATGCCTGTCTTGTAATAGGATTTATGCTATTTTCAGACAATGTATCAAGTCGGTAAATCATCTTACACCTCCTTTGTGAAAGTTATCATTGAATTTTGTTTCCCTTGTCTCTGCCCTTATGAAGTGTGAGGACAATGGTAAAGTTGTGTGAAACCATATAAAAGGACAAGGTGAGCAAACTACGATAAATCCTTTGTTTTTAAGACTTTTGAAAGATTTTAATATCATCCTATAATGGATAGTAACAGACTAAGATTTTAACAGATCCAAATTAACATTTATAGTATATGTGGTTGTGCTGTGTTGCTTGCGAGGCGCATGGCCGGTGGAGCTTCATGCGTGAACTCCACTTTATCATAGAAATTAAGCAAAAGTTGAGGTTTTTTCTTTTTGGGTTTTCTCTCCGGTAATTCCGGATACATCTCTTCCACCATTGCCTGCAACGAAACTCTATCATCCAAAATGGTTACTGGCAACATAGGTTTTGCACCTTCATATGGTGGTTCCGGCTCACTGTCCGGCATATATTTCTTACTTGCCTCTGTAATTTTTACAAGAAAACCCTTACCATAAATCCCACCAAATATCCGTTCTTTATAATAAAAAATATATCCACCCATCATAGAAATATTTCGTATATCCCCCAAATCAGATAGTTGGTCCATTATGTAATCTGCAAGTTCTTTATTCTTTGACATAACTACCTCTATTCCTTTTTCAATGCCTGTACTCTCATAGTTACATTTTCATTAAATTCTTCATCTGAAAACTTCGGATCTCTGGTATCAAACCATATCTCACAAGGCACATCTCCACATTCTCCACAGTTTTGCATACATTTACTGTTTCTAACACAGTCATAAATCGGACAAGCTTTTCCTTCTGGTGCATGAAACACTTTTCCCTCACACGAATTGCAACCATTACACATTTTGCCAAAGCAATAACACGCACTACAATCCGTACCGCAGACACTTATTAACTCTTTTTGATACTCTTCATACCAACCCCTGACTACCTCAATCGGGTGTTGGACTAATTTCACTGTTTCCTCTATGGTTTTCCCTGCTTTAAACTGCCTACAGGCAACAGAATACATACTCTCCGAAACCTCAATCAAGTGTCCGTCCGGATCAAAGATGTGAATTCCTCTCTGGAGCCAAGAAAATGTTCTCGGTTCATGAAGCCTTTCCACTTGTGGATAAGAATCCAACAATTGCATAAAAGCGTCAAAGTCTTCCGTTTCAAAATACAACTCCATGGTATTGGATTGAAATTTCATTGTAGCTGCATCAAAACCGGCTATATGTTCCAATCCCTGCTGCAATGCCAATCCACATGTCAAAGTCTTATTTTTACCTAAATCCACAAGTACATCCTGATTAAATAAATCCTTATAAAATTGCAAGGATTTTTCCATATCTCTCACTGCTATTACGGTGGTACAGTATTTCATAGTTCTTCGTCCTTTCCTGCTTGTCAGAATTTCAAAACTATTATACTAAATTTATACGAATACATCTTGTATATTTCCGACATCCTTGAAAGCAGTGGTTCTCGCCTTATGTATATCCATAGAATGATATCTCTTGAATTCCCGTAATAAATGAGATTGGTCTGTATATCCAAATTGGTGAACCATACTTAATACGTCAAAATCCGGCTCACACAAAATATCTCTCCACAAGAATTGATACCTTATCAAATTGCTTAACTTTTTAGGCGTAATGCCAACGTACTCATGAAACAATCGCTCTAACTGTCTGGTACTTACAAAAGACTCCTTTGCTAAAGTTGTTATGTCCAAAGACCCCTTATATATCAAAACATTCTGTATCGTATCATTAACAACTGCATTTTCACGCACATTTGATAATCTTTTAAGTAATACTTGTTCTGTAAAAGAAGCTTTTTCCTGTAAAGTTCTCAGTTTTAACAATTTAGGACGAATAATCTTATCCAGCCATTCAAACCTTGAACCCACATCGAAGTATCCATTCATGGTAGATTGCAAAGAATCATCGGCAAATGCATATGCACTCCACGCATAAAAACGAATAGCAAATGTTGATACCATATGTCCTATAGTTCCACTGCTATGTGCATGGAAACTGCAATCATTTACCCCACAGAATCCCCCGGTTATGGTATTGTCGGTGTAATCTATGTGGTATATAATATCTACACAGGTGTCTGGGATTACTAATTCCGGTGCGTCATCATTTTCGATTTGTATAAGCGGATTTTCTGTTCCCCAATAGCACCTGATGTAGGATTGCAATTCTTTAGAAGGGGGAAATTCCGTATAAAGGCTATTTCTTTTGAATGGAGTTGCCGTTAATGGACGATAAATAACATTGTATCTCATTCACATTCTCACTTCTTTCATCGGTTATTCTCTCCCCATCTTGCTATTGGAAGAAATAAGCCTGCCTCTTCCTTCCACCTTAACAAGCGTTTCCAACTCTTTTAATGCATCCTTTGCAATCCACATCTTATTCTTGTTGCCACTTTCTTTCAATTCATAGGCTAAAAGGATTGCTTTTTCATTGTAAGTAAAATCCTTCTTTCCTATCTCTCGCAATGCCCATGAGATTGCCTTCCTAACATGTTCATGTTCACTATCAGAATACTCTTGTATAATGCGCAAATAATCATCAAGCGCATCATTTGTAATTGCTTTACTATGTACCACAGAAGAAGCTATTAGCGTAAATGCTGCTCTCTTCTTGTAAGTATGTGTACTTGTAATCCAATTAGAAATAAACTTATCATAACTCCTCAGCTTAATAATCAGATTTTTACACAAGTGATCACACAAATCCCACGACTGTACATCACATATAAGTTTTTCTATCTCGTCATGTGATATCGTCTTTTTGTCAAAAACCAATACCGCCAATAGTTTTGCTTCATGATAACCGGAATTCCACAGCTCTCTTGCCAGTTCATTTGACTTTCCTACTTTCTTTGCTATTGCACGAACAACGGCTGTCGAAACACCTATACTATATTCTTCTGGAATACCCATTTTCACGACATTTGCTTTGTATTTTTCAGAAGCATTTGCTTTTAACTCTTCAATAATTTCATCACAAGTCATCTTTTTGCCTCCAATGCTTCCTTTAAATCCTGAATATATTTAGCCTGCTGTTTCTTTAAATACATTCCCACAAAAGGTTTCATAACCAATTTTTTAGCATTTACATCTTCTGTAAACTCAATAAATGTAATGCCGTCTTTATATGAAAATTTACCTATCCAATGCCCCTGCATATTGTCATTTTCCATATCGAATTCATAGTTCTTATATTCATCAAAAGCAGTAATTTTAAACTTTGTAACATAACCATCCTTCGTATGTTCCTCAAACTCTTTTTCAGGCACAGTCACCACAATTTTATCTAAGTCACTTCTCCAAGAATAGTTATCCAATGACGTAACTAATTCCCATACTTTTTCTATTTCACACTGAAATTCCGCTTTAATTGTTGATACTGCCACTGTTATCCTCCTTCCTCTTTAAAAAAATCTTCTTCCCATAATATCCTTAATTAATTCCGTTGATACTTTAATTCTTGTTAATGTACAACAATAAACTAATCCCATCAACACAAACGCTGTATTCGCCACATCTTCATCTATCCCAGTGAATCCGTTATGAGTAATGTTATTTCTTGCTTTAACAAACATCTCTATTTTTTCTTGATCAATATCAATACTATACAAATTTAATAAAGGTTGCATCTTATCTTCATGCTGTTTCCACGCATTATATACCCTTTCTGCCAATGGCTGGTCCCAATGGGAAATATTTCCAAAAATATAGTCATATGCTTTTGAAGACAGTGGTTCCTTCCCATCACGATGTTCCTTTACATCTTTTTTCACTGTTTCTATGAGTACCTTCATATTAGCGCTTGATTCTAATCGCACCCCACCTAAATCTAACTCCATTTCTAAAGCTGAACATATATTTCTTATCTTACCCACATCCATAATTTTAGCATCTCTATCATCCTTCGGTGTAATAAATATAGGTAATCCTTTATGCTTTTTGTCTTGTTTAAGAATATTCATAATAATATCAATAAATGTATTATCATTAATATATGAAATTGGAATAATATTAACAAACTTCCTCAAAGACACCTCACTTTCGCTTTTCACATAACATTCAGCAAATTCTTCATTTACATTGTACGGAGTTTCCCTTAATAAAAAAATCTTCTCAAAAAATATGTTATTCCTAAATGTTAAGAACGAGCAAAAATCGCACACATATCCATACCAATCATAGAAAGTTTTATAGCCCTGCTGAATATCAAACAATATATCTAATATCGCATTCCCATTGGATAAAGAGTTGCCTTCCTCTATAGACATTCTTTGATTTATTTCAGAACCAAAATTCCAACTTATTGTTTCACTTCTTACATTAATTGAATAACTCTTTCTATCATTGTCTACACGATATGCCAATATTCCTTCCTTAGATTTCTCATAATCTTCATGTAACGCATTACACGGGTATATAGTTCGAATAACACCATTTATAAATCTAATCCCCTTAAATGAAATTATGCTCTCTTTAGATATCCCCGCAAATCTAGAGATTATATAATTCCATGTATTTAAGACCTTTGTCTCTTTAATTCTTATGCTTTCCTTAGCGTATATTGCAATCATTTTACCTTCATATGTTCTTCCCCAAATATACCCATTTTCATCAGCATCAAGAACAATTTCTTCCTTTGTATCTGCATTCATAAAAGTAAATTTAAAATTTTCACCATAAAAAGTAACATTCCCTTTATCAGTTTTAATAATACCAGTTACAGTCATATCTTTAGCATTCATTATCATAAAATAAATCACCTCAACCTTTCATGTTTTCTCCTTCTGTATCACCAAAATATGCACATCATAATATATTCTTCGTCATTTTCATCAACAATCTCGAAGCCAACATTTTTATAAGAGGTCATCTGATTTTCTGGCTTCCCTGTCCGCTTTCGTAATCCCGTTCGGCTTACGCCGAAGATGATGAATGATCCCGACCTCTTCCATGATCCGGTAAACAGTGCGTTCACTGGGAATAGACACATATTCCGGCTGTTTCTGGTTCAATGCCTGGTACATGTGGATTCACCCATAGGTGTCATTGCATTCATCTTCCGAGAGTATCTCCAGCATGGCATCCGCTAGGGGCTGGTATTTCCGTGGACGGTCTTTCCTTGCTATATACTGGTAAAATCCCTGCCTGCTGACATGAGGGCACCTACAGTAAAAGGCGATGTCTCCTTTTAATTCGCCGTCATTCGTTTTTAAAGCAATAAACTTCATTCTTTCGTTTTTGCTGGCTTCAGACGGCTCGCGGCAAAAAAGCACTGGCTTCCTCCAGAAAATCATTTTCTTTTTTTGAACGGCGGATTTCCTTTTCCTGTTCCTTAACCTGTCGGCGAAGTTGGATGAGTTCCTCATTAAGAGTCATGGCGCTTTGCGGGGTCTGTGAACCAGCCCCAAGGTCAAGATTGCCAAGACGGTTGGCCCTCACCCAGCCATACATGGTGTTCTTGGGAATCCCCAGTTCTTTGGCAGCCTTCGCTTGTCCGATTTCTTTTGCGAGCTTCACTGCCTGTACTTTGTATTCGTGGTCATATTGTCTGTTTTCTGCCATTTTTGTTCACTCCTCGTATAATAAGTTTGTAAGCATAAAACAGCTTACAGACTTATTCTTTTTTTGATTAGACAGAAGGATAATTCTAAACATCCTTTCCGAAGATTCTTCTTCAATCATGCTGGTTCATCCGTTCTCTGTCTATTG
>JAGAIR010000010.1 GCA_017626435.1 Lachnospiraceae bacterium | reverse complement strand
TTTACCTTCTTTAAGGTTCGTCTCGCCTGTCTTCATCAAAGCATGTTTTGATGATGACCTCTTGAAAATCTTTTTTCGAAGTGTTACTTCTTTTTATTTAGAATTTTCAGGGTTGTTTTACTATTCAATTATCAAGTTCCTCTCTGCTGCCGTCTTTTGCGCGACAACGAAATACACTTTACCACGCCATCTGTCATTTGTCAACAGTTTTTTCCAACTTTTTTATTATTTTTTTACTTATAAGATAATCTCTGTAAGAATATCTCTTTTTTATACAGAGAGCATTTTCAAATTAGATGCAATCAACGCAATATCAAATATACATGAGAATATCTGAAATCCTCTTTTTCGCAATATATCTAATTCCTCCTCATAAAGTCCAACCAAATGAAGGGAAGAAAAGATAAATCCGAAACAGAGATAGATTAAAGTCCTTTCATCGGACATAAAAACTGATGCCGAAAAACCTAATATAATTCTAGTTGCAACTGCTGCCAGAAACGCTATCAATAGAATCAACCGATTGTTTGATTTCTTTAAAAGAACAAAGTACGATACTACAACACTGATTACTATCACAGTCATCATGATAAGTGCCTTCCAGGATTCCTCTGTGATATCAGAAACCTTTCCCTCCATACAGCTGGAAAAGAGACCTGATAATTTTAAGCTTGATAAAAGACGTGTATTAGGGAATGCAAACCGAATGACATAGTAACTGATAGGAACAATGGATAATACCTTATACACTGCTTTTTCATTACTTTTTAATGTTAAATAAGCTAATAACAGGAAAAAGACTAAAGCCATTAAATCAATTGACTCAAAAAAGCTGTTCATTGTTGTAGAAAAGCCCAAATTAATCTTATCCAGAAAATTATAGTTTAAATAATCTGTAAAATACGCTTCTGTCTCCACAATTTTCCGCTCTGCATTTCCAGGACATGTAGCTATATATATTATTTCTACTCCATTTATCACCATAAACGGTATCAAACTCTTTTTTAGACACTTTTCTGCAACTTCCATTATTAAAATGACTCCAATGGTCAAAAACATAAAAACATCCATCTGCTCATGATTCATTGCATAAATGGAAGCAACAATTCCCAAAGCATATGACACTTTCGATATCTGCACACCACAGTGAATCCGCTTAATAATGGATAGGGTATACAAACCAGCTGCCAATACCCAGCTATAATTTAATGTAGTTGCAATCCACCCTGCCGAGCTCATTTGTATAACAGGATACATCAAAATCATAGTAAAAATACATAAATATTTCACCAGTTCATCCTTAATATCCACTAGTACAGATAAGGAATACCCTATCAACAGCACAGATAGTAAATCTAAGATGTGCCAGACAATCTGCGGCATAGCACTCACAATAATCAGAAGCAATTCTATCACCGTGCGAGATGACCAGTGATAATAACGATATTTTGTAAAATTACATATTGCAATAAAAACATTTGCATCCTCTGGAAAAATTTCACTATTTATCCCACGTTTTAATACAGTAGCAAAAAAATCAGGTGTATCTCCAAAAGATAAATCATAATATTTGTGATACAAACTATACACTAATAATAATGCGAAAGGGAATATTTTTTCCCAAATACTTTTTTCCTTCCAGCATTCTACTATCTTCTTCATTTTCACAGACTCCTTTCTGCCGGTCACAATAAGTTTCTGCTTTCTAGACAAATTTCTTAACAAGGTAAAAAAATAAGCAGTTTCATATATAATGTCCCATTATATATGAAACTGCTTATTTTGAAAAGTTTCTTTTTTATTTCTAATCACTGATATTATAAAGCAGTCAGCTTTCCAGTTTCTGTGTCGATAACGTATCTTTTAATCACAATAACCCCCTCTTGCTATTTCCATGGTTTATATCATGCAGACTAGCTGGAAAACTATTTTGTGCCGAAAATACGGTCACCTGCATCACCAAGCCCTGGGCAGATATATGCATTTTCATTCAGCTCACGGTCCAGATGTCCTACGTAAATCTGGATATCCGGATGTGCTTTCTGTAACCGTTCTACACCATCCGGCGCTGCAATGATACACAAAAATTTAATATTTTTTCCACCATGCTTTTTTATAAAATCTACTGCTGCCACAGCAGAACCTCCCGTTGCCAGCATAGGATCTGTCACAACAATCATTCTCTCCTCAATAGGATCCGGCAGTTTACAGTAATATTCATGCGGCTCATGTGTTTCTTCATCACGGTATAGCCCGATGTGACCAATTTTAGCATTGGGAACTAATGCAGTAATTCCGCTGACCATCCCCAATCCAGCTCTTAATATAGGAACAACTGCCAGCTTCCGCCCAGCCAATACTGGTGTCATACAGGTTTCTATCGGTGTTTCCACCTCAATTTCTTTTATGGGCAGATCACTTAATGCTTCATACCCCATCAACATGGCGATTTCCTCCACCAGGGAACGGAATTCACTGGTTCCTGTAGATTTATCCCGCAAACGGGAAATTTTGTGTTGCAACAAAGGGTGATTCATTATTGTAATACGATTCATCTTTCTTCTCCTAATCTCTCATTGAATTCATCTAATGTCATTGGTTTTGCATAATAAAAGCCCTGTGCCGTGTCACAGCCACAGTCACTTAGAAAAACAGCCTGTTCCTTTGTCTCCACCCCCTCTGCTACCAAATCCAATCCAATCGCTCTCGCCATTTTGATGGTATACTCTACGATTTTCTGTCCTCTCTCAGAGCCGATAAAATCCTGTAAAAAACATCTGTCAATTTTTATCACATCAAACTTTGTGTCCTTCAGCAAATTTAAAGAGGAATACCCAGATCCAAAATCATCCATCAATAAAGTAAAACCATTTTCCTTTAACAGTTTGATTCCATCATCCATATGATCATTCTCCATTGTTTCTGTAATCTCTATTTCCAAATACTCCTTTGGAATCTGATATTTTTCGATCAGACTGTTTAGAACTTTGATAAAGGTCCTGTCTTTCAGATGCCACCTGGAGACATTCACTGAAATTGGCAGTGGTCCCCTTTCTGTATCCATCCATTCACGTATTGTTTTACATGCCTCCTCCCATATGTACTTGTCCATTTTAATAACAAATCCATTCTGTTCAAATAAAGGAATAAAGTCCTTTGGAGCAATCATCCCCCGTTCCGGATGAATCCATCGGACAAGTGCTTCTGCCCCCACCATCTGATTTTTCGATATGCTGTATTTTGGCTGCAAATACATGACAAATTCCTGATTGTCCAGGGCTCTCTCCATGTAATCTTCGACAAACTTTCTGGTACGGGCATCCTGCTTCATTTTTTCATCATAAAATGCAATGTGATTCAGGGCATCCCCTTTTATACTCTGTCTGGCAAATGCTGCACCATCTCCAAACTTTCTTAATCCATAACTCATATCTCCCACATAACAGACACCAAACACAAGAGTATAAGCGATTTCCTGATATCCTGATAAATTTTTCTCCAGTTTCTGAATAAATTGTACAACATCCTCTTTCGTTTCATAAGGTGTAATTATCATAAACACATCTGCAGAAAGCCTTGTATACAACTGATTTTCATTGCAAAGGAGCTGTAGTGCATGAATAAAATAATTCAGTATCTCATCTCCCAGAGCTTCTCCATATTGTTCATTGATCAGCTTAAATTTTGCAACATCAAACTGTATCAGTGCAAATTTCCAATCAGGGTGTTTCTTCATGATTTCCTCTGCTCCCTGAATAAAAAATGCAGGATTTTTATCATTGGTAATCGTCTGCGCAAGCTGGATCCGGTATATTTCCTCCGGACTCAATTCCCGTATTTCAACAACCATTTTTTCAATGGCCTCTTTTTCATTCTTCTTAAAACGACATTCTACGTTATAATAACAAAAAGAAGCATCCACAGTCTGTAGATGCAATGCTATGTTCAAGTGATGCTCTTTTATCGGAAAACACTTTTCTGTTCCCGCCATACCATCCTTTATTCTGTTCCAAAAAGTACGAAATAACTCCTTATCTTTTTCCCATACCAGCTCTTCAAGGCATGCTAATCCCCCCGTCCTTATTGGCTTTTTGGCAAGAGATGGACAGCCTTCTCCTGCTACCTGCCAGCCTGTCTCTATACTCCAAAACAGGATAAATACATCTTCATCAAAAAAAATTACTTCTGCAGCCTCTGTTCCTATCGCCATATACAGCTTCCTCCATTGACTGTTTTTCATTGGGGCTAATGCCTTACATTTATTATAACATGCCTCACATGAAAATCAATCTGAGTTTCGCTGATCCCTCCTTTATTTGGTATAAACAGTTTCATGTGTTCCCGTCAGAGAAAAAATAACCCATTCTGAAATATTCGTAGCATGATCACCAATTCTCTCAAAATATTTTGCAACCATAAGCAGATCAGCAGCCTGTCCGCCACATTCTGGATTCTTATGAATCAGGCTCACCAGCCCCTTCTGTACCTCTAAAAACAACTGATCTACCACATCATCCTGCCTAATTACAGCATTTGCCTGCTCCTGATTTTTATTGACAAACGCATCTACACTTCCTACCAGCATTACAGAAGTCTCTTTTGCCATATTCTGAATATACTCCAGATTTTCAACATATGGTTCTTTATTATCTAACATTGTCAAAGTGATTTCCGAAATATCTGCTGCATGATCACCTATTCTCTCCATATCTGTAATCATTTTTAACGCAGAGGAAATCTGTCTCAAATCTCTTGCCACTGGCTGCTGCTGGAGTAAAAGTTTCAGGCAGAGGTTCTCAATCTCTCTTTCCTGACGGTCAATTTCCTCATCAGATGTAATGACCTTTCTGGCTAAATCAATATCCTGTGTCACTAATGCTTTTACAGCATACTCAATTGCCTTTTCAATCATACTTCCCATCTCAATCAGCTCATTATTTAATGTTATCAGCTGCTTATCAAATCGATTTCTCATGCTTTCCTCCATTCTGATTTTCTGTTACATTCCATTCTATTTTAAAATCTATCAACCAAATCTACCAGTAATATAATCTTCTGTTTTCTTATCTTGCGGCATGGAAAACAATTTTTCTGTATCCCCATATTCTATCATCTCTCCCAGAAGGAAGAATGCTGTCTTATCCGAAATACGGGTTGCCTGCTGCATATTATGAGTGACTATGATAATAGTATAATCTTTTTTCAACTCCAATACCAAATCCTCGATATGGGAAGTAGAAATAGGATCCAGGGCCGACGTCGGTTCATCCATCAGAATCACTTCCGGCTCTACAGCCAGGGCTCTTGCAATACAAAGCCTCTGCTGCTGTCCACCAGATAAACCAAGTGCAGATTTTTTCAAACGGTCTTTCAGTTCATCCCAGATAGCAGCCTGACGCAGCGACTTTTCTACAATCGCATCCAGTTTTTGTCTGGAGTGGATTCCATGTGTTCTCGGACCATATGCGATATTGTCATAAATGCTCATAGGAAATGGATTAGGATTTTGAAATACCATACCAACCCTTTTTCTTAAATGATTAATGTCCATATCTCCATATATGTCATCGTCTCCCAGCAATACCCTGCCAGTAATCCGACACCCCTCCACCAGATCATTCATTCTGTTTAAGGATTTTAAAAAAGTAGATTTCCCACAGCCGGACGGTCCAATAAATGCTGTAATCTTATTTTGGGGAATATCCATACTGATATCTTTCAGTGCATGAAAGCTTCCATATGTTAAGTTTAATTTGTCAATGTGGAATTTATTTCCTGTACATCCACTGTACGGCTCATCACCAATAACTATATTTGAATTAGAATATGCTGTATCCATATTTACCTCATTTCTACGCTGGTTTTCTATTCCAGACAGCGTTTTATCAAATTTATGATTCCTTTTTCTTTATTTCATTCCGGGTGCCTTCAATTTATTCGCTACCAGGTTTGACAACAGGTTGATCAAAATAACCAGTCCCAGCAAAACTACTGCTGTGGCAAATGCCTGATTGGTGTGCAGACCTTCTTTAGAAAGGTTATACATGTGCACAGATAAAGTTCGCACCGAAGAGGACAAAAAAGTGCGAACCGGATGACCACTGCTGAGCTTTGGTACCGCTGCTACCGTTCCTGCCGTAAATATCAATGCTGCGGTTTCTCCGACAATACGCCCGATTGATAAAATGATACCAGACAAAATACCCGGTATTGCAGAAGGCAGCACAACACGAAAGACGGTACGCAGCTTTCCAGCTCCCAGACCAAAACTTCCCTCCCGGAAACTATCCGGCACTGCCAGAAGCGCTTCCTCTGTGGTACGCATAATGGTGGGCAGTACCATGATTGCCACTGTCAATGCACCAGCCATCAGAGAATACCCCAACTTCAATGTAGTACAGAAAAACAACATACCAAACAAGCCATATACAATAGATGGTATCCCTGACAAAGTTTCCGCCGTTATTCTGACCAGCCCCACGATCTTATTTCCTTTTTTCGCATATTCCACCATATAAATTGCAGCAAAGATTCCCAAAGGACCTGCCACCATAATCGCCAGCAGAGTCAGTAAAATAGTATTTATCAACGCCGGCAGCATAGATACATTATCTGAATTGTACTCCCATGCAAATAACTCCGGAGTCAGATGCGGAACCCCTTTCACCAGAATATAAACAATCAGTGAACCCAATGATGCCATGGTAATGACAGCAGCCAATATAGTCAGAATAAATACGGCAAAGGAACCAGGATGACCCAGATAACTTTTCATTTTCTGCTTTGGTGTCTGTATGTTCCTTCCATTTCCTGTTTTTTTCCCACTCACACCTTAGCCTCCTTCCTCTTGATCAACGAAAACAACATATTGATGATCAGTATAAATACAAACAGCACTACTCCCGTTGCAATCAAGGCCTCTCTGTGCAGGTCAGTCGCATATCCCATGTCAATTACGATATTAGCTGTCATGGTTCTGACGCCATCAAAAATACTTCCCGGTACCCGCGGCTGGTTTCCTGCTACCATGATCACTGCCATAGTTTCCCCAATGGCGCGTCCTACCCCCAAAATAATAGCCGCCATAATTCCGGATTTTGCCGCCGGTACTACTGTCGTAAATACACTTCTTTCATGAGTAGCTCCCAGTGCTAATGCTCCCTGATAATATTTTTCTGGGACTGCACGGATAGCAGATTCCGAAACATTGATAATCGTAGGAAGGATCATCATTCCCAATAAGAGGGATGCCGTCAAAATGCTCTGTCCGTTTGTAGTCATTTCATACTTCTGCAAAACAGGGCGAAGGTTTTCACGAATAAACGGAACCAGAACACACAAACCGAAAAATCCATACACAACAGATGGAATCCCCGCAAGCAACTCCACCCCTGGCTTTAGGATTTTATATAACCATTTCGGACAAAACTCTGCCATAAAAACAGCGGTAAGTAATCCTATGGGAACCCCTACAATGATTGCTCCTCCTGTGATATAAATACTTCCGAGAATCATAGAAAATATCCCATATAAATGACTGCCCGGTTTCCAATCCTTTCCAAAGACAAAATTACGAAACCCGATTTCAGAAATCCCAGGAATTCCATTGCTAAACAAAAAGATACAGATCAATGCAACCGAAAGAATTGAAATACAGGCGCAAAATAAAAACAGAATTTCCATTCCTTTTTCTTTGATATTTTTCAGTGTTACTTTCATCTTTCCGCCTTTCTTTATAAGATAAGCCATAAAAGACAGGCGTTTCCGGCTCTCTGCCGAAAACGCTTAGCTTCCTTACATCTCCTCCATGGACTGACTGATTATTTAGAAACCTCATTCCAATCTGTAATCTCACCGGTAAAGATTCCCTTGACTGTGTCAGTATTAATATCAGACAGGCTGTTCTTTGTATTTACAATTACCGCGATACCATCCATAGCAATCGCTGTAGACTCCAGTCCGGCATCCTTCTCACTGTCCTCCAGCTCTCTGGAAGCCATTCCGATATCACAGGTTCCATCTGCTGCTGCCGTCATACCAGTTGTAGAATCACTTTCCTGAATCTCAATTTCTGCTTTCTCATTTACTTCCTTGTAAGCTTCAGAAAGCTTTTCCATCACCGGAGTGACAGAAGATGAACCAGCTACTACAATCTTTCCTTCTGCTCCAGAAGACTGAAATGCCTCCGCATTATCAACCGATGCAATATACCCATTTTCCTCAACAACCTTCTGTCCCTCAGCACTCATGATATAGTCAATGAAATCCTGTGCCAGATCGCCTACCTTTCCCTTAGTGGCAATATTAAATGGTCTGGATAATGTATACGAACCATCCTTTATGTTTTCCGGAGTAGCCTCTACACCATCTACTGTCAATGCCTTGACTGTATCATTTAAAGAACCGGTAGAAGAATATCCAATCGCAAACTCATCACCAGCAACTGTTGTCATCATGATTTCTGTACTATTTGAAATCACTGCATCTACTGTTGTATTGTCTACCTTGTTTCCATCTGCATCCTTTTCCTGAACACCTGTCAGCTCAATAAATGCTCCTCTTGTACCAGAACCATCTTCTCTGGACACCACGGTAATCGGCTGGCTGGAAGAACCGGAATCAGCTGATGAACTTCCTGCTGATGTAGTACTGCTGCCGGAACCTCCATTGCTGTTTCCGCAGCCTGCTGCCAGACTTGCTACACATAATACACTCATTGCTAATGCTGTTAATTTTTTCTTTCTCATAATACATTTCCTCGTCCCTCAGGACTTTCCTTTCTTTTCTTCTAATACGAAAGCATTATTTTATTTCTGCTCTCAACTTACAGCTCCATCATAAAAATCTTATGTAAAATCCACTATCCAGGTAATTTGAAATCTATGTAAAATACCCGTAAACATTTCATGCCAATGTAAAATGTTTTTTTAATAAACTTTCCTATAAGCAAAAATGGATTCAGCAGATTTTCTGCTAAATCCATTTTCAATCCAGCTACAACAAAGTTGTTTCAGATCCTATTTCGTTTAAAAATGTTATGCATGGCGTATCAGTCTCACTAATCCGATCACAAATCCAAAAACAAGGGAAAAGAAAGCTCCTGTACCACCAACCATATTCTGATAATCCCAGCAGCCTGTTATCCTGCAAAAAAGAACCCCCATGCAGGATCCCAACAAAAACCAGAAAAAAATACCAAAATAAAAACTGATGGCCGCTGCTATTGGATCTGATAATCTGGTATGTTCTTTTATTGCCTGGTAAATCACTGTCATATTCTTTTCCTCCCATTGTATTGCATTCTGAAACCAAAAATCTTCTTTGTGATGTCCATCATAGTCTGTGGATGTAAAATGCAACATCATAGTATGGTAAATTTTTTGTAAAATATGACAGCAACTTATAACTATTTTCCTTTTTTGTCCGTCAATAACGGCTTGATTGCATTATATATTTCACTTGCCTGTTTATTATCCTTGCTGGGAAATTTTTTCATCAATGCATTATTAATTCCCTGTTTGGTTTTATACTGCTGGATGAACTTTACTACAGTATCTGCTATCTCCGTATCTTTTATCAGCCTGTTTACTTCCTTTCTCAATTCATCCTGTTCTTTTTTGATATTTTTGCCAGAAACATCTGCAACAATCATTATTTTTATCTTTCGTTTTGCCCAATAGGAACACAGTGCATTGAATCCGGTATCTTTTGTAACGATAAAATATTCCTGATCTTTATTTTCTGCTATTGCATATCCTAAAAATGTTGCCAGCTGGAAATCCAAGGCATTCTTCGTTCCAACCTCTACCTTTTGAAAGGTAATGTTTGCCCTTGACTCATTCATTCTTCTATGCAGTCCAAACGTCAGGGTATCTGCATTCTCACTGTAAAAAATACAGACCACATCTTCTTCTGTCAGTCTGTTGATTCCATTCAACCCATCCTTTTTTACGTTTTCGTAATCTACCAGATAATATCCCATTATAGTAAACTCCTCTGCCAATTCATAAATCAATTTGTTATTAAAAATATTATAACAAAGACCTTCTTACAATGCCAGTCCCAAACCCACAAAAGCGTTCCGTCAACTCCACGGAACGCTTTTGTGGGTTTTATTATCCTGCCACTTCTCTGCTCGCACACTATTGCGTCACCTGCGAAGGTTCTGGTGAGGCAGATTGGGATGTACTGCCAGATCCGCCATTGGCATTTCCGATCTGATGCTGCCGGCCTTCGGTATCCATCTCATAATTTTCTTTATAGATCAATTCAGAGATAGGCACAATCTCATATCCCTGTCCCTGCAGATTGGTGATCAGCGTCTCCAATGCCTCAGCAGTATATTTAGCACCGTTATGGCACAAAATGATAGATCCATTCCCCAGGTGCTTATGTTCACAGACAGTACGGATGATGGAATCCACACCATAGTCCTTCCAGTCGAGAGAATCTACACATGACGCAAAAAGAAATATATATTTTTATGCTTCTTTATTTATTTCATTCTTCGTCTAATCTTCTCCTGTATCAGTTACTGCTCTATCTCTAACCCTGAATCATCAATACTAATGAGGACTGCACAATATTCCAATATTACTTGAAAAAACACCTGTGATGGTTTACATTTTTTTTCTAGGGCAACTTCTTTCAACTGCATTTTCTGGTCTTCTTCCAAATGTACACTGAACAATGCTTTTCTTTCAATATAATCTGGATCATTCCTCTTTGTGATCAACACCCTGGAATCTAACTTTCTGTCACCAGCCATATAATACCGGATGGCACGCTTTACAAAAGTAACTTTATTGATTTCTTCCCGTTCCATCAGAAAGTATACCAACTCATATAATTCTTCAGAAAGATAACTTGAAAACAACCGCTTTTTTGCCATATCATTAACTCTTTCCTTTATCATACTATTAATTGCTCTTTAATATATTTTCGAGCTGTCTTATATAGAAATAATATTTGTCCCTGCCTGTTTCGTCAAGCAAAATCTCACCTTCTTTCAGACTCTGGGTAATATTTCTGATATCCTTTCGGAATTTTGCTGAAGTTATTACCTCCTTATTCTGTCCAGTATCCTTCTTATATTTCTTTATTTCCTTTGAGGTAACTGTATTCTGACTGGCATCAGAAGCAAGCGCATCTTGTTCCTCCGAATCCAACTCATGCACTGCTTTTGCTGCAACACTGACAGATATTTTATTGTTAAGCAGTGCATCTTTCAAAGCCTGTGTTCCTTTATTGGATACTTCTTCATATTTACTAACTTGTCCACTGGATATACCAACTGTTTTTGTAATGATATCTCTTGTTTTTTCTCCCTTTATCCGTACATTTTGTTGTTTTCCGTCTTCATCTTTTCCAGCAATATACTCTACACCATTCTCTCTTAATTCTTGTATGATACCCTTCCATTTCTGGATTTCCATATAAGTATCCCCATCTGTATAGGTCCTCGCTTCTTTATTTGTAGTTATGATAGCATAATCTTCTTTCTTCTCCAAACTTAATGGTAAATCGATTTCTTCTGGATTTTTTAAAACACAGGCAATCACAACATCATCTGACCATTCCGATTCGTTTTCATCTGCTATAAGGCTGTCAATCGCTGTAAGCCGTCTTTCCCCTCCAATCAGTATATAGCGGTCATTTTCCTGTTTTGATACCTCCAAAGGCTGGCTCAAACCGCTATGACGAATAGATTGTGCCAATGAATCAATATGATCTATGCTGTAAAAGTTGTTCGGATTTTTATCTATTTTATTCCTTGGAATAAAGATTATTTCCTGTCCCACATGCTTCTTCCCTGCATTTTCAAAAAATCCCGCACCTACTAATACTTTCCCTTTCTCTGTTTCTGCAGATATTGTTTGTTTCTGTCCAGACTCTACTTTTTTCCCGTTTCCCCCTTTAATCGTCTCCAGATTAAACTTATTTGCCATCTTAACCATCCTTTCTATCGCAAGGTGTCATTAGTGGCACCTAGTTGATTTGCTGTTTGAAATCATATCTTTTATGATCTACTATTGTTTAATATGTACTCTGTCAGTTTCAAATAATCCATTGTAGTCTTGCATTTATTTCTTCCATCATCATAGGCTAAGAGTGGAATTTGGACCAGACTGCTTTCTTCAATGTTCTTACTGGTCGAAATCGAAACCGGAATCATATATTTTCCAAAACTTTCCTCAAGCAACTCATAAACTGCTTTTGAAACATTTTTTCTCCCATTCCATTGTGTAAAGAACATTCCACCAATTTTTAATCCTTCGTTATACTCTGACACTGCTTGAAATAGGTTCATAATAATAGCAGCTCCCAGAAGGCTTCCCCCATCGCAACGCAATGGAACATATACTTCATCCGCTGCCACCAGTCCATTGATATTAACGATTGACATAGATGGGCTACTATCAATTATACAATAATCATATTCTTGCTGTAAAGATTTCAAGTGACCTTTCAATCGAAACTGCTGTGGTGTTTTCACATCCGCCTTGATGCGTTCCGCTGCCTCCGACAATGTCAAATGGCTTGGAATGATATCCAGATTTTCATATTCTGTATGTAAGATACATTTATGAATATCCAAATCCCTGTTTAGCAATAAATCTTCTATGGATTTCTGTTTATTGATACAGGTTCCATGATATATACTATGGAATAGTTCAATAAAATTGACATGGCTAAACATGCATGTGCTATTCATCTGTGGATCAAGGTCAATTAATAAAACTTTTTTTCCATATTTTGCAGCCATCATATGAGCTATCGTCGTTACACTGGCTGTTTTTCCTACCCCACCCTTATTATTCAAAAATACAATTGTTTTCATATGTTCTTCCTCCTTTTTTTTCTTTTTATATTATATATAATATCTTCCTTAAGAAAATCTGTCAATGATAACATACAAAAAAAGTTGACAAATTTTATTCACTGAAAAAGGTGCCAAAAATGGCACCCATCTATTTCCCCTCATTATATTCATTCATCAATCGCTCATGTTCCCGTATATTCCTTTGTTTCTCCCACTCTGATTTCAGTCCTCTTTTCATCCGGTTAATCGCCGTTGCCAACGATACTCCCCTTCCAATGCCCAATGCTCGATTTGCTCTTCCCCGTTCTATTCCTTCAACCATATTTTTAGCATACTCATTTTCATGTTCTGCTGACCGTATAAACCAGTCCTTTGCCTTCGACAAATCACGCTGAACCACATCCCCTTTAAAATATACCATACCTAACGTAAATTCCGCATAAGAATTTCCCTCTTTGGCTGCCTGAGTCAAAAAATCTATTCCTCTTTCTACATCATACATACCGCTTTTTTTATCCAAATATATCTTTCCAAGATAATATTTTGCATGCTGATTACCACACTTTTCAAAATGCTCTGCAGCTTCTTCATATCTTTCCTGGCCATAAAACAACTCTCCTAATTTATAACTGGCAATCTCATTTCCATGATCCTCTGCTTTTCCATACCAATAAAACGCTTTTTCATTATCTCTCATTCCATATTGATCTGAATCATATATGTTTCCAAGTTGGTACTGTGCCCACTCATTTTCTTCCATGGCTGCTTTCGTTAAATATTCCAACCCTTTATCTGGATTAAACATTCCTTTTTCTTCATCCAGATATATTTTTCCCAAATAATAGTTTGCATACTGATTATTACACTTTTCAAAATGTTCTACAGCCTCTGAATAATTTTCCAGGTCATAGCATATTTTTCCTAATTTGTAGCTAGCAAACTCATTTCCGTGTTGCTCTGCTTTTGTATACCAACCATATGCCTTTTTGATATCCTGAATTCCATATTTATCCAAACAGTATATATTTCCAAGCTGGTACTGCGCCCATTCATTTTCTCCCATGGCTGCTTTCGTCATATATTTCAATCCCTTTTCTATATCATACATTTCCCTTTGCTCATCCAGATATATTTTCCCAAGAAAATAGTCTGCAAACCGATTATCACACTTCTCATAATGTTTTGCAGCATTTTGGAAATCCTCCTGTTCATAATACATTTTCCCAAGCTTATAGCTGGCAAACGTGTTACCTGCTTTTTCTGCTTTATTATACCACTCTTTTGCTTTGTCCAAATCCTGCAAAGTATATTTCTCAGAAGAATAAATATTTCCTAAAGTATACATTGCCATATCACTTTTGCCTTTTATTGCCACTTCACTTAGATAAGCAACAGCCTGTGGTATTCTCTCTTCTCTTCCTTCCTCCAAATAGAGCTTCGCCAATCTGCTTTTTGCATAAATGTTCCCAGCATCTGCCGATAGGGATAGATATTCTTCTGCACGTTCTGCATCCTGTCCGACTCCTTTTCCATTTAAATACATAAGTCCAATCTTGTATTCCAAATTATCATTCTTCTGCTTTCTCTCCATATCCAGAAAACGATGAAAAGCACTTGCATATAGCTCTTCTGCAGAATAATATCCTTTTGCTCCTTCTGAAATTTCCTGATTTTCAATCATGGAAGCTGCCTGATATGCAGCATACGCATTATTGTGGGAGATGGAAGTAAAATATTGAAAAGCTAGTTCTGGTGATTCCTTGATCCCCTGACCATAATAGGCCATTTTTCCAAGAAGATAGGTCGCATATTTATTTCCACTTTTCTCCATCCATTCTCTTGCATTTTCATATGATTTTTCTATACCTTGTCCATAATAAAAGTGCTTCCCTATTCGGTATGCAAAATATCCTTTTCCTTTATCTTCATTTCGATATAAATATTGAAACCGAGAAAATGCCTGTTGATAATATCTGTCGGCCATGTCGATATCTATTTTTGTTCCCCTTCCAAAACGATATACGTCACCTAATTCATATGTTGCAAGAACATTACCATTGGTATGTTCCTCTTCCAACAACTGGATTGCTTTTTCATAATCCGGCTTTTTTCCGTATAAATTCTTTTTTGCTTCTTTAAACTGTTGGCTCCATTCATACTGAATTTTTTCTGGCTCCTGTATCATTCTGATTTTTTCCTCCGATGCTTCACGAATATCACCTTCCTGCATTTCCTCGTACTGTTCAAATGCTTTATTAGTTTTTATTTTTTCTTGCATGGAGTCTGATATGGCAAATGATATTTCTTCTGGCTCTGGAGGGACATAATTAACTTCTTCTCGTTTTTTCTCACTTTTTAACTCTTTATCATATTCCCGAATCTCTTTCAATATAACATTACCTAAACGAGTATACATATCGTTTTTCTTTCCTTCTGCATAACTTTTTCCATTCTCTCCATAAGCCACTTTATATTTTTCATTTTGAATTTGAAGTCTGCTCTGTAATTCCTCCAACTCCCCTTTATGATATTTCTCCAAATACAAATCACTTAACAAATCAATTTTTTCTTTTACAGGTGCCATGATAGGGTTATTATAATTCCACATGTTTCTTGCACAGTCAGGCATTTTATCATAAAGCTGAAGGAATGCATGTGCTAATTCTTTGTCTTTAGAAAGCGGATGCTCCTTTTTCTGCTTGATGATACTATCCCGTATAATGCGATTAATCTGTAAATTATTTTCTTTTTCGTTAATAATCTGATTTACCACACTACTTTTACAGCTTTCAATACTACCCAGACGAAACCGTCCTTTAAATTCTTCTTTTTTAATGATATTTCCAGCAGCATCCCGAAGAGGTACTTTGACAGTCTTTCCGTCTACAGATTTCTTCTGGTATTGAATATATTCTTTTTTTTCTCGCATTGGTTCCGGTTCAACTGTTGCAATATGAATGTGAATATTATCTGTATTGTAATGAATCGCTCCACTCCATACTGCATTTTCTAAGCCCTCCGCTTTCAACATTTTATTTACCGCATTCCTGGCTACATCCTTCAATTTATTTTCATCCAGTATCTGTGTTTCTCTGGAATATAATCCGTTCTGTTCCAGCCAGCGATTGTCAAAAGAGATTACTGTCTGCCACATCAGACTGCCATTCTCCTGTGCAGTCTTGAAGATATCTTTCAACTGCCTCTTATCTTCCATAGTCAACTCATTTTTTTCTGAATGGAACAGCCCTGTTGTTTTTTCTGGATTTCCCATATAATCCTGATATAAATTATATTTATTGCTATTTTTTGTACGTGATGCCTCCTCCCGATCTATGTAATCAATATAAGATGTAAAATGACTAGAATGTACTTTACAGAATTTTGTCATTATTACAACACCGGCCTTTATATCTCCCATCATAACCTCCAAATATTTAAAGGTGCCACAAATGGCACCCAATTTCTTCTATGCTATAAATCTGTCTTATCATTTAGTTTTTCCAAAAGAATATTATTGGTTTCTATGACATCATTCGCTTGCTCTAAGCGTTCTACCAATACATGCACCAAATTAGCATACTTACTATCCAATTCAGCTACATCTGGCACAATGGCATATTTTGACAAACATCTTTTCAAATATTGATTCCTGCTCATATGGTGCGCTTTGGCTAACTCGTCAATTTTTTTTACAATTACAGGATCAACCCCTCTAATTTTTATTTCCATCCGATAATCCTCATTCTCTTCTAATTTCCACAGATGAACCTTGTTATTTTCCTTTATTTTTTCGCTCATCGCTTTTTTGCTTAAAATAAGCAATTTTCTCTTTGATACGTTCCTGACTTTGTGCCACAACAGGATGAGGTGCCAGCTCAACTGAAATACAAGTTTCTGCCTTTAGCATATGCATTAATGTATTCATAGCATCCAATAGGACAATACTATTCTGTTCCGCTACCTTGGTGGCCCACTTGATTCTTTCTTTTGGTAGATAATTCTTTTCCAACTCCTCGCGAATGGCAACAGCTAACTCCTCATTCTGTTTTTTACTGTGCCTTATTAAATATGAAATAGCCTGGCTGTCAGAATGTAATCCCAACTCCTGCCTATATTCTTTCAATAATTCTCTATCCTCTTCTGAAAGGTAAATACATTTTTGCATTTCCATTTTCTCCTTTCTTTGGATAATATTATATATTACTCAATATATTTTTTCAACAAAAATACAATCTTTTCTATATATATTTCCTTACCTTTAACTATAATTCATATATTATTTATATATTGTTAGCTGCTCAGAGCATCCCCAGGGAAATGTTAGGCTTTGCCTAACCCCCACGCTCTCGTGGGGTCAATTTCCTCTTATGCTCTTTTCTCAACTCCATAGGATTTGAGAAAACTCCGCTCTCTGAATATCTGCAGTAAAATTGCCACATGCTAAATCCCACACGATAAAAAAGAAAAAAGCTATATTAGCATATTCTACATTAGATTGATATGGCATAAATATATATTTATAAAGAAATAATATAAAAACAAGAAATAATAAACTCCCAGGATCAACATCCTCCTATCCCCATAAACACAATATCTACAGCAAAATCCATGTGGATAATAAATAGACTACTTTTCCAAACCATTTGACTACGAAAACAGACCAGCTCTCAAAAAACGGAAAATTTTTAGACAAGATACCTTTTTTGGTTCACAAATTTAGACTCAAATTGCAACAAAAAAATCCGGAAAACAGCAATTAATTTACTATTTTCCGAATTTGTGCTTTGCATTTTTTCTAAAATCAAATTCTTTTTACCAGATTAAGTATATTTTTTGCAGCACAATGAAACCTTTTTTAAGGTTAAAATAATATCTCACGTATTTTAACATGAACATATTTTGGATTCAGTTTCCGTTTTTTCGGTTTCTCCTCTTCCAATGCCACCCTCCGGACAGCTTCTTCTATCAATTGGAAGATATCCAGGTTCTGCTCCTGAGCAATCTGCTTATATTGTTTAAAAAAATACGCAGTGTCTTCTATCTGCTTTTGAGTTACATCCCTCAACTTGAAACGTCTGGCTATAGCGCTTACAAAAGCCTTAGGATACCAAGATTCTATTCTATCTGGAATAGAGTCTCGAAAAACATTAGATCGATATGTAATAAAATATTTTCCATCCTTTATTCTAACAGAAAAAAAGGCTCGTAAAGAATGAAGGTAAGAACGTACCACACGGGCAGTTACATGCAATTCTTTACAAAATTTAGCATAAAAAGTTGCTATTCCGATTCGATAGCTACTACTGTTTTCATGAGTAATTTTCAAGAAATACATTAACATATATTTTTCTTTTGCTTTTAAATGCAAGAAACGTTTCTGATGGAATATCTTTCGATGAAGATTCACGTATCCTTCCTTCCAGGCCTCTTTATAGGAAAAATCATTATCCTGGATTGTGATATCATAATCAATTCCACTACATCTCTCAATTACGATTAAGCCTTTTTTCTCCAATCCCCACATAGAAGTATAAAAGCTCTGCTTGCACATACCAGTATGATCACAGACATCTTTATGATGTACACCATAGATTTTCCCTTTCAAATTTTGTATTTTCGCAATATATATGAGAAAATTCATCTCCGTGGATGTAAGATTCTTCATTTTTTCCAGTAATTTGTATTTTATCTGCATATTTTTTCCTTTCTCTTGACAAATATGTTAAATATTATATAATAAAAGAGCATATTTTTTCGGACTTGACGAATCCGGATCTGGGGCATCGGCTACAGCTGATGCCTTAGTTTTTATATACAAGAATTTTTCTAACGAATTTTCCATGGACCACCCTACGTTTTGTATCAACTCCGGCACAAGTACTTAATGTCAATAGATGTTCTGTCTTTTTCAATTGCATTTTCTTGCCCATATTTTTCTTTACTACTTTGATATACTTTGGATCTATTCCAGCAGAAAAATCAAACACATCTAGAATATTTCTGTTATCCATTTCCCCTGCAGAAAAAATTTTATAAACCAGAATCCTATCCGGTTGATAGATGTAAATTACATCATGCTTGTTTAAAAAATGAGGATTTTCATATTTATTTAAATCAGCAAACATGGAACCGTTGCGCATATTGTGTCCATAAAGCACCGTTACTGGGTCAGAAAAATCCCTGGCATTCTTTTTCTGGCTAAATATCATTCCAGAAAACTCAATTTTTTTTTCTACATTGTGATACAAATAAAAGTTTTCCTCTTCTGAAGCACAGGCTATCGCATAATCAATTGATGTTCCTGGGACTTCAATCCATGCATAAACATCTGGATTCGTTTTTAACAACTTGCCCCAATCAATGGCATTATTTATCAGTACGTTTTTTTTATTTTTACTGGAAATTTTTCTATATTGCTGCATGTTCCCATCAGATAAATGCATTTCAAATAATAATCCTCCAGATACAATAAATACGGCACATAACAGAATTCTCAAGATTTCTGTTATTCTTTTTTTTAGCCTCATTTTACCATTCACTCCTTTCCACTCCGGCATAGTTTTTGGCCGGAGTGAATTGCATTGTTAACAGGTGCTATATGTGATACGCAAAAATACGATACAGTCTTATTTAGCTTCATTGTTTTCTAATGTAATAATCTGATAAGTTGAAAGCATAACTCCTGTGCCTGATCAAACAGCTGTAGCCTGCTTCCCGGATAAATCAAAGACGCCAAACCGACCAGCGATAAAAAGAAAATAATAATGTTTGCAACTAATCGGAATAGATTGCCTCCGGTCCGTATCAGAAATTTAAACATGTTACTTTTTTCTACTACAAATATGTTTTCTTCTGGATCAACATGATATTTAATCTTCAGCTGCTTCTGCGCATCCTTTCTTTCTTTTTCTTGTTTCACCCTTTTTACCAGGGTTTTTCTGAATTTTCCCATATTTCCTATAATTCTCCCTGTCCATTAAAATGAATTCATTGTAAAATTCTTCCTCAAAATCTATCCAAAATCCAAACTTGTCTGTTGTATTCAAATATTTTTTTGCTTTTTCCAGCCTTTTTAATTTATTTTTCACATAACATTTCAGTTCGCTTACCGGAATCAGTTTCCGTGTTTTTCCTACAGAACCAGGCAAAGAAACCTGTTGCACTTGAAAAGTCCCATTTTCACAATGTTTGTTTACACATTGACGTGTTATCCCTAATAAAAAGGCTACCTGGGGAATTGTTAAAAATTCATCAGCCGATTCTGCATATTTTTCAACAGATATTCCTCTATATCCATATGACTTCCAAAATTGCTTTTTCTCCGGCTCTGCCAGATACTCTTTTGCCAAATCATATTTCTGAGTTTCCTGCGTTACATATCGTTCCAAAGCTGATATGCTCACAAGACGTCTTTTTTGAAAGATATCTGCCTGCAATAAGCCTCTGGTTATCAACTTCTCTGTCGAGTAGCGTTTTCTTCCTAACAAAAAGGCTACCTGGGGAACATTCAAATATTCTTCATCTGTTATACTCATTTGTTCTCCCTTCCTTTCATTTGTTTTCATAATTCCATTACAGGGCTTCTGGACACTGATTCCGCATTTCCTCTTAAATTTTTTCTCCCAGCCGAATTTTGCTGCTGTACCACGTTACCTGTTTGCTCTGATGCATATTCCTGGTAAATTTCATTTAATGTCTTTTGATAAGACAAAAAAACTTTTTCTTCAGCAATTGCTTCTTTCAAATCCGGAATAACATGTTTATGAGATGTCTCTTTTAGATGTTCCAAAATACCACCTTTACCATCTCCAATATCCTTTCTTCCCTCAATAAACGTAAGACCTCTCTCCTGATTTTCATAACCTATTTTATATTTTACTTTTGTATAGTTGATATACCGTAATGCATCTGGATTACCTGAATTTCGTACTTCGTCAAAACTTCCAAATTCTTTCAAGTATTTCTTTTGTTTTTGTACCCACTCCTTATCTGCAACTTTCATCTGTTCATTAAATTCTGAAATCAGATATACCTTTCCGTTTTCGAAATCTGGATGTTCACTCCAGATACATTGTATACTTGGAATCATTCCTTTTTTTTGAAAAAAGGAAATGTTATTGGCTAATAGCTTCGTATTTTCATTCACAGAGTGAAGATAGTTTAAGTCACTTAACTTATGCAATTCTGTACCTTGTTCTACATAAATATCTTCACAAGCATCAATCAATCTGGCTGCAATCCCCTTTGAAACAGATTCCAAAGAATCTTTTTGCGAGATATCCACCATATTTTTATATTCTTGATACTCTTCCGATGTTGTTGCAAAAACATTTGCAACAACATATTTTATATATTCATTATTAAAACCAAAGGTTTGAGCAATCTCCGGTGTTTTATTGATAAGAACATCCTGAATTCCCATCCCTTTATCCAAATACTTCATTACTTCTTTTCCTACCTGATATCCCATATCATCTTTCCATAAATCAATATCCTCTTTTCTTCCCTTTAATGCCAAACGGATAGAAGCAGCTTCCTGCTTTGTATAGGACGCCAGATAGCTCAATATCTCATCATATTCTTCTATTTTCTCCTGCATAAATCATCCCTCCTTTCTTCCCTTCCATTTCCAAAAAAATCCCGTTTTCTTTTTGTCATTCATCGCCTTTGCTTCTAATGGCAACATTTTTTCAAATACTTCCGACTGCCCTGCATATGCAAACGGGTCTCTGGCTTCCTGGGCAAAAAAGGTATTCACTGCTTTTTCTTCCATCAACTCCAGTAAATCTTTCTGTTCTGCTTTTGCTACAAAATTAAAAATATAATAAACACTGTTGTAAAAATTATTGGATATGACTTCATATGTTTTTTCAAATTCTCCCGGCTTACTTCCCACAACGAAAACCTGTATATCTTTTTCACAAAAAGAAATTTTGTTAAAATCATGTTCGCTGTATACTCCATAGTCATATACCAAAAAATCATATTGTTTTTTCAGAACATCCTGTAACTTGTCCAACCGATAATACATATCAACGAATTGATAAGTAACACGCCCTTCATCTGTATCCTGTTCTGCTTCGGAATATGCCTCTGCCAACTCTTCCACCCAATGGTGACCGTTCATCTGTACATAAGCTGCCTGATATCCTGTAAACTGCAAATGTTTAACAAACTGAATAGCTTGAGTAGTAGTCCCCATCCGTGCAACGGCACCAGCCAGCCCAATGCTTTTTTTTATTTCATTGTTTTCTTGCCCTGCAGCTTCTTTTGGTTCTGTTTCCTCAAAAACAATACCTCTTTTTTCATAACCAAAATGTTCAAAGTATCCATCCAGTGCAAGCTCCAAATCTTCTTTTTGCTCTCCCAGAAAAACGGAAAAAATAAAATTACGTATTCCTTTATGGTACAAATCATTGACTATTTTGCTTTGTGGCAAATAGCCAGCTGCAAAAATTATAGTCTGAATGCCGATAGCTTCCTGAATCTTTAAAATCCAATCTTCCAGAATCTCCGATTCGTCGACATATTGCTCTAAATCATAAATAATAGCTTTTGCCTTTTCCTTGTACCGCAGAATTTCTTTTGCCTGTTCTTCGATATAGAGATTTTCAGGAATATAAACACACTGTACTTCTCTTTTCCTCGCTATCTCTTCGCAGAAAAATCCACGTTCCCTTTTTCCTACAAAAACTATCATTCCCTTTTCCCCCTTTGCAACACGGCATTCCAGTCTTTCTCCGTTTTTGGGCGGTCCTGGATAATAAGGATATCTTGCCTTCTTTTCCTTATCCGTTTTTCCAACAATTCTGCAGCTTTTCTTCCAGCCTCATCATTATCCGTACCAATCCATATCTCCTCTAAAACTTCATCCTGCAGATAACTTTCTACTGCTTCTGTCTTTCCTACCCCAGTAAGAACAAGATAATTCCAATACATATGAACCGGTTGATTTATTGTCATAACAGACATCGCATCAATAACTGATTCTGTTATATATAGCTTGTTTGTCTTATTGTTGATGAAAAAACATTTACTATAATCACATCCAAGGACATCTCTATAAAAGGGAGTAAACGTATTAGTTCCCCGCTGGCAGGCGAAAACAGCCTTTCCGTTGCTGTCAAAAGATACAAAAACACAATTTCCATAAATGTCCTGATAAAGCTGGCGACGGTCTACCATTTTCTGTACAATATCTGCAGAGATACAGCGTGTCTTGATCAAATACGCAAATACCTTCCGCATGTTTTTTGCTTTTTCGGGTAACTGCAACTGTTCTGGAAAAATGCCTCTTTTCGCTATCTTTCCAATCGTCTGGATATTTTTTGTCTCCAAAGGGAACCCTTTTCTGTCTACTCTCTGTGATAGCATCCTAATTGCTTTCCCTTTATCCATTCCCTCAAATTCCATTACAAAATCAATGATAGAACCACCATGACCAATGGCTGCGCCGCTTCCTGGTCTGGAATTTCGCCAAAAACAATTTTTTTCTGTATCAATAATGACACTATCATGTTCCTTCAGACTAAAGTATCTGCCTTTTCGGATAACTGTAAATCCCAGCTCTCTGGCGTAATCCGTGATACGTATCTGCTCTTTCATTACTGTATAAAATACCTTTTTTTCTTCATTCGTCATTGTCATTTTCTAATACCTCTTTAATCTGTTGACGTGTCAGTCTGATTTTTTTCTCCAGCTCTTTAATCTCCTCCTTGAGCTGTTCTGCCGTATCCTCTGCTCCATCTGCTTTGAGCTGTGCATTCCGCATAATCTGATCTGTTTCTTCCTGTTCTTCTTCCGTCTGATATATTTTTTCACTCTCCAGACGGGCAATCTCTTCTAAAATCGTTTGATTTTGTTTTTGCTGTTGCTCAATTTCCTCCTGCTTCTGTTCTATTTTTTTTTGATATGCGGTTATCTGTTGTTCAAATCTCCCCTGTCGATATCCGTTCCAGTCTTTCATCACCAGAGCATCGACCCGATTAACCTTTTTTATATTGGTATATAAACTTAAGTGTTCGGCATTTGAGTCTTCCTTCACCGAAATACGCAATAGCAGTTCACTCCAGCGTTTTGGCACATTACAGATACGAAGAATCACCCAGTCTTCCTGTTCAATGATTGTTTTAACAATAGGACGTTCTCCTAATCGTTCCATTGAAGTAAACTGATAGGTATTCTGTCCGTCAAAGGTATTATTTTTAATATCTAGTTCCACTTCCATCATCTGCTCTGCTTCGGAATAGTCCCAACGTAAAAGTGTTACCTTCCGACCATTCCATGCTTTTTCCTGTCCTAACACTGTATATGCGTTTGCAGAACTGTCTGCTGGCATCCAGAAATTAGATGTAAAAAAGAATACATACCCTGCAATAAAAAGAAAAATGATAATATAAAACTGCAGATTTCCTTTTCCCTTTTTTAAAAATGATATTCTCATTTACCGCTCCATTCCCCAGTTCCTTTCTGGACCTTTTTGGGCTTTGGTCTGTTCTTTTTTTATCTGCCCCTTGATTGCATTTTCATACAATTGTTCATTGACCAGTTTGTCATTAACATGTATGATTTCCAGTCCCAATTCTTGCCCTTCCTGAATTTCCTTTGCCATTTCTGCAGTGACCTGACCAATAGCATAAACGGCCTGAGCCTGTTCCAAAGAATCCATAATATCTACATAATCACCTAATACATTATTGATTTTTTCCTGGAACACTTCCTTTTTATCTTCTTCACAACATATGTATAATTTCTTTCTTCCTTCAAAATTTCTATCAGTACATTTTAATTTTCCAGTATCTGCATCATATTCATAAACATGATCTGATAACTTTTCTTCTGGTAATACCAGTGTGGAATTCACTTCCTGCACCATATCCTTTAGCTCCTCTTCTCCTATTCCTATTGATTTACGAACTATCAGAACTTCATGAATAGAAGATGGAAGAACAAAATATTCCTCTCCAAGCTCTTTCGCTATCCTGTTTTGGACTTCTGGATTGACAATTGCAGCAGCACCATTAAGTCCATTACTATTTGTTAATACATACATATTGGCATCAGCCGGAAACGCTTCTTCCAGCATCTGCATCGCTTCCTCTTCTCCGATTCCATTTTCCATAATATCTGGTAACACCATTTCCTTTAACATGTCTGACAGAGTAGTAAATTGGGAAGGAAATTGTTTTTCTGTATTTTCTACTGCAATTTTATGCAATTCTGCTAATTCCTTTCCATAACTCTCCATTAGCACATTAGTCACTGGAGCAAAATATGTTCCTTCTGCATTCATTCCCAAAAGAACCCGGTAAGTCACTGCCAAATCTTCCACTCTGGTATATGGCTTATCCTTCAAATATTCCGAATTCCTGTCACCATTGACAAGCTGGCAGACAATTCGGTCCTTTACTTTCTCATAATCAAAAATATTGGAAATATCAAAATCTGTTACTGTAGCATTTGTGACATAAGCATCTGACATGGATTCCAAGATATCATTCATCCCCCTGCCCTGCTCATACTCCTCAAAATATGAGTTCAGATAAATATTAGGGACTATATTACTTGCTTTATTTGTTATCAAGAGACCATCCAGTTTCGTTCCATTATTTTTGGTAACGGTATGCATCTTGATTTCACTATCCGCATATGATTCTGGAAGGTATTGTAAAATCTGTTTTTGTACCTGTTGTTTAAATTCTTCGTATTTCATTCTTTATCCTCCTTACATGCTTTCTCCCCCAACGCCCTTAATGCCTCTGCGTAAGCATTCATCCGCTTTTTTTTGGTCTTATTGGATTGTATTTCTAAATCTACAGGCACTGGATTTGTTTGTTTTGTCATCTGATTTTCTTTCATTTACATTTTCCTCCTTACTTACCATTTACCATGCTTCAAATTGAAAAGTATCTTCCTTTCGGTTATAAATAACATTAAATTTATATGTTCTTGTCTCCTGCATAAAATAAAACGCTGCACTTACTGTATGTTCTATATGATTAATAAATGTTTCCCCATAATAAACCGCCTCCTGTTCATTGGCATAACCGCATTCATTGGCAAATATCCTGATTTCTGCAGCCAACCTTTTTTTGTTTACCCCCATCAATTTGAGAACTTCTTTATTCAGTTTTTTTATTTTCATTGTGGAAAAAAATGCTTCCTCATTAATATTTTCTGGTGTAGAGGCAGCTGTCTCCTTCTTGTGTGTAACAGAAACTGTCTCCTGAGGAGAAACATTTTCCTGCTGATGTGTTTTTGGTGTAATCTGGACAATCTGGGCAATTGCCGTCTGTTGTTCCTGTATTTTCTGACTATTCACTCGCCAATGCACAAAACCACCAATCATGACAATTATCATAACAATCATGATAATACTAATTTTTATATCCTTATTCATATATACCCCCTTCTTTTTAGTGATCAGTATAAGTAAAATGCATGGGGTCAAAATAACTTTTACTCCAATCTCCGCCCCAATAAAATCCATACTTTTTCCAGATATCCACTTCCTTCTTTGTGACGCTGTATTCATCTTTTCCGGGATCATATCCCCATCCGGTATAAGAAGCCCCGTTGTGCGTCCAATTCAGGTCTACGACACATCCATAGGAATGATGAGAAATCTTCTGACTGTTACTTGCCATCATGCGCCAATGATATCCTGCAGTTTCTGACGGTATTGTTTTAAATCCATTCTGTTTCAATTCCTTAAAAACTTCCTGAATGACAAAAGCAAGTTTTTTATGTACCGTAAGCCCCATCGTGTCAGATTTTCCTTTTGTGTTTAATATAGGGACTCTAATCTGTACCAGATATTGCTGCATCTGTTCCGGGGAAGTTGGCATTCCATTTGGAAATAGCCATTCCAATCTTTTTTCTACTGGTACATTGACAGCTGTTGTACCAGCGGAACCCTGATTAGCTGTACAATAATACCTAAGAACATGCTGCGTATAATATTGATCGCCGTACCGCCAAGGACCTAACTGTTGTACCCGACCTCCTGTATTTCTGACACCTCCACTTTTTTCCCTGGCAAAATCAAATGTATTTAGCTGTGTCCATCCTCCATCTTTCTTCACCGCATAATCAATGTAACTTCCCCCGAAATTATAGCCCTGCAAAGCTAAACGGATATGGTCCATATCTTCTGGCGAATTCACTTTTGCCTTCTGAAGCATAGCAGTCAGATATTTAACCCCCTGTGCAATACTTTCCTCTATCGTTAAAGAGTTTGGAGGCTTGCCAAGGGATTCTGAACATTGGAACACATCACTTCCATTTCCCCCTGATTCCTGCATCATGACCGCCAGAAACAAATCAATGTAACTTTCCATCCCATACTTTTTTGCTTCTTTTAATACTTTTTCTCTGTAAAACTCCACCGTGTCACTGATTGGTATTCCAACTATATTAGACGTTGGTCCTTCACTTACTCTGTATTCCTCCTCTTCTCCTCCGATCAACACGGCAACCATCTGCGTAGTCATTGAACTAATCGCCGCCACCATAACTATGCCAGAAACTAATGACAGAGAAGCCAGGATTCCTATTATTTTCCCAATGCGTTTCTTTCGTTTGGTCATTACATTCCTCCCTGGAATATCTGTTCCTCTTCCTTTGTCAGATGTACCTTAAATTCCAAATTTTGGTCAGAAGCAATGCACAAAATATTTTCCCCTACTTCCAATTTGGGTATCCTGGCAATCTGAGAATTGGTAAGTACTCCGTCAAAGATATTGTTTAACATTGGTACTGCATTGCTATCTTGATGAAAGATAAACTTATACTGCGTCAACTCAAAAATAGTCTTAATCTTATCAATTTCTACAGAACCAGACCCTTCCGGAACATAATCACGGATAGACTGAGATGCCAACCCGATTCCTCCAAAGTACTTTCTGGCTTCTCGCATATAAATAGTTACCTGGTCTAAAGCTTGTGCTTTCTTAGCATTAAGCCAACGATGGCTTTCATCAATCAAAATCAGAAAATTCACAATATCCCACAAATGCATTCCTTCATTCAATTTTTGCTGCATCAGTTTTCCATTGGTTACACAGTTATCCCAGCAAAGAGATATCATATTAAATATTTGTGCATCAAATATTTCTGCTTTTAACTCCTTCAGTGTAGAAATATCAAATGTTACTATCTGTTCATCTAAAATATTATCTATCGTAGTGTAGCCATCAAAGAGATTTCCATAGGTATTGACCAGATTTTCTACCACCTGCCGGATTTTGTCTGTCCGAAGGATTTCCTTTTTTACCAGCTCCATTTCCACATCTCCATATGCGCCCTCCTGCATCTGCTCTATCTTCCGCTTTAAGAAAGCCAGCATATCAGAAAAGATAGGGTACTGATCTGCCGGAAGTGCGGTAGCCTGTTTTGACATTTTCCCGTTTTTTATTTCAAAACCAAAACTCTGATACAATTCCCTCAGCAACTCCTCAAATGCAATAACTTCCTCAGTATCTGCCTGTCCTCCTACCAGAAAGCGGTATATGGTACTCACTTTTGATATATGTCTGGTGAAACTGATTACATCATTATCACCGGCGCGCAATATTTCCAACGGATTTAGTATGCCACTGGTTCCATCCAGTCGAATCACCTTTCCTCCCAGTATTTTTGTAAGAAGAGTAAATTCTCCCGAAATATCAAATGTCCTAACATAATTGCCCTGAATTGCATTGGATTCAAACTGTTTTTTTAACAACGTAGACTTTCCACTTCCCATGGTCCCCACACAAAGAAAATTATAGTAAAGCCTGCTCCGCGTTTTTGTAAACAGATTAAAAATGACATTACCACCGCATGGTGTTTTTCCAAGGAAGTCCCCCTTTTCATCCTCCAAAGAAGAAAAATGAAAAGGATTCCCAGCAGCTACTGAATCCGATGTCAGAGGTTGTCCATAAGTGAAAAACAAATCTTCTTTCTGCTGTTGCTGATACGGTAGATACATACTCTTCCATTCTGTTTTGCTTTCATTTAGAAATATAGTTGGTAAAAATCCATGACTCTCTATTTTTGCCATAATGTTTTTCACCTTATCCTCCAGGTTCTTCAGAGAACGGTCTGCAACAAATATCCTTACATGCATCAATTTGATTACTTCTCCCATAGAAGAAATTTCATGATATAACCGTTCCATCTCCTGAAAACGTTTCTGTGCATCATACTGCTCCTCAAAATCAGTCGCTCCCTGGTAGCGGTATTTTTGTTCTTTCATAGATTTATTAATATTTTTTTTTACTTCATTGATATTATCTGTATTTAAATCTACCGTTACTACAGTATTATTGATATTGCATACCCTTGCCATCCAATAATCATCCAGTGATTTCGGAAATTCGTAAACATGAATGCAAGTTTCATATCCTCCACCAGAAGATATATATTTTGGATGAGAAAAGGTAATACCTCCCTGTGGCTGAATCTTTTCCAAAAGACAAAAATTAGTCTTTGACTTCTTGTTTCCCGCTTTTTTCATCTCATCCCCCCTTAATTTATCAACAAGCATTTGTTTGCCATCCGTTGAAGTATCTGGTGTTTTTTTTCCTCTGGTAACATGTTTAGAAGCCCTGTCTTACCTTTTCCTAAAGTACTTGTCATGGTAAGAAGGTTTTTCTCCAGGTCATCCAGTTTTTCTGCAAATAGCATAAAATAGTATTCTCTGCTGGTGTCGTGCTTTCCCAGCCAAACTAGTTCATCCAATTTTCTCTGCAGATATCTTTTATATATCTCATTAGATGTTTTTTGCAGTTTGTATTGTATGTAATCCTGCTGTTTTTCCGTGTTACAGGGAAAATTCATAGCAATAATCTTTATATCATCCCCATACAGCTTATATAATTTAGCAAATTTCAAACAGTCATACTCCACTTCATCTTCTGAGGAATTAACCAGATCTTTTGTAATAATCTGTATAATATCCAGATACCCATATTTGGTCAGATAGCAATTGTTTTCCGTATCATATCCCGTAATACCAATCAGTTTTGTAATATCCTGTTTTATCATGGAAATGCCCTCCCTGCTTTTTGTTGACGCTCTTCCTGTTTTTTGCTAACTTCTTTGGAATGATTGGCCACCGGAAAGTATACTTCTTTGTCTCTTTGCAAAAATAAGATGATACTTTCTATATTTCTGCGCTTCCGGTTAGTCCAGCTTTTAGCCGTCAGGAAAACTGCACATATCATGGAAAAAAGATAAAAAGGTATCTTCCATTTTTCATGCACTGCAACTCCCAGTGCAAAAGATACAGAATAGTAAATTAAAATAAAGAACATATCAAACAAATAAATATGTTTTGTTACCTTGGTCTCTGATTTGATTTCCTGCGCTACAACATAATTCAAATAATGTCACCTACTTTCTTCTAATGAATCCTTCTTTACCAGCTCTTCCTTCAATTTATTCTCATCCCTGGCCGCTTCTTTGCTCCATTCCGACTGTATTTCCGTTTTGTTGTTATCTCCAAAAGTTTCGGTTCCCCTTTTCTGACTGTATGATTGTTGTGTATTGCCTGTCACCGTTTTTTCTACACCATCTGACGCATTTTTGGGCACCCTATATGGATTTTGCTGCAGATATTGTTCTAATTCTCTCATATTCATTGGTTTTCTCACCAGCTTGCCGTTAGAAGCTAACGGGCTATTATCCTGCCCCAAAGAGAAAGAGGAATCTCCGTAAGAATCTCTTCTTCTTGCACTTAAGTCTTTTTCCATAGTCTTAAGAGAATCACTATAACCTTCCCTTCCACTTGGATCTATTCCATTTAAAGCATCTTCCTTATCAGAAATCTCTCCACCAATATCTGGGTCTGGGGAAAATCCAAAATTATTTTCTGCATCTGCGTGATGCATCGTACTGCTTTCCCTTCCCTTTCCTGGCTTTTTATCTTGCCCCTTAATCGAATCTGCTTCCTCCTGGAGGGTATTCTCCGCATTTTTTTCTCTTGGCGAACTATCCTGACTATCCGGAGTGAAATAGTCTTTATCGAATTGGCCTTCCTTAGTATCCTGACTATCTGAAGAAAAGTAGTTTTTATCAAATTTACCTTCCTTCTCTCCTGTATCTCTCTGGTCTCTTGAAATATCCTCTTGATCCGAATCCCTATCATCTGATTTATCCTGTCTTCCTTTCGGCGGTGGTGATGGTGGAACATTTTGATCCATATTTCTAGTAGAAAACGGAAGTAATCTACCTGCTATTTTTCCAAAAAATCCGTTCCCAATTTCCATACTGCCATGTCCCATTCTGCCCACTGCTCCAAATAAACCAGCTGTCATTTGTGTCCCATATAACATGGTCATTATCTTGCCCATTCCATCACTAACACCACCATCCAGTCCTGTCAGCTTCTGGATAATGTTTGGCCCATTTGTTACTGCAAAGGCAAAGAAAAGAATAATAAATCCTTTGATCAGTCCAGATACATCCCAATCAGAAGTAAATTTACAGGCCAATAGATATAATTTAAGTAAAATGGTTGTTATCAAAAGGATAATGTAACTATCCTTAATACCATCCAATATTTTTAATATTTTCTGATTTCCTGAAAGATTGGCAGAATACAAGTACGCGAGAATCCGATGGACTACAATATCAAACAATGTGGAAATTACTTTATATGATAAAAAAACGTATATGATAACAAGTGAAAGTAATTCCAAATAAATGGTAGAATAGTCTACTTTATAGCGATAATAATAGTTATTTAACAGGCTGGTCCAGGCAACCCCATCATAGTTTTCTTTCAATACATAATCTGGATCTAAACCATCTGTCCCTATCCAATTTGATTTTACCTGCTGTTTTATAATGTCCCTGGAATCTTTTTTTACATCATCAGGCTCAACAACCTCATTAATTATGAGATTGTAAGCATCCAACTGAGTAAAAGAATCATAAGTCAGTTTTGCATTTTTTACCCCCTCTGTCTTTTCATTCAGATGGGAAAGTCCCACTTTTGCATCCAGATATAATAAGTCATGAATGTTTGTCCCAATGGTCTCATATACCGTAACATTCGAATTGCTTCCACCCAGAATATCTTTCCTTACTTCAGTCCCAATAAAACCGTTGAGAGCATGAATCAGGTAACTCGAAGAAGAAATGACCAAAATTGCAATACAAAGGTTCATAACAAATTTTGGTTTTTTTTCATGCCAGAATATCAGAATCAGTCCCAGAAAAAACAGGGATAAACAAACCAGAGAAACAAACATCGGTTTCAAATCTTCAATGAAATTTTCTATTTTTTTATAAGAGGTAAAATCCACAAAACCAAAACAAGTATCATACAATTTGGTGCAAGCAGAGCCAAGTTCTCCCAACAAAAGGACCAGTCCCCATTTAGCTCTCCTTAAAAAACTGACAGCCATATCATTATTTTCAAACAGCTCTTTATTTTGTAATAAAATGTCCATCACCTTATCATCAGACAGAGCACTGGCCTTTCCTGCACATAAAAACCAAACAAAAGGAATAAAAATCAAAGTAAATAAAAGCAATTGTTTTCTTGTCTTTTTTCCCATGCAATACACCTTCCTTTATTTGGTCAATTCCCCACTACTTCCAATCGTCAAAAGGCTTAATAAAGCCTCCTTCTCATCATATCTTAAATCTGTTTGACTAATTAAATCTGCTAACTGGATGATCGTCATGTCATCCGAAATATCTTTAATCCCTGCAGACTGTTCGATTGCGACCAAAATCTGTCTTTTATTTGATAACTCTCCTATCGTCTTGATTTTTCTAGATATTTTTTTTGTTTTCATGGAAAATTGTGAGAAGGTTTGGCGATAATCCCATACCCTTTCCTCTAAATTAATTCCCGTACGGTCTTCCGTATTGATTTCGTGCAAATCAATCATATCCGGATTTGGAAAAGTATTGGTTAAATATTCGTAGCGAAACAAAAACCGTTTTCCAGATTCCTCACTGTTAAAAATTGGTGTTGCCTGGATTCTATTTCCTCTTAGGTCAGTGCGTTTTAGAACCCGTTTTATAACACATTCGCCCGGATATAGCTGCATCAATTCATTCGAATTTAACAAAGGCTTTTCCATGGAGTTTTCCATAAAATGCTTTTTGGTCGAAAGACGTTCTCCTGAACGCTGAACGTCAATCACTGTTTCATTTCCAAGCTCTTCAGAATATTTTTTTGCCGTATCCTCGTCATTGGTCAAAATATAGATATGGTTACCGCAATTGGAAGCAATCGTCTGAGCATTATCACCATATAATTTTTCCAATTGAGAGTTATCCTGAATAAATAAATCAAACGAAATATTTCTCCCCAGACACACTGTTATGATACTCTCCATCCCTTCAATCGGTGGTATGTTTCCAAATTCGTCTGCAATGACCTTAACTCGGTTTTTACATTTTCCACTCATTGATCTTGTTGCCTTTTTTGCCAGAACAAAATACATTTGCCGAATAAATACGGTTGCCAGAAAATGCGTTGATTTGTCATAATCCGGAATCCCTAAAAATACCGCAACCGGTTTTTCGCCAAATCCAATATCTTCCATTTTTAAGCTACTCTCTGCTGTCATTTTAGCAATATTTTCATATGTAAAAATTGTCAACTTCGCCAACATAGTCGCAAAAATGGACCCTTTCGTCCGATATCCTGCAACCTCAATACCGGCGTATTTTAATTTTGCACGATTTAATGGCGGGCGGTCATCAAAATACTTATCCAGCGCAGATACCTCACTCTCTCCCTCTTCTTCATCCTCATTAATCCTAAACCTGATCAACTCCGTAAATGTATTCAGAATAGAATACATATTTATTTTTTTTCGATTAGGATACACCTCTGTAAATATCACTTCTTCCGGAAGACTTTTTATTTCGGAATCCATTACAATATCTTCAGATTCTGCACATTCTTTTTTTCTTTGATATTTTTCTCTAGCAATAATTTTTTCATCCTCTGGTAACGAATCAAAATAATCTCGTTTTTTCTGATAAATATGGAGACGTTGTTTATTCTCTATCTCATCTTGCTGGAAACAATCCTCTATATGGGCAAGTATCAATGCTGTTAAAAGACTGGATGAAGTATCTTGCCAAAAAGAATCTGAGTTTGTAGGTTTATCCGGATTAAAGATAGAATAACTAAATGCTTGGGCTAAAAGCTCTGCATTGGAATAATCCTTTTCTTGGTAAAGTTCAATAATCTCTTCTAATGGACCAAATCCCATCGAAAAAAGCGGATTATCCAGATTTAAAAGATATACGTCGTATCCACGTTCCTCAAGCGTTCTTTTGGAACTCTTATACAGTTCCAACTTTGGATCAGTAACAACCAGGGATGTTTTTTCGTTTGCTCTGGAATACACATCAATACTAGGCAGTACAAACATTTCTCCTTTACCAGAACGAGTAATACCAATGATCAAATTATTTGTTGGAGTAGTATCTATGTACAGATTCTCCCCTATTCTGGATATAATCGTTCCACCATATCCCGGAAACGGTTTATCCCTGTCTGGAATCTCCTGATACTGTTCCTTAATTTCATCATTTGTTGTCCACCTCTCCACACCCTTCTGTCCTCGGTTGACTCCCTCCGAACTAAAGGCAGTCCGCATCCGGAACGCCTGATATATATCTATCCATGCCAAAAATAGTATGAATAGCACCATCAGGATGATATAAAGCTGTGGGAACTGTAAAATACCATTCCTGGAAGGAAAGATATTTTTAATCCCCAGATACTTCAACGGATGGTCCAAATCCTGAAAGAGCCTAGGAAGGGAAGGAAAAAAATTAAGAATATAATTCAATCCAAACCACAAAAATATATCCTCTACAATCAGAACACTTCGGATTGCCTTCCAGCTTCCCAATGCTCTCTCAATTCTCATTTCCTGTTGACTTTTAATTTTTGTCATATTGTTTCTCCCTTTTGATTCGGTAGTACAGGGGATTTTCCTCTGTACTACCACTTGCTCCATTCCTATATCTACATCAGCCACCACTTGTAAATACAATTCTGGAAGTAACCCATTCTCCTATATAAACGGCACCAAGGGCAATCACTAGACCAGTTAAAAGAAAAGGCAGTGCTTTTAGTGCCATTGAATGGCATTTTTCGTTGGGTATCATAAGGATTGCTCCAATTATAAAAAGATAAATTGTTGCGAAAATCCAAGTATACGGCTGACAATCTGTAAGAAGGGTATTAAGATTATCTGCGAATTGATCCATAAGGTTCTCCTTTCCTGCAGAGACACATTGCCCCGCATCTAATACTTTTTATTATTCTGTATGATTACTTAGTTACTTTCCTGCTTTTTTTATATTCTTTTCCAGTTTCTTTCTCTTACCACTAGGAACCTGATACTTACAGGAAGGTTTTACTTTTTTCAATGCATGTGCGCCAAATTTAATATCTTCAGATGAAATTTTAAATCTGGTAAGTTTGCTACATCCATAAAAAGCGTTTGCCTTGATCTTCTTCACATTTTTTCCGAGAGTAACTGTTTTCAGCTTTTTACAGTTTTTAAATGCCGCCTTTCCCACAGTGGCCACCTGATATTTTTTTCCATTATAAGTTGCTGTGTTTAATGTAATCTTAGTAATATTTTTTCCAGCCTTCACAACTTCCACAGTTTTATTACCTGTGAGCCGATAAGTTATCTTTCCCTGCTTAAACTGCTCATCCATCTGTACCTCATTTCCTGCATCAATGGAGGCACCAGGTCCAGATGTATTTTTATTTTCTTTTCCATTCCCCAGGTCTACATAAGCAGTAGGCTTTGGACTTGAAGATACCTGATTTCCTTTATCTGTTGAATCATCCCCTCCAATTTCTTCCCCTTTCGGTGGAGGTGATGTTGGCTCTAATGGATTGCTCCCACTTCCCGAATTATTTTGCCACTGCGCATACAAAATAATTACAGCATTATTTTCATTGCTCAGATTACAAACACTCTGCCCTTCGGCATACGGTGTCCCCGTTCCATCAGCCCTTGTATTCCATCCAATGAAAATATGATCTGCATAGGTATATCCATTTGCGTTTAGACTTTTTGTCTCTTCATAGAACATCTCCTGTTCCGGCATCATTCCGCTGCCTCCATTGGCATCAAATGAAATCTGATACCGGACAGGTGTCCAGTGTGCCTTATAGGTTTGATTTCCAGTCGTTCCTTTCTGGATGGTTATAATCTCTTCCGGAGTTTCCCCGTTGGACCCAGTCCATCCAGTGAACAGATAACCTGTTTTTACTGGTTGATGAAGAGTGAAATCTTCCGTTTCAGTGGTATAACTATCTGGATTATTTTGATCCATAATGCCACCATCCAAGTCATACGATATGGTATAAGAAATCGGTATCCAACGAGCATATAAAGTTGTACAACTGCCAGGAATGGATGTCGTGGAATCTTCTACTTTGACCCCTCCTGTCTTTGCAGTATACCAACCACCAAAGGTATATCCATCTCTAGTTGGTTCTTTAGATGCAATCCCATCTACCCAGACGGTATCGGTATCATAACTATTGTAAAAACCGTTCAAGACATAATTCCCTGTTTTCCCCCCGTTGGCATCCAAACGGATAATCTTAGCATCCATAATACGAACCCTTATACTGGAAGCCTCTTTATTATTGCAAGAAAAATCACATGGGCTATCACCCGTTTTTAACCGAACAATCGACTCTTTGTTGATAGATCCCGTACCTTTCTCCCAACATCCCTGGATAATCCCTAATGGGGAATCATAGTCCTCTGTGTAAATCTTTGTTTCCGGAATTTTTCCCGTAGTATATACTTTTCTCTTCCATGTAGCGGAAGCTGTTTCCCGGTATTCATAGATAATAGAATATGCGGCCGATGTTTTTTTTGTTTTTGCCTGTTCACAAAGATATCCTTGATTGAGTATCATCTGAAATGTACTGGCTCCTGCTTCATTTCCCAAGCCTCCATAACATATGATATTTTCTGGTACATACAAACTAGACGGAATGGCCGAATAGCCTACCTCTGCATCCATGGCATTGTTATGAAACACATGATATCCGGTCCCCTCCCATGATCCACTTGTTTTTTGATATTGTGTTGCCGCACCATACAGATCGGAATCGTTAATATTCAAAAGAAATCCGTTTGCAATAGCCATATTGTTTTTCAAACCATCACTTTTTAGCGTAGCACCCACAGCATCCGAATATAACTGATTGGTCCGGCTACCTGTCCAGTCCTTCAATAATACAGCCGGAGCATCTTTTGCTTTTGCTGTACCACTCTTCATCAGACTGCTAAATCCTGCACTGGTCAATATCAGTGCAGCAGATAATATTCCGCCCAAAGTCCGTTGAACAATTTTTTTCTGTCTCTTTGTTAGCATTTTATTTCCCCCTATTTCTATAATCCTTTCATACTTGCTTTTTTGACTTTGACTGACGCAGGATAAAAACAACACCAATCACCAACACAATGGCAAACAGAATACCAATCGTGATACCAAGTGCAGGCACTTTTTCTTCCTTCTGTTGGTACAGAGCTTTGGCACATATGGTATAGGTATTTTCTCCTGTGGCAATTTTTTTCTTCCCCTCATATAATGAAATATATTTTGTCCCTTTTTTTGCTTTTACCTTTCTGGTACCCTGATAGGTAACACGATACCGCTCTGCTTTTTTTTGTATAACGGCACTAGCATCCCGGCAAAGGATTCCCTTTTGATTACGATATGTTTTTCCATTCCAGGCAATCTTTTTTAGCCGGTAACCAGTAGCATCCCCTGCCACACTTTCTAGCAGCTCCTGTTCATATCCTTTTAACGGATGCTTTTCATTCTTTTGTACATTGAACCCTTTCCATTGAAAAACGTCTGCATCATAGGAAATAAAACGGATATTAACAGATACATTCTGCCATTTCTTTGCTTTTCGCCTAGTAATCTTCTTTTTTTTACAAAAAAGTGAAATACGTTTTCCTGTTTTTTTGTCCGTTGCAGCCACTTCTTTATAGGATGGAGCATCCCTCGCATTTGCCAGAGTCCCATACTCCTGCCATCCGGTAACAATCTGGCTGTACCCTTTTTTCAGTATCACGTCTTGTTTCTTTGTTTCTTTCAGCTGATACGTAATCCCATTTACTGTGAGCTTTTCCCTTGGAGTATAAGCAAATCCCTTCCTGACCACCTCACTTTTCAGTGTCTTCGTTACTGGTACTTCTTTCATCACCGGCTCGGAAGAGACAATCTCATAACTGATATTTTCCAGAACGTATTTCTTTTTTCCCTCTTTTAGCTCTGTCTGGAACTGATCCTCCGCTTTTTCTTTCGCATCCTTTGTTACATATTCAATGCTCTGAGTCATGATCTTTGTCCCTGATGCAGCCACAACACAGGGAACAACCTGAGAAACCGCCAACAAGACAGTAAAAAGAAAAAATCCTGCTCTCAAACGTTTTTCTTTTCCTGGCAAATGCTTTTTTCTTCGATACATTTCCAATAACAGTGCAGCAGATAACAGCATGAGACCTGCTAACACCCTAATCAAAAGCGGATATCCTGTTTTCGGAGACAATCCACTTCCTCCCGGAAAGCCTTCCGGAACATCCGTTATAATCTTTCCCGGCTTTTTTGGCTTGTACTGATCCTGCATCTTCACTTTTTGCGTTTTACTGGTATCTTTTACCTTAAATTGGATATCCTCTGCTTTTTCATAATTTTCTGGAGCTTTTTTTTCTACAAAAGTGTAGGTTTCCCCCACTTTGAAAATACCTTTCAACAAAGTTGCTTTCTTTGCTTTGGAAGTAAACGCTGCCACCTTTTTTCCATTACTATCCAATACCTCTATCTTTGCACCAGCCAGCCCTTTGCCAGTCTGCTTGTCCACCTTGCTAAAGGCTATCTTTGTCACACCATCTTTCATACGTACCAGCTGAACTTCTCCGGTATCTGTTATGGTAAATTCAATGCTTTCTGCCGTCACATAACCATCTGCCGGACGCCTCTCTGTTAAAATATACGTCTCACCAACAACCAAAACACCGATAATGTCATGCGATTGGCCGGTACTTGTCCAAGAATCCACTATTGTTTGATCCGATTTTTTCGTCACTTCCAGCTGGCAACCTTCAATCTCCTTCTCCCCAGTCAAGTCTGTTTTGGAAATATGGATTTTAGTTGTATCATCATACATACGGACGATATTGTCTTCCATCCTCTGATAGTCCTCCCCTTCTTTCTTATATATAAAATCCTTTTCCTCAATATCGTCTGCAATCCGGAAAGAAATATCGTCTGCTGTCACATAACCTTCAGCCGGACGTGTCTCCGTCAGGGTATATTCCTCTCCCCCGAAAAGACCACCTACCACCAGATTCCCAACTTCATTAACTTGGGCATATAGATTCTGATATTCTCTGTTCTCTGCTCTTTCTATCAGTTTTACCGAATCTCTGTCCCCCGAAATCCAGGAAACAATGACATTTCCCTGGTTATCTGTAATCTGCAGCTGACATCCGGGCAGTTCCCTTTTCCCAGCCAATGACAGCTTGTCAATTTCAATGTTTGTCTGTATATTTTTTTTCGAGACACCTGCCATCACAGTCTTTGTATCCTGATCTTTATATTCTAAATGGATTGCTGCCGGTGTGGCACTAAGATAGTAGCTCTTTGGAACTTCCAGCTCCTTAAAATAGTAATCACCAGAATTTAAACCTTCGTTCTCTTCTCCTCTTTTATAATCCTCTGACATCATTGGCAGATCCAAAGAAGACACAGCCTTTCCCAATGCATTGGTAGCAACAATATCCAGAAGAGAATCTGCCTCTACAATCCTCTTTCCTGCAGCATTATAAATAGCATCTTTGGTATACAGACCAAACACAGCACCACTTACAGGTTTTGATGTCCTACTATCCTGTTTTAAAATAGAAACCTCTGCTTTTGCACGTTCATTGAAAACAGAAAGTACACCATTTTGATCTGTTATTCCAGAAGAATCCAGTACAAACTCATCCTCTTTATTTTCCCAGGCAAATTCCACATCCCAGGTCTTTTCTGGAAGAACATAGCCATAAACAGTATCCTTCTCCTTTACCTGATATTTTCCCAACGGGAGGTTTACAGTGACTGTTCCATCTGAAGACATGCTATAATCACTAATCCCTCCACACTGTGAAGTAAATTGTGCACCCTTTCCTGTGGTAATGGTGCAGGCAAGATCTCCCTTCTGATACCATGTAGTTCCCTGATTATCCTGGGTAAAAATATCTTCCGCAGCGTATACCTCAAAAACAACCCCTTTCAGCCTAGTCTTTTCATAAACAAATCGACTTCTGTCCTTTGAAAGGCTGTCCAAAATCTCCGGCAGATCCGAAAGGTCTTTTTCGTCTTTTTCCCTCCAGACAAAATCCGCAAGCTGCTCACCAGTTTTCTTTACAGATAATTTTCCATAAGTTTCTTCGTTGGTATAATCCAGACTAACCGTTGTATAGGTGTTGCCCTCTGCATCGCTTTCCTGTGTATAGTTGTCTGCTTTACTGTTAATCTCTACTTCAATATATTTCTTTGTGATATGGAATCCATTCGCAGCAGATATCTCATAGATGCGATACAATCCGGAAGGCAAGGGCTTCCATGTCATAACTTGTCCACTTTCATCTGTTTGGAAAGTATCAGTCTGAATGATCTGGTTTCCGTTGCTGTGACTCTGTGTTATCAAAGATTCTTTCCCAGTCTGCTCGTCAACCTGGTATATCTGGTATGCAGTACCTTCTTTTAAAACAGTCTTTTCGGTACTGCCACTCTTTTTAATGATACGCAGATATGATTGGAAGGGATAGTCAATATAGACTTGTACGGGTTCCTCCTGCCTGCCATCAATAACCTTTACAGTATCCGCAATCATTTCTGTATCAGCTCCCCCTGTGCTGATCTGATGAATTACATATTCCCCATAATATAGCCTCTTGGTCGTAGCTTTTCCATCTATCCCTATCGTAATCGTATCTCTTTCGTATTCATCGCAATCTTCATAACTCCCTTTTTCTTTCAGATAAACCTGAAATTGGGAACCTGTTTCCCAATCACCTTCTCCTGTTGTTCCATTTGATTTCACTTTACATATGGTAAATTGTCCTGTAATCGGCTGATTATACACTGTCACCGACTGCCCTTCCCAGGTATATTCTACCGCCTCCGGATTGGTATCTGCCGTAACCGGAATCACCTGCTGATCTGATATATATCCGATCGGACTTTGAATTTCCTTCAGATAATAAGTCTTACCACTCCGCAAAAAATCCGTTGTAAGTTTTTCACCTTTTATGGTATAGACCCCTGCAGTTACTTTTTCTCCATTCTTATCCACTACCGATGCTGGTACTGTACATGCACCATCTTCATATAGCTGAAATTTTGCCCCATCCAGAGAAGCATTTCCATGTGCTTTTCCGTCTTCACTGTAGCCATCCTTTTTCTTCACAATAAGAGAAATTTTCTTATAATTATTCTGTATGTTTAAACTGTAAGATAACGGATATTCCGATAGAGTCCCATCTGCAACCTCTGCCCAAGTACCATCCTTATTTTGCTTCCAGCTGTTCTTAGCAGTCACTGTGATCCTCTTTCCTGCAGCATACTCTGGGTCTGCAACAATTTTGTCATTTCCCGTATCTGTTTCCCTAATGAGATAACTGTTGCTAATTTTTAAAAACTGCAGTTCCAAATCTTTCTCTGCCAGTGCATTCGCTCCCGATTTTGTCAAATCTTTTGCATAACGATATCCATCTGCTTCCAGCTCATCCCGAACTGCCTGCTTTGTGGCATCATTCATTTGATTTAATTCTGCATCTGGAACATATCCATAATCCTCAGATAACAATTGGTAGGTAAACCGATAATGAATCGTCCCATCTGCAGCTGTTACCGCAGTCACCTCAAACTGATCCTGATCATCCTGCACAGCCCCATCCTCAACCGCGTTTTTGCCAAAATATTGAAAAGAAACCATTTCATCCAGATTTTCTGCAGTTAATGTAAACGCTACATCTGAAAGCGGGTTTCCGTCTTCATCTTTTTTTATAATATTGATTCTTTGACGATATTTCACTTTACTGTTTAACAGCTTATATTGAGGAACCGATGTTGATGTTGCTTTAACTTCCAATAATTTCTGACGGTGTGAACCAGAACCAGCATATGTCCATTCCGTGACCTTTACTTCAAAGTTTCCGCCAACTGCAAAAATATCATTGTATAAATCATCTGTTGTTTTATTGGAGAAATAACCAGTATTGTCTTTAATCGTTCGTATAATCTCCTTCAATCGGCTTTCCTCTGTCACATCCTCCTGTACACTCCAAAACAATGCCTGTGCCAGGACATATGCCTGCTTTTTCTGTTTCATGGTGATATCAAACCAATACCCGATGTAGGCTTTTAATCGCTTTTTTCCACCATCCGTATTCTTATAGACAGTATCTGCAGACTGGTATACATCCCCCGAATGACAGGTATGTCCCAAATTCATGCAAAATGCATTTGCTCCATTTACTGATAACTTGTACCAATTTCCATTTTTCGTTTTATTTCCTATTGTCAATGTTCCCAGTTGTCCCAAATTAGAAATGTCTGCCGATGCCTCAGCAGCATTTACTTTCTGTGCTGTCTGTGGGATCAACGAAAATACCATTGCTAAGACAAGACAAAAGGATAAAAATTTCTTCCACTTTCGTCTAATAACCATGTTAAAGTCCTTTCTTTCATTAAGTACCATAAATAGCACCTAAAATTATTTGCAAACTGTTTGAATGATAGCAGTACTATATTCAACACAATCTTTAATATCTGTAGCATCCATCCTCTTTTCTTCGTCAAATTTAATTGAATGGACACCAATCTGAATCTTTTGCATATTTTCTATTCGGACTTTCCATTTATAAGCTTCCTCCATAAATAGCTCTTTCCATGAGAAAGCTTTTCTCATGACATTTAGATCACCTCCTTGTATTATGTTTTATATAGATACCCTTTGTGGGAAACTATCTCTTGTTTTCATTTGTAACAAAATCCGAACAAAATTCATTCCTTTTGTTACTTATCTGAATCTGGCTTTTTATCCTTTTCCTGCTCTTGTTTTTTCATTTTGAAGCGGACACAAATTTCCAGTGCCATCCTGATACAATCCTGATCCTCTTCCTCTGTAGTATTTGCTACATAACGATGCACCGTTGTACCGTTATATATTCTTGAACCTAGATATGTACTCATGTTGGACACCTCCTTTTTTCATATCTTATTCCTGCACAGATTGTCCCTATTCTTTGATGTTACTGTCCTCTCACTTTCTTTATTTTCACCTTGATTATTTTCTTGCTCATATTTCGTCTGTGCTATTTGAAGTTCATAGGCAAATACAGCTTTATCCAGAATAGATGCTAATTCAATTACATCAAGCTGTTTTAATATCACAACAATTTCTTCTATCTCTTTTTTATATTCTTTAACCATTAGCAAACTTCCTTTCTTGTCCTTTACGGACATTTTATATTCTTTATAAGTCCTTGTCAAGCATTCCAAAATATTTTCTCGTCCTTGACAAGCATTTTTTTGTATGATACTCTTTCCGAAGAGGAGGTAATTATGACAATAGGTGAACGTATTCGTTATTTAAGAAAAGATATATTACATCTTACACAACAAGAGTTTTCTAACAGTATAAAAATAAGCCGCTCCAATTTGGGAAATATTGAGACAAATGCTGTTTCCGTAACTCCCCGAGTTCTTGATTATATTTCAGAAAAATATTTAGTGAATCCTGATTGGCTATTAAATGGTGGAACAGATGAAGAAGTTTTTGTAGAACATTCTTTTGATATGGAATTAGCTCAATATACACAAGAATTATTAGATGATACAGATGATGTAATTGCTGATTTAATCAAAAATTTTATAGTAGTCTATGAAAAACTTGAACCGTCATCCAAACAGATTATTAAAAATACTGCCATAGAAACTTTAAATAGAATGAAGAAACGGTAACCTTAATGGTTACCGTTTCTTATATGTGTATTTATCATAACTATTATTTGAATTAAGAACCGTTTGTCCTGCTCATTATCTAAAGACCGAATTGATTGAATTATTATTTTTTTGTAATCCAAATTTTCTTTTATAAATTTTCTTCTTTCTTTTTTCATCCTATATACCTCCCCATGCCTCATAGTTTATTCTTTATTTTTATCATAAACAGTGTAACATGAAATTTCTGGAAATAAATAGGTTTCCATACGATTTCCAATATCCTGGAAATCGTCAGACAAAACTCAACACGTTTCGACACAAAATAATTTCTAAATTAAATAATATATTCCCATTCTTTTATCCTTCCAGTATTAGGCATAGGACATGCATCAAATTCATATCCATCCCCATCAATATAAACAGTTGCATAATGATGGTTTAAGTATCCTGCATAAGTCCATTCCGCTTCCAGTCCTAGTTTTTCTGCAAAATGACACATAATAATTGTCGCTCCTATGCAATCTATATGTCTGTTCTCCCAAAAAACCCCTTCATTAACAGCACTGTTTGCTCCAAGCCAATTTCCATCTGTATCTTCATAATAGCACAGATACATAAAATGATTTAATACATAACTTTTTAAAGCATCCATCTTTTCATAATCTGTCATTTCAGCGTTTGTGACCTCATTTAATACGTTTTCATACCATGCATTCACTTCTTTATCATAGTCTTTCAAAAGAATGTTTTTTGTTACACCTATCACCCATTCCTCTCCCACTTTCTCTGCTATCGTAAGATTTTTTATACCAGGAGTGTTCCATGTGCACATAAACACATAACCACCAGCTACTTTTTCTCTATCTTCATCCAAGTAATTTATGTCCACATAATTGGTGCTATATACAGTAAACCCATCTGTAACTGTATAATATCCTTCTTCGTGGTATTCATATTTTTCCGTTCCACCCCATATATCTATCGTACTTAAATCTGGATTTTCTGTTTTAATGTATATTACAGTCCCTGTCGGATACATCCAACTAATATTGCCATATTGAGTCATTTCATCATTCAAAACTTCCACCTCATAGGAATACTTTGGTTTTGCTTCTAGTGTTGCAGTCGGTTCTGGTGTTGGTGTAACGACTGATGTTGGTCTTGGTGATGGTGTCCCAGTTGGGAACACTGGCATTGCAGGTTTCATTGTCACTTCAGTTGTTGGTTTTGGTGTAGAAGTTGAAGCTGCATTAGAACTATTCTTCTTATTTACCTTTACAGTCACTTTAAATTTATAGGTATTTACCTGCTTTTTCCGATTAATCACTTTTACTGTAATCTTCGCTTTCCCGGCTTTCTTTCCTTTAATCTGAATCCCTATCCTTTTCATTCGTACAGATGCGATGCGCTTATCGGAACACTTTGCACGATACTTCTTAACACTTCCAGGCCATAGGGATTTTACCGTTTTTATTTTTCCTTCCTGGATTGTTACCGCCTTTGTTTCTGTCTTAGCAGCTGCATTTTTTTCTGCAACAGATAATAATAATAATGATACCATTGTTAATAATAATACTTTTCCAACTCTCCATCTTTTCATAACTACTCCTCCTTGTCTAATTCTAAACTCGTCCCCAAAAAAGTGTTTCTATGATTATTTATAATATATAATATTCTTTTTTTGTTTGTTATGCAATAGTAACATACAAAAAAAGTTGACAAATTATCTGATTTCAAAGAAGGTGCCAAAAATGGCACCTTCTTTGCTTCTATACAAATTTTAAAGGTAATCTGACTTTACTATATCTCCTATCTTGCAATTAAAAAATTTTGCAATCTTCTCCAGCTGTGGAAAAGAGGGATCTGTTTTTCCATTTTCAATATTGTTCAGTGTGCTTCGTGAGATCCCCGTCATTTTACTGAGCTGTTCCAGACTTATCCCTTGCTTTTCTCTGGCTTGCCATATTAATACTTCCATCTTTTTATCTTTCGTTAATGTTTTTAATAATTATAAAACATAAACTATTCAATATATTATGGAAATTTCTACCATATCATAGATACAATATTACTTTTTTAATCTTTGTTATGGATTCTAAAATTCTTTTATTTTACTTAAATAACTCAATATGCTATACTTTTTAGTACAATTTACAAGATATTATAACACACCTGGAGTAAATTTATTGCACCAGAGCAAATTTGACAATTATATAATGAACTTAACCAGGCAGCTGGTAGGGCGGCTCTACTCATTCCGAGTCTTGCGGAAGGAGGAAAGCTTATGAGTACATATGAAGAATTTATGGTATTACTTACTATTGCGTTACTTATTGTTTCCATTCTGAATTTGAAAAATAAGAAATAGCCGTCTGGTTCCTGGAAAGAATAGACGGCTATTTCTATCTAGCTTATAAATTCGCCGGAACGAGTAGGTAGCAGCTACTCTCCAGCTGTCTTGCTAAGTTCATTATATACTTTTATAAACAATGTGTCAATTAAAGACTATTTTCTCGTAGTAAGGTGCTATTTTTTATGTAGTAATAATTCACCGACAAATAAGTATATATTAACCAACGGCTTCCTTATTAAGTTACACTTGCAAAAATAAATCGTCACTTAGAATAATTTTGTTAAAAGCTTAATTTCCTCTTAATGTCGAATCATATTCTTGAATTTTAGTAATAATATTTTCCATCATCTTTTCTTCTTTTTTATTAAACAGATATCCTGTTATCAATTTTATGATTGTAAAATATGTAGCAATTACAGAACCAAATGCCGCTAAAATCTCTGGCAAGACATCCAAAGCTCCAATTTCTGGATTTAATGCCGTAATCAGTAAGCAAGTAAATACAATAACTACCATTGCAATCGGAACACCAATGAACAATATCATAGATAAATCAAAAATATCATACTTTTTATACTCCTTAAATTTCATTGAGCTTTTAGTATTATCAACATATGCTTCCAAAAGTCGTGTATATTGTTCATTATGATCAGCCAAACTTTTTTTATCATGTGCCCGCAAATCTTTATCTGAACTTAAACTTCGTACATTCTCTGGAGGAAGATTCTCTTTAACTACCTTTTCTTCTATTTCTTTTTTATGCTCTTCAGCTACTTTATCGTTAAGTACTTGATCAGATGTTTGATTCTCTATACTGTCCATACTTTTCTATCCTTCAATTTGTACTTCAACTATATTCTCTACTTCAATATATCTTTTTAAAATAGATTCTGTTGATACACCAAAATAATCAGCCAAGCGTGCAATGACATCAGGCTTACTGTTCTCCTCTTCTTTTTCAAAACACATTCTTTTTTTTATGAATATATCTGCTGGCATTAGTAAATTAGCAGCAAATTCATTCGCACGGTCTTCTTTATAATCTTTGTCTTGACTATTTTTCATATATGTAGAATAAAATGTAGGATCTTTTGCCTCATTATAATCAAATATATAATGTGCTAATTCATGGGCTAAAGCAAATCTCATATGTCCATCTGTATCTTTTTCGTTCACACAAGCAATTTTTGTTGTTCCATACTTGGCATAATATCTAGGATCAACAGAAAGATAAGCTGATAATTCATCCGGCTTCATTTTCTGCTTATATGTCTTTATCCCTAGCAAATTCAATATTTTTACTATTGGAACATACTGCTTGTCCGCATCAATTTCAAATACTTCTAATATTTTCTTTGCACATTGTGAAATATCATCTTTCAAATCCTCATCGTTACGAATCTGATTAATAACTTCCATCGATGTTGGTTTCTTTTCCATTTTAAAATGTAGTATCCTTTCTAGTTGTGTATGTTTTCCTCTTCTATTTTTTCTTTTGTTGTAGTCTTGTAAATATATAATCTTAGACATTACAACACCCCCTTTCAAGGATGATACAATATCTATACTTCGTAGAAAACCAAAAACAAACCAACAAATCTCGTACCTTTTCTTACTTTTCCACTTTCATTCTATCATTTACTTACACGTTTGTCTATAAAATTTAATATTTTTACATACTTTTACATACTTTTTCATACTCATTTTTAAAATAATTTTTATACTTATTTTGAAAACTTTTTTATAGCCATTTTTAGAACTCTTTTTTGATAAAATATACAATAATTATAGACTTTAATCAATAATATTGTTCCTTGCTAAAACATGTAATATTATGTATTATGTCTTTTATATATGTAATGAAAAGAATATCACAAAAATATTTTCAAAAAAGTGGAAAATTCTCAGTACTAAAGTACAACATACATAATTAGAAAGGATGTGATTCTGTGATTGCCATCTATGTTCGTCAGTCCCTTGATAAGAAGGACTCTCTTTCTATCGAATCCCAGATTGAAGATTGCATATCTTTATGCAAACGTAGTGGCTGGGAAGAGTACAAAATATATAAGGATAAAGGTTGGTCAGCAAAAAATCTTGACCGTCCAAGCTTCCAACAGCTGAATAAAGATGTAGAGGCTGGCCTAATCCAAGCAGTTGTATGCTACAAAATTGACCGTATCAGCCGAAATATACGTGACTTGGTAAATCTAATCGAAGATTACAGCGAACTTGGAGTCCACTTTGTTTCCTTTGCAGACAACATCAATACAGCTGCTCCTGGCGGCATGATGATGGCAACCCTATTTGGTTCCCTGGCTCAGATGGAACGAGAAGCCATCATTACCCGTGTAACTGATAATTATTATTATCGGTGTGAACAAGGATACTGGGGTGGTGGACCAGCTCCTTATGGATTCCATTTGAAAAAAATCCAGGAAAATGGACAAAAGCATACCGTCTTGGAAGCCGACGAAGAAGAATCTGCTGTTGTCCGAAAATTCTTTGACTGGTATTTGGAACCAGATGGTACTGTATTCTATATTCTGAATAAGGCAAATGAATTAGGCATTAAAACAAGAAAAGGAGCTGAATGGACCTCCCGTGTTGTTTCAGAGCTATTGTCAAAGCCTGTTTATGCACCAAATACAATGGATGTGTATAACTTTTATGCATCACAAGGTGTCAACGTCCGCATCTCTCCCGAACAATGTGATGGCTCTCTATCTCTGAATGTTTTTGGTAAAAGAGATCGTGGCAGTAAACAGACCAAACGATCACGTCCTGTTAGTGAAATGACCCTGGCACTGGCAAAACACAAGGCTATCGTTGATAGCAACACGTTTTTACGTGTCCAGTTTAAAAAGAAATCCAAACTGGCATCCTCACCCAGAACTGGCACATCCAAAACTACCATACTTTCCGGTCTGGTTAAATGCGGAGTCTGTGGCAGAGCAATGTCCCCTTCTAATAGCAGGGGAAATGTAAAATACTTCACTTGTTCCGGCAAAAGAAATTATGCCAGTGGTACATGTGATTCCAAGAGTATCAAAGTACAATCCCTGGAGGAAATTGTCATTCAGGATATGATATCCTATTTTACAGAACCAAATATCATATCTAAATTTCATTCCAGTCCCCCACCACAACTTTCTTCTGTAGAAAACTTGAAGATTAATGCTCTACAGCAGGAAATTGCTAAAATCAATACAGATATTGAACACCTTTTAGATGCTGTAACATCTGGCAACAACAAAGCAATAGAATATCTAAACCGCCGAATTGAATCATTGGATGAAAAAAAGAACCGCCTGAATCAGGAGATTCTTTCCATCCGCAATGAATCTAACAATGTGCTGCATCTTTTCAATGATATCAATATTGAAACACTCCCTGAAATCCTTCAGGATGGAGAATTTGAAGAGCAAAGACACCTCTGCCAATGCCTGATCAAAAAAATCACATTTAACTCTCCAGAAGATATCATAATTGAATATGCAATTTAAAAAAAGCCCCAGTTTATGGGGCTTTAAATGTGTTTTCTTTTTGCGTGTAGTGTATCTACATCCCATTGGATCGCATGATATCCGCACTCTTTTACCGCTTCAATCAAGGTATCATTATAATCACCATAAGGAGGACGGAACAACATCATCTCTTTTCCGGTCAGTTCTTTCACTTTATCATGCACCTTCATGATTTCGTCCTTGCATTCCTCCTTTGATAGTTGGGACATCTGCTTATGGTTTTCGCTGTGATTTCCCAGATCATGCCCTTCCTCTGCTATCATCTTCACATCATCAGGATATGACTCCACCCATCCGCCTGTCATAAAAAAGGTCACATGGATCTTATGCTTTTTTAAAATTTGCATAATTTTTTTAGTATCCTCATTTCCCCATGCTGCATCAAAAGAAAGAGCTACTTTTTTATCTGGACTGTCTACACAATAAATTGGCAATTTCCGTTCATTACTTATTTTACTCTGATATTTACCGGCATTAGTACTGGTAGCAACAGATTCTTTTGCCAGTTTATTTTGTCCATAGCCAATGGCTACACCAGAAATAAAGATTACTGACAGCACAAAAAGCCCACAGCGGATAAATGTTGCAATTTTAGCAATTTCTGTCTCTTCCTTCCCTTCCTCATAGCAATCCCTCATAGAACCTGAAAACTGAGTCAGTTTCTCCTTTATATCATTCCAAATCTCCATATTCTCTCTACCCGGCAGACTTTATCCATCAAGTCTGATTCCAATACACATTCTCACTATCAAAATATGCATTAGTTCTCCAATTCATGCAGAAGATTTTTGAACATGCGGAGCAGAACCAGTACGGCCGCAATAGAAAGAATGAATTCAGCCACAAACTGGGAATAAGCCAGACCATAAAGAGGAAACAGCATATTCAAAATAGAAAGAGCTGGAATTTCCAGAACAATTTTCCGAAGTATGGCAAATACCAGAGATTGTTTTCCCAGCCCGCATGCCTGAAAAACACCGACAGCCAGAAAATCCATACAAAGAAACGGTAATCCAATACAAAGCCCTCGTAAAAACCTACTTCCATAAGCAATAATGCTTTTATCTTTGATAAACAACATAATCCAGAAATCAGCACCCAGATAAAATCCTACCGAAACAATCACCATAAAAATCAGGGACAACTTGGTAGAGAAGGTCAGAGTTTTCTTCATCCGGGTAATATTTCCACTGGCATAGTTGTAGCTGATCAACGGCATGATACCCTGTGAAATGCCCAGTGCAATATATAGCGGTACCATATTCACCTTCTGTGCGATCCCCATGGCAGCTACAGCATCTGAGCCGAAAGAGGAAGTAAAATTGTTGAGAACTGTCATTCCCGTTACATTTAAAAGGTTCTGGACAGCTGCCGGTATTCCCACCGCACAGATTCCTATGGCAATCACCTTTTCTAAACGAAACATCGATGGATGAATACATACGTAAATATTTCCCCTTTTTACAAATAAAAGTATGAAAAAATAGGCACATGCCACGCAATTTGACAGAAAAGTAGCAAGCCCTGCCCCGGCTGCTCCCATATTCATTCCCCAGGGCAGGATAAAAAACGGGTCCAGTATGATATTCAAAAGGCATCCACTCATAGTGCCAATACTGGCATGAAGAGAAGAGCCCTCCGAACGTACCATATAAGCAAGCACTACATTTAATATTGCCGGTACTGCTCCAAAAGATACTGTCCATTTCAGATATTCCCCAGTTGCAGTAACCGTTTCTGCATCGGCACCCAGTACAGCCAGGATCTGGCTGCTAAAAGCAGTATAGCCTATAGAAAACAATACCCCGCAAAGTAAAGAACAATAAAATCCAAACGCAGAGCTGCGGTATACTGTGTCATACTCCTTTTTTCCAAGGGCGCGGCTCATCATGCTGGAACTTCCCACACCAAACAGATTGTTTACTGCATTAAATGCCAGCAGCACAGGAGCTGCAAGAGTCACCGCGGCATTTTGAATCGAGTCATTGAGCATTCCAACAAAATACGTATCTGCAAGATTGTAGATGACCATAACCAGCGAACTAATGATCGTCGGAATGGCAAGAGTCATGACCGCCCTGGGAACCGGTGTTTCCTCAAACAATTTTATTTTTGAATTATCCTCCATCTAAATCTCCAATCCTGTGCATATTTTTGCACATAAACCTTCTTCCTCATCCTCTCTCCACAGATGAAAAAAGCTGTTCCAAATCCTGATAAGTCTCAATTTCATTAACCCTCCGGCGAAGAGATGCCGAATTTTTATAACCGGTAGTATACCATGCTACATGTTTTCTCATCTCTCTCATTCCCATCAGCTCACCTTTATACTCTGCCAGCATCCGGGCATGGCGTAATATCATCTCTATCACTTCGTTCAGTCCTGGCTTTTCCTCCAGAACACCTGTCTGCTGATAGGTTTTAATCTGATGAAAAAGCCAGGGATTTCCCCGCACTCCTCTCGCCAGCATCAATCCATCACAGCCAGTTTTCTCCTGACAGCACAGTGCATCCTGCGGAGTAAAAATATCTCCGCTGGCAATGACCGGAATCCCAACAGCCTCTTTGACCTGTCGAATAATCTCCCAGTCTGCTTTTCCACTGTAATACTGTTCTCTGGTTCGTCCATGAACAGCAATTGCCGAAGCTCCACAATCTTCCATCCGTTTGGCAAAATCCACTGCATTACAGCAATCCTCTGCAAATCCCTTGCGGAATTTTACCGTAACCGGTTTTTTAATTTTTTGGACGATGGCAGAAACAATTTCTCCTGCCAGCCTTGGATTTTTCATTAAAGCAGACCCTTCTCCATTATTGACTACCTTTGGCACGGGACAACCCATATTAATATCCAGAATATCAAAATTCCTGTTCTCGATCTTTGCTGCCATCTCTGCCATCAACTCTGGTTCCGAACCAAAAAGCTGCAGAACCGCTGGATGTTCCTTTTCATCAATGGTCCAAAGCTGCTCTGTATTTTTATTATTATAGTATATCCCTTTTGCACTAATCATTTCGGTGTATACCAAATCTGCCCCCTGCTCCTTACATAGTAGACGAAATGGCAGGTCTGTTACTCCTGCCATTGGTCCTAATATCAAATTTCCAGGGATAGATACCGTTCCAATCCGAAACCCATTCATCGTCTATCCTGTTCCTTTCTTTTTTACTGTTTCTTATTTCAGCTTCTGCTGTTTTTCATAAATCATCTGTAACCCCTTTAAGGTCAGATCACTGTCATAGATATCTATTTCTTCGGTATAATCAGTGACGATCTTTCCAAGTCCGCCAGTGGCAACCACCTTGATGTCTTTCAGTCCGGATTCTTCCTTTATCTTATTAATGATAAACTTGGATTGTCCAACTGTTCCGAAGAACAACCCTGCCTGCATTGCTGTAATGGTGTCCTTTGCCACCACATTGGCAGGACATTTGATTTCAATTTCCGGCAGATTGGCAGTATCATTCCATAACGCATTGGCTGATATACGAATTCCCGGGCTGATGACTCCACCCAGAAAAGCCCCCTCTGCTGTAACTAAATCGTAGGTAGTAGCTGTCCCATAATCTGCTACGATCAGCGGTCCTCCATACAAACCATATGCCGCCACTGCATCTACAATACGGTCTGGTCCTACCTCTCTTGGATTAGCCGTCTCAATTCGGATACCGGTCTTAATTCCAGCCCCTACAATAATTGGCTGACAGTCCAGATATTTGATAATACCGCTGGTAAAAGAATACATCATTTTGGGTACAACAGATGCCACAATCACCTCATCAATATCATCCTCTGAAAACCCCTTCTGCTCCAGAATACTGCATATCAATGTACCATATTCATCAGATGTTCTAGGCATTTTTACTGTAAAACGAAAACGGGTGATCAGCTCTGATCCGTCAAACACACCAAACGTAATATTTGTATTTCCAACATCCACAGCTAATAACATAGTTTCCTCCATTCACGCACGTCTTATGTACATTTCATCCATTCTCTTAATTTTCTGCACAATAACGGGCTATTTTTTTGATTCTTCGTCTAATAAATCACTAATATCTTCCTTAAGGAAAAAGGCTTTATAATATAATTCCAGTGCTTCCAGCAACTCCTGCTTTTCTCTCTGGATTTGTTTCACCTTCAATACACTTCCGATTTCATCAAAGAAATAATCATTCTCCTCTGATGTCACATGGAATAATAAATTTCCCATCTCGTCAAATTGCAGTGTTAGAATGCCGCCAACATCAGAGGTGTATAATACACACATAATCTGAAGTTCTTCCTGTATACTCTCTGGAAGTCTTGCAAATTCAGGATTTAAATAATATTTTTTCTCATAGGCACTTGCAGCACAGAGAATAATTTCCCCATTCTCCTCCGACAGGCCTTCAAAAGTATTATCAAAGAAATCATCAAACGTATCCATATATCCCCCTTACTGAAACTTCACCAGACACGATAGACTTCACTCCCTGCCCTGTTTCCACAAGCAATGCCCCATTTTCATCAATGCCATGTGCAATACCCTGTTCTATCTGGGACTGGTCTGCCTCTTCCTCCATTCCGTAAAGAATCCGTACTTCCCTGTCCCGGTTCACCAGCATTGCATTATACTCCTCCTGAAGCAGCGACAAATCTCCAGTCTGAAGATATTTTTGATAACAGGTAGTAAAAGCCTCCATAATCGCAGCAATCAACCCCTGTCTGTCGACTGTTTTTCCAGACTCCAGATAGAGAGAAGTTGCTTTGTCTTGAATCTCTTCCGGAAATTGCCTTGTATTTGCATTGATCCCAATTCCTACTACAGCATAATGAATATAATCTAACTCGGAACTCATTTCTGTCAGGATACCACAAATCTTTTTTCCATTGACAACAATATCATTTGGCCATTTAATATAGGATTCTATCTGGCAGACATTCTGAATTCCCTTTGCCACTGCCAGAGCCGCAATTAATGTAATGCAGGAAGCCTGTACTGGTTTCACCGGCGGTCTGAGTATCAGGCTCATCCAAATACCGACACTGTTTTCAGAAGACCATCTGCGCCCTCTTCTCCCTTTGCCTGCAGTCTGTTCCTCGGCAACCACCAGGGTTCCCTCCGGTTCTCCAGACTCTGCCAGCTGCTTTGCTCTGGTATTGGTAGAATCAATCTGTTCATGACATTCTATTTTCTTACAGCAGCAGCCGGAAGATAAACGGCTTTCTATATCCGGACCATACAGCCTGTCCGGCGTCTGAATCAGCCGGTATCCTTTATTGGACACAGACTGAATTTCATATCCTGCTTCTTTGAGCTGCGATATATTTTTCCATACAGCCTGTCTGCTCACGCCCAGGCTTTCACACAGGCTCTGTCCGGAAACAAAATGATCTCCTGCCTCCCGCAGTACACGAAGTATCTTTTTTTTCATGATTTTTTCCCAGCATCTTTCCAAACATATCAGCTATTGTTTGATTTCTATCCTCATAGCTTTTTATGCTTCTCCTAAAGTTGCAACCATCACTGCCTTGATGGTATGCATGCGGTTCTCTGCTTCATCAAAAACAACAGAAGCATCCGACTCAAACACTTCATCCGTCACTTCCAGTTCACTCATACCAAACTTCTCATATACCTGCTTGCCAATCTTTGTTTTCAGATCATGGAATGCAGGGAGACAATGCATAAAGATAGCCTGTGACCCAGCATTTTCCATCACTTTTTTATTAATCTGATATGGCGATAAGGCTTTGATCCGTTCTTCCCAGACCTCTTCTGGCTCTCCCATAGAAACCCATACATCTGTATACAATACGTCCGCCCCCTTGGTTCCTTCCATCACATCTTCTGTCAATGTCACAGAACCACCGGAAGCCTTGGCGTATTCCTCACACTGTGCCACCAGTTCCTGATTCGGAAAATACTCTTTCGTAGTACATGCAGTAAAATGCATCCCCATCTTGGCACAGGCAATCATCAGTGAATTCCCCATATTGTAACGGGCATCTCCCATATATACCAGCTTCACACCCTTCAGCCTTCCCAAATGCTCCTGAATAGTCAGCAAATCTGCCAGCATCTGGGTTGGATGATACTCATTGGTCAAACCATTCCATACCGGTACACCAGCATATTTTGCCAGTTCTTCAACAATTTCCTGCTCAAATCCACGGTATTCGATACCATCAAACATACGCCCTAAAACCCGGGCTGTATCTGGGATACTTTCTTTCTTTCCAATCTGAGAACCCTGTGGATCCAGATAAGTTACTCCCATTCCCATATCATGTGCTGCCACCTCAAAGGAACAACGGGTACGGGTACTTGTCTTTTCAAAAATCAAGGCAACATTTTTTCCAATATAATGGTTGACCGGAATCCCATTCTTTTTCTTTTCCTTAAGTTGTGCTGACAGTTCCAGAAGATAGCTGATTTCCTCTGGTGTAAAATCCTTTAACGTCAAAAAATTTCTTCCCTTTAAATCCATAGTTTCACCTCATATCTATCCATCTTTTCTCATTTTTGTTTTAAAAAGGGCAAAAAAACTTTTTGCCCTTTTTAAAGCAAAGAAATGTTTCCTGCCAGTCCGCCTGACGGCACAATTTGTACCTTTGGGCGGACTGACAGAAAACATAAAAATCAACTTTCTATCATTATTTCTCTGCAGCTGTTCCAGAAGACTTTACAACCTCTGAAATAGAGCTGACCATTCCTGCCATGCTCTGGATATCCGATGGAATAATAATCTTCGTCGCCTTGCCATCCGCTGCCTTTGCAAATGCTTCCAGACTCTTCAGCTCGATCACCTTCTGACTTGCATTTGCCTCATTCAGCATTTGGATACCATCTGCATTTGCTTTCTGTACAGCAAGAATAGCCTGAGCCTGACCTTCTGCCTCTCGGATAGTAGCCTCTTTCTTTGCCTCTGCACGAAGAATTGCTGCCTGTTTTTCAGCCTCTGCCTCCAGAATGGCAGATTCCTTATGTCCTTCTGCAACCGTAATAGCGGACTGTTTCTCACCCTGTGCAATCAGGATTGCCTCACGTTTTTCACGCTCTGCCTTCATCTGCTTCTCCATCGCTTCCTGAATAGCCGCTGGAGGAATAATATTTTTTAACTCAACCCGGTTTACCTTGATCCCCCAAGGATCCGTTGCAGAATCCAGAGAAGAACGCATCTTGGTATTGATAATCTCACGGGAAGTCAATGTTTCATCCAGTTCCATCTCACCAATGATATTTCTCAAGGTAGTGGCAGTCAGATTTTCAATCGCCATAATCGGATTTTCTACTCCATAGGAATACAGCTTTGGATCTGTAATCTGGAAGAAAATCAATGTATCAATACGCATAGTAACATTATCCTTTGTAATAACAGGCTGTGGAGGAAAATCCAGTACCTGCTCCTTCAGGCTCACCCGTCTGGCAATACGGTCGATAAATGGTATTTTGAAATGAATCCCAACATCCCATGTACACTGATAACCACCCAGACGCTCAATAACATATGATTTTGCCTGTGGCACTACTTTAATGCAAGAAACAGCAACTAATGCCACAACAATGATAAATGCTAATACAACAAATTCCATACTTTTACCTTTCCCTTCTGAGCTGCTCATGTTAACCATCAGTCTGTGACGCAGCACATACACAAACCAGTTCTTTTGTTTTCATCCTTTTCCTTGCTACTCCTGTGTGAGATTTTCAACAAATCTGCCTTTTTCCCACCTGTAACCTTCCTATCTTTCCTCTTCTACGGGAAGTACGATTGCCTTGACACCCTGGATTTCCTTAATGATCACACGGGAATCTACCGGAATCTTCGTATCCTCCTTTTCTGCTCTGGCACTCCATTCCATGCCATTTACAAAAATGCGTCCCTTTCCGTTAAAATTATCAACTGCTTCAATCACCTTCCCCTCTTTGCCGATCATGCTGTTTACATTTGTCTTTTCCCGGCTATTATTCAAATGTTTTTGAATAAATGGTCTGGTAAAGAAAAGTAACACAAATGAGACGACGAAGAACAAGATAATCTGTACTATCACCGGCATGCCAAGCAAGGAGGCAATAAACGCAACCAATGCACCACCAGCAAACCAGATCGTAGTAAGACCAAGAGTGATAATTTCAATGATCAAAAATACTATCAGTCCTATCAGCCAGCAAAACATAATGATATTATCTGCTGTAATCATAACCACTCCCCCTTTGTAATGGACTGTCAGCATTATAGCCTATTTTTCAGTTTATTTCAATACCCAAAGACTTAGAATCGCTTTCGTTCAATTAGCCAAATGACGCAAATTTGAACCCTGTTTTGCTCTGCCCCACAACCGAATAGCGTTGTTGTTTCATTTTGAATGAGACAATTTTTGTCTTCGACAAAATAAAGAAAAACCGAAAGAACATGTCTTACCATGTCCTTCCGGTCTCTTTCTCTTTTGTATTGCAAAGATAAGATCAGACTATTTTACTGTAACCTTTTTCGCTTTAGAATAGCTGCTGTAAAGCTTCGTCTTACCAACCTTCTTATAAGCACGAATCCTTACATAATATTTCCCTTTCTTCAAACCTTTGATCACTTTTGACGTAGTCTTATTTTTAGTAATAGAAACTGCCTTTGCTTTCTTTTTAAACTTTGCATCCTGGGAATACTGAAGCTGATAACCTGTTATCTTTTTATTCTGTTTCCAGGTCACTTTCATCTTTTTACCCTTTAATGCCTTTACCTTACTGATCTTCATAGCCTTTGGCACTACTTTAAGGACACAAACTGCCTTTGCCTCATTATAGGCTGCTGTAGCAGCTGCTGTTATTGTAATATTAGTTACACCATAATTCTTAACGGTAACCTTTCCACTGGCATCTACAGCAGCAACCTTTGTATCAGAGGATGCATAGGACAACTGCCCATCACCGGATGTCTTTGCACCCAGATTAAACGCCTTACTTCCAATCGCCTTGCTGAGAGAGGATGCTACAGTAATTGTCTGTTCTGCCTTAACTGTTACCCCCGGAGTTCCTGGTGTTCCTGTAGCACCTGGAGCCTCTGTATTTCCCGGAGTTTCTGTAGTCCCTGGAACCTCCGTAGGAGTTGGATCTTCCGGTGTAGATCCATCTAAGCCATCTGGAGTAGGATCTGTCGGTTCCGGTATTTCTACATCGCCAACACCTACAGAAAAGAATACTTTTAATCCATTTTCTGTAATGGCTGTTACTGTTGCCAAACCATCACTGATCGCTGTCAGACTGACTTTAACTTTTCCATTCTCATCCACTGCCTTTGCCGTGCTGTCTACTGCAATAACAGAAGAATTTGTTGAATAGAATGTAACAAAAGAGTCAGTATCTGCTGGTGCTAATGTAAGCTCTACTTCCCTACTGTCTCCAACCTGTGCCAGTGCAATTTTTGTTTCACTGGATGTGGTCATTTCTGTCGCTTCATTTTCCTTCTCTACAACAGGGAAGAATTCCATATCTTTAATAGTAAACTTAACCGTAATCTTCTTTGGATCTGTTATATCGTTGAAAGAAACTGTATGCTTCTTAGAATCGGTTGTCACTTCTTCTACAGCGCTTCCATCCCAGCCGTTAATCGGATCGTTACTATCCAACTGTCCATTTGGCTTCAAAAGGTTTTTAAATCCTTCCTCATCCATAGCAGATGTTTTCTTCAATGTCAGTTTAGTACCATCTACTATTACCTCGTCATAACGGATTTTTGCTGACTGGACGACTGGTTTTAACTTATTACAGTCTCTGATATAAACAGCTGTCATATCCTTCAGTGCAGTAAGTCCTGCCGTCTTACCATCTTCAGAAAGTTCCGTATCCATGTCATATGATAACTCGTACTGACCATCTCCAGTAATATTAACAGACTTACCTGTTTCTGTAATGCTGCCGATCAATACATTTAATGCAACATCTACAGAACTGCTCTTTGGACTTCTTGCAACCTTTACTTTCACAATCGTGCTGACACCACTGGCCGCCGTAACTATTATATAAGTGCTTCCAGGCTTTTCACCATTAATCTTACCAGAGCTGCTTACAGTAGCTATCTCTGGGTTAGATGAGGTATAAGTAATCGTATCTTTACTGTCCGCCGGAAGAAGTGTTGTATTGATCTGTGCACTTTCTCCCTCTGTTACCTCGTAATATGCTTTTTCTGTCTGAATACCTGTAGCGGTATCCTTACCACTTGGGCTTACTATCACCTGAATATCCTTTGTAACAGATTTACTCTGGGAATAAGCATGAATCGTGGTGATACCTGCTGCCTTCGCATGAATATGTCCATTCGATACAGTAACAATGGCATCGTCATCCGTACTCCATAAAAGCACATCATTTGTATTGCTTGGTTCAACAGTAGCATTCAGGGTCTGATAGTCCCCTGCCTTCATTGTAAGTTTTTCATCTTCTACTGTAATACTGCTGATCTCCGTAATCTCTGGATTTGTTGATACACTGTTATCGCTGATCGAAGCATGACCATAACTCATGTAAATCTCATTAATCATAGTACTTAAATCCTGACCGGAATGATCCAGATAAGTACCACGCATCATACCCTCAATCGTGTCGGCATAAACAGGTTCCATAGCCGGACGGTTCCAGTAGTTAAACAGCCCTGTATTTGTCTTTGTGGTAACATAGTTTCCATCCCCCTGATCCCATACAACAGGGCAAACACCATAACTCTTTGCTACCGCGTTACAGAATTCACTGTTTAATGCTCTTTCTACATTGTTATAGCCGGTTTCCGAACCAGACTGTACCTGCTGTCTTACTCCATACTCTCCGACATAAATCGGTATGTCATTGGACAACGCCTGAACATTCTTTACCGTACTACTGAGAGAGGTCTGCCAGGTTACTAACTGGGCACGAGTCCATCTCACGGATGAATTATCCTTATAGATATGAACGGAGAACATTAAACGTGTTGTTTCTGCATCGGAAGACACCAGTGGATCTGCTGGCATTGTTGTTCCTGTACTAAAAGTAGCAAATCTTCCGGTAAATGCCAGCCAACGCTTAATATTATTGGAACCGGTAGAACGAACTGTATTTACAAAGATCTGATTTAAATTATTTAAAATCTCTGTATCTTCATTTGCAGTACCATCATGTGCATCCGTTACTTCATTCATAGATTCAAAGATCAGATGCTCATCATAATCCTTGAAACGGTTTGCAATGCTCTTCCATGTTCCGGCAAATTTTGCATAAACGCCCTCAATGTCAGATGCATAAGTATCTAACCAGCAGGCTGGAGTATTATTTCCACGATTATCATGGTTTGCAGCGCCATCATGATGGATGTTGATGATACAATACATATCCTGATCGGTACAATAATCCACGATCTCCTGTACACGGTTCATCCATGTTTCATTAATGGAAAAATCTTCATTGATCATGGTTCCCCAGGTAACAGGAACACGAACCGTATTGTATCCGGCATCATGAAGCGCTTTAATGTAAGCTTTTGTTGTCTTGTACGCCTGCCAGCTCGTCTCCTCCGGCGTCATACCGGAATGTCCATCCAGGGTATTTCCCAGGTTAATGCCGGCACCCATTTCTGCAATGACCTCTTTCTTGCTCAACACACGGAACTGTTTTGGATTTCCCTCATCCGTTGTCATCTTAGGCACCATAGCGGCACGTACCTTCTCTAAAGCATCTCTTGCGGCACGGTAATTAGCCTTGGTATCATCTTCCTTGGCATAAGCTTCCTCTGCTGCTGGAATCGCTGCCTGTACTTTAGCGATAGAATCTGCCTCATACTCTGTATCCTTAAATGCCTTGCATGCATCAATGGCGGACTTAAGACCAGCCCTTGCAGCTTCTCTCTCTTTTTTCTCTTTCTCAATAGCTTCTTTATTTGCTTCCTCATATTCTTCATCAGTATAATCACTATCATCCAGATTCCATGACTCTACATTGGCAGAAGTTTCATCAAAACCATTGGTAACATTTCCTGACTGGTCGATGGATACTGATCCAACAGAGCCGAAGACAATTCCTATCATATAAGCTTCCACATCTGTGGTCATACGTGTCAGACGAATACCTGCTGTATTATCATCTGATCCTTTATTGACAGAAGTCGTTTCAAATTTGTAATTTCCACTGCCGGCTACACCCATACCAGAACCATAACCACCACTGGTACGATATCCCAGATGGAGATAATGCGCATTATTTCTGCCTGCATTTCTTGTATTTTTCTTACCAATGAGTTCTTTATTTGAAAAACTGCCTGTGCTGAGGTTTCCACCCCGGACCTTTAATCTGGAATAAGGGGAACTCTTTGTTACATGGATATATACGGTAACTTTCGCACTGCCTATCTTATCCAGAGTAAGATTTGGGTTTGCACTCTGCAGATCTGCTAAAGCAAACTCCTGCAAGGTTTCGTGACCTTCAACTGTCTTTGCTTCATCATCAAATATAGTGACAGCATCCTCTGCCTCTTTATCCTTTTCAGCCTGAATCTCATCATCTGTCGGCTCTACCAGCATAGAAAATCCTGTCAGAGTAATTGCTGGCTCCTTTTGGAAAAAGGAGAGATTAATTCCTTTCAATGTTCCAGTCTTTGTATAAGACTTCTTGATGGCATCAATGGATATGTATGCAACATATTCGCCTTTTCCACTATCCATCTGGGAATCTCCGATGGTAATAATATTATCCTCCCATCCATTCCAGCCTGTATCAAACGGCTGGAAGGTAAATACTTTAGTCTCTGCTGCCGGTGTCCCCTCTGTTTTATAAGACACCTTAAAATATTTTCCAGTCGCATCTCCAATATTTACTGTCTGTAGATATCCATCATATTTCGTCTCTCCATTTTCAACTTTATCATGGGAACTGTCATTTGATGTTAATTTCTTACCAGATTCTGTTAAAATGTTCTTCTCCAATAATCCTTCTTCTGGCTGCGTAACCGCTGCAGAAGCCTTCGCTGCATCTGGCCATGTTACTGAAGTCAGTACAACAGCCAATGTAAGGACAGATGCTAACGCTTTCCGAAAACGTCTCTTCATTGTTTCGTCTCCTTTCTTTCTCTCAATGTACCTATTCGGTTTCTTCTCATTTGTACTCTTTTCCTGGTCTTCTCCTCCTTTCTATTAAACATAGACAATACTCCCAAATTCTCCGGCTATTATCTTTATGCCTTTGAATTCATAATAAAAATCCCCTACTTTTTGTTAAGGGCTGTCACACTTTGCATGACAGCCCTAACATTTCAACAAAAAATCCAAAAATATTTTATTATTTTTATGTAAATTTACTATTTTATAATACCAGCCATATGAATAAATGTCAATTACATAATATTATTTAAAAGTCCATCACCCCCTCCTCTGACGTGCTGCTTCATACATCACAACTGCCGCTGCTACTGCTGCATTGAGGGATTCCAGACTGCCACCCATCGGAATACGGATACGTCCTGTCAAACTTTCACTTACTTCCCAGGAAATACCATTTGCTTCATTTCCAATCACTATTCCAGATGGTTTCCGGTAATCAACCTGATCATAGCATTCACTTCCCTCCATCATTGTCCCATATACCGAGATGCCTTTTCCTTTCATCTTCTCTATAGTCTGGGAAAGATTTTCTACATAAACAAAAGGAACACGGAAAATCGCTCCCATCGTTGAGCGAACCACCTTAGGATTAAAAACATCTACACTTTCCCTGCTGAGAATCACTCCGGACATGCCCGCCCCTTCACTGGTACGAAGGATGGTTCCCAGATTTCCCGGATCCCGAAGTGCATCCAATAAAAGAAAGACAGCCTTTTCATCCGAAAGGATCTCCTCCAGGGTATACTCTGGCATCTTTACCACACCAAGGATTCCCTGCGGTGTCACAGTTTCTGAAATCTGCTCCAGTATATGCTGTGAGACTATTTCTACCAGTGCGCCAGCAAACTCTTCAGACACCTCCTGTTCCATTTTCGCACTCCATTCCTGCCGGTAAAGATGTTCGCCTATGTAGATCTTCTGTAATTTCCCATAAGATGCTGCTTCTCTTGTCAGTTTAATCCCTTCTGTGACAAAACATTTACTTTTACGCCGTTGTCTTGCATTTTTCTGTAATTTTACCAATTCCTTTATCTGTGGATTTGACTCACTGCTTATCATATATGACTCCTTTTCCGTTCCAACTAAAAGTTCTGTTCTCTCTAGTATAACTCCCTTACATTATATTGAAAAGTGCTTTTCGGTGATAAAAAACCAGCCCCTATCTATTTACCAGAGCAAAGAACAGAACTGACAACAGAAGAGGGCAGACAAATTTCAGATTTGTCTGCCCTCAGGCATATGTTATATTTTCCTTATCAGCTTATTTTGCCGCCAAAGCTTTTCAAGCCCTGGTACATTTGCACGGTCTTGTTTCTACACTATGGATCTGACGTCCATTGGCATATCCACTGGCATTTAATCCTGTCTGAATAATCTGGCTCCACTTACGTGCAGACAATTCTATCACAGATCCATCATCTAATTTTATGGTACATGCGTTTCCTATCTCGCAATCTGTTTCTTCACACTCCGGACCGCAGGTAATCTTATACATATTCTTCCGGTTAATCGCTCCGATTTCTTCTAACGTATTAATCATACGATATACTGTCGCAGAACCAATTTTTTTATCCAGCTTGGATGCCTTATAGTATATCTCTTTACAGCAGGAACAATCTTCCTCAAGAATAATATCCAGAAGCATTAATCTTTGCTTGGTAATCCTGCATCCCTGCTCTCGTAATTTCTGAATGATCAGTTCTTTCTGCATCATCGGCAATGTCCTCCGCAATGGGAGCAGTCCCCGCCACACTGCAATGACTTTCCATTCTTTTTATCGCGAATCATGCTGCGAATCACCAGATACACAATACCAAGTACAATTGCTCCAACAATCCATGTTCCCATAAAAATCACCATGCCTTTCTTCCTTCTGCTAATATCCATTCAAATCACCATACCAACAGAGAAAACACAATCACCAATAGACTATTTTGCACCAGCTAATGCTTTACTGTCAATTTTTAATGTTTTACTTTCCTGATGAGGCCTGAATAAGAGATAGATAAACACAATTATCAGGATAAACGCAATGACTGTTCCCACTCCAAAGGTACCCGCTGAAATCAGAGTACCGATCTGGTAAATACAAAGCGATACAAGATATGCAAGCACTGTCTGGTATCCGATTGCAAACCAGAACCATTTGGTGTTGTTCATCTCACGCTTAATGGCACCCATTGCTGCAAAACAAGGCGCACACAACAGATTAAATACCAGGAATGCATAAGCTGCCACTGGAGTGATCGTTGCTGCAAGCTGGCTCCAGATTTCTGCTCCGTCCTCAGCAACCTCAGCAAAACCAAACAGGATACCAAAGGTAGCAACAACGTTCTCTTTTGCAATCAGTCCTGTTACTGCTGCTACTGCCATCTTCCAATCACCAAAACCAAGTGGTGCAAAAATCGGTGCAATCACTTTACCAATTGCTGCTAAGATACTGCTGTCAAGCTGCTCTGCATCCAGCATACCAAACTTTCCATCTGCCCATCCAAATCCCTGCAGGAACCACAATACAATAGTAGAAAGAAGGATAATAGTACCCGCCTTCTTAATGAACGACCATCCACGCTCCCACATACTTCTAAGAACATTGCCTACTGTAGGCAGATGATACGCAGGCAGCTCCATAACGAACGGGGCAGGGTCTCCTTCAAACATTTTTGTCTTCTTTAAAATAATACCAGAACAGATAATCGCTGCAATCCCAACAAAGTAAGAACTCCATGAAACCCAGCCTGCATTGTCAAAAAATGCTCCGGCGATCAATGCAATGATTGGAAGTTTTGCTCCACAAGGAACAAATGTAGTTGTCATAACTGTCATTTTACGATCTCTGTCATTTTCAATGGTACGCGATGCCATAACACCCGGCACACCACATCCGCTACCGATCAGCATCGGAATAAAGGATTTACCGGAAAGACCAAATTTTCTGAAAATTCTGTCCATAATAAATGCAACTCGCGCCATATATCCACAAGCCTCTAAAAATGCCAGGAAAATGAACAGAATCAGCATCTGTGGCACGAAACCGAGAACTGCACCAACACCGCCGACAATACCGTCAGCAATAAGGCTTGTAAGCCAATCAGCACAGTGGATTGCTTCCAGCCCACTTGTAACGCCCGGAACAATCCATTCACCAAACAACGTGTCATTGGTCCATCCAGTCACCCAGTCACCTACTGTCGTAACAGAAACATAATATACCAGAAACATGACTGCAGCAAAAATCGGCAGTGCAAGCCATCTGTTTGTTACAATACGGTCAATTTTATCAGATGTCGTCAATGCTTTCTTCTTGTTCTTTGTAACACACTCTTCAATAATAGAAGAAATATATACATATCTTTCATTGGTAATAATACTTTCTGTATCATCATCGTATTTTTCTTCCAGATATGCTATTTCCGAAGAAACATCCGGCACCTTTTTCATTTGAACAGATATTTTGTCATCCTTTTCCAACAGCTTAATGGCAAAAAATCTTTTCTGAGATTCCGGAATATCAGAACCTAATCTGTCTTCCACATCCTGAATCGCTTTTTCTACATCAGGGTCGAACTCATGTACCGGAACTCCTACTGATTTCCTCTGCGCCAGTCCTACTGCCTTTTCAGCAGCTTTTTGGACGCCAGTCCCCTTCAAAGCAGAAATCTCTACTACTTCACAACCCAATTTTTGACTCAGCTTATCAATATGTATCTTATCTCCTGTCTTCTCCAGCACATCAATCATATTTACAGCCATGATAACCGGAATCCCTAATTCCATCAACTGCGTTGACAGGTACAGGTTTCTTTCAATATTCGTGCCATCAATAATATTGATGATCGCATCTGGTCTCTCTGTAATCAGGTAATTTCTTGCCACTACTTCCTCTAATGTATAAGGAGACAGGGAATAAATACCCGGTAAATCCATGATTACTACATCCTTATGTCCTTTTAACTTTCCTTCTTTTTTCTCCACCGTTACACCAGGCCAGTTACCAACAAACTGGTTGGAACCCGTCAGTGCGTTAAATAATGTTGTTTTTCCGCAGTTTGGATTACCTGCTAATGCAATTCTAATCGACATTTCAATGCTCCCTTTCTTATTTTGAAGTTAAATTGATTTTGAAGTCAGATTCTTTTTTCATCCTTTTGTTTGCCAATTCCATCTTATGTTCGTTTTTCCTATTTGAAATTAGCTAAAACTAACCTCTGGTCAAAAAAATTACTCCACTTCTATCATTTCTGCATCTGCTTTCCGAAGAGATAATTCATATCCTCTTACTGTAACCTCTACCGGATCACCCAGTGGTGCAACCTTCCTCACAAATACAGCGACCCCTTTCGTAATCCCCATATCCATAATACGACGCTTTACCGGCCCCTCTCCTGTCAGTTTTTTCACTGTAACAGTCTGACCACACGGTACTTCTTTTAGTGTTTTCATTGCGCATACTCCTTTTTTTCAGATTTATTATGTTAAGACTGCGAATACTTTGCCCCACAGCACTAAACCATAATTTTGTTTGCCATGTCTTTCCCTATTGCAACTCTGGAATCCTTGACATTGACAATCATGTTGCCTCCGATTTCTGAAACAACAGTAACTGTTCCACCAGTTACAAAGCCAAGATTTTCCAGAAATTTGCGAGTCTCTTCCTTTCCACCCACTTTTCTAATGACATTTGGTTCTCCTGTTTTTACCATAGATAACGGCATCATCTCATCCTCTTTCTTCCTTGTAATCAATAACATCTTGCCTTCTGCAACTACTTAATCAGCGATTATTGATAAATTTTTTCGCCTCTTTGAAGTTAGTATATGCTAACTTTTATTAGCTGTCAAGAACATTGTTGATATTTTTTATCAATAGCAATTTGAAAAAAAACGCGTTACGTGTTATACTAACTTCAATTTGTTACAACGAACGATTAAAAATATTTATGTGGGGTGATAAACAATTATGGCAAATACCGAATCCGCCGAAAACTATCTGGAAACAATTTTGATTTTGAGCCAAAAGCTTCCTGTAGTCCGTTCTGTGGACGTTGCAACGGAATTGGGTTATAAAAAATCAAGTGTCAGTATCGCCATGAAAAATCTTCGAAAAAAACAATACATCACAGTTACTGATGCTGGGTATATCTATCTGACAGATTCCGGCAAAGAAATCGCAGAAATGATATATGAACGCCATGAACTGATTTCCTCCTGGTTGGAAAAACTGGGAGTTCCAAAAGAAATTGCGGCAGAAGATGCCTGCCGGATGGAACACGTCATTAGCAAGGAAAGTTTTGAAGCAATCAAAAAGCATGTTTTTCGTTAATGAAAAACATGCTTTTTCCATTATTACAGAGACATGCCCTAAACACCAAAAAACTTATAAACTATCTGTTCATTTCGTAAATTTCTGGTATACTATAGGTAAATATCTCGTTGACTAAGGAGGAAGTAAATGAAAAAAAGAAAAACAATGAAACAAAAAATTGTATTTTATGTCATGAGTGTATCTATTCTGCTTGGAGTGCTGCTGACACTGGTAATGATTATCAGCAGTTACATATCTACAGATTCCATACTACTTGACAATCTGCAGATGATGGCAAAAACTTCTTCTCAGAACGTAAGCTCAAATCTTCATCTTCTGACAGACCGGATGGCGAATCTTTCCCTTGAAAAGGAACTGTCAGATGAACAGGCTGACAACAGTACAAAACAGCAAACTCTGGATGAAAGAAAAACCCGTATTGAATTTGTCTGGCTTGCAGCCTATGATATAAACGGTCAGAAATTATATGGAGATGATACTGCTCCTAAATCGATTGCAGAAGAAAAATATTACGACAATATAACAAAAACAAATAATATCACTATCGGTGAACCTTTTTACGCCAGTGACATCTGGCAGCTTGCAGTAGGCATCCCACTAAAAAATGAAGAGGAAATCTATGCATATCTCATCGGAAGCTATAAATATGATTTATTGAACGATGTACTGACCAACATTAATATCGGAGTACACGGCTCTGCTTATGTTATTAACGAAGAAGGAACGATCATTGCAGACAAGGATTTGGAAAATATGGAGAAACACCCTAATGTGTATGATATCTATGGTTCCAAAAAGAATAATGCTATATTCGATTCGATGATCAGTTTTCAAACAGGCTCAAATCTCATGACCCTGCACCACCAGAAACATTACGCTGCGTACTCTCCTGTTTCCGGTACCAACTGGACTCTGGTCATAGATGCTCCGCGTAATGACTTTATGAAAACACTGATTACAGCAATTATGATCTGTATCCTGTTGACTATCTTCTTATTAATTGCAGCAAGATTTTACATTGCAAAAATGGCAGACAAAATCTCCGATTCCCTGTCTCTGTCTACCAGAAGATTAACCGCATTATCCGAAGGAAATTTAAAAGATAACGTTATTCTTGCACAAACGGGCGATGAAGCAGAGATCTTGACAGAGGCACTTGCCAGAACAATTAACAATATTGACTCCTATATTGATAATTTAAAAACTTCTCTTGGTTTCCTATCCGAAGGAGACTATTCTCAGGAGGTGCCTGATACCTTTATCGGTGATTTTGCGGCAATAAGAGAAGCTTTGACCAGCATTACCCATTCTCTGAACCAGACGATGTATCAGATCAACCGCGCATCTGCTGCTGTCAATCAGAATTCTTCTGAAGTATCCGGATATGCACGACGGCTTTATGACGGTTCCAGAGAGCAGTCTGATGCACTGGACCGGCTGAGCGAAAGTATACGCATTATAACGGAAAAGATTCAACTGATCGATGAAAATGCAGAACAACTAAAAGCATCCACCAACGGAGCCGAGAGCAAAGTATATCAGGGAAAACAGCAAATGGATTCTATGCTTGGAACAATGAATAATATTTATTCTAATATGCAGGAAATCATTAAAATCAGCCAGATGATCGAGGAAATTTCCTCCCAGACCAGTCTCCTTTCTCTCAATGCCTCCATTGAGGCTGCCCGTGCTGGTGAAAGCGGTAAGGGCTTTGCAGTTGTAGCACAGCAGATCGGTGTATTGTCTGAGCAGACAGCCGATGCCCTGAAACAAACTGGTGAAATGATCGAACAGGCAAACCTCTCCATTGAAGAAGGACTGAAGACAGCTAGAGCAACAGCGGAATCCTTCCAGGAGATCAATGTGGCGACAGACGAATTTACAGGTATCTCTAAACAGATCGAGCAGGTTGCAGCAGAACAGAAAAACGCTGTTCATCTTGTCACACAGGAAATCTCTACTGTGCTTGACATTGCCAATACGAACCAGAAGCTGGCAGAGGAGACCGACATAACTGCATCCCGTTCCCTTTCCCAGGCAGAGGAACTGGAACAGGTAGTTGCATCTGTAAAATTAAGGGAGGAATCATAATGAAAAAGAAAAAAACAATTCTATTTTTAACTGCTGTGCTGTCACTCCTTCTATTATCTGGATGCAGTATCGGGAACAAAATGAAGGATGGCTATTATACCGCAGAAATGTCTGACTTTTCCCATGGCTGGAAAGAATATGTCTGTATTCTTGTGAAAAATGACAAGATCGTTTCCGCAGAGTTTAACGCCAAGGATGAAAGCGGATTTATAAAAGCATGGGATAATGAATACATGCGGAACATGGGTGCTGTTAATGGAACTTATCCCAATAAATATACCAGGGAATATGTCCAGCAGCTGATGGAAGGACAAAAAGGAACCAAGGTAGATATGGTAACCGGAGCAACTAGTTCTGGTGAAAATTTTGAGAAATTGATTTCTGCAGTAATCAAACAGGCGGAAAAGGGCAACTCTGCTGCAGCTATTGTAGAATCTGAACCAGAAGAATAAAGAAAAGCTTAGATATACAAAATCATTTATTTTCATTATAATAGACAAAAACAGGAGGTATCTTTTTATGACAATTGAATTTGATGAAAATCTAATTACAGGAAATGAAACAATTGATAATCAGCACAAGGAGCTGATTGAACGAATCAGACAATTTGTAAAAAGCTGTGAGAATGGAGATAGCAAGGTCAAAGCTATCAATATGCTGGATTATCTGGTGGAATACACCAATTTTCATTTTGCTGCCGAAGAAAAGCTGCAGGAAGAAGTGAATTACCCTGGTTTAAAACAGCATCAGAAAAAACACGAGGAATTCCGGAAAACGCTCCGGGATCTGGACGAATTTTTAGAGGAGTCGGAGGGTCCTACTGATGCATTTGTCAATCAGGTAGAAGCAAAAGTGGTAAATTGGTTATTTAACCATATCAAGACCTTTGACCGTTCGGTTGCGGAGTATATCTTCCTGCAGGATAATCCGGACCGTCTCTGATGATCTGATTTCTATTACTGAATACTTGACAGAGCAGTCAGTAGATTTTTTAAATAAACAAAATCTGCCGACTGCTCTCTTTTTTATCTTTTTCTCCTGCACTACTCTCATAACATCTCTAATTAAACAGGTATACTATCTGCCACACACAGTGCTCCCCAGCCCTGTCGTGGAGACGGAACCGGTTCACCAGGCAGCGGTCTCGCTCCTTTTATCAGATATGCCTTTACTTTTTCCCCATACAGAAAAGGATCATTTCCTCTTACAATTCCCCATTCCATCAGTAACGCCGCACTTCCCGTCACAAACGGGGCAGCCATAGAGGTTCCGGTCCTGGCAGTATATCCTCCTCCAGGTGCTGCTGTCACTACTTCCACTCCCGGTGCCACCAGTGTCGGCATATTTCTTTTGTCTATAGTATTTCCTCTTCCCGAAAAAACAGCCAGCGTATCGTTATCCTGACGATACGCTCCCACCGTAATGACATTTCTGGCAGTGGAAGGAATCGTCAAAGTGCTTTCTGTTGTGGGACGGAGAAATCCGGTAGACATGCCAATAGCCTCTATTGTCGGCAGCCACATTTCCACTCTTCCATCTACAATCTTTTCTGGTATCAAAAGAATCCGCCAGATTCCCTCACTCAAAAACAACTCTCCCTCCGCCGGCAGCCATTCCAGATAGATTTCCTGGGTCTGTGTATAAGGAGTAGGTTCACCATAATATACCAGCAGTCGGTTTCCGGCCAGCCGGTATTCCTCTGAATTTCCCAGCCGGGGATCAATCTGCTGACGCATACCATTAGGTGCCTCAATAAATACCGCAAGATCATCTGCATAATTTTTCCAGATCTGTAAACTGATATTTGTTTCATTCCCAGCCATAGCAAACGGTACCGCTTCCATTTGGGTTTCCAACATGACCTGTACATGGTGTCTCGCATCCCCCTCATTTCCCGATGCGATTACAATAACATTTTTCCACACACCAGATAAATCTGAAATATAACTTTCAAACAGAGACTGTCCATCATGGGCACCGTAATTATTTCCAAAGCTAAGATTCATGGATACGGGCATCTGGAGCTGGACTGCTTTTCTGACAATATAATCCAAAGCTTCCATCACTTCCGTAGTTCGCGGAAAACCTTCCTGTGTCACTCCCAGTTTTACAAGTATCAGCGGACTTTCTATGGCAACACCCCGGTAACGGTTTCCTGCCGAACCTCTTCCATTTCCCGCCGCAATCCCTGCCACTGCTGTCCCATGACCAGAACCAGTTTCAGCAGGACGGTAAACTCCCTCTGGCTGCTGCCCCTGTAATAGCTGATTTAATATTTCCTGTGTAAATTCCACTCCGGTTCCATATCTTTCCGGTGCACGAAGAATACTGTCCTCACTTGCCGTTCCTGTCTGATCCCACAAATATAAAATACGTGTACTGCCATCTGGATTTAAGAAAGATGGATGGGAAATATCGATGCCGGAATCAACAATACCTACCAGGATTCCCTGCCCAGTCAATCCTGTTCTTTGACCTGCCATTCCTGCCTGGCTGCCTCCACTTCCCTGAACAGAAGTAATGCAGGATACACTACGTCCCACATCCAGAGAAAAATAGAGCTGTTTTGGCTTTTCCACATACTGGATCTGTGGAAGCGCAGCAAGCTGATCAACGCTGCCTTCCGGAACACGGATAATACCATACTGGTTAAACAACGGAATTGCCTGGCTTCCAGTGACAGCTTCCTCCACCGCTTCCAGTTCTCCGGTATATTTTACAATAACCCTCCATGTTTTTTCCTGTGCGTCATACCCCGTTCCCAGTTCCCTGCTCTGTTCCCTTTCCTCCACTGGTATGTCAATTGCCAGATTCAGTGTAGAATCCAGCTTTTGATTATTCTCCATAACATTCACCCTTCCTTATGTCTTGTCTTCTATTCTATGACTCTCTGTTAAAAGAAATCACTTTATATCAATAGACTTTTTCTGACAAAGAAAGTATAATTATACTAACATATAAAATACGATAAGGAGAATATTATGGGATTAATCAAAGCAATTTCAGGCGCAATCAAAGGGGTTACCGCCGACCAGTGGAAAGAATATTTTTATTGTGACTCATTGGAAGCAGATGTATTGGTAACCAAAGGACGTAGAAGAAACAACAGTAAATTTGGAACAAGCAACAAAGGAAATGATAATATCATCAGCAATGGTTCTGTTATAGCCGTCAATGAAGGCCAGTGTATGATCATCGTTGACCAGGGTAAAGTTGTTGAATTCTGTGCTGAGGCAGGAGAATTCATGTACGATACCTCTACCGAACCAAGTCTGTTGTATGGTGATTTGGGCGAAAATATCGGAAAGACCTTCACAGCCATTGGCAAGCGTTTTACTTTTGGTGGTGATACCGGCAAGGACCAGAGAGTTTATTTCTTCAATACAAAGGAAATCATGGGGAATAAATACGGCACTGCCAATCCGGTTCCTTTCCGTGTCGTAGATACCAATATTGGCTTAGATGTAGATATTTCTGTCCGTTGCAATGGAGAGTATTCCTACCAGATTTTTGACCCGATTCTTTTCTATACCAATGTCTGCGGAAATATTACAGATGAATATACAAGAGACAATATTGACAGTCAGCTAAAATCTGAGTTGATGACTGCTTTACAGCCAGCCTTTGCACAAATTTCCGCTATGGGAATTCGTTACAGCGCAGTACCTGCCCACACTATGGAGGTTGCAGATGCATTAAATAAAATATTGTCTGAAAAATGGGGACAGCTTCGCGGTATCAGGATTGTTTCTTTCGGTGTAAACACTATTAAAGCATCCGAAGAAGACGAAGAAATGATCAAGGAGCTGCAAAAAACTGCTGTAATGCGCAATCCAAACATGGCAGCTGCTACCCTGGTGGGTGCACAGGCTGAGGCTATGAAGGCTGCTGCTTCCAACACCTCCACAGGTCCAATGATGGCATTTGCCGGCATGAATATGGCAAATAATGCAGGCGGTATGGATGCCAATTCTTTATTTACAATGGGTCAGCAGCAGAATACTCCACCAGTAGCTCCTGCTCCTGCAGCTCCAAATCCTGCCCCATCACCAGCTCCTGCAGCTGACTCCTGGACCTGTTCCTGCGGCAAGGTCAATCATGGCAAATTCTGTGTAGAATGCGGTACTCCAAAACTCGTTCCACAAGCTGGCTGGACATGCTCCTGCGGTGCTGTAAACCAGGGTAAATTCTGTCCGGAATGTGGTGCGAAAAAACCTGCCGGTGCACCTTTATATAAATGTGACAAGTGTGGATGGCAGCCAGAGGACCCACACAAGCCACCGAAATTCTGCCCGGAATGTGGCGATATCTTCGATGAAAATGATATACAGTAAGGAGAAGCTTTATGGACGATATAAATGACAAGAACATCGTAGAAACCAACGAAGAAACCGACAAAAAATGTCCTCAGTGCGGTGGCGTGATGGACTTTAATCCTGCCACAGGTAATCTGAAGTGCCCCTATTGTGATTATGAAGAAATTATTCAGATACAGAAGGAGGAGCCAAAGAAAGCAGAGGAATTAGATTTTTATGCAGCAGAGCATACTGCCAATAAGAACTGGGGGACGGAAACAAAAACCGTCCTCTGTAATGCATGCGGTGCCCAGTCCATTTATGATGCATTACAGACCTCTGCAGTTTGCCCATTCTGTGGCTCCAATCAGGTTATGGATGCTAACAGCCAGGATACGATTGCTCCCGGTGGTGTCGTCCCATTCCGTATTAGCGACAAAGAAGCTTCTGAATTATTTAAAAAATGGATCAAAAGGAGATGGTTTTGTCCGAAACTTGCCAAGGACAGTGCAAAGCCAAAGCGTTTTAACGGGATTTACCTGCCATATTGGACCTTCGATGCAGACACCTACTCCTCTTATCATGGTGATTACGGCATTGACCATAAAAGAAAAGATCGGGAGGGCAATATCCATATTGAGACAGATTGGCACAGAACCTCCGGTTCATACAGAGAATTTATCAACGATGAACTGGTACTTGCCTCCTCAAACCACGACATGTCCATACTTCACAAGCTGGAGCCATTTGATACTGAAAATAACAAGGCATACAAACCCGAATATATTGCCGGCTTCGTTGCAGAACGGTATTCTCTCGGTCTGAAAGATGCATGGAATACTGCCATGATATCCATCAGGGCAAAATTAAAACATCATATATCCGATAAGATCCAAAGAGAGCATCATGCAGACCATGTCCGCAATGTAAATCTCAGAACCGATTACAGTGACATCACCTATAAATACCTGCTGCTGCCCATCTGGATATCCAATTTTAAATACAATGACAAGGTATATCAGTTTATGGTAAATGGACAAACCGGTAAGGTTGCAGGAAAGACACCTGTCTCTATTCCAAAGGTTGTTATTACTGTAATCGGAATCATTGCAATTATCGCAATTCTGTATTATCTTGACATTTTAAATTTTGATATGTTTTATTAAAGGATTTTTTCAAAAAATCCTCATCAGGAACTATATGGAGGCATTATGAATTACATACCTGTCATTATTATTTTAGTACTGCTTCTGACTATCATTCTTGCCATTTTTTGTGGTATAAGCTATGTAAAACACAAGACAAAAGAATTATCCCGTACCATTTTTGGTACAGAAAGTCTTTCTGCCGGTGCCCAGCAGATGAAACGGGAATACGCCACAACTCCAAAATCAGTCTCCGCCATGACAAGTCTGCTTCTCCCTAAAATTGTATCTGACTTCCCGGATTTCCAGTATGACGAGATGAAAGAGCGGGCAGAAAATCTATTAACACAGTATCTGCGGGCAGTGACACAGAGAAATGCTGCCATTTTAACAGACGGAAATACAGAGCTGAAACAGCAGCTGGATAATCATATCCAAATGCTTTCTGTTCAGGACCTGCAGGAACATTTTGACCAGATTAAAATACACCGTACAGAGATCAACCAGTACCGAAAAACTGATGGAAGATGTATTATCACCTTCCAGTCCGCTTTAGAATGTTACCATTACATCACAGAGCCTTCCTCGGCAATAAAGGAAGGCTCCAGGGATTACAAATATCAAACAAAATACAATACGGATCTAATCTATATTCAGGACCGGAATCTGGTAGAAAATGAGCTGGATAACGCACTAGGTGTCAACTGCCCCAACTGCGGAGCCCCTCTTTCTTCTCTTGGTGCAAAAAAATGCGAATACTGTGGCACACCGGTAATCGAAATCAATATCCATGCCTGGTCCTTTAGCAATGTAGAAGAAATCCGGTAAGCAATCACTGCTTTCCGGTGCTTCCAAAGCCACCTCTGTCAGCCCCCTCCAGCTTCTCAACAATATCAAACTGGATGCGGGGCTGATTTTTCATAATTCGAAACTGGCAGATACGGTCATTCACATGAATGGTTGTATCTCTCATGGCAATAACGGGCATTCTCCACATATCGTTGTCTCCACAATACGAACCATCCACTATGCCACAGTGATTTGCCTGTATGATACCAAAATTTTTGTATGTACTGCTCCGCGGCACAATATGTGCCTCATATCCCTCCGGCAGTTCCATGGCAACGCCAAGGGGAATCAGCTTAAATTCTCCCTGCTTCAGCGTAATCTCCTCAGATGCTCTCAGATCGATCCAGTCAGACTTTCCGTCAATATACTCCAGTTTATCGATCTGGTCAGTAAAATATTTAATTTTAATCATTTCCATTTTTTTCCCTCATTTCTTGCACTGCCTTGTTGAACAGAATATTGCTTGTGCCGCAGCACAGGCACAAACCCTCTGAGAAGCAAAGCTAACCCAGATTTCTTATCATCCATCATATCATACTCATGGAAATTATCCAATCAGAAATCATTCACACATCCTCTCTGTCCTCATACTATAATATGAAATATATTGTTTCCCAAACAGAAAGGATTTTCTATGTCAAATCCACTTTCTATGCAGCAGGACCGCCCGGATACCGGTCTGTTACAGGTCAATGTCAATTCTATCCTTGGTTCCCGTGCCATTGCCGGAGCAACGATACAAATTTTCGATAACAGCCAGCCAGAAGATATACTGGAAGAAGTCACTACCGATGTAAACGGCCAAAGCGAAGAGATCTCCCTGCCGGCACCGCCACTGGAATACAGTATGGAGCCAAGTGCCCAGCAGCCATATTCTGTATTTAATATCAGGATTACGGCTCCCGGTTATGAATCGGTTGAAATATCCGGTGCGGAAATCCTCTCCGGTCAAACGGCACTGCAAAATATAGTATTAATGCCGATGAAAGATGCACTGGGAACCAGTGAAGAACTGTTTGTCATCCCACCTCATACGCTATATGGAGATTATCCTCCCAAAATAGCAGAAAATGAAATCAAAACCGTTAGTGAAACCGGTGAGATCGTACTTAGCCGTGTGGTAATCCCCTCTGGTGTGCGATAAAATGGCGCAAGGTGGACGTATCCCATTTTTTTACCTTGTCTGGATTCTGAAACATCTCTCCACTTTTCCGATACTCTCCCGGCGGATTGATTCCCCGCTCCTGCAATTGTACCTGGATTTCCTCTAAACTGTGCCCCTGCTGTTTCCTCTTACAGATCCATCGGACAACTGCCATGGTTTTTTTCTCCTCTATAAGCAATCTTTTTCCATTCTGCCATATTATTTCATATCCATATGGTGCAACACTCCCCAGATAATTTCCTTCCTTCTTCTTCTGCTGTTTGACCAGATGTACTTTTCGTCCGATATCCTTTGCATACCACTCATTCATCAGATTTCTCATGCTTCCCTCCAGACTTCCCGGAAGTCCAGTCAAACTATCATAACCATCACTGATACATACCAGACGGATTCCCCATAGAGGAAACAGCTTTTCTATATATTCTCCCGTTTTCAGATAGTCCCTGCCCAGTCTGGAATAGTCCTTACAGACAATACACTGGATTCTATGCTCCTCGGCGTCCTTTATCATCTGTAGAAATCCCGGACGTGTAAAGCCGGTCCCACTATAACCCTGGTCAATATAACACCGGTATTCCTCCAGCTCTGTTCCCTGTTGAGAATGCCTCTGCATCCAGGTTCTTGCCAATAAGATCTGATTTTCAATGCTGTTATCTTTCTCATTGCCATGCTCAACCGAAATCCTTGCATAAATTCCCACCTGCTGCATCAGTACTTCCTCCAGACCGTCTTTATCAGAATGGACTTTCTCTCTGGACACACCTCAATTTTCTGAAAAAACAGCACCAGAAACAACCGTCTCATCCATTCCTCCACAGGTTCCTTCTCCTTCAGGTAATACCGGCAAAGATAAGAAAATAAATATTCTTCTCCCCATTCCACCTGCTCTGTCAGATGATTTCCGATTCCTGACCACAGATTGCAGAATACCTTTCCTTTCCGGCATCGAATCCGCTGCTCTTCCAGCAGTTCTACTCTTTTAAATACCCATTTCGGTATCAAAACCGGCACCCTGTCCTCCACACAGATCCATTCCTTCTCCGGCAGCTTTCTCCTGACATTTAATTTATAGCTGATCTTTCTATCCTTTCCCTGTTGCATAGCTCCGGTATACATCCTGTTGTGCAGGATACGTCTTACGGAGAGTGGCGACCAGCGCGCCTCCTCTGCTCTGTCAAATCCAGACTGGTACTGGCTGCCCATCTGTCTCTTATATTCTCTGGGACAAGGGATTTTTTGCCGGTTCAGAACCTGTGCTATCCGTTCTGCCGCCATGCCTCCCAGACGAAGCCAGTAAATTCCTTTTACAATCTCTGCCACCTGCTCATCAATAACCAGACGGTGGACATTATCCTCCGCCTTCTGATATCCATATCCTGCAAATGCACCGATATATTCTCCCATCTGCCGTTTTGTCTGCTGCTGCCATCTTACCTTTTGGGAAATATCCCGGCAATATGCATCATTCATCAGATTTAATACCGGCATTAAAAGAGATTGTTCCATAAACTCACTCTGTATGCTGTCATATTGGTCTGAAATGGCAATCAAACGGATTCCCAGCTTTGGAAAAATTTCCTGAAGATAATATCCGGTTTGTATATACTCCCTTCCCAACCGGGATAGATCCTTCACTAAAATACAATCAATCTGTCCATCATAAGCTGCATGCATCATCTTTTGAAAACCGGGACGGTCAAAACGGCTTCCGGACCATCCATCATCCACCCACTCTCCAGTCAGAAACATATCCGGTTTTTGCCGGATAAACTGCTGGATCAAAAGACGCTGGTTTTGTATACTATTACTCTCTTCTCCCCCGTCTTCCCGAGAAAGCCGGAGATACATTCCACACCGGATCACTCTTCCTCCTCCTTTCCCATTGCAGCCAGATTTTGATACAGCACACTATTTTTTGCTTCCTGATATAATGCCATCGCCTCTTCCCAGTCCGGCCCCTCCTTAGCATAGCTTACATAAATCTGATAACCGTTTAGCATTCCTGCCGCTTCAAAATCCTCTTTCCATCTTTCTTCTTCCATAAAATCCTCAAATAAAAAACACATTAAGCTTAATGTGTTTTTTATTTCTATCTTATTCTTTATTTGCTGATTCAGAACCTTTTGCAGTCAGGGACGTATGCTGGCTGATAAATTCCTCCACTTCTTTCCATGCTTCTTCCGATTCCGGCATCCGCATCAGTCCCATCTGGAACACATGAAACATTCCTTCATAAACTGTCTGTCTCACTTCGCATCCGGCCTTCTTTGCTTTCTCCGCCGCAGAAAGTGTATCACTCAACAGCATTTCTATACTGCCAACCTGAAACAGCATCGGAGGAAGCCCTGTATAATCTCCAAACAGAGGAGACATATATGGATCCTTTGGATCATGGTCTGCCACATATTCCCCATTATATATCATACTCTCTCTGGTATTTCCAAAGAGAGGGTCTTTCTCATAATTCTCCGTATAAGAATCACCAGAGGCAGTCAGATCTGTCCATGGTGACATCATGACCAGACATTTTGGAAGAGGCAGCCTGTTATCCCGCAGATAAAGGCTTAACGCCAATGCCAGTCCACCTCCTGCGGAATCACCTGCCAAAATGATCTGATTTCCCCGATAACCCACATCCAAAAGCCACTGATATGCCGCCAGCGCATCCACCAGTGCTGCCGGATAGGGATTTCCCGGTGCCACACGGTAATCAACAGAAAGAACTTTCCGGTATCCTTTCATCTGACTGTAAAGAACGGCAAAATCACGGTATACATTCCTCATTTTTCCAATATAACCGCCGCCGTGAAGCTGTAAAACCACTTCCCCACAATCCTCCTGGGGAGGTGTCAGCAGTTCCATTTCGAAATGATGCATCTGGATGGGCATACACAAATATCCATCCGGACAGTGCCAGGCAGGTTCCACCAGCTTTTTCCGAAAGGTTCCGTCCTGTATCTTCGGTCCGATAATATGCTGGGAAGTAGAAAATTTAATCACATCCCGGACTATTTTTGCCTTTAAGCTAATCTTTTCTTTCATCTGTACCCTCTTTCATTCCCCATCCTTTCTGGACATTTCTATGCTATAAGATTATACGTGAAATTTTCGCTTTAATTCATTGGCCGCCTTCCTGTCTCCAATAATCAGAGTTCCCGTCCAGAGAAAAACCGATATTCCTAGTACAACCCATGGCAGAATCATACCCTGAACAATTCCTGACAGATAAAATATCAAATCCAGAACACTTAACAATACCGTAAATAACTGCATGATCACATAGTTTTGCCAGTTTGCATAATTGATGATCATACAGAGGACAATGGTCAGATCAATTCCAAAAATCACGCAGGGCAGTCCAACTTCCAATGACCAGCCGCTGAATCCCAGAGTGATATCAATGCAGATGATCAAAGCAATCAGACCAATCACCTGAAGATAAATCTTACGGATATGCCCGGTTCTTTTATTCAGAATCCCCCGTACTGTTAAAATCAAATAAATGATTGCTCCTCCACTGATGGCTGACCACCAGGTACAGGAATATGAATAGGTGTAATAATTAATTATCACCAGTACCGCCTCTATCAGCAAAGCAAAATACATACAAATCCTGCTGATCTGTTTGAGCTTTCTTGTCTTTAAACCCACATCAGGGTATTCGTCCGCTGTTTCTTCTGATAATCCTCTTCTTTCCTGCAGTACCATATCACACAGGGGACAGACCGCTATATCATCTGCAACAGAAACCCCGCATCTTTTACATTTATTCATAATACACTCCGTTACTCTCTATTGTTACATCAATTCCATCCTGCACCAGTGTTTTAAAAAACCTCCTTTGTATGGAAGCGTCCCGCAGTATGGAACTAAAGGTAAATACCAGTTCATCTTTATAGGAACAGATGGTTCCTTTTACATTTTGTCCCGCTGATACCGAAAGCATAGCACAAAATCGTCTGATATACGGCTGATATGGCTCGTCCACCTGCATTGCTCCAATATTGGTCATGGTAGTGGTAGTTGCCTTTGCACTGGAATAATAAACCCAGCGCATGGCAATTTTTTTGATAAGCAGCGGTACCGCACGCAAAACCAGATTTTTTTGATTAGAGACATTATAGGAAAACAATTTTTCCAGATGCTCCTTGTTAATCTGTTCCCTAAGGCTTTTTACTACGATCTCTGTCACCTCTTCCAGAGTATACTCCTCTTTCTCAGGATGAAAAACAGCACTGACCATAGCAAAAAAATTCCTCGTGGTGAGAGATTCAAAATAGGGTCGCAGGTTTACCGGAATACAGGTAACAACAGGCTTCTTGGAAACCGCTCCATGTAAATATTCTTTGTAAATACTGTAGGTATATACACTTGCCAGGTATTCGTTGATGCTGATTCCTCTCTCTCTGGAAACCTGCCTGAGTTGTTCCACAGACATATAACCATGAATCACTCCAAGAGCTCCTGTCCGCAGTTTTTCCCCTTTGATATGCACTGCCGGTTCCGATTTATACCCCCTGGGCTGGCTCTTTTTATAATTTTTCAGATAACTGTCCTCCGTATTCAGAGAAGTGGTATCTGATAGTTCATCTCCTGTCACCTTGCAGAGTGAAGGATATTTCAGACGAAGATACTGGTAAGTCAGCTCTTTCAAAAAAGTTACTCCGCCCATCCCATCCGCCAGTACATGAAACACCTCCAAATTGATACGACATTTATAATAAGTCACCCGGAACAGATAATTTCGGTTGGTATGGGGTTCTATATAACGGCAGGGATAATCATTCTCCTCTGTCACCAGCGGAGCACCCTTCCGGTTGGTCTCAAAATAATACCAGAATACTCCCGTGCGCATCCGCACATTCATCGAATCAAACCAAGGGAGAATCCGAACCAAAGCCTCCTGCAGCAATTCCTTATCAATTTCCTCTGTCAGAGTCACTGAAATCCGATACACATTCGTCATGCTCTCTGTGGCGATCACAGGAAACAGATTTGCTGTGTTATCAAGCTTTGCCCAGCGGATTTCCTTTCTTTTGGTTCGTTCTTTCATGCTTCTCTCCATTCCTGCGCACACATATGCGCATCCCTTTTTCAAAACTATTCTAGCAGACTATAAGGGAGATTTCCACCTCAATATAATATTTAACTCAAACTAAACGTACACCAGCCCCCGAATATGTAATCGTCCATGACGGACCACCTTCTGACTCCAGGGCAAAAAACTATTATGTAAAATACAAAGACTACATCAAAAATGTAGCATCCAGCGAAATCTATGCTACCTGGCCTGAAGCAACACTTTATGCAAATATTCTTGCCATTCAGTCCATTACCTTAAACCGCGTCTACACAGAATGGTATCGCAATAAGGGCTACGATTTTACCATTACCAGTTCAACTGCTTACGACCAGAAATGGATTTCCGGACGTAATATCTATGCAAGTATTTCGGAAGCAGTAGATACCATTTTTGCCAATTTCATCTCCAGACCAAATATTACCCAGCCGCTTTTTACACAATACTGTGATGGCAGACAGGTTTCCTGTCCGAACTGGATGCGGCAGTGGGATTCTAAATATCTGGGAGACCAGGGATACTCCGCAATTGAAATTCTCCGCACCTTCTACGGAGATTCTGTTTATATTAATTCTTCTGATGAAATCTCGGGTATTCCTTCCTCCTGGCCGGGATATGATCTGACTGTTGGCTCTATCGGCGATAAAGTACGTCAGATGCAGCATCAGTTAAATGTAATTTCCAAAGGATATCCTCTCATTCCAAAAGTAGCAGAGGATGGCATTTATGGAGAAAAAACAGCCGATGCAGTAAGAACCTTCCAAAAAATATTTAATCTGCCTCAGACCGGTGTTGTAGATTTTCCAACCTGGTATCGGATTTCTGAAATTTTCGTTGGCGTAAGCCGTATCGCAGAACTGGCTTAGAAAAATCTGTATAACTAAAAACCAACCCGGACACCATGCACCGCAGGATGTCCGGGTTCGTAATTATATCTATCCGAAATTTCAGCTTTTTTTCGGAAGCATGGAAATACTTTCCTGTACCTTCTTTGCACAGATGATCGGAAGAGCCTGTTGATAATTCTGCATAAGAACCTCCCGGCAAAATCCCCCATCTTCTCCGTCCAATGTCCACTGGACTTCGTCATCACTGATAATGTGTATTTTATTGCTGCTGAATTTGAAAATTTCAGGAGCATCCAGTTTCTTTGTGAGCAAAGCATTGAGAGCCTCCTGCATCTGAAGCAGGTTCTTTAAATCACGGATAAACAATCCCTCAAACAATCCATCATCCATCTTAATATTCTTTTTCCGGTATGCCTGAAAGCCTGCTACGGATACGGAATTGCTTACCAGTCCCAGTATAAAATCATCTTCTATCACCTGGTCATCATATTCGATCCGCATGTGATGTGGTTTGATTTCCGCCACATGTTTGATTCCCTCTACAAAATATGCCGTCTTTCCCAACGCATTTTTCAGCTCCTGCGGCGTCTGGTAGGAAACCTCCGTAAAAGCTCCAAATCCGGCTACATATGTAAAAAATTTGTCATTGAAGCCACCCATGTCACAGTGAAAAACCGTTCCCTCTGTAACCAGTTGTGCTGCTCTCTTCATAATTTTAGGAATTTTCAGGCTGGAAGCAAAATCATTCACAGTACCTGCAGGAATATATCCACAGACAGGCCTTTTCTCCAGATGCATCAACCCGGTTGCCACTTCATTCATGGTACCATCCCCACCGGAACATACAATATAATCATATTTTGCTCCCTGCTCGATGACAATATTCTTGGCATCCTCTTTTTTCTGGGTAGCTACCACAGTCACCAGAAAATCTGACTGGCAGAATATCTGTATGATATCTGACAATTTATTTTTAATCTGTTCCTTTCCTGCCATGGGATTATAAACGAACAACATCTTTTTTCTTTTTATTTTACCTTCCCATTCATAAACATCACTCATCGACATCCACCTCCAAATCATCTGTAATAAACATCGCATCTCCAAAAGAAAAGAACCGGTATTTCTTTTCTACTGCCTCCTGATATGCCTCCATAATCTGTTCCTTTCCTGCCAACGCCGAAACAAGCATTAAAAGAGTCGATTCCGGCAGGTGAAAATTGGTGATCAGGCAGTCCAGTACCTTAAAATGATACCCCGGATAGATAAAAATGCTTGTATCTCCCTCCATTGCCCGTACCATGCCATTCTCATCTGCTGCTGATTCCACGGTTCGGCAGCTTGTAGTTCCCACACAGATCACTCTGCCTCCCTGCTTCTTCGTCTCGTTGATCATCTTAGCAGCTTCCTCTGGCACCTGGAAATACTCTGTATGCATATGATGTTGTGTGACATCCTCTACCTTCACTGGACGGAATGTTCCCAGACCGACATGCAATGTTACATTTGCTATCCTGACTCCCTTTTGCTGAATCCGTTCCAACAGCTCGCTGGTAAAATGAAGCCCTGCTGTAGGCGCTGCCGCAGAGCCTTCATATTTTGCATATACTGTCTGGTATCTGTTTTTATCTTTCAGCTGATGTGTAATATATGGTGGTAACGGCATTTGTCCCAACTGATCCAGTATCTCCTCAAAAATCCCATCATATTCGAACTGTATCAGCCTGTTTCCTTCCTCCACTACTTCCTGCACCACAGCCTTAAGCAGTCCGTTGCCAAAGGAAAGATGTGTTCCCGGGCGTGCTTTTTTCCCTGGTTTTACAAGTGTTTCCCATATATTTTTTTCTTTTCGCTTCAATAGAAGGACTTCTACCTTTCCTCCTGTTTCCTCCCTCTCCCCAATCAACCTGGCAGGAATTACTTTCGTATTATTGATGACCAGACAATCTCCCGGATGCAAAAAGTCAATAATTTCATGGAAAACCTTATGTTTCCTTTCTCCGGTCTCTTTGTCCAGTATAAGCAGCCGGGAAGCAGCACGGTCCTCTATAGGATCCTGTGCAATCAATTCCTGTGGCAATTCGTAATCAAAATCTGATGTTTTCATATTATTCCTCATTCTTATATATCACTCTGTTCTTTTGTACATTTCTTTACTGGCAAAAAAAGCTATTCCCATCCAGTCAAAGGAAATCTATACTTGAGATATTATACGTTTATTTCAATAAAAAATCCAGCCCTTTGTAAATAATAGGTAAATTTGCATGTAAGCCAAGTAAATTCTTCAAAAATATCTCCAAAATACTAGTTATTTTTCACAGAATAACGTAAAATACTATTGTAAGAATCTGTCTATCTATTTTTCGTATTCCATTGCGAATTATGATAATATATTATTAGAGGAGGTTTTCCGATGGCGGTCACTACTTTCGCAGCAATTGATGTCGGTTCCCATGAAACATCACTTCGTATATATGAAATTTCCAAAAAAATCGGCATTCATGAACTAGACTATGTGCATCATTCTGCCCGGCTTGGATATGAAACATATTCCACCAAACACATCAGCTATCATTCTATTGACAAGCTTTGTACCATTCTCAATGGTTTTAAAGATAAAATGAAAGAATATCAGATCACAGATTATATGATCGCCGCCACCAGCGCTTTGCGTGAAGCGGATAATAATCTGATTGTTCTGGACCAGGTGCGTCAGCGTACCGGCTTTAAAATAAAAATACTGAGCAATTCAGAGCAACGCTATCTCTGCTATAAATCCATTGCTCTGACAGAAAACGCCTTTCATAAACTGATCCAGAAGGGTGCTCTGCTGGTAGACGTAGGGGGAGGCAGTATGCAGCTTTCTCTTTTTGACAAAAGTTCACTGGTCACCACCCAGAATATACTTCTTGGTTCTCTCCGAATCCAGGAAATTCTTCAGAATATGAAAAACCAGACCGACAATTACCAGAATCTGGTATACGAATATATATCTAATGATCTGCATACATTTTCTGAACTGTATCTAAAAAAGTACAAAATAAAAAATATCATTGCGGTAGGAAACCAGCTACGTATTTTTGTTAAATATTTAAGTGTCCATAATTTCGGACATATACAGCCTACAGACAGCAAAGGAAAGAAAAAGGATTCTGTCAGCCGTCAGGAATATGAAGAATTTTATCAGTCAATTTCTTCCCAGCATCCGGAAGAGCTTGCCAGAGAACTGGATACTTCTCTGGAACAGGCATCTCTCCTGCTTCCCACTGCTATGATCTACCACAATATCTTTGAGGAAACAGGTGCCGAACAGATGTGGCTCTCTGGGATTACCCTCTGCGAAGGCATGGCAGCAGACTTTGCCGAAAAGAAAGAAAAATTTGTTCCCGATCATAATTTTGTGGAAGATATCGTCCACGCTGCCAGAAGTCTTGCTATGCGTTATGAATGCAGTTCTGAACATTGTGAAAGCGTGGAACAGGCAGCACTGAAAATATTTGATGCTCTAAAACGGCAGCAAAATATGACAAAGCATGACCGCCTGCTTTTACAGATTGCGGTAATCCTGCACAATTGTGGCAGTTATATAAATCTAAATGATGTGGGGGAAAATTCATATAAAATTGTTATGTCTACTGAGTTAATCGGAATCTCCCATAAAGAACGCATGATCGTGGCATCTGTTGTAAGATACCTGCAGGAATATTTCCCCGAGTTTCAGGAAATACAGGATGTTTTCGACCGGGAGGATTACGTAAAAATAGCAAAATTAAATGCGATTCTCCGTCTGGCAGATGCCATGGACCGGAGTCACAAGCAGAAATTCAAACATCTGACTACCGCCCTGCGAAACCGTCAGCTGGTCATAACCGGAGATACCCTGTACGATATCACACTGGAACAAGGTATCTTCGAGCTGCATTCCTCCTTTTTTGAAGAAGTATACGGCATAAAACCCGTTTTAAAACAGAAAAAAACTTTTTAACCTATCAATAGAAAAGAGGTATCCTATGAGTAAATCACCTTATTTAAAACCTGAATATTTTTATAACCGGGAACTTAGCTGGATTTCCTTTAATTACCGTGTTCTTGGCGAAGCACAGGATAAAGACATCCCTTTACTGGACCGATTAAAATTCCTGAGTATTACTGCGTCTAATCTGGATGAATTTTATATGATCCGTGTAGCATCATTAAAGGATATGGTTCAGGTAAATTATACAAAAAAAGACATCGCCGGTATGACCCCGGCACAACAGCTCACTGCAATCAGTGAGAAAACCCATCAGCTGGTGCAAGATCAGTATAAGACCTACAACAGCAGTCTGATTCCGGCTCTCAAACAGAATGGTATCCACATTTTGTCCCATCATGAAGGGCTGACTCCCTCACAGGCAAAATATGTAGATGATTATTTCCTCTCGGAGGTATATCCTGTATTAACGCCAATGGCAGTAGATTCCTCCCGTCCTTTCCCTCTCATCAGGAATAAGTCTCTTAATATCGGAGCTATTTTAAAAATGAAGACCTCCGGCAAAACAGATGAGAATAACGGACATTTTCGTGAACTTTATATCACGCATAACGGCAAAAAGAAAAGTGATTCCTCTGATACAGATTTTGCAACAGTCCAGGTTCCTTCCGGCCTGCCCCGTACAGTGGAAATTCCTTCCGCTTCTCCAGAAGAACGTACTTACATTCTTCTGGAACAGATCATCGAACGCAATATCCACCGTCTTTTCATGAATTACGAAGTCCTCTGTGCTTTTCCATACCGTGTCATGCGTAATGCTGACTTAACGATTGAGGAAGACGAGGCTGCCGACCTGTTAATGGAAATCGAAAAGCAGATCAAGAAACGCCAATGGGGAGAGGCAATCCGTCTCCAGGTAGAGGACGGAATTGACCGCCGTCTTCTGAAAACTCTGAAAAAAGAATTAAATATCAGGGAAGAAGATATTTTTCAGATCAATGGTCCTTTGGATCTGACCTTTCTGATGAAATTATCCGGCATGGAAGGCTATGAACATCTAAAAGGGAAAAAATATACGCCACAGCCTGCAAAATGGCTGCATGGAGAGGAAAATCTATTCGAACAGATCAGAAATCATGATATCCTTCTCCATCATCCCTATGAAACTTTTGACCCGGTAGTAGACTTTGTCCGCCAGGCTTCCAAGGACCCTGACGTACTCGCAATCAAGCAGACTCTATACCGTGTCAGCAGCCACTCTCCTATTATCGCCTCCCTCGCCGCCGCCGCAGAGAATGGAAAACAGGTTACTGTACTGGTAGAGCTGAAAGCTCGTTTTGACGAAGAAAACAACATCATATGGGCGCGAAAGCTGGAACAGGCAGGATGCCATGTTATTTATGGTCTGGTGGGACTGAAAACCCACAGTAAGATTACTCTGGTAGTCCGCAGGGAAGAGGACGGCATCCGGCGTTACGTTCATCTGGGCACAGGTAACTACAACGACAGCACTGCAAAGCTGTATACGGATATGGGTCTTCTTACCTGTCAGAAAGCCATCGGTGAGGATGCCACCGCTGTTTTTAATATGCTGTCCGGCTACTCTGAGCCAGCAGGCTGGAATAAGCTTGCCATTGCTCCTCTCTGGCTGAGAGACCGTTTTACCCAGCTCATCAAGAGAGAAACTGAATATGCTAAGGCGGGCAAACCTGCTTTTATCAAGGCAAAGATGAACTCCCTGTGCGACCGTGGTATCATTGCCTCTCTTTACGAAGCTGCCGCCGCCGGAGTCAAAATAGAACTGGTAGTCCGTGGAATCTGCTGTATCAAAACAGGGCTTCCTGAAATTGGAAAAAACATTCATGTCCGCTCCATTGTTGGCGATTTTCTGGAGCACAGCCGTATCTTTTATTTCCACAATAATGGATTTGAAGAAGTCTATATGGGAAGTGCCGACTGGATGCCGAGAAATCTGGATAAACGTGTGGAAATCATGTTTCCGGTAGAAGACGAAGCACTAAAGGCAGAAGTAATCCATATTTTGGATATTCAACTGGCAGATAATGTAAAAGCCCATGTGATGCAGCCAGACGGTACCTATAAAAAACCGTCCCGCCACGGAAAAGAAAAGTTGAATTCCCAGGAATACTTCTGTAAGGCTGCCATTAAAAACGCTGCAAACCACAAAAAAGAACAGCGCAGTAACCGGACCTTTGAACCATTAAAACATGAACCAACAGAAATCTAAAATCAAAAAACAGGAGAACCCAAAAACAATTCTCCTGTTTTTTTCTATTCTATCAGCAGACTGTCAAATTCTTTGAATACGTTCTCTCTCCTGCCGCATCCACTCCTTATCTGTGTCTCTGATCCGATAAGATTCGATACATTTTTGCAATGTCTTACGGTAGGTCTCCTGTTCGATTGGATGCTCTTTCAGATAGTCCCTGGTTTTTTCCGGAAATTTTGCCCATGCTGTGGCAAATGCCCATGCAATCCCCATGCTGGTATAATATCCACGTACCGGCAGACTGCCAAGCACCGCAAGTACCCTGTCGATATACTCTGGGACCAGATACTGTGCCATCAATGTTACTGCCACCACACGCACTTCAAATTCCGACTCACTGTCTTTGTATTCCATCAACAGATTCCAGATTTCCTCTGGATATTTCCTGGCAATTTTCAAGGAACTGCACAGAGCATCATTGACCGACCAATTATTTACTGTCGGTATAAACTTTCGCAGAGCATCCTTAATTTCCTCAATCCCCGCTTTGGAATACCCAATTACAAATGCCTGCAGCAGCTTCTCCTCAAAATAGAGCGGTTCCTTCCATTCCAAACACTCTCTTAGGCTGTTTCCGCCTTCTGCATCTTTCCTGACAAGTTCCTTTGCCAGTTTTCGCAGGACCGGTATACGGATTCCCAGCATATTTTCTACACCAGGAATCAGACTGGAGGAAAATTTCTGGTATCCCTCCTCCTGATATTCCGATAACTGCAATCTGATTTCTTCCTGTGTCATCCTCAATCCCCCTAATCACAGAAAATCTAATATTGACATTTGGTTGCTGTGCGGCAGATCTCTCATCAATCCCAGATCTCCCATAGTCTCTACCGTATTGGCACTAACCTTACAACGGTTCTTAAAATCCTCTCTGGACAGGAATTTTCCTTTTCTTGCCTCAGCCTCGATCAGCTCTGCCGCTTTGCCTCCCAGACCATCTATCGTAGAAAATGATGGCATCAGTTTTCCATCCACGATCTGAAAACGGGTTGCTTTTGCCCGGTAGATATCCAGCTTTACAAATTCAAAACCTCTGGCATACATCTCCTGGACAATCTTCATATCTTCCAAAGTGGACTTCTCTTTATCTGACAGGGAATCGCTCCGTTTATTGTAATCTGCCATATAATATTCCAGACGTTCCTTTCCGAGACACATCAGCTCATAATTAAATGCAGTAGCACGGATACTGAAATAGGCAGCATAATATGCCAGCGGCTTATGTACCTTAAACCATGCCACACGCATAGCCATCATGATATAAGCCGCCGCATGTGCCTTCGGGAACATGTATTTGATACGCTGGCAGGATTCAATATACCAGTCCGGTACATTACACGCTTTCATATCGGCTATCATGCTGTCATCCAATCCCTTGCCCTTACGGACACTTTCCATGATCTTAAATGAACGCTCATTTTCCACACCCATCCGAATTAAATAGGTCATAATATCATCACGGGTACAGATTGCCGTTGACAGGGTACAATAACCGTTGGCAATGAAATATTCTGCATTATCCTGCCATACATTAGTTCCGTGGGACAATCCGGAAATGCGGACCAGATCCGAGAAATTTTTCGGTTTGGTTGCCACCAGCATGTTCATAACGAAATGGGTACCAAGCTCCGGCAATCCCAGACTTCCCAGAGTGCATCCTCCAATATCCTCCGGTTGGATTCCCAGTGCCTCTGTACTCTCAAACAGAGAAAGTACCTTCTTGTCGTCCATCCGGATTTCGGCTGCATTCACCTTCGTCAGATCCTCCAGCATACGTATCATGGTTGGATCCTGATGACCCAGAATATCCAGCTTCAGCAGATTGGCATCAATCTTATGGTAATCAAAATGTGTCGTAATGATTTTAGTTGTCATATCGTTTGCCGGATGCTGTACCGGCGTAAAGGTATAAATCTCCTCACCGATCGGAAGAACAACGATACCACCCGGATGCTGTCCGGTAGAACGCCGCACGCCGACGCACCCGCCGGCAATCCGCTCTATCTCTGCACTCCTCTTGGTAATTTCCTTCTCCTCAAAATATTTTTTCACATAACCATAGGCTGTTTTTTCTGCCATAGTGCCAACTGTCCCAGCACGGAAAGTCTGTCCGGCACCAAAGATGACTTCTGTATAATCATGGGCATTACTCTGATACTCGCTGGAGAAATTTAAATCGATATCCGGCTCTTTATTTCCCTTAAAACCCAGGAAGGTCTCAAACGGAATATCATGTCCATCCTTTGCCAGCATCTCTCCACAGACAGGACACGGCTTATCCGGCATATCACAGGCAGATGAACCGGAATATGCCTTAACCTCATCCGAATCAAAATCATAGTAATGACAGTTCGGACAGTAGTAATGTGCCGGAAGCGGATTGATCTCACTGATTCCTGCCATCGTAGCTACAAAGGAAGAACCAACAGAGCCTCTGGAACCTACCAGGTATCCATCCTCTACCGATTTCCATACCAGCTTCTGTGCAATGATATACATAACAGCATATCCATTGCTGATAATAGAATTCAACTCTCTCTCCAGTCGTTCCGTAACAATTTCCGGCAGATTCTCTCCATACATGGAGTGTGCTTTATTATAGCAGATATCTCTCAGATCCTGGTCAGAATTTTCAATCTCGGGAGGACATTTTCTCGGACTGCAGGGATGGATATAGTCAATCATATCTGCAATAAGATTCGTATTGGTGATAACAACCTCCTCCGCCTTGGCAGCCCCCAGATACTGAAACTCTGACAACATCTCTTCTGTGGTTCGGAAATACAGAGGTGCCTGCTGGTCCGCATCGGAAAATCCCTTTCCCGCCATGATAATACGGCGGTATACTTCATCCTCCGGATTCAGGAAATGCACATCGCAGGTAGCAACTACCGGCTTATGATAGGCCTCTCCCAAGGCAACAATCTTCCGGTTAATCTCCATCAGATCATTTTCATCCTGTATCTGGGGATATCTGTCCTTTTCCCGTATCATAAATTCATCATTTCCCAAGGGCTGTATCTCCAGATAGTCATAGAACCGCACCAGACGGTCAATCTCTTCATCCGGTTTTTCCTCCAGGATAGCCTGATACAGTTCTCCAGCCTCACAGGCAGACCCCATCATCAAACCTTCCTTCCATTGGAGATATAAGCTTTTCGGAAGCTTTGGACGACGGTTAAAATATTTCAAATGGGACTCCGATACCAGACGGTACAGATTGACCCTGCCGATTTCGTTTTTTGCCAGGATAATGGCATGATATGCCGGCATTTTCTGAATGGTCTCCTCATTCGGTCTGCCAAACTCATTGAGCTGTGCCAGTGTGGTAATTCCTTTTTCCTCCAGACGCTTACACAGACGCAGAAAAATTTCCGCCGTAGCACCGGCATCGTCCACTGCACGGTGATGATTCTCCAGAGAAACTCCCAACTCCTTGGCAACCCTGTCCAGTTTATACCGCTTCAGTTGCGGCAGCAATGCCCGTGACATGGCTACGGTGTCAATTACAGTAAAATCTGCTTCCAGCCCTTGCTCTTTTGCTTTCTGGTTGATAAAGCCGATATCGAAATCGGCATTGTGTGCTACCATAACACAGCCTTCACAAAATTCCAGAAATTTCGGCAGAATTTCCTCTATGACCGGTGCATCTGCCACCATACTGTCATTGATACTGGTCAGCTGTTCAATGTGATATGGAATCGGCATACGTGGATTGACAAAGGTACTGAACTGCTCCGTAATAGTCTGGTTTTCCACCTTCACTGCACCGATTTCAATAATCTGGTTACTCTTCGGACCGATTCCTGTGGTTTCCAGATCAAATACCACAAAGGAATCATCCAGCGTCTGTCCTCTCTCATTTCTGACAGTTTCCAGCAGATCATCTACCAGGTATGCTTCAACGCCATATATTACCTTTAAATCATCATCCGGCTTTAACGCATGGTCAGCATCCGGGAAAGACTGTACTACGCCGTGGTCCGTAATGGCAATGGACTTATGCCCCCATTTTAAAGCAGTCTTTACATAAGCCCCCACATCCATAACAGAATCCATCTCGCTCATCTGTGTATGGGCATGAAGTTCGACCCTCTTTCTTCCCTGGTAATTGTCCATACGGGTAATTCTGGTATCCTTTCCCGGCTTCATTCCCCGGACAGAGGAGATACTGATTTCACGGCTGAAATTGTCATACAGAGGCATCCCCTTTACGATTACAAACTTCCCCTTAGAGGCATGCTCTTTAATCTCTTCTGCCTGTTCCGGCTGTAAAAACAGTTTGACTGCAATGGTATCTGTAAAGTCAGTTACATGAAAGGAATAAAGAATTTTTCCACTTCGCAGCTCTTTTTCCTCAGCACTGATAATCTGCCCTTCAATGACTACCTCATCAATCTCGCCCTGGATATCTGCAATTTTAACATGCCCGCCTTCACAATTTCTGCCATAAAAGCATTCCTCATCTATATTTCCTCTTCCAAAACTGCCTTTGGATTTCCAACCGCTTTTTTCAAACCGTCTGGAAGCCCCCTGTCCATAGCTGGAGGCTGTCTTTGATGCAGGCTGCCCTCCGGCAGTTTTCTTTCCGGCAGACTGCCTGTTGACATCTGCCGTTTTTTTCACTTCTTCCTCCATGGCAGCCGCATTTACTGCAGCTGCTGCAGCTTCTGCATCCGGAGTCAGCTCCCACGGAACTTCATCACTGACAGAGTCTGCTGTTTCTTTTCCAGCAGTATTAACCGTTCCCTTTTTATCAGAAACTGCTTTGCCATCCTCTGGTGCCTTTTGTGTCCTTCTCTCCAGATGATATATTTCATAGCCCTTTGGTTCTTCCCGTTTAACAGGCTCTGTATACTCCAGCTTCATGGTTACTTCCATTCCGGCCTTTTCTTTAAAAATCGTCTGGATCTTCTCTACCAGATGCTTTTCTCTGGCACGGTACATACTGTCATCCTCACAGCTCAATGTAAGTATATCCTTCTCCAAAACGGTCTTTCCGCTATACAGCATATTAAAATCCAGGATATTTTCTTCCTTTAGGATCTGTAGAACACTCTCCTCATACTCCTGCCAGAAATTTGCCGGCTGATACTGGCTGGAAAGCTGATAATAGTCATCCACCTGTACTTCAAATCCTGCAGGACCCAGTATCAGTTCCAGGTTATAACGGAGCAGACAAATCTCACGGTAGGGAATTACATGGGTGCTTTTCAGCCGGACTACAACCAGATGCCTGTCCTGAAAGATTCGGATACGTTCTACCAGAACATCGGAAAAAAGCCTCTTTTGGCGGTCCGTCATCTTCAAGCCTTCAAATGTCTCCAATAATGTCTGGTCCATCCTTTGTCACTCCTCTCTTTCAACTCGCGTAAACCACATAAGCTGCCCTGTTAACAGGACAGCTTATTTCTGTCACAAAACTACGTTCCGCTTTCCAGCTTCAATAATTCCTCCTTCAATGCGAAAAGCAGCTGCTCTTCCGGAACCTTTTTTATCACTTCACCTTTTTTGATCAACAGACCTTCGCCTTTCCCTCCAGCAATTCCCAGATCAGCTTCTCTTGCTTCTCCCGGACCGTTGACCACACACCCCATTACAGCAACCTTAATATCCAGGTCCATATCCTTGACCAGTTCCTCCACCTGACCTGCCAGACCAATCAGATCGATCTGCGTCCGTCCACAGGTAGGACAGGATACTACTGTCACTCCACCCTTGCGTAAGCCCAGGGTACGCAGAATCAATTTAGCAGAACGAACCTCTTCTACCGGATCACCTGTCAGTGAAACACGAATGGTATCACCGATTCCCTGATATAAAATGTTTCCCAGACCGATTGCTGACTTAATGTTGCCGGATAAAATCGTCCCCGACTCTGTAATTCCCACATGAAGCGGATAATCCGTCTGCTTTGCAATCAGTTCATGTGCTTTGATACACATCAGAACATCGGAAGATTTAATACTGATCACCAGATTGTCATATCCCATCTGTTCAATGAGTTGTACTTTGCCCAGAGCACTGCGGACAATGCCTTCTGCAGTCACACCACCATACTCTTCAATATATTCCTTTTCCAGCGAACCACTGTTGACACCGATACGGATTGGGATATTTCTCGATCTTGCTGCATTGACCACAGCCCGTACCCTTTCTTCCTCCCCAATATTTCCCGGATTGATCCGTATTTTATCCGCTCCGTTTTCCATGGCGGCAATGGCCAGACGATAGTCAAAATGAATATCTGCTACCAACGGGATCGAAATCTGCTTTTTTATCTGCCCCAATGCCTGGGCCGCTTCCATCGTAGGCACTGCACAGCGGATAATATCACATCCAGCCTCCTCCAGACTGTGTATCTGCTCCACTGTTGCGTTGACATCCTCTGTCTTGGTATTTGTCATAGACTGGATTGCAATGGGATTGCCACCGCCAATGGCTCTGTTCCCGATCTGAATCACCCTTGTATTTTCCCGATACATATTCATCTCCTTATATTATCTGATAATTCTCAAAATATCATTAAACATAATAAATACCATAAATATCATTAATAGGAAAAAGCCTATAATATGAACAAACCCTTCCTTCTCTCTATCGATTGGCTTTCCGCGAACTGCCTCAATAAGAATAAATACCAGTCTTCCCCCATCTAATGCCGGTAAAGGAAGTAAATTCATAACTCCCAGATTGGCACTCAAAAGAACTGACATATATAGTATATTTATAATTACCATCTTGATACCATAATCCACACTCTGGTCAATCACACCGCCTACGGCATCCACAATACCGACCGGACCGGAGATATCATCCTTGGACAACTTACCACCTATCAATTGTCCTAAGCTTGCCACTGTAGTCTCAATCCAGTATTTCACCTCTATAAAGCTGTATTTTAAAACTCCACCTGCTCCCATCATTACATTTTTGGAAGCTAGAAAGCCCAATGTCTTTCCCTCATACGGCTTTGGTGTTACCGTATAATTTTTTTCCTGTCCTTTTCGTTCTACGACAAAATCTACTGCCTTGCCATCATTTTTCACCTCATTCATGAGCCGGCTCAGTTCACCAGAATTTTTTACTGTATTTCCATTCACACGGATAATCTTATCCCCTGTCTGGATTCCCGCCTTTTCAAAAGCTCCATCTTCACTGATTCCCAGAATTTCTGCATTGGAAGAAGCCTCCTGAGCATAATTGAAGCCAAATAAAAACGTTTTATAATCTGGATCAATGCTGAGAGTTTCCTCCTTACCATTCCGTTCCACAACCAGTTTTACATCCTCCCCTGTCAATGGATGAAGCTGCTGGTACGTATCAATTTCACGTCCAATCGAAATCTTGTGTCCATTAATGCTCTTTACCCTGTCTCCCACTTCGACTCCGGCAGTTTCTCCCGGTTGTCCACTATACACCTGAACAACCTCTGGAAGATCGATTCCCGCATTACCCAGAATAATGATAGAAAAAACAAATGCCAAAATAAAGTTGAAAAATGGTCCGGCAAAAATAACGGAAAAACGTGCCCAGACTCCTTTGCTGTTAAAAGAGCCCTCTGAAACATCATCCGTATCCTCTCCTACCATAGCACAGGAACCACCAAGTGGAAACAGTTTCCAGGAGTATTTCGTGACTCCCTGCCATTCCACTCGTTCTTCAAATTTCTTCTGATTACACAGAAATTTGCATTGAAAGCCTTCTGCTGTCTTTGCAATGGTAACCAGCCTTGGTCCCATCCCTATAGAAAATTCCGTTACCTCTACGCCATTTTTCTTTGCCAGAAGAAAATGACCAAATTCATGAACTACTACTATAATCGTAAAAATCAATAATGCAGCGATGATATTCATCTAAAATAACCAGCCTTTCTTTTCTCATAACTTTACCTACAGAGAACATACTGTCCTCTTTTTAATTAACTATGCAGGATATCTTCCGGCTATCCGCTGATATACCTCAGCTTCCACCTGCAGTATCTCATCCAGGGATGGATTGGCAATATTGGTATGTTCCTCCATACATTCCTCAATAATCTGTGGTATATCCAGATAAGCAATCTTTCTGTCCAAAAACAATGCCACCGCCTTTTCATTGGCAGCATTAAATACCGTTGGCATGCTGCCACCTTCTCTTCCTGCCTGATATGCCAGCTCCAACCCACGAAAAGTCTCTCTGTCAGGCTGTTCAAAAACAATCCCTGCCAGTTTTGAAAAATCCAGCCTCTCTCCTGGCAGATTCCTGCGCTGTGGATATGTTAAAGCATACTGGATCGGCAGCTTCATATCTGGTGTACCAAGTTGTGCCATCACGGCACCATCTACAAATTCCACCATAGAATGAATCACGCTTTGCGGCTGCAATACTACATCAATCTGATCAAAGTCCACATCAAAAAGCCATTTCGCTTCAATTACTTCCAGACCCTTGTTTACCATAGTAGATGAATCAATGGTAATCTTTCTGCCCATAGACCAGTTTGGATGTTTCAGTGCATCCTCCACCTGGATGTTTTTCAAATCCTCCTTCTTTTTTCCACGAAATGGACCGCCGGAGGCAGTCAATAAAATTCTGCTGATCTCCCTGTGATGCTCTCCGTTCAGACATTGAAAAACAGCTGCGTGTTCACTGTCCACCGGCATCAAAAGTACCCGGTGCTTTTGTATCATCGGCATGATAATGTGCCCTGCCGTCACCAAGGTTTCTTTATTGGCAAAGGCGATATCCTTTCCTGCACGGATTGCCTCTACTACCGGCTGGATCCCTATCATCCCCACCACAGCGGCTACCACCACATCAGCAGAAGACACGGTAGCACAGGCAATCAGTCCTTCCATTCCATACAAGACAGAAACATCCTTCGACTGCACACGGATTGCCAGCTCTCTTGCTTTTTTCTCGTCATAAATGCAGACCAGTTCCGGATGAAACTCCTGAATCTGCTGTTCCACCAGATCAATATTGCTGCCTGCTGCCAGAGCAACCACTTTCATATCCTCATTGCCACGGATTACCTCCAGAGTCTGTGTTCCAATAGAACCTGTCGAACCTAATATCGCAATATGTTTCACACTTTCCCCTCATTTCTCACTCTATTTCTGACTATGCCAGAAATACCACCAGTATATAAACAATCGGTGCAGTAAAAATAATACTGTCAAAACGGTCCAGTATTCCCCCATGACCCGGAATCAGATGACCATAATCCTTAATATCATGATTTCTTTTTATAGCAGATGCTGTTAAATCTCCTATCTGTGAAATAATAGAAGAAACTCCGCCAATCAATGCAAACTGCCACCAATAGTTTGTATCTTTATAAAATGCCAGAGCATACAGAAAGCCAATCAATGCTGCTCCGAAAATGCCCCCCAGACATCCCTCAATGGTTTTATTCGGACTGAGCTTTGATGGAAGCTTATGTTTCCCGGCAAGCTTTCCCACACAATAAGCACAGGTGTCAGATCCCCATGCCCCAATAAAGATCAGCCATACTGACAGGATTCCTTTTTCCAGAAAGCGTACTTTAAATACAAAGGAGAGCATCAAAGTCACATAAAATAGTCCAAAAAAAAGCATCGTCATCTGTTCTGAATTGTACGCAGGATAGGCAATCACGTAACATGCCATCATGACCATCAATGTCACTATCATCCAGAGTACCATATATTCATAAGCATTATCTAAAATCAGTATATCCAACACGATACTGGAAATATAACCAATTACAGCAGGAAAAGATTTTTCCATCTTCACTGCCCGATATAATTCATATAATCCAATCAATGAAATGACTGTAATCACCCAAAAAAGCGGGTAACTTCCATACACCAACAGGGCAATGGTGACAGCCATCAATATTATTCCACTAGTAAGTCTTGTCCAAAACATATCTATCCCCTTATTTCACTCCGCCAAAACGCCGGTCTCTTGACTGATAAAATTCTACTGCCTTTTCCAGCTCCTTTTTATCAAAGTCTGGCCAGAGTACATCAGTAAAATAAAATTCAGCGTATGCCAGCTGCCATAACAGATAATTGGAAAGTCTCTGTTCACCACTGGTACGGATCATCAAATCCGGGTCAGGAATTCCTTTGGTATCCAGATATCCCGCGATCACATCCTCTGTCACATCAGACGGCTCTATTTTTTCTTCCTTGATATCCTGTGCCAGATTCCGCACGGCTCTTGTTATTTCGTCCCGGCTTCCATAGTTAAGTGCCACCTGGAAGTGCAGACCGGTATTCTGCGCCGATACCTTTTCCAGCTCCCGGATTCTTTCCTGAAGTTCCGGCTCCAGCCTGCTGATATCACCAACCACCCGAACCTGCATATTGTTCTTTTGACTTGTTTTCAAGCAGTCTTTTAAATAACTATGAAGGAGCTTCATCAGAGCATCCACTTCTTCCTTTGGTCTGGACCAGTTTTCTGTAGAAAATGCATACATGGTGACATACTCAATCCCCATATTCCAGGCAGCCTCACAGATTTTCTCCACGTTTTTACTACCTGCCGCATGTCCTGCGTTGCGCGGAAGCATTCTTTTTTTTGCCCATCTTCCGTTGCCATCCAGAATGATCGCAACATGACGTGGTACTGTTTTTTCTTTTTTCTCCATAAGTTACCTCTTTGCGAAAACGATAGGGACAGGCAGTATTGCCCATCCCTTTTCTTTTATCTATGATGACTATACTGTCATGATTTCCTTTGACTTATCGTCAATCATCGTATCTACCTTTTTAATATATTCATCGGTCATCTTCTGAATGTCATTTTCCAGACTCTTCTGCTCGTCCTCAGAAATCTCATTTGCCTTCTGCTCTTTTTTGATTGCATCGTTAGCATCTCTACGGATATTGCGTACTGCAACTTTTGCATTCTCACCCTTCTTCTTTACATCCTTAACCAGCTCCTTACGACGTTCCTCGGTAAGCTCTGGAAATGTCAGGCGGATTGCCTTGCCGTCATTGTTCGGAGTAAGACCTAAATCAGAAGTCAGAATTGCCTTCTCAATCTCTTTGATCAGACTGGCTTCCCATGGCTGAATCACCAGGGTACGTGCCTCTGATACAGAAATGTTTGCCACAGACTGCAGATTAGATGGCTGACCATAGTAATCTACTGTAATACGGTCCAGAACATGCGGATTTGCTCTTCCAGCACGAATGGTTGTATATTCATTTGCCAAACTGTCCAGCGATTTTTCCATTTTCTCTTTAAACTGATTTAATTCTACGCTCATGTTTTTCTCCTTTTCTATACTGTATTATTTATGCAGTAACCAGGGTGCCCTTTGTTACGCCATTTACTGTGTTTACGATGCTGTTCTCTTCATTGAGTCCAAATATCATCATAGGCATATGATTTTCCATACAAAGTACTGCAGCTGCCAGATCAATAACGCCCAGGCGCTGATTGATCACTTCATTGATATCAATCTCATCATACTTTTGGGCATCTGGATTGACTGCCGGATCAGAGTCATAGACACCGTCAATGGATTTACCAGACAAAATCACATCTGCCTCCATCTCCACAGCCCTCAACACAATGGCTGTATCTGTAGAAAAATAAGGATGACCAGTTCCGCCGGCAAAGAAAGTAACAATTCCATTTTCCATATATTGGTTCGCCTTGTCTTTGGAAAACACCTCAGTAAAAGAACTGCACTCAAATGGTGTCAATACGCTTGTCTTGATTCCCACTGAACGAAAAATTTCAGACACATAGATGCAATTCATTACTGTTGCGAGAGTACCAATCTGGTCAGCCTTTGTCCGGTCAATATTTTTACTGGTACGGCCTCTCCAGAAATTTCCGCCACCAGTTACCACTCCAATCTGAATCCCATCATCCACCAGCTGCTTTACCTGTTTGGCAATCTCTATGCAGGTTGCCTCATCAAAGCCTGTTTTGTTGGGACCAGCAAGCGCTTCTCCACTGAGCTTCAATAATACTCGCTTATACTTTGCCATAACGCATCGAACCTCCTGTTATTTTTCCTCAAAAAATTCTTCCAGATCCACACCTGCATAATTCAAGGAACAATATCCATCTACTACTGCACTATTGTTGACCTGAATGGATTTTGCCTTGATGCTTCCCTTCACAATTGCAGTGGAATCAACAATAACTGGTCCATTCACATCGATATTACCTTTTACAGCACCTGCGATTGAAGCAGAAGTTCCGGTAATATCACCAATGATAACAGTTCCTAATGCAATCTCAACACTGCCCTCACTTGCAACATTTCCTTCCAGACGCTTTGTTTTTACCACAATATCAGCAGCGGAAACATTTCCTGAAATCTGTCCGTAAACAGAAAGCTTCCCTAAACAATCTACATCACCGGTAATCGTACCCATGATTTCCAATGAACCCTCAGAAGAAATCCCACCATTAATAGTGGTTCCCTTGGTAATAATCGTAGTATCATTATCTGCTGCAGTTTCAGGCTTCTTTACCATCTCTGTATTTCCTTCGTTTACCATTTCTATCGTTTCCTCTTTCTCCTCTACTGTCTCTTTCTCCAGCTCTTCCAGAGAAGGAAGTTCTATTTCCTGTCCAACATTTTCTTCTGGTATTTCCTCTGGTGCATCCTCCGGTGTTTCCAATTCTGGAGCCTCTTTTGGCAGAATAAAATCAGGGATCTCTTCCTGTACAAATTCTTCCGCGCTATCCACAGAACTGTCAGCAAACAAATCATCCTTTATCAGGCTGCTCTCTCCGGAATTATCCTCCGCAAAAATCTGACTTAATAAATCTTTATCCACATTTGCATCTTCAAAATCACTCATTGTCTCTTCCTCCTCTTATTCTACAGTAGCAGTTTCCTCGTTTTGGCTCTTTTTTATGTCAGAATCATCATCCAACATCATGTCATCCTTAAAGTCCCTAAAGAAGTCCATACCTGTTCTTCCTTATCATCAGCCGGCAGGATTGAATTTTACATGCTGTACCGGCTGTGTCCTGGTCGTAATTGGCAAAATATCATAATCTGCACTTTTCAACCTCCGAATCAACTCCGGCAAAGATTCCGCTGTCGCTGTTTTTGTCTTCTCATCGTGCATCAGCAACACTACATTTTCTCCTGCTGCCTTCACGCTCCTCATTGCGCGGGAAGTCAGTTGGGACGGTGTGTATGTTTTTCCCGTGGCATCGTCATTCTGTGCATTCCAGTCAAAATAGGTAATCCCCTTTTTGTTCACATATTGAATACATTTACTCATAGGTACTTCACTGACTGTGTTACTGCTTCCACCTGGAAAGCGATAAAATTCAGGCCGGACTCCAGCTGCATCATACAAAAAATCACTGATTTTATTGACATCTTCTTTAAATGCATCCAGATTTGCATAAATCGTACTGTAAATATGGCTATAGGAGTGCATTGCCAAAGTATGGCCCTCCTGCACGATTCTCTGATACCGGGCGGTATTTTCTTCTCCCTCCCTGGCCAGGCAAAAAAAAGTGGCACGAACATTATACTCTTTCAATGTGTCTAAAATATGGTCTGTATTTTGACTGGGACCATCATCAAAAGTCAGATAAACATTCGGTTTTTCCGGATGATCTGTCGTTGCCTCAGCCTGTTTTTTCAGCTGGGACTCCTTTTTTTTCAGCTCTTTTTCTATCTGCTCCAGCTGTTCCTGAAGACTTTTTTGATTGGTCTCACTGTCCTTCAGCTGCTTTTCCAGCGAAGAAATATCTTGTTTCAGCTTCTTCATCTTAAAATGACTGTAACAGCTGTACACCAGTGGAATTAGTATGATTGCAACTATCACAGAAAATACGATCCGTCTGGCACGCACTATCCGCCGACGCTGTTCACGGGCCCTGGCACGTCTTACCATCTCATTCCGTGTCATTTTTTCACCCTTTCCGTTTTCTTATCATCTTATTCATTGCAAACAATACCCATACTGACCAATTATAACACTCTTTTTCATTTTCGTCTACATTCCAGCAAGAAATGATTGAATCTGTAAAATCACTGCGCTATAATAACCTTGAAAGGATGGGAATTTCTATGAAAAAAAGGTTATCACCAGCACGGGAACACTACTTCCTGAAATTGTTCCAGGAAATCTGTGACCATTCCCGCTTCATGCAGAGCAAACAGAATATCCAGCATGGACAGACCAGTGTTTACCAGCATAGTCTCTCTGTTGCTTATCTCAGTTGCCTGATAGCAGAAAATCTGTCCCTTTTTGTAGATTGGCATGATTTGATCCGGGGAGCACTGCTTCATGACTATTTTCTGTACGACTGGCATGACAAAAGTCATGATCATCCCCGCCCCCACGGCTTGACCCACCCTCAGGCTGCTTATGAAAATGCCTCCAGGGACTTTACTCTGTCACTCAAAGAAATCAATATCATCAAGCGTCATATGTTCCCACTGACCTTGATGCCTCCCACCTGTCTGGAGGCATGGATCGTCTGCCTGGCAGACAAATATCTGTCCACACTGGAAACACTTTTTCCGGAATGGGAACCTTTTATCTCGGAAGAAGATTTAGAAAAACCTGCTTGATTCGTATATAAGCAAGAAAGGAAATGTGCTATGAAATTTGTAATTCAAAGAGTGCAGAAAGCATCTGTCACTGTAGACCAGAAAATTACAGGATCCATCGGCCAGGGCTTTTTCATTCTGGTGGGGATCAACAACGAAGATACAGAAGAAATTGCAGATAAGATGCTGAAAAAAGCATTGAACCTGCGCATCTTTCCAGATAGAGAAGGAAAAACAAACTGCTCTCTCCAAGATGTCAGCGGACAGCTCCTTCTGGTCTCCCAGTTTACACTGTATGCCAACTGTAAAAAAGGAAACCGCCCTTCCTTTTTTAATGCAGGAGACCCGGAACATGCCAACACGCTCTACGAATATCTATTAAAGCAGTCACATCATTACTGTGATGTAGTTCAGTCTGGTATTTTCGGAGCTGATATGAAAGTCGAACTGATCAACGACGGTCCCTTTACTATTGTACTTGACTCTGATGAACTCTTTTAACAATTAATTTCTGACAGCAACTCCCGTTTTCTGGTACCGATCAACAGTTCCTGGTTATATTGCAAATATCTGTCACAGGTATGCTCTGCCAGAAAAGACGCCGCTTCTGCGGATACAGTCAGTTCTGTTACAAAGACGATCATCTCCTGACCAGTCTCAAAGGCATGTTCCATAAAATCAAAGGCATATTCTAATGCACTTTTGGCTTCTGCCTCTTTCTGTTCCAGCTTGGCACACTGCTGGTCAAACTCCGTCTTTGCCTGTCCAAAGGCTTTCTCTGGTGGAAGCCCCGCCTGCGGTGCCGCTTTCTTCCAATGCCCCAGCAGTCTCTCTCTAAATAGCGCTTCTTCTTTCCCATAAAATCCTGCTTTACCAGCTGCTGCAATCTCCTCTTCCTTTTCCGTCAGAAGACCTTCATATATTTCCTCCGGTGTTTGGGACAGATCATCCAGCCTATGTCGGTATTCTTTTAAAAATCCATACCAGTCATCCATCATGTTTTTTTCCTGCTGTACTTTTTTCATTTCCAGCAATACCCCATCCAGAAGAAGATTGACCACACTGATACGCTCATCAAATGCAGCATGGTAAAGACGGGTATAAATCTCGGTTTTAACCTTACCCTGCAAGATCTGAGGAATCCCATAATCATCCTGATACTTCCGATAAAGGTCTATATAAGCTGCTACTTCCTCTGCCACATCTCTGTGACGTAGAAACTCATATACAATTTCTTCTGATACCGTAAGCCCCATCGAGTCATATACCTGCATCAGACTGCTGAAATCTTCCCAGCCTCTGGCAGTAACAAACTGTAATCCATCCACATCGGTCTCTATCCGGTAGAAATTCTTTGGATGCAGCTCCAAATAACTTAACAAAGCACCATGTATCTTTCTTTCTCTGGCATATTCCTTCCACACACCATAGTCTGCTTCAATATCGATTCTTCTGACACGATCCAGTGTAACCATATCAAAATCCCTGACTGATTTATTGTATTCCGGAGGATTACCTGCTGCCACAATGATCCATCCATCCGGTATCTTCTGGTTTCCAAAAGTTTTGCATTGTAAAAACTGAAGCATTGTCGGTGCCAGTGTCTCCGAAACACAGTTAATTTCATCAATAAATAAAATTCCTTCTTTTAGTCCTGTTTCCTTCATTTTTTCATACACACTGGCAATAATCTCACTCATAGTATATTCCGTAACAGAATATTCTCTGTCTCCATACTCTGCTTTACGGATAAAAGGAAGTCCCACTGCACTCTGTCTGGTATGATGAGTAATCGTATACGCCACCAGCCCAACCCGGCATTCTCTGGCAATCTGTTCCATAATCTGGGTCTTCCCGATTCCCGGTGGTCCCATCAACAGAACCGGACGCTGTCTGAGATTTGGGATCAGATAATTTCCTCTCTCATCCTGACACAGATATGCCTGTACTGTATTTTTAATTTCCTGTTTTGCTTCCTTGATATTCATTCTTTTCTCCATTCCGCGTGTCTATCACGCAAACTCTTCTTTCTCCAGCCTGAGACGTAATGCCCATGCCGGTATCTGCTCTTCCTCATAGTCCTCCAAAAAAAGAAAAGCAGTCTGATACGATGGTTTTTGTTTTGGGTAGATTCCTTTTCCATCCGTAAAATAGAGCAGGCCACACAGATTTTCAAAAACCCCCTGTTCTATCAGTTCATTGACATAGGAAAATGCCGGACGAAAATCCGTACCTCCTCCGCCAAGCACCTGAAAATTTTGAAACATTTCTGCCAGCTTGGATTCATCACTGATGATATCGTCCTTCTGCACCTTCTCGTCACATTGCAGAATACGTATCCTGGCATGATGAAAAAAGCTGTTCTGCCTAGACAGGATATCCAGGGTCTCCTTTAAAAATCCCTGTACCAGTTCACCACTGGTGGAATAACTGGTATCTACCACAACGACAAAGTCCTGTATCTTTTTTACTTCCCGGCTTTCCAACGGCTCGATCAGGGGCATATTTCCATACACCCGAAGACCATAGGAATAAAAATTCAGATCGTATTCATCTGGATCACAGTACAGTTCTTCCCGCATAACGGCAAATTTCTGCAAAAATTCCCGATAGCTGCGTCTGCCTTTCGCTGCCTTCATCTGAGCAGCCATAAGCTCCTCCCCCTCTTCCGGCTCAACTCCCCGTCGTTTCTGCTCCATCTGTGTCTGTCTGGAAATCTTGTTCCACTGTCTTCTTGCCTGCTGCGGTACTGCCTGTTTCTGTTCCTCTTTCGGCCAATATCGGTGATCATCGGTAAAAAACTCCTGCTGAAGAGTATTTATTTCCTCTTCATCTTTTGTTCTGAGAACCCGGTAAATGACCGCAGCAGAGATTCCCTGCTGAAGCTGTTCCAGTTCTTCATAAGTTTTTTGCCGGATCCATCCCAAAATCCGTCTGGTGGAAGGCTTTTTCATTCCATCGATTACATATTCTACAGCAATATCACATGCCAGATGCCACATCTGGCGGTTTCTGTTCCCGCCAATCCACAAATGATGGAACAGGCAGTGAAGTACCGTATGGAGATACAGACGGTTCAGATAACTGCTGTTATCCTGAAACACCCGGAGTATCTGTTCAGAAGAAAAAAACAGGGCTGTCCCATCGGTGGCACAGGTGGTAATCTGTGAATCAGCCTGCGGAGTTAATGCTGACAGCGCAATCCCCAGAAAACGCAAGTCCAGATAAAGCTCATCCTTTACAAAGCCCAGCACTTTGATGGACATAGCCTCCTCCCATTCTGTCTGGGTTTGGATATGTTGTTTGGATGCCACTGTTTTCCTCCTTTCTATTGTCTGACAATAAAAGCCTCTGCAAACTCGTTGCTAAAACGAATCAAAGGAATACCGTTCCTTACCAGATTCTCCCGAAAAATTCTGCTTTAAACGCAGCAGGCTGGCTGCTCCCTCTGGCCAACCCTGGCCGGAAGCAATCTGGATACTGCGGTCCAGCCATTGACCGGACAAATTTTTTTCCTGAAACAAAAACGTAAGCAGGTCCAGCTGTTTCGTTTTTACCAGTTCTGTAATAATCCATTCTGCCTGTCCCCGTACATAATTCTGATAACGGATTCTTGCCTGCGCACTTAACCCAACCGGATATCTCAGCCGATTAAGTGCCATTTTGCTAAGAGTTTCAGGACTTTCCTCTACACATGCCTGCTCGAAGATTCCATCATATTTTCCTAAATCCACTATTCCATCCTGAAAACACTGTCTGGCACGAAAGCCCTCTCCTGTAAGGTTCAGTGCAAAAATATGTGCCGGACCTACTTCATCATACATTTCATAGTATTCCGGGTAAAATAATGCCCCTTCTGTCCTTCCTTCCCTTTGAAAAATCACCTGTGTATCGGAAGCACGCTGGCTAAGAATCTGCTTCAGTCCACTGTTTTCCTGTATCCCACACTGCAAGACCAGCAGTTTTAGATGAAGACAGTTCATAAAAGCATCACTGCCCACCTCCACTAAACCCTTTCCAAAATGAAGCTCCTCCAGTCCGGAACAATTATAAAAAGCCAGATTCCCAAGTTTTTCCACGGAATCCGGCAATATTACTTTCTGGATATATTTTCCGGAAAGTTCCCGCATCCATGGTTTTTTTATCCCCGAAATATTTTCTGCTGTATCAGAACTTCCAATTTCACTTTCCGTATTCTTTTTTGAGGAATCAGAAAAGCAATAGGCACCAATTTCTGTTACTGGTATTCCCTCTATCTGTTCCGGTATCATAACATATGGTGAAGCCCCATACCCACAAAGGATCCGGACTCCACCACTCTTTGTATACTCCCATCGAAAAACATATTCTCTGTTATCCACGAAGCTTTCTCTCTGCCTCCACCAGCTTGTTATAATTGGTCACCAGCTTTCTCTGGGAATAGCTCAACCTGTTATAAATAGCACGGGAATGTTCAATTCTCTTCCGGCTGGCAGAAGTTACCTTTCCAATCTTATTAATCGACTCAATCACAGCAGTTGCAATCTGCTCATCGCTTTGTCCTGTAATATGGCTGCTTTCAGTACCTTTTAATTCATAACAGATCACCGGACTGCCTTTCTCCACATAACTATAGATTTTTTTTGCTACAGCATACGGCAAGTTGACACAACCATGAGAACCGCCCGTTTTATAAAGACTTGCGCCAAACTGGCTGCGCCAGGTAGCATCATGCATTCCGATATTCCCATTAAACGGCATCCAGTAGGATACTGGAGTAGCATAATTTTCGCCTACCAGCTCTGCAATCTCCTCTTTATAAGTTAATGCATAAACACCTGCCGGAGTTCCATTTCCAGCAGATACGTTGCCGGAAACAAAATCCGATTCAAGTACTTTTTTTCCGTTCTGGTATACGAAAAGGTGCTGTGCCGTCAGGTTAATTTCCACATAGCTGTCTCCATAATCATTTTCCCCATAGCTCGCCGCTTCCTGTATATATTCTGGAGTCCGTGTCACTTTTTTCCCTTTTTTTATCAGTTTCTGTATCTTTGCAGTTTCTTTTGCTGTATTCATCCACCAGCCATAATCACCACCACTGATGGAAACCTTTTTTCCATAACTGGTCTGGAATGTCCGGTTTGTAAAAATGGTATCGTATTTTCTCCTGAGCCCTGTTACATATTCCTCAACTTTAGCCTTTTGCACGACTGCTTTATTTTTCTTCAGCTTCAACCAGTTGTGTATCGTATTGCCATCCAACACTTCCTGATCATCCCCAAATGTATAGGTAATCTGAGTGCTGGTATAAGTATTGAGCTGTTTCAGAATCCGGTTCAAAGTCTTATCCTCAGAGGTTACCTTAGGCTGTTCATAGCAGCCTGCCTCCGATAAATCAATTTCCTGAGCCAAAGTCAGAACAGCTTCTTTTACCTTTTGCAAGGTTACTTCCTGGTTTAATTGATTGCCTTCTGTCTCCTTGACGATTTCATATCCCTTCCCGGATACATAATCGGAAATATAAGCATCTTTTGCCTCCTGTACCTCTTCTGCTGCAAACCCCTTCAGAGAATTGACAGCTTGGGACAATTTTTGTTCGTCCAAAGATAACAGATCACCTACCTGATATTCCCTGTCTTTTTTTAAGATCCAGGAAAAACCACCCTGTTTTTGGATTATATTTTTTATGGCAGCTTCATCAGTCATCTCCAGTCCAAGCTGCTCTCCAGTTATCTTCTGTTCCAGTATAGAGCCATCTGCTGCTTTTTCGTAAATAGTCAGTTCATATTGCTCCATCGCTTTTTTCACTTGTGCCGGCGTCTTTCCTGAAACAGCGATACCGTTGATTTTCGTTCCATTCATCAAATGACTGCCGTAGTAGACAGCACCTGCCAGATATCCCCCCAGCAAAAGTACTGCCAGTCCTGCAACTACAGATATTAATATCTTCTTACTTTTTCCTCTCATGTTCTCCCCATTCCTTTTATGCTTTTAGTTTAAAAACAGCATGAACTGTTTTAAGATATATCTTTTTGATTTTAACATCCTTTTGTATCAATTTTGTGTCATTCAAAATCTTTGTCCTGTTTCTTTACATCATCTGACTCTTTAACTGCTTGATCATTTCCATGTCCTGCGCTGTCACTTTCATATTAGTACACAGATTCTTTCCTTCTGCAGTGGTGACCTTGATTTCAACAACCGTGCCTTCCCCGATACATTGACCAGCATCCCGGAAAAACAAAGGCACTTTCGGGTGACTTTCATTAAATCTTTCAAACATACCCTTCATCTTCATTATATTCATTGGATTCATATCTCTCCACCTCGTATCTTTTTTTGATTGAAACTCCACCAGACTACCAGCTTTTCAGCCAGGTATCCAACTCCTATCCCAGTCATCATCCCAAATAGGACATCGCTTAAATAATGTACCCCTACATATAACCGGGATACCCCGATCAATGCAGCAAGAAGCATTGCCCAGACACCTTCTTTCTTCGGCAGGTTCCGGTATAAAACGGTAGCCGCTGCAAAGGAACTTCCTGTATGCCCGGACGGAAAGGAATAGTCCTTTTGTTTCTGGATCAGAGGCTCCAATTGATTTATGATATCATAGGGTCTGGTTCTTTCCACAAGATTTTTCAATATCAGATTGTTCAGCAACAGAGAACCAAGCAATGCCAGGATGCTCATGAAACCAATTCTCCTGGTCCGTCTCGGAATCAGTAAAAAGACAGACAGAACAACCCAGATAAATCCTGCATTTCCCAATTTGGTAACTGTTATAAAAAATGGATTAAAAACAGGATTGCGGACATAATCCTGAATAAATAACAAAATTCCGCTCTCCAGCTCCGATAAAACCTCTATCATATTTTTTCTTTCTTTTTCCTCCCTTTTGTCAGGCGATAGCTTTCCCCGATCATCTGACCGATTTCCCTCTCCGGCACAGAACCATTTTAACACTAATTTGCTTTTCTTGCTATAACTTTAAGAAAACTATAACATTTTCCTTTTTGAAACACAAACATCGAAAAAAAATGAAAATTTCCTAGAAAACAAAAAAGCCAAGCTTCTCAACTTGACTTTTCTGTCACTTTCCTCTTTTCTCATTCTAAAAACGTTATTGTTTTTTTCCTGCTTCAACGGATAAAATCAGCCGTTCAAACGACTCCTCAAATCTCTTATTATCTGCCTCTGTCCTTTTTGAATGTCCTTTTACATAGCCTCTGCTTTTTCTGCTTCTCGATCTCTTTGCATAGTGCCGCTCCATCATCATCGGTCCAATATTGATATCGGTGTACCATCTCCCGCTTTGATGAATCCCATATGCCCCTTTTCCCAGAATCATATTTGCCACTCCATAATCCTGTGTTACAACGATGTCGCCTTTATTGCATCGTTTTATCAAAGCAAAATCTACCGCATCAATTCCAACATCAATTATGTTGATCTCACTATAGTCAGAATAGAGAACATGGCTGGTGTCACATAACAGAATTACGGGAATAGAATACTTTTCTGCTACTCGTTCCACAATGGATATCACCGGGCATGCATCTGCATCTACCAATATTTTAAACCTCTTTCCTTCACGCATTTTTAACTTAACTCCTCCTTATTTTTGTCTTAATGAATATCCGGTCAGATTATCAGTATGTATTATTGCGGATACTTTTTTAGTATATCTTATCATGATACGACACATATGTCATGTAATTTTTTTCATTTTTTTACACATTATTATATTCTGCGGAAGAATCTCTTGAAGACAATCTCACTTTTGACTTCGCAAATTTCCCATAAAGTAAAAAAATAGACCTGTTGCCCAAGACCACAGTGTCTATTTTACCTTTTCTTGGTAATTACCATCCACGGAATCGTTAATTTTCGAAAGGGCTGAATACTTTTCTCATCGTTGTGGACTGGAGCGACAAGAAGTCCATCCACCCGATACTGCTGAAGCAAATTAAGATATTTTTGCTCTTTTTCCTGGCTGTAATCAGAATTAAAGATCAAAATGCTGTATCCAGCTTTCTCAGCTCCCTTTTCAATCTCTTTAATAATATCTGCAAAGAAAGGGTTGGAGATGTCCGGAACAATTGCCGCAAGAAGAAATGTCCTGTTTCCATTCAAACTTCTGGCTATCATATTGGGCTGATAATTATATTTTCTGGCATAGTCCAATACTTTCGCTGCTACTTCCGGTTTTACAGAGGTATTTCCATTCAAAACTCTCGATACTGTCGCCTGGGATACCCCTGTCATTTTAGCTAATTCTGTCATCGTGATCATACTGCCAATTCTCCGTTTCAAAGTCCGTGAATACGTATTCATTAACTAGAGATAATGTACAATATCTTTTTGTCTATGTCAATAGAATTATTTATTTTTTACATTTTGCATATATGTGTGTTTACTTTTTTATCATTTTTGCACAATTCTTTTTATCTTTTTAATCTTTAATAGTCAGACCAGGGAAAGATATCACATTTTCTGATATATCTCTCCTAACAAATCTACCAATGTCACCATCTCATTTGTCGCTGTATTCACACAAAAATCATAATCCGATGCCTTTCCCCAATCCTTTCCGGTATGATAGGTATAATAGGCGCTGCGTCTTTTATCTGATTTTCTGACAAGAGCTGCGGCTGCCTTTTCTTCCAGTTTATCCTTCTGCATCGTTGCAGCGATCCGATATTCCATCGGTGCCGTCACGAAGATACTTTTTACTGCATACTCTGAATATTCTTTTAAAATCACATCCGCACATCTTCCCACAATAATACAGTCACTTTCCTTGGCATATTCCAGAATAACATGCCGTTGTACCATATATAATATTTCATTAGCGCTTTTTCCATAGTATTCTGTGGAATTTCCCTCATAATAAATAGAATGCAATAAGGAGTTTGGCAACTGTTCCTCCGCTTTCCTCAGAATTTCTTCCCTCATTCCACTCTTTGCCACAGCATCCTCCAATATCTTTTTATCATAATAGGGGATAGCAAGATGCTCTGCCAGTGCATGTGCCAGATTATGACCTCCACTCCCAAACTGTCTTCCGATACAAATTATTTTTCTCATCACTGTACTCCTTTCTCTTTTTTGATGATAATCCTGTCTAACAATAGCAGAACTGCCGGGAGAATAAATACAACCATCAGTACAGAACAGATTGCCCCATAAGCGATCATAAGACAGGTCTGTGCAATAATTTTCTGTGTCATAATCACGCTGACCGTCAGGCAGGTACTAATCAGAATCAGGGAAGAAGTCAGTACCGTTTTAATGGAACGGTTCATTGCCTCTCCCAATGCCTGCTCTTTCTCCAGTTTCTGCCGCATTTCCCTATAATTATCAAACAGCAGGATTCCGTAATCAATGGTTGCGCCCATTAAGATACACTGTACCAGAATCAGAGCAATATAATTGGTACTATATCCCTGCAGCGCCACAATAGCCGTTGTGATAAATACCGCCGCTTGAATAATTGCCACCAGCACAGCAGAACTGACAAAGGAACGGAAAGTAAACAGCACGACGATTAAAATTGCGATTACTGTCAGGATTGTCACAAAGTTCAGTTCCTCCGTAAATCCTTCATCCATCTCATATCCCATAGCAGAATCCCCGATCAAATAAGCCTCTTTCTTAAACTGTCCGGTCTTTTGCAATAATTCTCCTAAGCAGGCAAAAGTAGCCGCTCCCTCAGAAGGATATTTTGTGGAAATAATCATGCGGTTGTATTTATCCCCCAGCATCAACTCCCGATTTTCCTGAATCTGTGTTTCACCATCTTCAATCTCTGAGCGCATATCCCCATCAATCGCAGCAGAATAAGTTTCATCTGGCAGAATCTCATCAGTAATAAAGTGCAGAAATTCTTCTAATGTCATGGTGTCTTGTTCCACATCCAGCATGGACATCCTACGGATTTTCAGCATATCCCTGACCTGATCTACATCTTCATCCATCTCATCTGCCAGTTCTTCTGCTGTCATAGGTTTTTCATAAATCCGCAAACTATCATCCAGTTCTTCCTTCCCATCTTTATATTTTTTCCGTCCATCTGCCAGTTCCTCCTTCCCATCATTTAATCCCTTTTCTGCATCTTCTATCTGTTTCTTTGCCTTCGCTAGTTCTTTCTTGCCTGCCTCTAATTGCATTCTTCCCTTTGCCAGTTTTTTCTTTCCAGCCTTCAACTGTTTCCTGCCTTTTACCAGCTCTTTCTTTCCAGCCTCCAACTGTTTCCTGCCTTTCACTAGCTTTGTTTTTTCTGTTTGAAGTTTTTTCTTCCCTGCCTCCAACTGCTGCCTTGCAGTTTGAAGTTCAGCTTTTTGGTTCCCCAACTGTGAAGCAATCATCTCCTCTGTCATTCCAGCAAGCCGCATCTGTTCCTCTGCTGCTTCTAACTGCTGTTCTCCTGCTGCAATCTTTTTTTCATTGGTAGCCATTTCCTTTTCTGCCTTCTCTAGCTGTTTTTCTCCTGCAGCAATCTGCTTCTCACTTTTTGCAAGTTTCTTTTCGTTTGCAACTATTTTCTTTTCGCTCTCTGCAAGTTTTTTCTCATTTTTTGCAATAGTTTTCTCACTGTCCTCGATTTTCTTTTGATTTTTGGCAATTTCATTTTTTCCGTCCGCAATTTTTTTCTCACCGTCTGTCAGTTCTTTTTCTCCATCCGTCAGTTCCTTTTCGGCATCCTCTAAATCTTTTTTGCCATCCTTTATTTTGTCTTTGCCATCCTCCAGTTCCTTTCTGGCATCCTTGATTTGCTCTATTTGCTCTTTATCCATAAATTCTGTATAAGCAGGATTTCCAGCAACATGCGTATCTATATAGCAGATTAAATCATACATGGTAATCTTTTCATAATCCGAATCATTCTGATTATCCCTATACATCTGATAAAGCATCTTTGCCTGGTCAGCAGTAATGTCCATATCCTCTGTCAGTTCTTTATATGTATAAGATTTTCCAATGGTATTGGAATAATCCTGTACCGAGTTAACATCTTTCCGCTGCTCCAGCCATGCAATATACTCCGCAATTTGTTCCGGACTTTCCTCTTTATCGTACAGCAACACTGTCTGGTTATCCAATCCAAAAGCTTCCTCTATTTTAGCCTGCTCCGGATTATCAAATGTTTTAATATAAGTAATATCCAATCCATTTTTCAGGAATAATGCCCCTATTGTTACAAGAATAATCAACGGCAACGACAGAAAACGTATTTTCCCCGCAAACTTCATGACCGGCTTCATATTCAGCTCCAATGATTTCTTGTGTGTCTTTGCCATTGCTTTATCAAAAACCACAACCAATCCCGGAAGAATTGCAAAAATGCAGAGCAGGCTGATAAACACACCCTTTGCCAGCACAATTCCCATATCCTGGCCGATCTTAAAACTCATGAACAACAGCACCAAAAGTCCCACAATGGTTGTTACAGAACTGCTGGCAATGGCACTGAACGCATTGGTCAAAGCCTTTTTCATGGCAATTGCCGGGTTTGCCTGCTTCTGTTTTTCCTGATTGTACCGGTTCATCAGCATAATGGAATAATCCATAGAAAGTCCCATCTGCAACAATGCCCCAACGGCAAAGGTCATGAACGAGACTGAAGGAAGAAACACATTGCTGCCCATATTCAGAACGATGGCAATTCCTATGCAGCCCATATACAAAAAAGGTTCCACCCATGAATTGCAGAGTAAAAATAGAATAGTAAATATAATAGCAACAGCAATCACTGCGATAATCGGTATTTCCTCCAGTAGCGTGTTTACCATCATGTCATTATCCACAACCGCCCCACACAGGTATGCCGAATTTCCATAGGCATCCTCAATATGCTTTAACACATTCCTTGCCTCTTCAGAATACGTATTCGCAGACACATTCAGCATATATTTGGAATGGTTATCCTTCTGATATGTTTCATCCTCCTGAAGATAAACAACACTCTTTACATGCTCCAGAGCCTCCAGTTCTGCCTTTCGCTCTAACTGTTCTTCCTCCGACAAATCATCAAACATAACAGTAATGGCAGACATCTCGCCATATTCTTTCTCCATCAGTTCCATGCCCCGCTTAACGGAAGAATCCGATGGCAGATACTTTGACATATCATAGTTGATATTGACTTTAAAAATCCCAATCGCTGCCACAACAGTAAGCACTGCAACGAAAACGAAAATAAACCCTCTTCTGTCCACAATATAATCTGCAAGTTTTTTCATGGTTAATCTCCTTTGACAAATCCTAAAAAATATACTATGATGCAATTGTATCAACGAAGTGTTGGTTTTACAATAAACAGTTTTTAAGAAAACGATTTGAAAACAACATTTTAGATACATTCTGTTGTAAAAAATAAAATATGCCACAAACTTGTGCCAATATCAGGAGGAACCATGATGAACAAAAAAGAGAACCAACGCATGCGCTTAACCAAATTACTATTTAAAAATGCTCTGATTACTCTTTTGCAGAAAAAAACCATTTATCAGATTTCTGTCACAGAACTATGTGATGCTGCCGAATTAAACCGTTCCACATTTTACAAATATTACGAAAATGTCCGGGATATCCTGACCGAACTGGAAAAAGAAACATTGCAAAAGAGCAAACAATGTATGCAGGAAATCGCAGTAGGGGAAGATAACTTCCACATTGCACCACTTTACCGTCTTCTCTGCGATATGCAAAATAACCGCGAAATCTATCAACTGCTTTTGAACAACAGCGCCAACGACGGCTTTCCCTCAGATATGATGCAGGAAACCATAGAATTTTTGAGAGACACGGCAAAATCACTGGATATCATAGAAGAAAAATCTGACTATCTGTTTCAGTATTTGGTCTCCGGATGTATCAGTGTAGTCCAGAACTGGATTAACGGGGAAATGAAAGAATCCCCGATGGAAATTTCGGAATTGATTTACCGCACTTCCGTTGCAGTTTTGAAAAGTGCACTATAACAAACGCTGCCACACTTTGCAAACCAACTTATTGTTTAAAAAGGAGAACGACCATGTTATTGAAACTTATCATCTGTTTTATTGCAGGAATTGGTGCAGGTCTGGGAACAGGATTTGCAGGAATGAGTGCTGCGGCTGTCATCAGCCCAGTCCTCATCACATTTCTAAATATGTCGGCATATGATGCCGTAGGAATTGCCCTGGCAAGCGATATCCTGGCAAGCGCTGTCAGCGCCTATACCTATGGAAAAAATAAAAATCTGGATATCAAAAATGGTCTTGTGATGATGTTGACCGTTTTAGCCTTTACCTTAGTGGGAAGTTTTCTGGCAAGTCTTGTCCCAAACACCACAATGGGTAGTTTTTCTGTATTTATGACTTTCTGCCTTGGTATCAAGTTCATTTTAAAACCAGTTATGACGACAAAAGAAACCATGCAGGCAGTGGAACCGAAGAAACGCCTGCTCCAATCTGTTATCTGCGGCATCATGATTGGACTGGTCTGCGGTTTTATCGGTGCAGGCGGCGGTATGATGATGCTTTTGATTCTCACCAGTGTCTTAGGCTATGAATTGAAAACAGCCGTGGGGACAAGTGTTTTCATCATGACCTTTACCGCCTTTACCGGCTCTGTCAGTCATTTTGCCATCGGTGGCATGCCAGATTTATGGTGTCTTATTTTCTGCATAATCTCCACCCTGCTGTGGGCGAGAGTTGCAGCAAAACTGGCAAATAAGGCAACACCTAAAACATTAAACCGGGTAACGGGTGTCGTCCTTGCCGTACTGGGTGCTGCCATTATGCTTGTAAACTATCTGAAGTAAAATTATGTTTCCAGACCACTTGAACGTTCTACCTCAAAAAATCTACCGTATCTACTGAAACCAGATCCCCCGCATCTGAGCTTTGCCTTCATGAGAATAAATCTAACAATTTCTGAAATAAATTGGTTTCTCTCTTTTCTTCTTCCTCCACTTCTTCTAACTCTGGTATCTCTATTGCCGGAATTTTCATGACAAACAATACCGAATCCACCTTTGTATTTTTCTCAGAAACAAAGGAACCCGTTTCGATTTCAGAACCTGTCATTTCTTCAATCTTATCATCTACCTTATTTTGCATTTCCGAATCAATATCTTTTGTTTTCTCTTGAAATTCCCCTGTTCCTTCCTGCATTTCCCCTGTGCCATCACGGAGCTCTAAGATACCCGCGAACATCTCATTGGTACCATCATATAATTCGGAGGTTCCCTTCACTAATTGACCGGAACCCTTGGATAATTTTTGATACCCTTTTACAATTTTATTTACACCATCTGTATATTCACTAATGCCAGTATCCAGTTTTTTGTATTCTTTTACCAGCTTATTGATTCCCGTTTTCAGACTGGTCATATTTGTTACCAGCGTCTGTAAGGTGGAAGTTAGGCCTTGTATCTTCTTATTAAATTCCTTGTAACTGCTCTGAAGAGATAATGCCCCTTTCATTAAAGCTCCCGTTTCCCTGTCTAATTGTGCATCCATTCCGGAAATGAGGGCATTGCTTCCCTGAATATAGCTGACATCTGCTTTCAACAGGCTTTCTATCTGAATCAGTTTTCCCATCTGTGCCACATAGGAAGACAGTACGGAACTGTCACCGGATGCCTGATATTCCTGATACAGCTTCATGGCATCTGCATCCTCCTGTTTTACTAGTTCCTCAAGCTTCTGCCACATCCCCGTATTTCCACGATCCACATATGCCTGGTACAATGCCTTTCCGGCATCGGTAATTCCCAGAGCAGCAATTGCCTGATTATGCTGGCTGACAAAGGATTCCATATCATTAAGCCCTGCCTGTGACAATACCTGATAATAACTGCCAATACTTCCGTCTACTGTCTGAAGACCTGCAACAAGAGAATCAATCCCTGTCTGCATCTGGGTAGACGCTGTACTCAGCTTTTTCAAACTTTCTGCGTCCATGTTTACCTTATCCAGCGATTTCTTAATTTTATTGAGGCTTTTCAGCACAGCCGCAGAGCCATCTGTCAGATCTCCCGATTTATTATCCAGTTTACCCAACGCTTTTTTTACGTCCCGTATTCCATCATTTAAAGTATCTGCTCCCTTTTTTAACTCCTTTGCTCCATCTTCTAGTCCATCTGCACCATCTTCCAGTCTCTTTGTTCCATCTTCTAATTCCCCTGCACCGTCATCCAATTCTTTTGCCGCATCCTTAATTTCCAGCAATTTATCCGTTAATTCTGCAGTATCCAGATTGATATTCAGATTCAGGCTTGTGCCATTGATGGAAATCTCTCCCATCTCAAAATCCTTTACATCTGCTGTAATTTCCAGATTATCTCCCTTCCCCGGCAGAATGATATAGGACAACTGCTTATCTGAACCGACATTGACAATGGTTGCTCCGTCTGCCTGAATGTTCCGACAACGGGAAGAATCCAACGACATCGTTGTCTGTAAAGCATAGCCTTCCCAAAAAGAACTTTGACAGGACATATTCTGCGTAATGGAAAGAATTATTTTCAGGGAACCGGACATGCCGGCAATTTCATCAGCAGAATATTCTTCTCCATCCATAAAATACCGGATGCCTATATTCCATGGAAGTTCCGTTTTTTCTATATCCAAATCTCCCTGATAATACAATTTGTCCGCATCCGTCTGAATACGGATCTGACCATCTTCATAATGAATTTCATCTGTTGTAGTCAGATTTTTTACTTTCGTATAATTTCCATAATCCGTGATATCTTTATCCGTAAAACTATTTACCACGTATGCGCCCTCCAGTGTTCCACTACTAGACAACATAGCATAAACTACTTCTTCTTTTTCCGTGCCGGGCAATGCAATCTTGCCACTCTCCTTGATATTACCTGTCTCTGCCGCCTTCACAGCAGAAACGCCCTGACTGATCACCAACATAACGGATAAACAGACGGCTATTTTCGTTTTCATTCTTCTCTTATTCATGATAAAAACCTCCTGATCTTTTGACTATAGTATTACTAAGACAAACTATGCTGTGGAAATTATTCATCTATCATTCCTTATTCGTTTTCATAAACAATCGGTCAAACAGATATAAAAAGCCTGGCAGCACCAATAACACAGCACAAAGAGAGCATATCGTTCCCCTGCCCAACAAAAATCCCAACTGGGATAGCAGACCATGGGTTGAAATTTCCCCCAGCAGAAAACCGACAATAGTCAGAACAATACCAGACGTTAATATAGAAACCGACACATTTGACAATGTCTCTACAATACTGTCTTTCTTTCCATACAAATACCGGTTTTCCTGATACCGCCCGGTAAGCAGAATCGCATAATCTACCGTAGCCCCCAGCTGAATCGAACTGATAATCAGATAAGCGATATAAAAAAGCGGTGAATCGGCATAATAAGGAAAGGAAAGATTCATCCATATGGCAGTTTCAATGGTAAGTACCAGTATGACAGGAAGTACAACTGATTTCATGGTAAACAGAAGCACCAGAAAGACGGCTGCGATGGCCACAAAATTTACCTTCATCATATCTGCCGTAACCGTATCCATTAAATCATAGGTACTGATGCCCTGTCCCGCTAAAAGGTATTGGTCCGGATAATAATCCTGTGCAATTTTCCGAATATTTTCTATCAGCCGGAATGTCTTATCACCTTCATAATCTACGTCAACTGATAAAACCATCCTGCTATAGTTTTCAGATTCCAGTTTGTCAAGCGTTTCTTTATCAAGATATTCATAGGGAATTTCTGCTCCTGCCTGTTCTACAAAGGCAATGACACCAGAAACTTCCGGCAATTTTTTTATATTAGCTAACATCTCTGTTTCCGTTGCAGTGTCTCCCTTTGGCACCATCAGGACATAGGTGTCATTTTTTCCAAACACTTTCTCAATGGCTTTGGTATCATCTCCCATCTGCGTTCCTTCCGCAAAAATGTGGGAAGCGCCATAATAATAGGAATTTTGGATACTGGCAAGATAAGACGGTACAATCATCACAGTAAACAGGATTGCCAGCGGTATCATCATCTTTCTAACCACTTTTCCAAAACCGTGAAAATCTGGCATAAATGGTTTATGTTTTGTTTTATCCATATAAGGGGCAGCCATAAGAATCAGCCCTGGCATAAAGATAAAAACTACAATCAGACTGATGGCAATTCCCTTCGCCAGCGCATATCCTAAATCGGGTCCAATCCGAAAACGCATAAACGCTAGTGCCAGAAACCCAATCACTGTCGTTAAGCCACTGGACATAATGGAAGAAACTGATTTTACCAACGCTTTTCTCATAGCAGCCTCCGGGTTTTTCTCTTCCTGACGGCATTCCTCAAAACGATGAATCAGAAACACGGAATAATCCAGGGAAACCGCCAGCTGCAAAATATTCCCTGCTGCATTTGTCACAAATGAGATTTCTCCAAATATCAGATTGGAACCTGCATTGATCAGCACCGCTACCCCCAGCCCGATTAATACAACTATCGGTTCCAGCCAGGAAGTTGTGGTAAGAGTTAAAATAATGAATACCAAAAAAACGGCAAAAACAGCAATCTTTCTAATCTCACTAACGGTACTGTTTGTTGCCAGTGCCGTACTGACTGCAGAACCTGTCATGGCATTTTTGTCCCCAATCAATTCCCGGATATCTGCCACCGCCGAAATAATTTTTTCTTCCTGTAATGTAACAGAATACAGGGCAGTATCGTCCACATAATAATTTTCTGATATGTCTGCATCTGCCATTTCCAGAGGAATCCTGACATCTACGGCATCATCCAGCCAGGTAACTTCTGTCACTCCGTCAATCTGTAAAATTTTATCTTTGTATTGTAAGGCTTCTGGAATGCTTACATCCCGAATCATGACTCTGACATTAGGAATGCCTCCATCAAATTCTTCTTCCATCACATCCAATGCCACGGATGAGGGGACATCTTCCGGCAGATATGCATTCATATCATAATTTACCGCAATCAATGGTCTGCAAAGTACGCATATCACAAATACAATAACAAAAGCAGCCAGAATTTTCTTTCGATGCTGAATAACACCTCTAAAAAAATGTTCCATCTTGTTCATCCTTTCCGCCAGTAATTTTTTCTATCGGCTATATTTAATAGACAAAGAACATTTATTTGACATTTGTCACTTTTTTTGTTATAAGAAATCATATACAAATTAATTGAGATATGCAACGTACAAACTAAATAAAACTGTATGATAATTGACATAATCCGTGAAATGTTTCCTAAAATGGAGGATTTTTATGAGCGCAAAAACAGATTTAAGAATTATTAAGACACATAAGGCTCTTTGCAAATCTTTTGCCGCCTTAATTGAAAAGAAAAAATTTGAAGAGATTACCGTCAATGAATTATGTGACCATGCCATGATACGGCGTGCCACTTTCTATAAACATTTCGCAGATAAATATGAATTTTTTGCTTTTTTTGTACAGCAAATACAGAAATCTATCATTAAACAATATTCAAGCACACAATCAGATTCCCCTTGTTCTTTTTCGGAGTACTATTTTTTTGTTTTTCATGGGGCAATCCGCTTTTTATCAAGCCATATTCAATTAGTGAACAATATTATACACAGTTCCGTATTTTCTACCCTGTTGGACATTTTATCTTTGGAAATCCAACGGAATATATTACTGCATCTCAAAGACGAAAGTAAAAATAAAATCTGCCAGCCAGTAGATGCCCATGTTCTTTCCGCCTTTCTTGCAGGTGGTATTATTCAGTTGCTACGATACTGGTTGACAAATTTAGATACCGTTTCCGAAGAAAAAATCTGTTCAGAATTTGAAAAAATATTATCCTCTGCATCTGCCTTATAAAAACTATATATTTAAAGTAATAATTTACTAAACCCCCTTTTTTTCTTACCGAAATCACTAATCATCTTGCGTTAGAAAGATCAACATCCTAAAAAGCAGACAACTATCATGTCTGCCAGTGCCCTGATTCTTCCTTTTGCCACTTTGTCCACGACTGTCACGCAGAACTTATCATATCTACCTCACTGTTTTCAGCCTCTGCAAAATAGACAATCAAAATGTTACTATCTGTAGTTTGTACCGGTACTTCTGCAGGGGAATCGGCCTGCAGCCTTGTCTTGACTCCTCCCATGTTGAGAGCAGATACTGCTGCAACTATGACAACTGCAAGCACAGCCAGCAATACAAATAATCTTTTTTATCCAGGTTCTTTTTCTTCGTCTCCATCGTATATCAGTCCTTATGTCTCTGCTTTTCATTACTAACAGACAATTTTCGTCCCTGTAAAAACTTTTGAAGGGAATAGAAAATAAATATCACCAATCCCATGATAGCTGCATAATCCAAAAAGAAATCAATGACCGGCAATCATGGCAGCTACACCGCGCCAAACCCATATGCCGACCACATTTCCTTTTGCAGAATCTTTCTCTATATCCAGAATAGGGATGGCTTTTTTACCATCCCCTTAAGCATGCCATAATGGAATCCGATATGATACTAATCATGGATAAAGTTTGTAAAAACAGCTGGCTCCTGCTCCGGCAAAGATATCCCAGACATCTCGGCAGCCTCTTTACACTTCAGCATATATGCCATATTTCTTCCCAGCACACGCATGGTATACAGACCCTCTAAGTCTTTCTTTACATCTTCCGGCGATGCCCCATGTACCATATTCCAGTAACGGGAAGACACTACCGGCATCTCCTGGATGGTAAAATACTTATTCATCTGGTCAAAAGTTGCCGTTGTCCCAGCCCTTCTGGCAGAAATCACAGCCGCAGCCGGTTTCATATAAAATGCCTTATTGCCATTACCGCACAGCTCGGAATAAAATAGTCTGTCCATAAAAGCGGTCATATTTCCGGAAGCAGCACCATAATGAACCGGTGTTCCGAAAATAAAACCATCTGCCCGATATGCCTTTTCTCTAACCTTATTGACAATATCATCAAACACACACTCTCCCTTTTTTACACATGCTTTGCAGGCAATACAACCGCCAACGGGCTTATTTCCAATCCAGACAATCTCTGAATCAATCCCATCCTTTGCCAGGGTATCTGCTACTTCCTTCAACGCTGTATAGGTACATCCCTTCTCATGTGGTCCGCCATTGACCATTAAAACTTTCATCGGATTTTCCTCCTTATTTTGCTCTATTCCCGCTTTCAGATGATTGACAATCTCTACTGTCTTTTCTGGCTAAATCTCTGAGTACCAGACATAGACATCATCGGATGAGTTTTCTAATATCCATCCTCCGGTCTCCTTCCTGTAGCACAAACAATATATTAATTTATTTCTGTTCGTCCACAGGCGGTACCATCTCTGCATAACTTTTCAGCAGTTCCGGTGTACTGGTATAATATCTTTTATCCTGATTAAGTGCCTGTATCTCCTTCATCTCCTCTGCCGTCAGTTCAAAATCAAACAGATCAAAATTGTCACGGATGTGGTCTGGATTTTTTGAACCAGGAATTACCACGTTTCCTGTCTGCACGTGCCAGCGAAGGATAATCTGCGCATTGCTTTTGCCATACTTCTCAGCCAATTTTGAAAATGCAGGTTCCTGAATCAATGCTGCATCGCCATGTCCCAATGGATACCACGCCTGAATTACAATCTCTTCTTTTTCCAGAAAATCCTTTAATCCCTTTTCCTGCGAATACGGATGGGTTTCTGTCTGCAATACCGTCGGTTTCACTTCACAGACACTTAATATTTCCCTAATCTGCTCCTCGTTAAAATTAGACAGGCCAATTGCCTTGACTTTTCCCTCTTTATACGCTTTTTCCATCCGGCGGTATCCTGCGATATAGTCGCCTGCCGGCTGATGAATCAGCAAAAGGTCTATATAATCTGTGTCAAGTCGCTGCAACGTCTTTTCCACTGCATCAGACTGATTGTAAAAAGCTGGCCACAGCTTGGTCTCCAGAAATATATCCTTTCTGGCAATCCCGGATTTTTTCATGGCACGCCCTACTGCTTTTTCGTTGACATAGGCGTTTGCGGTATCAATCAGCCGGTATCCATCCTGCAATGCGCTTACACAAGAAGTCTCTGCCTCATCCGGACTTAGCATAAATGTACCGATTCCCACCATCGGCATTTCCACTCCATTATTTAATTTCACATACATTTGATTACTCATTTTAAACCTCTCCTATCTTATTTTTATCTGTTATTTCATGACACCTGTTATAACATCGCCGAAACACATCAAACGATTCATAATTTCTTTGCCAGTTCCTGTGCCTCCGTTTTATTGGTTGCCATTCCCTGATCATCCATTCCATAAAGAGCCGCATACCTGCCCACTGTATAATCTCCAGCAACAAGCTGCTCTCTCCTTTTCACCTCTGTTTTACCTTTGAACCACCAAACACCTCGGACATTTCCATAGCATCCAGTGCCTCATCCAGTGCTGCCACCTCACCAGCCGACAATATAACATCTGCTGCATCTGCATTTTCCTGCAAGCGTTCTGCTTTCCTGCTGCCTGGTATTGGCACCAGATACGGCTTTTTACACAATATCCAGGCAAGAGAAATCTGTGCGGGAGTTGCATTTTTTTCTTCAGCCATCCTGTCAAGTAACGCCAGCAGTTCCCGGTTCTTATCCACTCCCTCGCTGGTGAACTGCGGCATCATGCTCCGGTAACCATATACCTTGTCAAACTCTGCATTTTTTCCATATTTGCCCGATAAAAAACCATTTGCCAGAGGCGAGAATGCCACATAGCCGATGTTCAGTTCCTCCAATACCGGAAATAATGTTTCATACCATCTCGCCATCATGGAATAGCGATTCTGTATCGCTGTTACCGGACAGACGGCATGAGCATGACGAATCGTTTCCTCATCTGCCTCAGAAAGCCCCCAATGAACTATTTTTCCTTCCTGCATCAGCTCTGCCATAACTCCTGCCACTTCCTCAATGGGAACCTCCGGGTCCACACGGTGCTGATAATATAGATCAATATAATCCGTGTTCAACCTCTTTAAGGATGCCTCCCCCACCAGCATCTCATTTTGATGAGAGTCCTTAATCGTCCCATATACCTCTGCTGTATCAAAAAAGTGTATCCCATCTCTGCTGCCTGCCGCAGCCTATCGATCGCCTCTTTTCGCTCTGTCGGTGCCCCATAGGCATGGGAAAATCCCATGCAGCCAAGACCCACCGCAGATACCTTCAAATCCTTCCCTAATAATCTCTCCTTCATTGTTTTCTCCATTTCTCAACGTTTTCTCTTCCTGGTCTGGTTCTATCCGTGGACGGATATCAATCCTTTCACCCATTTGTTTACCTTTTTCTGGGAAGGAATCTCATAAAAATTACGCCCTTTGAGCCATTTTGTCTTAGATGATATCTTTGCCCTGGTCTTCAAATGTTTCCCACTGTTTCCCAGACCACTACTGATTGACGTGGAAAAAGGAACTACTGTTTTTCCCTTGAGGCTTACCGTTTCTACAAAACTATATACAATATGCGGTGCTTCTCCCCACCAAATCGGATATCCGATATAGACTACATCTGCTTTTCTGACAGCTTTCTTTATAGCATTTAAGTTTGAAATTTCAGGGCGCACCTTACTCGCAGCAGGAGTTTTTGCAGATTCATGTTCCTTTGTTACACGACTACCGTCATTGCCATAGTCAAGATCTTCCTCTGTATATGGTTCAGCCGGCTTAATGGCAACCAGCTTACCTTTTGTCGCCTTTTTAATTTTTTTCGCAGCACCTTTTGTCGTTCCTGTCGCAGAAAAATAAAGCACCACTATATTTTTCTTTTTCTTCACCTTTGCACTTACTGTGTTTACATTTACAACCGATACCACCATCGCAAACATAAGGATAACTGATACGACACGAAATACTTTTGTCCTCCATTCTTTCATTGAAACCACCTTACCTTTCTTTTTGGATATTATTTAGCCATTCTGCCACCATATCGGCAGCATCTATAACATATGATTTTTAACTTGTTTTAATCTTGCACCTCCTGAAAAATTTTATTAATTTCATCCTGTGTCATTTTCCTGTAACTCCCCTGCATGGAAACACAGGAATCCACAACCGCCCGCAAATCCACGGACTCATCCACACCCAGTTCCCGCAACGTAACAGGAAGACCAATTTCCCGAATAAACTCCGCCAATGCCTCTACACCGGCTCTGGCAATCTCTTCCTCGCTCTTTCCCTCAACGGAGATTCCCCATACGTTTATGGCAAAACGTTTGAATTTTACCAATCCATCTCTGTAAATATGCCGATAATAAACTGGATGCAAGACTGCCAGACCTGCACCATGGTTACAGCCCGTATATGCCCCCAACTGGTGTTCCATCTGGTGGCATTGAAAATCTGTCCTCTTACCCAATTTGAGCAATCTATTTTCCGCCATGGCAGCATCCCACATCAGGTTACTCCTAGCAGTATAGTCCTCTGGATTACGGATTGCTACCCGCAGATTGCGAATGACATTTTTCATAAGTGCCTCTGCAAGATCATCGGAAACATTATCCCCATCGGGCTCACTAAAATAAGTCTCCATAATATGGGATAACGTATCGAAACCACCAGAAACCATCTGGAACTTTGGAACACTGTAGGTGTATGATGGGTCTAAAAGGGCAAACTCCGGATTACACTGTGGATAATCCCGCCCACCCTTTACCTTTTTCTCCTCATTGGTAATTACCGCACCACCATTGCACTCACTTCCGGTTCCTGATACTGTGACAATGACACCTAAAGGCAATGGTTCAAAGTCAATGATGCCAGGTCTTTCCCAAAAGTCTTCCCATACATTTCCGTCATATCTTGCCGCAATGGAAATCGCCTTACAGCAGTCCATCACAGAACCACCACCAACCCCAAGAATCAAACCAATTTGATTTTCTCTGGCCACTTCTGCCCCCTCCAGCACTTTCCGATATGTAGGATTCGGCATAATACCAGAAAATTCATAAATCTCCTTCCCAGTTGAAGCAAGAATTTCCATTACTTCCTCATAGATTCCATTTTTCTTAATCGAACCTTCCCCATAGCAGAGCATGATATTTCGCTCATACTTTCCTATCAGGCACGCTAGATATTCTTTCACGCAACCCTTTCCAAAATAAACCTTTGTCGTATTTTCAAAAATGAAATTGTTCATTGGCTTACTTCCTTTCCTGTATCCAATCCCTATCTTCGGTTTTTATTATAAAAAAAATGAGACTCATTCAGAAGTCTCATTTTGTTCATTGGTTTATACCAAAAGGTTATAACAGATATTTTTAATCCTTTATTGCCCTCTGCACAGCAGAGAGAAAACGCTGTACTGTCTCTGACGGATCAGTGGAATAAAGCAGACCATATGGAATGGTATGCTCCCACTCAACTGGAATAATCTTTAACAATGGATGTACATTTGTCCATGCTTTTGTTGCCATCAGTATATCATTGCTGTTTTCACAACGGTTAAAAGTATCTACATTATAAAAATCAAAATCTACAATGCGGATACGGTTATGGTTCTGCCAGATATCATCCCTGAGTTCATCCACATAATAGCTCCATCCCCTGTGCATCAACATGAGATTTTCTCCATACATATCTTCCACGGCAAGCTTATTTTTCGCTGCAAGACGGTGGTGGATTGAAACAGCGCAACAAATCGGTTCCCTGGATATCTCAAATCCTGCACATTTCCGCAAATCCAGCATCGTTTCATCAAAAATTCCCGCTACAACGTCTATATTCTGTCCCAGATTCGCTAAAATTTCTCTCGCATTTTCTGGTGTGTTATCAAAGGGTACCAGCTGAAATTTAATTTCCGGACTATACTCATGAATTTTAGGCCACAACTCCACAAGAATTTGTGCCGGGGTCATAGGTGATGTACCAATACGAATAACATCCTCATCTTCCTGCATGGCATTCTTCGCCCGTGTCACGGAATCCCTGCAATACCCAATAATATACTTTGCATCCTGATATAGAGAAATGCCCGCCTTCGTCAGATGAATTCCCCTGTGTGTCCGTTCAAATAACTTTACGCCAAGTTCATCCTCCAACAGATTAATCTGTTTGATCACTGCGGTTGGAGTGATAAATGATTTTTCCGCTGCCTTATTAAAACTTCCAGCGTCTGCTACCCGGATAAATGTTTCAAGTTGTGGATTGTATATAAAATCACCACCTTAATTTTTATGATCACTTTTTTTATTATTATAACATTTACAAATCAAAAAGGCATTAAAAAATATTTCACTTCTCAAATGTATCCCTGTAACAAAAAATCACCTGTCTCCTCTCATGCCTTATCGAAATAACTAAGTGGTGACTTAGAACTCCCAAAGATGTCTACCGATAAACCAAAGTAGCACACAAAACACACAAATAATGAAGAATACACCAATTATCTGCAGCAGAATTTTAGCCAGAAAGCACCAAACCTGGTCTGGGCAAGCGACTTTACCTATATCAAAGCAGGAAAGCCTGATGCCGGATTAGTCATAACAACCTTTCAAAAGGCTTATCAAAAACGCAATGCTCCCAATGAACTCCTGTTCCACTCCGACCGGAGTTCCCAGTATACTGCCTTTTCTTTCCGGCAGTTATTGGATTCTCTGCATGTTGTACAGTCTTTCTCTAAAAAGGGATATCCCTTTGATAATGCTGTATGTGAATGTTTTTTCAAGTATCTCAAAAAGGAAGAAACCAACCGAAGAACCTATCGTATCTTTATTTACTCTCTGGCAGTCATAATTACAATTCTTACACAAAGAAAGATCCGTGTATATTATTGTGTCCGAATTTGCAACGTGGAATTTCTTCCCAGGCTTATACTCAGACTCATCTTCAATTTCTACAAGATTACAAATCAGTTTCCTTGAGTACCATGCAACCATCCGGCTTAGATGTTCAAAACCAAGTCCCAATCCACAATCCCAAATCAATCCCAAAAACTGTGATAAAGTTTGATAATTTCAGATAAAACTTGATATGTTTGCTTACATAAAAAAATTGGTGTCAAGCAAAACTTTCATTACTTAATCTTTCTGCCCTAGATTCCCTTACGTCTGCATCCTTTGGTAAAATTCCAAACATTGATTCTGCTGTATCTATCCGATTCTGACGAGAATTCACTAGTTTTGCCAGTATCTCATAAGCCTCTTTGTTCTGTCTAATCAATCTCTTTGAGATACTCAAAATATCCTCATCGGATGAGAAGGTATTATCTTCTGTTTTACACATCATGGATATTCCCTCCTTTCTTCTCCCATAGAAGCTTGTTGCGACTACTGATAAAATAATTTTGTGTATTCCGTCTGCGTATCTGCGATATGATATATATACACTGTTCCATGAATAACCCGGTAAATGGCAACATGCTTTTTGCAGATTATCATCCGGTATCCCTGATCATCGAGCCAATCATCCGGTGTAGCCGAACCGGAATCTGGAAACTGTTCCAATCGTTCAATGGTGTCTAAAATATGATCGCTGACTTTCAATGCTGTCTGCACATCAAACTGCAGGATATAATAATCTTCTATTTTTTTCAAATCCTCCCATGCGGAAGGCAGAATTTCCACTTTACACTTCACTTGCTCTCTCCCTTAAGCGCTTTCTCGCCTCTGACACGCTGATTGTCGGCTCTCCATCTATTCGTTCCTGCTCCGCCTGCAGTACCCTTGCTCTTAACTGCAACATCTGTTCCCGCTTTTCAAAGGCATCTATACTCATTAATACTAAGTCACCTTCCCCATTTTTGGTTATATATATGGGCTCTTTTGTTTCTTTTGCCAATGCAGATATCGTTGCATAATCATTTCTCAGTGCTGCAGATGCTTTTATCAGCATAATCCTCTCTCCCTTCATTCTTCATTATAGTTTCCTTTTATGTGCCATTTCTGGCAGCAAACTATCATATCAATTTTCTGATATAATTATACTATCACTTTGTGGCGAAGTAAAGACTTATTTTCTGATATAATTGACACAGTCCCCTTTTTTATTTAAAGTACAAGCAATATCCCTGTTGTCTGCCTCTTTTATACCAGATAGAATATATACTTTTCTTATGTTCAAAGATATATGTTTTTTTATTGGAATCACCCATCACATCATCAAGCCAAAACCAGTATCCTCCCCTTCCTCCATATCCTCCGCTTCTTCTGTTGGTTCTTCCTCCAATGCCAATCCGAATTTCTCTATTTCTTCCTCAAACTTTGCATCAGTAACATGGGTATAAATATCAATGGTTGTACTATAGTGCTGATGCCCCATAATACTCTGTACTACTTTGGGCTGCATATCTGCCTCAAAACATCGGCTGCAGAATGTATGTCGGATTGCGTGAGGATACATATCTTCAAAAACAACCGGCTCTCTGTCACAAAAACTAAATCCTCACATCCTTCTTCCCCTCTCCATCTTGAACCAAGTGCTTTTTTCAGCTCTTTCACTTTTCTCTGCTGGGACAAATACATTTCCTCTGCCTCCCCAAAAAATGGAATCTTCCGATATGAATTATGAGTTTTAGGCTCTGTCAGACGGAGCATCTTCTTTCCATACTCATATTGACATGACAAAGAGCGATTTATGTGGATACATTTATTATCAAAATCAATGTCACTCCACATAAGACCGCCCACTTCTCCGATTCTCATCCCTGTTAAGAACATAATGTAAAACATCTCCTTATACCAGTTATGTTCTACTGTTTTCAAAAATGTATTCTGTTCTTCCGGAGAAAGAAACCTCCTTTTAACCTGCCTGTTCTCCCACGGCACATTAATTTCAAAACAGGGATTAATAGGAATCAGCCTGTTATTTTTTGCTGATTCCATACATTCCCTCATTCTTCCCAATGCCTCACGCATAGTGGAAGCTGCCTTTCCCTCTTTGTTCATCTGTGTGATTACATTCTGAACATCTATATTAGTGATATCCACCAGACGCATGTCTCCAAGACGTTTTCCAAATGAATTATAAAATTTACTCCGCATCGGAAACACGCTCGTTTCTTTTACATAAGGTACTTTATAATTTTCAAACCATTCACTAAGTGTTAATCTGTTGATTCTAGCCTCCAGACGATTGGCTGCCAGCTCTTTTTCTTCCTCAAATCTTTTCTTTAGCTCCCTCAGATTTCTTCCAAATATATCAATATTTTCCCATTTACCTTTGCTCTCGCCTCATATCGCCCATCCTTCCGCTGATATAACCCCTTACCCAATTCCCTTCCTTTATGATTCTTTGTCGGAGTTTTTGCTGCACTCAATGTTTCTACGATTTCTTTCATTTGTGCAGTAAATATCAGACCGTCTGTATATCTCTCTATTGTACTGCAAAGTTCTTTGTTTTCCTTCCGGTACAACACTTTCGCCAGATTGTTTGCGCCTTCTTTTGACCATCTCATCCGACGATGCTTCATTCTCATGGTGATCACAGTACAGTTCTGGGACTCCTATACTCCCATATTTTTATACAGGATACCTTCCCGGGGTTCAGGTATCTTTTTCCCCTGTTTCTGGTAGGGCAACAGTCCTTCCCGGTTGTTCTTTAAATATGTGTGCAGTTCTCTCGCATTTTTGCTTCTTTTATCCGTTTTATCCGGGTTTTCCACACTGTCTGCATACACGGTAATAAACTCCAGCAATTCCTCGATCTTTTCTGCTTCAAATAGTTCTCTTGCTTCTTTTTGTGCTTCTTTATCGCCTATCTTTCGCAGGATTTCCTGATAGATATGATAGCGGTCTAACTGGAAGATTGTATCCGGATCGTATGGCTCTTTAATCCAGCTCCCTCCATCTCCGTTCAGTATCCTTTGTTGGATTTCCTCCACATTATATTTGCTTTCAATCAGTGTTTCCCTTTTCTCATGAAATTCAGTACTGGATTCCATCCCTGCCAGCATTGTCTTTCCGACAAGGGTACTTCGGTCTTGCTTTTCTTTTTCTGCATCCCAGCCTTCGTACATGGTAAATACTTTCATTTCCTGTTTCTTCATCTTCTTATGATTGCTGTCCTGCATATGGAGCCATACACCATCCATTTCTTCAAACAATACCGGTATGATTTTTTCACCTTTGGTTTGGTCTGCATTCATCTCTTTTACCGCATGCTTTTCTTCTTTACTGATTCGTTCCCCTAGACGTTGCATCATGTTCCAGACTCCGCCGCTACTGATGGTCTGTCCGCAGGTACTGCTGATTGTTTCAGATGCTACACGATAGGGTGCCTCTGTTACAGTCATTGCTATCTTCTCTGCAAGATTCGTGGAGATCAGACCTATTTTATCCATCTGCATGGCTTCATCCAGCAGATAGACATATGCCGTCTCACCTTGCTCTGTCTTTATCCGGTACACAGTGCGATTGTATTCTACTTCCCCGTACACGGTTTTGATGCTGGTCTTTCGTCTTCCTTTTCCACGATAAAGTTTTTTGTCTCGGCCTTGTGCCAGCTCCTTGTCGTAGTTTTCCAACACCTGCTGCGTGATTAGACGCCCCAGTTCACAAACATAATCAAATATTTTTTGCTCCAACAACTTGAAAGATACTAAGTTTTCGTCTACAATAAATTTCATCATACAGTCTCCTTTATCTGTTTTTCTAGACAACTAACATCATAAAGAAAAACTGTATGATTGGGAAGAGGGAATTTCCTTCTTCCCTTTTTAATTACTTATCTTTTGCCAATAAAAATTATACACTAACTGGAAAATAAGTCTATTTCTATTCCTTCCCATAAAAAAAGGGATTCTCACACAAGAACCCTTCCTTACCTCTTATATTGTCTTCCACTCATAATCGGAACTGATTCACAAGTCCGTCTAGAGATTCGGCTTCTGCCAACAACTGCTGGCTCGTTGCAGATGTCTCTTCCGAGGCAGCGGCATTGGTCTGGATCACACTACTGATCTGCCGCACCCTGTCTTCGATCTGTTTTACCGAATCCGTCTGCTGGTCAGATGCAAACCGAATATTGGCAACCTCCCCAATAATTTGTTCGAGGTGCCCTAATACTTTATTCAGTGAAGCCGAGGTTTCCCGCATTACTTCATTTCCATGCATTACCTCTCCCTGATTCGTCTTCAACAGAGCTTTTGAGGCCTCTGCAGAATTGGCGCTGCTCTCTGACAACACACGGATCTGATCTGCTACCACAGCAAAGCCTTTTCCCGCGTCTCCCGCCCTTGCCGCCTCGATTGACGCATTGAGTGCTAACAGATTGGTCTGTGAGGCAATATTTTCAATCTCCACAATGACATTCTCAATTTCCTGTGATGTCTCTGAAATCCGGGCCATAGCAGTAATCAGCTCCTGCATTTTCCTCTGGCTGATATCCGCTTCTATACCTACTTCTTTTATCCTGTCATGCACAATATTGGTGGACGTAGTATTGGCAGCTACCTGGGCCGCCACATCGGATACATTCCCCAATAAGGTCTCCACTGCATCGGACTGTTCCTCCGCCCCCTTTGCCAGTTCCTGTGAACTTATCGCGAGCTGCCTTGCTCCTGCCGCCACTTCATCCGACGAATCCTTTACTATATGAAGCGTGCCTCTTATCCTTGCAACAGTATCCTCGAGTTTATTTCTCAGCAGCTTAAATTCCCCCACATATGCCTCTTCACATCCCAGATGCACGGTATAATTCCCCTTCGCAATTTCTTCCAGTATTCCGTTCAAATCCCCCATGATTTTATGCAATGTGGACGTTGTCCTGCGGAAATTACACGCCAAAACTCCTATCTCATCGTCTGATTCATGGGAAATTTCACCATCAAACTTTCCATGCGAAATCTGCTCCGCCACGACACTAAGTTCTTCCGTCGGCTTCGCAATATACTTGATGAGCAGTTTCGCCTGTCGCGCCGTATATGTTATACAGAACGCTACAACAATCGTCAATAACACAACGGTCAGCCAGATAAAGGGAACCTGCCAGCCATCCGGAATCTCCCGAACAACAATCAGCATTAAGCTTGCAAATAAAACGCTCACCAGATACATAAAAATAATCATGCGAAAAACCTGTTTTACTTTATCTTTGATTTGCTTGTTTTTAAATTTCATTTCTTGTTGGGTCATATTTCCTCCTTACACGATTACCGTTTTTTGTTGCCTTTGATATGTTTGTATCTGCTTTACCTTATTTTCTTCCAGATCAATAAAATCGGAATTTGGCTTCCCCAGGTAGTATCCCTGACCGTATTTCACACCAAGCTGAATCAGGCATTCCAGCTCTTCCTTCTGTTCGATTCCCTCGGCAATGAGAATGCCATTCATATTTTCACAGTATTTAACCAGCATACTCACCAGAGATTTTTTAGATTTGCTGTTATAAATATGGTGGATCAACTCCATATCAATTTTTAGAAATTTAGGATTTAGGTAGTTGATCCGATTTAATCCGGAATACCCGGCTCCGATGTCATCCAGAGCGATTTCAAACCCCTGCTCTTCATAGTGATGTACGACATTTTGGAGGATTTCATAGTTTTCTACATCAGACCGCTCCGTAATTTCAAAGACAATATCCTTGGTTCTTAACTTATACTTATCTAAATATTCCTTTGTAAAGCCAGAAACAAACTCGGGATCCTGTATGACATTCGGATCAACATTCAAAAATAATTTTACTCCATCGGGTTTTTTTATGGCATTTTTTACCGCCTTACTCCTACATACTTTTTCGAGTCTCCACAGACATTTTAGATGTGCCGCTATATCAAACATATCACTGATTGACATGTTACAACCATCTAATGTAATCCGGCTCAATGCTTCATACGCCATAACTTGCCCATTTTGTAATGATATAATGGGTTGAAATACCGTTGCTATTTTGGTCTGATTTAAAATCTGAAAAAATTCCGTCACGTTTTTGTCCTCACAATGTTCCATGCATGCAACCCTCCACACAACATCCTTTTTTTCTTAGTATCACATCTATATGTAAAATCTGAAATCCTTTCCCTGTAAAATATAAGTAATAAATAGCCCGGCAGCAATCACAACCACCGGCTTAGCCGGTGGTTTGCTTTGCGGCCTATAAGGCCTCTTTTCCGGCACCTGAGTCTAAAGACTCATCGAAAAATTCACCAACCGCAACATCAGTTACTTACAAAAGCCCCCTTGGCTTTGTTTTAA
>JAGAIR010000009.1 GCA_017626435.1 Lachnospiraceae bacterium | reverse complement strand
TATCCGATTGCTCGGAACAAGAGGATTGAGAAATATAAATCTAAGTGGTGTGCATAAAAAATCAGCCGCACGAAACGTGCGACTGATTTACGGCATCTTCTTTAGATATTTAACCTGTCTACTTGACAGGGGGCATATCAAATTACTCTGTCTGATACATCTCCTATATTTTTTATTGTGCATCTTCAAGCGTAGTAATATCGTCTGATGCTCCCGAACCTGTTGTATCCTCATCCGGCTGCTGTGTTGATACCGGCTCCTCAACAGGCTGTGTCACCGCCGGTGCCTGTGTTGCAACAGGCTTCTTCGTCGCTGACGGTTTCTTTGTTGCCGCCGGCTTCTTAGTTGTTACTACATTTTTGGTTTCTTTTGGTTTTTTTGCTATTGGTTTCTTTGTCGTTTTTGGTGTTGCTGTAACTATCGGTCTCTTCGTCGGAACAGGAGTTGGTGCACTGGTCATTTCCGGTTCATCAATATCAGTATTTTCAATATCATTGATCTCCGGCTGAGGCTCCGTGATCTTATCATCCTTTGTTGTTGTCTGATAATATTCCTCCAAAGTTAAATCTTTTTTATATAAATACGTTGCCAGTTTTTTCCCTACATAACGAATATGCCACGGTTCATAAGAATATCCTGTGATCTCGGTCTTATTCTCCGGATAGCGGATAATAAATCCAAACTTGTGGCAGTTTTTCGCCAGCCATTTTCCTTCTTCCGAGTCCCCAAAACTGGTCTCCAATGCACATCCTACTGATTCACTGGAAACATCCATTGCCAAACCTGTCTGATGCTCGCTTGCCCCTGGATTAGCAGACACCAGATTGGTAGTCGTCCGTCCTCTGGTGCTGACATTGTTGTTGTAAATTTCCTGCTGTCTGGCATAGGAACGATATCCTGATACACCTTTTAATATCACACCATTCTGCTCTGCCTGGGCAAAAAGCTTCTCCAGTGCTGTAGCTGTCACCTGTCTCACATAGCTCTTCTCGTAGGTTCCATAAAAACTGAAGCGAATTCCTGGCACTACCAGATCAGAAGGCACATAATCTTTATCCATTCTGTATTTTCTGTTTACCAAAACCGTAATGCTGTCCGGCTTTGTATCTACATCTATTAAATCTTTTTTTGCTGACTTTGGTTTGGAAGAATCCATTTCATCCTCTCCCCCGTCACTATCCTCATCATAATAATATTCATATCCACTGTCATCGGTGTCAGAAGTTACATCCGTTCCTGCACGAAAATGCCCCAGCTGATGAGACAATAATGCTGCAAATACGATTACTAACGAACTAAACACAACTATCGCACGCTTCATCTGTACTCTCTCCTTTTATCCCATTCCCTGTATCTCTCTATCATTAACCTGCATTTATCCCAATATCTTGTTAAATTCTTGACCCATTATACCACATCTAGGCAGAAAATCCAGGTCAGAAACTTGAAAAAAAAATGAATATTCTCTTAAGCTTTTCCTCTATACTTTTTTTTCAAAACTTGTTAAAATGAAAACTATACTATTTATCTTATAGACTATATTTGCTGCTGTGATTGCGGCAGAACGGAGATGATTATGTCTGAAACTTTAAAAATAAAAGCTCCTGCCAAAATTAATCTGACATTGGACGTAACCGGACGCCGTCCCAATGGTTACCACGACCTGCGTATGATCATGCAGACCATTGATATATATGATGAAATCACAATCACCCGGATTCCGGCAAACGAAATCCGTCTTTTCATGAACAGAGACCTTCCTGACAAGATTCCTCCAGAAAAGAACCTCGTATGGAAGGCTGCTGACCTGATGAAGACGCACTATGCTATTGAAGGAGGCTTTGATATTTTTCTGGAAAAAAATATTCCTGCCGCTGCCGGATTAGCTGGCGGCAGTTCTGACTGTGCCGCTACTCTGATTGCTATCAGCCAGCTTTGCAAGTTAAATCTGACTGTGGAACAGCTCTGTGAACTGGGAGTCTCGCTGGGTGCTGATGTCCCATTTTGTATTCAGAAGGGAACCATGCTCTCTGAAGGAATCGGCGAAATTTTAACCCGTCTGCCAGATCTGACTCCTCTGTGGGTATTGTTGATCAAACCGGATATTTCAGTCAGCACAGGCTATGTCTATACTCATCTGAACCTAGACAACCTGACTACCCATCCAGATACAGAGTATATGCTGGATTGTATTTCCCGGCGTGATGATGCCGGACTTGCAAAGGGACTTTCTAACGTATTGGAAACTGTAACGATTCCTGAATATCCTGTTCTTGCTGAGTTAAAGCAGTTCTTTTTAGACGAGGGGGCTGCTGGTTCACTAATGAGCGGAAGCGGTCCTACAACTTATGGATTATACCAGGATGAAATCCTTGCACGTATGGCTTTCAAAAAGGCTTTAGCACGTTATCCCGCGTATAACATTATGCTTTGCCGGACAAAGCTGCCAGACTGATTCCATATATATTTCATTTAGAAAAAAAGAAGATTTTTCCTTATTCTGGTTAAGGTTCCTATAAAAACTACCGATATAAATTATATAAATAACCGGCTAACGGATTAGCCACATGAGAGTTTGCAATTGGTTTACATTTGCATTGAGAAAATGGAGGTTCGATAATATGGATTTATCATCAGTAAACAACAGTACAAAAACTTACACAACTTCTGCTGTTGCAGAGAACACCAAAGAAACCGCTTCTAAAAAGATTGCAGAAGAAACCCAGACATCTGATGCTGCTGCCGTATATGAAAAAAGCACTTCTGTTTCCAAGGACAGTGCCAATAAAATCTACAACAAGGATGCTGTGGTGGCCAGATTACAGGCAGACCAGCAAAGCCGTATCGACAGTATGAATAGCCTGGTACAGAAGTTATTAGGAAAACAGGCAGAAAAATTTGACCTGGCAAATGGCAGCAATCTTGCCAACACTTTCCGTCTGGCTGCAGGAAAGGCAGATCAGGCAACAATCGATGAAGCAAAGGCATCTATTGCTGAAGATGGCTACTGGGGTGTCAATAAGACATCTGACCGTCTGGTCAGCATGGCAATCGCTCTCTCTGGTGGAGATGTGGAAAAAGCAGACGAGATGATGGCTGCTATCGAGAAAGGTTATGACAAAGCGACGAAAGCCTGGGGAGAAGAACTTCCTCAGATCTGTAAGGATACCCTGGAAACAACCCGTCAGAAGATGAACGATTGGAAAAATGGAAAGACTACCGCAGAAGATTATGCAGATTATTTAAGCTGATCGCGGACGCACTGTATAATCATCATGGGTGTCACGCCGCTCCATCTATTGGATATGACACCAGTTTCTATTTCTGCGAAAGAACAGTCAGGCACAGATCATAAGCCTGACTGTTCTTGTTTTTTATTCATTTTTTATAATCTGGTACCGGCTGTTCATTAATGCCCAATTTGCCCGGAACAATCTCATGATCTGCCAGTATCCCGCTCCCCGGATACCGAACTCATCCATCAGGTCAAACTTTGCCTGAATGCTGCGTACATCCTCAAACCATACTTCATGCTCCACTCCATTTTGAATATATACGAAATAGGGTGACTGTGCCACCTCATCATACTGAATCACAGCCCCCTGCTCCACCGCAATCTGGACTGCCTCAACATTCCCAATACTCTTAGCCTGTGTTACTCCCCGTTCGTAGGGCAACGGCCAGTCATATCCATAATTAGGGATACCCAGATTGATCTTATCCACTGGTATTTCTGTCACTGCATATTCCACCACCTGACGCACTTTATCAAGAGGTGCTACCGCCATAGGAGGACCAAACGTATATCCCCACTGAGGTTATAGGTAAAAATATTTCATAAACATCTTTGCTCGTCCAGACATCTGGCACAGGAAATCATCCGGATAGAAATTCCTTTATTTTTTAATGCTTCCATAAACAATTTTTCTTCTGTCGCTTCCAGATTCCCCATTTGCTCCTCAGTTATAAAATAACCATTTTCTATTGTGGGCATCCATTTCTTCTGTTCAAGCAAGGAACAAATTCTTGACTGTGCAGCTTCTATGCTATCTGCGATTACCCAGGCTTGAAACTCTGCTTCACCAATTAAAGTAAATTTCTTATTGTTTTTCATCGGCTTTGCCTGGATGATAAGTAAATAGTTCATCGTAACCTCCCTGCGTCTGCTGTCCCCTCCTTCTAAATAAAGAAAGTGACCAGTTTCATTGATTCTTTACATTGACTTAATCGTAAAATATGGTAATATGGTATTAAATTAGGGAACTGGAAGCGGTTTCCCCTAATTACAGCTATTTTTTACAACCGGCACTATCACGAGTAGTGTCGGTTATTTTCTACCATTACAGATTTGATAAATCAGCCATATCGTACTAATCATTACAGAACATAGCTGAAACAATTCCGAATATGTAACCATCGGCATCCCTCCTTTCTTTCGTCCAGAGGAAACCCTCCAAATGGAGGGCAAACCGCTTCACTCAATCCCCTTAATCATATGATAGTCTATGTGATAACCAAATTCAAACAAATTGTACTGTCTTCTTTCGACATATTTCTACATCCTCCAACATTTTCCACCACTATAAAGAAACCGTTAGTACCAAATAGATAAAGGATTTTAGCGGTTTTTTAATTTTGTTATAAAAAGAATCAAAGATACTTTCCATCGACATTTTGTGGCTCCATTCTCTCTATAATGTCTTTGTCAAACTTTGTTGTTCCCTCAAACATAATTCTTTCTATTTTATAAATCTGCTCTTCTACTTTTATTGGGTCTTTTATAATAAAATCATCTCGAAACTGTACATGACACTTTCCAAGTTGAATCTCTTTCACTACTTTCCCATCTTCCTTTGGCAGTCTTACTTTTGCCATTTCAGTTCCTCCATTTCTTTGTTTCCATATCTGTATGATGCCTCTTCTTTGTCCTATGTCCCATCCGGTCATTATAAAGGCAGTTTTTTTATCCGATATCATCGTTATTTTTATCGTACTTTTCCCATTCTAATAATATAAATAAAAAAAGACTTCTTTAATGAGGAATGATAATGTCAAACCGTATAGAATATGCCATGTATCTTCGAAAGAGCCGTGCTGACCGGGATGCCGAACATCACGGCAAAGGCGAAACGTTGGCACGGCACGAGGAACTTTTAACTGCTCTTGCCAACAAAATGAATATTTCTGTTACAGACATTTACCGTGAAATCGTCTCCGGAGAAACAATCTCCTCCCGTCCAGAAATGCTAAAGCTGCTTGAAAATATCGAAGCTGGCAGATATGCCGGAGTTCTGGTGGTAGAAGTAGAACGTCTTGCCAGAGGGGCTACCATCGACCAGGGTATCGTTGCCCAGGCATTCCAGCTTTCCAACACAAAGATCATCACACCCACAAAAACATATGACCCGAATAATGAATTTGATGAAGAATATTTTGAGTTTGGTCTTTTTATGGCACGCCGGGAATATAAAACTATCAACCGCAGAATCCAGCGCGGCCGAATTGCTGCCTCCAACGAAGGCAGGTATGTTGGCTCCACTGCTCCATACGGCTACGAAAGGTACAAGATACCAGGCGACAAGGGCTATTCTTTGAGAATCATTCCAAAGCAGGCAGAAATCGTCCGGTTGATATTCAATTTATATACCAATGGCAAATTGGACGAGGATGGTACCAGAATTTCTGTCGGCACCAATGAAATTGCTAACATACTGGATAATATGGGGATTAAACCCGCTGTCTCCCAATACTGGTCCTCTGCCTCCCTGCGGGACATGATCAAAAATCCGGTTTACATAGGAAAAATCCGCTGGGGCTTTGACAAAGAGATAAAAGCCTACGAAAATGGACAGCTTGTCAAAAAGCGCATCCGGAATAAAGACTGCAAAATTGTAGAAGGATTACACGAAGCAATCATTGATGAACTCACCTTTTCCCGGGCTCAGGAAGTGATGAAATCCAATACTAAAAACAGTGTCCCCTCCACCAGAGAGCTACGGAATCCATTATCCGGAATTATATACTGTCAAAAATGTGGTCATATTATGACACGTCTGGGTCCCAACTCCAAAAATAAATACTCATCCTTAAAATGTTCCAATAAATCCTGTGATAACATCTCAGCTCCACTTTACATGGTGGAACGGAAGCTTCTTGATTCACTGAAAATCTGGATGGATAACTATGAAATAAAACTGAAAGCAGAGCAAGAAAAATCAATTTCCATCTTTACTGATGCCTCGATTAACGCAGTTAAAGAAGAACTTGATGAACTACAGAAACAACTCCAGAAAACCTATGTCCTTCTGGAACGTAGTATCTACGATGAAGAAACTTTTCTGCAGAGAAATGGCAGTTTAAAAACACAGATACAGGAAACGGAAAAAATTTTGAAAAAGCTTAAGAATACCCAGATAAAAGAAAATGCCCTGCTTCAATCCGAAAAAAATTTCCTTCCTACGGCAAAAGACATTATGAAAGGATATTATGACCTGAAATCAGCAGCCAAAAAAAATGAACTTCTAAGATTACTATTAGCACGGGCTGACTATTTAAAAACAGAGAAAAACACCCGTGGGAAAAGAGAAAACGACAATTTTACTCTTATAATATACCCCCTGATACCAGAAAAATAAACACAACGAAAGTAATTTAAGACAACAAGTATCATCCGCAGCCTCAACGGTAGTATGTATATCCCCATTCATAAGTCATTAACAGGACTCTATTTGCTGCCGCACCCAATCCGGCATAATCCTTCCCCTGGTACAGCAGCCCCTGCTGGTCTCTGGAAGTCTTTGGAGCAAGTGCCACCGTAACCTGATATCCCCGTGCATTCATAGTCTCCGTCAGCTCTGCAACAAAACCAGTAAACGCATCTCTATCCTCTGCCTTAATATACTCAAAATCTACATCAACTCCTTGATACCCCTTTTGTTCCACTACACTCAACAGATTCTGGAATAACTGCTGCTTAGCAGCTGGATTATTTACCACCGCTGTAATGAGTTCATTACTGAATCTTCCATCTGCTCCCAGTGGAGTCAAAGTCAAAATCGCAGCACTTCCAAACCAGGATGCCTGTTCTATCATCCAGCTCTCATCCTGAGCAGGCGGGAGCAATTCTCCCTCTGGAGTAAAACCGTAAGAAAACACATACAGCTGGCTCAGATATGGCAGTGTCTCCCTCAAAACCGGCTCCTGGATAAAGGGATAAGCATACCCACAGGACAAAACGGATGGTCGTTCTAATCCAGCAGCCGTACCGTCCGGTATCAGTAAAGCCTGACCCACTGCTAAAGGATACGGATAAACCAGCTGATTAATAAAAATAATATCCTCTGGAGATACTCCATATACTGTTGCGATTCCATCTACAGTATCCTCTCTCTGCACAACATAAATTTCCATAGTTCTTTATTCCCCCTCAATTTGCCTTAGCGTATCCAAAAAAAGACTTTACCAGTCTGATTGATTACTGGCAAAGTCTTTTCTTGGCAACTTATATGATATTCTATGATATTTCTAAAGAAAAGTGTCCGCGCATTGATATCCTTTCCATTCCCACATCGACCGGTTTCCATTCTGACAATGAATTTCTCCATGAAATCTATCGTTCTCTATATAATACCGGCTGGTTAGCGCATACTCGCCATCATTGAGATAAACTTCTACCAGAGAGGTATCCAGCAAAATCCGGCATTTTTGCAGCCTATCAAGGTTAAATTGCCGTTTTGTGCGCCCTCTTCCTATCTGAGCTGCCTTTTCACCATAAAATTCTAAAGAAAAAACTTCTTCTGTGTACTGTAACGCAAAACCAGAACCATTTTGATCAAACTTTACCAGAAAATCAGCAGAATCAATTTCTGCTATTTCTATCTCGTATGCCTTTCTGACAGTATACTCCATCCCCTGCTCTTTCATAAGCTCAAATTTTTTTCCTTCTGGCAGCTGACTAAAATCTTGGCGAAGCTGCTCCAATTCCGAAACAGGATTTTGGCAAATCCTTCCATTTCTCCAGATCAACTCCCTTGGAACAGTCAATGCATGCTGCCAGCCCTGTTTCACAGTTGGCAGATTATCATAGTCTGCATCAGGCATCCCTGCCCAGCCTATCAGTATCCGCCTGCCTTGCTCATCCTGAAAGGTCTGTGGTGCATAAAAATCAAATCCCATATCCCATTCTGTAAATTCCTGCAACTTTGCATCCTGTGTAATATCTCCCACAACCCGGAAATAACCGGACTGATATATATTTTGATATCGGTAAGTCTCAGCCTCAAGACCCTGTGGTGATAACGACAATATTCGCTGGTTCATTTGTGCCCCCGGCTGCATATCCACAGGCAACTCAAAATAATCCGGACATTCCCACATATAGCCAAAGGATTCCGATATTGTCACATCATTGTGAAAACTCCACTGACGCAAGTCCTCTGACTGGAATACCAGTACGGTACCTTTATCCCCCTTTAAACGTCCTCCCTGCACCATATAAAAACGTCCATCCTGCTGCCATACCTTAGGATCCCGGATATGGCAGGTATACTCTTCCGGATAATCCGCATTTGTCATAATACATTCCTTTGGACTAAACTGTTTTCCATCCTTACTGGTTACCAGAACGGTATTTGCCTCTCTGCCGCTGTGTACAAAATCATGGATACCTGGCTGCTTCACATTCCCAGTATAATACAGATACATCTGATCCTCATGTAAAAATGCGCAGCCAGAATAAACACCATCTTTATCATACTCCCTATCTGGCACAAGCGGTGCACCTTCATAATTCCAGTGTATCAAATCCGTACTGGTATAATGCCCCCATAATTTTAAACCTCCTTCAGCATTCTCTGGGGAATACTGAAAAAAAACATGGTAAGTACCATGAAACTGGCATAAACCATTTGGATCATTTAGCCAGCCCTGTGGTGGCATCAGATGAAATAAAAGTCGATATGGATCCATAAATCCCCTCCTTATTTTGTGCATTTCCCTCGTTATAAAATACAGACATCCTTTATACAATCCCTGTCCTATTTCAACTCCTGTGTATACTGAAGATCAGAAACTTTGCCTGTAGATACCCGGCACACATAACTTCCTTTCACTGTCACACCACCATCTGCATTCGCTGCAAAGCTGATCTTCAAAATATCCTCACCCATCATTTCCATCAGGCTATAGACCACCATTCCTCCTTCTTTAAAGGTAATCTCTTTCCCATTATATTTTTGAAACACTTTACCAAGTATTTTATTTCCGTCTTCCTGGCGGTAAAACTCTTTTCTTTGTTTTACATCATATATGATAAAAGTCCGTCCACTGGTTCCATTAAAGGTCAAAACAGCATATCTATCCGCATCTTCTTCGCTGTCCGATGCTGTGTCTGTTGTCCATGCAAGATCACAGAAATATCCATGGACATCTGTATACTCCTTTGTCCTCAAACCATCCAGGTCTCCATTTGGGTTTATCCGTATCCTCTGTATTGACTGACTTCCTGTATTGTCTGTTTCCGTTTCCACCGCTATGACCACCTGGCTTTCTGTATCCGTCAATGTGTATTTCTTCTTTTCTCCTGCCGCTGCACTTCCAGAATGAGCCTCTATCCTATCCTCTATTTCCTGCTGGGTGATACTTTGACGGCGATACATTTTTTCCTCTGTTTCCCATATATAATATACCGTCTCCTCCCCCAACTGTGTGGTGATAATACCACCAGTTCCCTGTATATATGAAAATACCATAGATCCAGTCTGTAATCTAGTCACATCAGACTGATAAATCGTATCACTGATAACAGAAAGTCTATTCTCCTCAATATTGATCAAATAATACCCATAAACGGTTTTCTTGTCTGTATCATCTGAAATCGTGGATTTTCTGACTTCTCCTCCAGCTGCCACAGATGCACCTGTCGCCGTGGCTGAAAGCTGGGACTCTTCAACCTCCATCTCCTGTCCCAGAGATAATTCCATTGTGCCATCCTCATTGTAATCATCCACTGACAAAGAGATCGAATCATCAAACTGCTGTATCCCTTTACCAGTAAATATTTTTGACAAAGGTAAGGATGCGATGAACTCATTCTGTTCATCCAGCATACGCAAAATAAACTGTCCTGTATATCCCTCACCATTCTGCCAGGTTCCCTGTGTCACCATCAGTTCCAGCTGCACCGGAACTCCTCCGGGTGTGGTTGCTTCCACATGAGCGATCACTTCATTTGTAACACCTCGTTTTTGCGGGGAAACAAAAAGTGATTCCTCTGCAGGTGCATCCAGTTGCTCCCAGATTCCTCCATTCCATGCAGTATGAATCGCAGACAGAGCAAACCAGAAAAAGAAACAAACCGTCAGAAAAAAGGAACTTAGCGCCTTTTTCCAGACAGCTGCCGGCTCCATATAGAGCATATGCTCTGCCCGTCTCGACAAATGCTTTTCCCGGAAGAGAAACAAAGAAACGGACGGACTGTCTGTATCCTTTTTCATATTCATAATATCCTGGGCATACAGCCCCTTCTGCGTCCATCCAATCCGGCGGATCACCGCTTCATCACATGCCACTTCCCTGTCAATTCCGGACAGATACCACGCCAGCCAAATGCATGGATTCCACCAGTGTATACAGGAGATTAGAAAAAAAGCCAGTTCTATCCCGTCATCTTTTCTCGCACAGTGCAGCTGCTGGTGAAGCAGAATATTCTTTGTCTCTCTGGCAGACAGTTTCCCCGGCAGATAAATTTTTGTCCGGAATATACCTCTCCGCACAGGAACCTGCAATTTCTCTGACTGATAGACCCTGTCAAAAAGAAGCCGGGCATCTTTTAATTCTCCCTTCAACCCCTTACGTTTCCATAAAACAAACAGAATAATCCCTGCCATTCCAGCAATCCAAAAAATGGTACAAACCATATATGGAACGGTAGCTTCCACATCTCCCTGATATGTTTGAATCCAACTGGTCATCAAGCCCTGACCAGACACAGTACGCAGTCCAATCGAATTTATCAGAAGATGAAACTGCCGGTTCCATCTTCCAAAAAGACAAATAGGGCTAGTCAGTCCTATCGGACAGACTGCCCGTAAATAAAAAATCATCCAGAGTGCCATGGTAAAGTTCCTTGGCAGTTTCCGAAATGCCATCCGAAGTAAAAGCACCACAGGTGTCAGGACTACGACCATATAGCTCATAGAAAACACCGTATAAAATAAACGATAACATATATCCATACTATTTTCCCCTTTTCAAGCCCTATTATTATAGAAAATATCCTTGAAAATGGCAAGGGTATAATGGACTACATTTCACTTATCACTCCATCTTTAATGGTAAGAATCCTATCCGCATATTCTGCCATCTGCCGGTCATGAGTTACCATGATAACAGTCTGCTGGTACATTTCAGAGGCAAGCCGGAGAAGTTCTCCCACTTCTCCAGCATTTTCGGCATCCAGGTTTCCCGTCGGCTCATCTGCCAGTACTACGGCTGGCTCTGCTACCAAAGCTCTTGCAATAGAGACTCTCTGCTGCTGCCCTCCTGAAAGCTCCACCGGAAACTTATCTCTGCAATCTGCTATTCCGAGACGTTCCATCAACTCCATTACCCGTTCCCTCTCTTCCTGCCTTCCATCCAGATGAATTGGCATTACAATATTTTCATAAGCTGTATATTCCGGAAACAGATTATAATCCTGATAGATAAAGCCAATTTTTCTCCGGCGAAATGCTGCTAACCTATTATCATTCCAATCATTCACACGCTCTCCCTCGATATACAGCTCTCCTGTATCCGGCAGATCCAATGTTCCCAGTATCCGCAAAAGCGTTGATTTTCCTGAGCCGCTTTTCCCAATAACAGCTACAAATTCTCCCTTCTCAAATCCTATGCTGCAGGAACGCAATGCCGTCACCTCTACAGTCGTTCCATAAGTTCGGCTGATTTCTTTCGCTTCCAGTATATATCCCACTTTTATTTCCCCTCTTTCTATTCAACTTCCTGCATTCTGTCAACCCGTACCTTATCATGATAGGAATGTAAATACAGCAATAAAATGCTTATGGAAAGTATCAACAGACACAAAATACACAGCCATGGACTTGTCCAGCAAGGAAGCCGCTCCCATGCCGCCTGCCATTGGGATGTTATTTCTACATTTTTTTTAAGCCGGTAACTGTATATGATTCCATTGTAAAAATTATCGTCATACATCATATCCAATCCAAGCCGATTCCCTTTATACAACAATGATAAAAACAGATAAAATGGTACGCAGATCCATACCCAGATACACTCCTGCACTCCTTCCCGAAAATGCATCCGGTTCACTCCTTTTTGTTCCATTCCTAACCGTCTCAGTAAATTCTCCTCCTGGTACCGTCTCGCCATTCTCTCCTGAATAATACAGGCTGCTATCATTAAAAACAAAGCTACCACCACAATACCAAATGTACTGTACAGACAAACCGTCTGCAGCATATCCTGCCAGCTCTCATAAACAAATGTATCTGAGGTATAATCAATACCACTTTCATTAAACAATCCGGCTAACTGTTCCTGTACCCCCGCATAATCCGACATAGGATTCTGATAGATTTTAACTGCATTTGGTCTATATTCCCTGCCATCGGCATCTGCCACCCGTTTTCCCAATTCCTGGCACCCAAACAGGTTATAGAGACAAGGAGGATTTTCCTCTACATGATAATCCATTGTTGCCTCCGTTTTCTCTGTTTCTTCTGTTATATAAACAATAGCTGCTACCGTTGCCTCCACCATTCCTGAATTTGTTTTAATCTGAATGGTATCTCCTGAATGAAGCGTATTCTCCTTCCAGCTGTTTTTCTTCTCTCTTTCCTCTTTTCTTTTGCTGGACGCCTCTTCCTCTTCCATAGACAGATAAAATTCAGAAGTATGGCACACAGCATCAATATTAATTCCCACAACTACATCCTTACCCTGCTCCAGCCGTTCTTTATCCAGATGTTCGCTTGGGACATCCCCCTCCAACACCTCCAACAGATCCTCTGCCTTTTCATAAAACTGACTTCCATACAATATAAATTCCATCTCGGATAGAAATTGAAATTTGTCGTTTGTATCTTTGATATAATCATCCATTTCCATCATTGTATTTTCCTGACTAACATCTACTGCAGGTTTTTCTGAATATTCCCGATTAACATCTGCTGCAACTTTTTTTAAAAACTCCGAATGTTCCTTTCCTTTCCAGTCAAACACATGTGACATATCATAATTTTGAAATACCAAATGCTGGATTCCCTGAATATTCCTCAACTCTTCACAAATAGCCTCTGATATTCCCCATTCAGCTTCTCCCCAATCATCTTTGTCATATTCCATCATTTTCCAGTCTTTTTCTACTGCATAGGCAGAGGCATCTGCAGCAACCCTCACGTCCTGGTATATACTGTATGTTTCCTGTATTCTCGTCAGACAAAATAATGCAATCATCGTCACTGCCATGATAACTCCCCGTACCATCCATGTCTGCAGCCGGTAGATTTTCCTCTGCCTGTGAAGGAAATCTTTTTCTACTCCCTGAAAGCGGTATCGTCTTGATTTTGTCATTTTTTGTAAACGCCTCAGCCGCTTTCCCCTTATCAAAATCGTATTTTCCTGTATCCTTCCTGCTCCCAGATAAATCTGTGCTGCTATGATAGATACCGCCAATGCAATCACCATATCCAGCAATATTTTCCCCAGCGTACCCCAGCGAAATTCAAAAAAATATTTTATGTTTAAAGTTTTCGTAAAAAACAGGTTGATTCCTCCTGTTAAAAGGTAACCGCAAACCACTCCAAGTGTAGTAAAAAGAACAACACTCCGAAAACATTCATATAGTGCGATCACACGGATCTGTTTCGCTGTAGCACCCATCTCCCGTAACCGAAAGTACGATGTTCTTCTGTTATCCATAAAAATGCTCATCAGATACGACAACAATGCAGCACCAATTCCCAGCAATATCAACTCTATACTGTGATATAATCTTGCATCGCCCCAGAAATTATCCTGAAATTTCTCCCCATTATACAAAAGAGCATTCCAATTTTCTACTCCCTGTCTATTGTTTTTTCTTTGCAGATCACTTTGAAATTTTTCAAATAGTCCTTCCGTACTGATATCTTGATATTGTTCTTTTAGCGAATAGAAAACAGAACGGCTGGAAGTAACACCCATACTTTCAAAACCTGACCTGCTCACCAGAGCATTTGGATACATAGAGCCACCTTCCCAGCGCCCCGTGTAATTTTTCAGGATACCTGTCAAAACAAAGGTAGCTTTCCTCAACGGTTTCTGGGAAGTCGCGTTCTCATCCAGAAGCTCTTCAAAACTCATCTCCGTTTCCCTATAATAAAATGAAATTTTTGAACCGAGTGTATAATTACATTTCATTTTCGCAAGCAGACTGTATTCCATTACAATCTCATTTTTTTGTCGGGGCATCCGACCTTTGTACAGACCAATATGCCCCATTTTTAAGAGATTCTCATCAAACCAGCCGAAAGCAGCACCTGTCTCTTCCCTGTCCAAATTGTAAATCTCGGTTCCTTTTACCATCACTCCTTTCTTTCCCAAATACGGATGAGACAGACCTGATTCCCCCTCCTGTATATCCGGCTGACAAAATATCCATTCCCCATAATTTCGATAATTTATCTGTCTCTGATACACCTCCATATTATCCTGCAGCAATAAAGTACCTGCCAGAAATAATACAGTCAGCCATGAAATGATCCTCATCATTCTGGTTTCTTTTTTTCGTCTTTTTAATCCGGTCTTTACAATCTGAAGTAGTGGTTCCATGAAAAATCCCCCTTGTAATAATCAGACAGTTGGAACAATAGGTAATATCGGAGAGTATATCCAACTATCTTGAAGTAGATTAACACAATAACCTTACAACAATCTTACATGGTTATACTTTTTCTTTCATTCTCCAGAGAGGCAGCCGGATTTCCACCGTAGTCCCATTTCCTATACTGCTTTGTGCACTGATACTTCCATAATTCCCTTCTATTACCAGCTTTGCAAGATTCAATCCAATCCCCGTACTGTCATTACCTGCCGTTTGTATGGTATAAAATCTGTCAAAAAGATGCTCCAGCTGTTCCTGTTTCATTCCAGTTCCCTGATCAATCACGCGAAGCTTAATACTCTCTGCCAGCACCGTTACCTGTAACCGGATCTCTTCCTGTTCCTGTCCTCTATGCCGGATCGCATTGACCAGAATATTTTCCAATGCCTCCAAAAGCCATTCTCTATCCCCCCGGATATTCACTTCCTCCTCTGGACTGATTCCGATCAGTTGGTATCTTCCTTCCGGATGTAAGGAACATAATTCCTTCAATAAGCCATAGAATCCAATATTTTCTTTTTGAAAATGTACTTTTCCCGCCTCTAATCTGGCAATATGCAAAAGCTGTCTGAGAAGTCTCTGCATTTTTTCCGCCTGCTGCATACTTTCTTCCAGCAGACAAAAAACAGAACGGCCGGAGCCTTCTGTCTCTATTCCTTTTTCCTCCTGTTTCCTTTTATTTTCTATCAGATCCAGGTTCAATATGACACACGAAAGAGGGGTTTTTAACTGATGCGCCACATTTTCTATAAACTGTCTCATCTCCTCCTGCCTTACTTCAAAAAAATTTTTCTGTTGTTCCAGTGTCAATATCAGATCAGCGATCTTTTTTTCCAGTACCATTCTGACGGTACTTCCCTCATTGCTCCTTCTCAGTGGAAGCAGCTGTTCCTGAGCCTCCTCGATTCGACCACAAAGGTCCGTCAAGTAGTTTCCTTCTATCTTTTTAAAACGAAACAATAAAAAAACGATACAGAACAAGAGTCCTGCCAAAATGGCTGCATATAAAATATACTGCCAGCTCTCTGTCAGACTCCAATATAAATTAGAATAACCATCCCTTCCATAACCCAGTTTTTCCGCTGCCAACTCTCCCGCCTGTATATTCTCCCCCGACAAACTGGTCTGGAATAATTGTTCCAGTATCAGTTCCGCTTCCTTCTTGTCCTGCCGGTACACATTTCCGACTACCGCCTTATATTGACAGATTGACTGCTGTGCCACCATGTACCCAAAAACTCCTCCCATAAGCAGCATCAACCCCAATGTTACAGCAATTGCACCATATATCCACTCTTCTCTTTGTCTTTTCATATACTCCTCTTTTCTGCTCCGTTTTTATTGCTTCTCCACATTTACTCTCCAACGGTATCCCAACCCTCTTGCTGTTTCAATATAAGATTCCCCCTGCCAGCTTCCAATCCGTTCCCGCAAACGGCTTACCTGAACAGACAGTGTGTTATCCTCCACAAATTCACCAGCACTGTCCCACATCCTTTCCAACAACCGTTCTCTCCGCAGAAGAATCCCCTCATTTTGCATAAACATCTTTAGAAGCTCATATTCTATCCTTCTAAGCTTTAATGGTTTTCCCGCTTTTAACACATGTTCTTTTTTTATATCCAGTGTCAGATCTCCACTGCAAAGAAGTGTTCCTGGCTGCTCCTGATGGATTCTCCGAAGATTTGCCTGCAATCGGGAAATCAATTCCCGGCTGCGGAAAGGCTTCATAATATAATCATCTGCACCCATTTCCAGCCCCTTAATAACATAGTCTTCCTGATCCATCGCAGTCAGAAATAAAATCGGTGCGGCAGAGATTTTCCGTATCCGCTCACAAATAGAAAACCCATCCCCATCCGGAAGCAGTACATCAAGAAAGAACGCATCATATTGATTTCGTTCTTTTTGCCCAACATTCTCCAAAAAACGAAATGCGTCCTTGCAGGATTCCGCCGTATCTACCGCATAACCACATCCCTCCAGCAGCTCCTTAAGTCCCTGCCGCAACTGCCTCTCATCTTCAACCACCAATATCCTCATATCTTTTTCCCCTTTATATAATTCTATTTCTATCATTTTTTAATCAAATGGTACAAATGTAACATCTATTTTATTATGAGGTATATTGAAAATGAAATCAACTTTCCACAGCTTTCTAAGTTTTTCATTGACGGAATCCTGGAAAAAGAATAGGATAGGAATAAGTGGTCCCATTAAGATACACAATAATAAGAAAATAGTTATGCGTCAGGTTTTGCGCAGGAATGGAGTATTTATGAATGACGGATTTTTAAAGGTTGCTGCTATTACACCAGATATTCAGGTAGGTAATACAGATTACAATACAAATCAGATAATAAAAAATATGGAGCATGCTCACTCTGCCGGTGCAAAGCTGGTCGTTTTCCCAGAGCTTGTACTTTCCGGTTATACCTGCAATGACCTTTTTTTGCAGGACATCCTTTTACAAGGCTGTTTATCCGGTCTAAAACAGATACTGAAAGCTTCCGAAGGTCTGGATTTACTGACAGTAATAGGACTTCCCTTCCTTCATCACAACCGCCTCTATAATGTAGCTGCGATTTTGCATGAGGGCCAACTTCTGGGACTGGTTCCCAAGCAGCATATTCCCAATTATTCAGAATTTTATGAGGCACGATATTTTACTCCTGCCCCAAAAGAAAATGACATCATAGATATTCCAGCACTGGGAGAGGCCGGAGAGGGAATTTCCTTTGGTGCAAAACTGCTGTTTTCCGCAGAAAACATGACTGGTTTCGTACTGGGTCTTGATATTTGTGAAGATTTATGGATGCCTGTTCCTCCTTCCTGCTATCATGCAATGGCATCTGCTACAGTAATCGCTAATATCTCTGCCAGTGACGAAACCACAGGCAAAGATATGTACCGCCGGGAATTGGTACGCAACCAGTCTGCACGTCTGATCTGCGGTTATATTTATGCCGATGCCGGAGAAGGAGAATCTTCCACAGATTTAGTCTTCTCTGGACATAATCTTATTACAGAAAATGGAAGTATTCTTACCGAATCAAAACGATTTGAAAACGGCATGATCGTATCCGAACTGGATCTGGGCAGACTGATCAGTGAACGCCGCCGTATGACGACCTTTGAAACTTCATCTCCGGAAGAAGCAGGCTATGATGTAGAATATTTCTCTTTTGAATCGACTGGTGAAACAAAACTGACTCGCCATTACGAACGGACTCCTTTCGTTCCAAACGATAAATATGACCGTGACCGCCGCTGTGATGAAATCTTAAATATTCAGGCTATGGGGTTAAAAAAACGTCTTGCTCACACCAATTGCAAAAATGTTGTTATTGGTATTTCTGGCGGTCTGGATTCTACACTGGCACTGCTGGTCACAGCAAAAGCCTTTGACATGCTGGGGCTGGACCGTTCTGGCATCCAGGCTGTCACTATGCCTTGCTTTGGAACAACAGACCGTACCTATCAAAATGCCTGTACCCTAACGAAACAACTGGGCGCTACTTTAAAGGAGATTCCTATCCATGAGGCTGTAGAGCTTCATTTCCGGGATATCGGGCATGACAAAGAGGTACGCGATGTCACCTATGAAAATTCCCAGGCAAGACAACGCACTATGATATTAATGAACATTGCTAACCAGAGTAACGGTATGGTCATCGGTACTGGTGACATGTCCGAGCTGGCACTGGGATGGGCTACCTATAACGGAGATCATATGTCTATGTACGGTGTCAACTGCTCTGTCCCCAAAATGCTTGTCCGCTATCTGGTACTGTACTATGCAGAAACTACTACGGACAAAGAACTGCAAAGAGTACTGATGGATGTTCTGGATACTCCGGTAAGCCCAGAGCTTTTACCACCAAAGGAAGGAAAAATCGCACAGAAAACAGAGGATATTGTTGGACCATATGAACTGCATGATTTCTATCTGTACTATATGATGCGTTTTGGCTACACTCCTTCCAAAATCTATCGTCTGGCTTGTTATACTTTTAATGGGATTTATGATAAAGAAACGATTTACAAATGGCTCCGTACCTTCTACCGGAGGTTCTTTACACAGCAGTTTAAACGTTCCTGTCTGCCAGACGGACCAAAGGTAGGAAGTGTGGCACTGTCTCCGCGCGGTGACTGGCGTATGCCAAGCGATGCTTCTGTTCAGATGTGGATGCAGGATCTGGAGAAAATAATGTACTAATACAGAAAAAACACCCCTATATTTCTGATTGAAATCTAGGGGTAATTCTGTTCTTCTTGTAATTAAATACTTCCTGCTAACACATCTTCCAGCACCTGAATGGAATTTTTCAGCCGTTTTTCTTCTTCCTCATCCAGATCAATCTGAATGGTCTGTTCCAGTCCCTTATTTCCTATAATACATGGAAGACTCAACGCCATATCATATGCTCCGTAAATCCCATCTACTACACTGGAAACAGTTAGTATGGAATGTTCATTCCGCATGATACACTCGCAGATTCTCCGTACTGCCATAGCTACACCAAAATAGGTTGCTTTTTTACTTTCAATAATTTTATAGGCACTGTCTCTTACCTGATCATAGATCCTTGCTGTGTCCTCATGATACTCATCCGGCTGGCACATATCATAAAAATCTTTTAAATCAATACCGGATACATTCGCACTGCTGAATACTGCAAGCTCACTGTCTCCATGTTCTCCAATAATAAACGCATGTACACTTCGGGCGTCCACACCCAGCTCTTCACCCAGCATACACTTTAGTCGGGCAGTATCCAGTACCGTACCGGAGCCAATTACCCGGTTCTTTGGCAATCCGGAAAATTTCCATGCAGCATAGGTCAGGATATCTACCGGATTTGACACGATCAACAGGATTCCCTCTACATTTCGTTTGGCAATCTCTCCCATAATCTGCCGGTATATAGCAATATTTTTGTTGACCAGATCCAGACGGGTTTCATCCGGCTTCTGATTACATCCGGCTGTAACAATGATAATCGCACTGTCTGCAATGTCATCATAATCACCGGCATAAATCTTCATCGGTGTAGAGAATGGCATTCCATGTATAATGTCCATTGCCTCACCCTCTGCTTTTTTCTGGTCCATATCCAGCAGTACCATTTCGGAAAACAAACCACTCTGCATCAGAGAAAATGCAGTAGCAGAACCTACAAAACCACATCCAATAATAGCTACTTTACGATTGTTCATCACATCCTCCTTTCTTTACTCTTACTATGTCCAAAAAGGAAAACAGATATACCATTTTCTCATTTGCTTTCCCTGATAATGAATAGTATACTTATATATATTCTTGTTTCTACCTGGGGAAAAAACTACAGCAATCTTTTTTATGAAACTGAAAGAGCTGTATAAATTAGGAGATTTTCATGAAGGAGAAGACTTTTCATTTACCACATATCGGAATGCGTATGACAAAATCCTGTATCGCTGTCTTTTTATGCTATCTGATCTACCTGCTGAGAGGCAGGCAGGGGATGGTATTTTATTCCCAGCTTGCAGTCCTCTGGTGTATCCAGCCCTACGTAGATACCAGTCTGAAAAAGGCACTGCAACGCACAACAGGTACCTTTGTGGGTGCTTTTTTCGGTCTAATCGTAGTATTGCTCAATTTTTATATTTTTAAGGGAGATTCCTCCTATGAACTGCTACAGTATGCCATTATATCCATTATGATCATTCCCATTATACAGACCACTCTTCTTCTTCACAAAAAGGATGCCTCTTACTTCTCCTGTGTGGTTTTCCTGAGTATCGTTGTCAATCATATTGGTGATATAAATCCGTTTCTTTTTGTGTGGAGCCGTGTGGTCGATACGATGATTGGTATTCTTATTGGTATACTGGTAAACTCTTTCCACCTTCCTCACAAAAAGCGTCTTGATCTGCTTTTTATTTCCGGACTGGATGAAACGTTACTGGCTACTGGAGAAAGTCTGTCCTCCTACAGTAAAATCGAATTGAACCAGTTGCTGGACGATGGTGTCCACTTTACCATATCTACTATGAGAACACCTGCATCCCTGATCGAACCTTTGAAGGATATTAAACTTAATCTTCCAGTCATTGCTATGAATGGTGCTGTTCTTTATGATATCAATGAAAAAAAATATTTGAAATCCTATGTGATTTCCTACAATAAAACCTGTGAACTGTTAGACTTTATTCATCGTTTCGGTCATCAGTGCTTTATCAACGTTATTATGGAAGATATTCTGGTGATTTATCATCAGGATTTGCAGAATGACACGGAAAAAGATATTTACAGTCGTATGTACAGCTCTCCCTACAGGAATTATCTGTACGGAACCCTGCCAGAAGGCTCCAATTGCATCTATCTAATGACCATTGACGTTACCGAAAAAATCGAATTACTATACAATGCATTAAAAAAGAACGGATACACAGACCAGTTAAAGGTCTTACAGTATCCGTCCACAGATTATCCCGGCTATTCCTATTTAAAAATATATAATCGAAATGCAGGGGAAGAAAATATGATAAAATATTTACAGGCTACTTTGCACTGCAGTGAAACTATCACATTTGGCAATATCGAGGGAAAATATGATTATATTGTTTCTCCTGATAATCCGGATTTAGTTGTTCGACACATAAAGAAACTTTTTAAACCATTCGGATTTAATTTGTAACTTTTAATCAACCTTTGCACCGCATTTGCTGCAATATGAAATCCCTTCCGGCAATGTAGCTCCACACTCCGGGCAGGTGCATGCACCTTGAATTTTCAATATTTCGTTCTTTAAGTCCTGAATTTCATTTAACAAGGTACTTATAGCTGTAATCTCTTCCTCCGGCATTTCCCCCTCTTTGTGCATATCATAATATTTCTTGCCTAGTTCCATATACTGTCTATTCAAAGCATCCTCCTTGGACTTAATATCCAATTTCAGCTTTGCTACACCAGAGACCTCCTTTGCCTTCTGAGAAACATCTCTGCCGGCAGAAAATAATTCTTGTTTCATATCATCTAAAAAAGACATAAAACTACCTCCGTTCTTAATCATAGTTATTTAAAGTATATCCATAATCTTTTTCAGAAGCAACATCTAACTGGCAGATTTTACAGAACTTTTATAGTTACACTTCGCATAAACTACAGACAGAGTGCCCTGCACACATCAAAACAACTGTCTGCCATAATAAAATGACAGACAGCTGTGTTATTTTTGTAATAAAAATGCTCTTGTGTTTCTGTGATTCTAATGGAACAATCCTTACTGGAGCAGAGAAAGTACACCCTGGTTTGCCTGATTTGCCTGGGCCAGCATAGACTGTCCTGCCTGCTGAAGAATATTATTCTTCGCATAAGTAACCATCTCTTCTGCCATATCTGTATCACGAATACGAGACTCTGCTGCAGTAGTATTTTCTACTACATTATCCAGATTGTCAATGGTATGTTCTAAACGGTTTTGGACTGCACCAAGTGCAGAACGCTGGGAAGATACTGTAGAAATTGCATCTGCAATGGCATCAATGGCATAAGTGCCTGAAATTCCAGAATCATCCTTTACATTGATTCCCTTAATTCCAAGACCAGCAGCACTCATAGAATCAATATCGATGGTAATCTTATTCGTCATATCGGCATCAGCACCAACATGAAGATTAAATGACAAGGTATCCTGTACCTCAACCTGCCCCTTTGTAATAACAAATTTTTTTGTTCCAGCAGTATCGCCATCTACAACGCCAGCGACAGTTGCAGGTGTCGCACTGTCAACTCCTATATTATTCGCCGCAGTAAGCTCTGCCTGAATCAAATTATACGCATATTCTGCTGAAATCACAGAAGAATCTGCATCATCTACACCAACAGGAGCATTATCATCTGCCATAACAGTCAATGACTTCCCATCTACCGTCACAGTACTTCCAGAACCGATCTTTGCAATTACATTTGCTGAGGTTAACTTGTTAGCCCCTGTATCCTCATCACCAGCTGTTGCAACAATGGTATATGTTGTTCCATCAATCTCAACTGTTTTATTCGCATCAGTTGGCACTAAAGCACTTGCATCTGCCTTAGTTACACCAATCTTGTACTCTTTTCCGCCAATATTAATGGAATCGCCTGCTTTTAACTCCTCCATTGTAAAGGTTGCCTCTTTTGCAGTCTGTGTCAGTGTTCCCTTAAGACCTGCGTCATGGCCGTTTAAGTATTTTGTAGTCTTTGTAGTGTCACCCTTTAACAGATAAATCTCGTTAAACTTGGTAGTCTCAGAAACACGGTCAATCTCTGTTGTTAACTGCTCAATCTCATCCTGGATAGCCTGACGGTCAGCTTCAGAATTTGTTCCATTGGAAGCCTGGACAGCCAACTCATTCATACGCTGCAGCATACTGTGTACTTCTGTCAGAGCACCCTCTGCTGTCTGTACCGCTGATACACCATCCTCTGCATTTGTTGATGCCTGGTCAAGTCCGCGAATCTGTTTTCTCATTTTTTCAGAAATTGTTAATCCCGCTGCATCATCAGCCGCACGATTGATACGGTATCCTGAAGAAAGCTTCTCGGAAGATTTTGCCAGAGCTCCCGTTGTCAATCCCAGCATTCTGTTTGCATTCATCGCTGTAATATTGTGTTGTACTATCATAATACTTACCTCCTTGTTTTTCCACTACAATTCCGTTTGCCGTGGGTGTATGTCGTAATGCGACATAAAATTAATAAAGTTGTATAATAAAGGGAAGCCTTTTACCGCCATTTTCAGCAGCCATAAATGCTTTACCACATTATTATTTTGCTTTTGGTTTTAGATACCTCGCTGGTGTATCTGGCTCTGCATAATAGACATTCTTTTTTGCCAGCTCTGGATGAAGCCTCTCTAATACACTACTGCGAAGAATGTCCATATCTTTTGGTGCATCTACCATGATGCGTAAATGGTTTTTGGTCCCTCCCAGAAAAACAATCTTAATGTCATTGCCGATCATCAGATATTCTTCTGTACTAACCGTAAGTCGTAACATAGAATCCTCTCCTTTGACAATGCATACATGAGAATGAATGCTCTACTTCTCTCATGTTCACATAAAATCAGAAACATTTGTTTATGGAGTGTTGCACATTTTGTATCCAAAAAGAAAGGAAGGAAAAATATATGGGAGTAACTTATCCAATTAGAAACAAAGACGAATTAGATGCATTTAAAAAATATTATTTATGCAGAAAAAAATGGAGAAATTATCTGTTAATCATAATGGGGTTAAATACTGCCCTGCGCATAAGCGATCTATTAAATTTGCAATGGATTGATGTATATGATTATCGAAAACATTGCTATCGAAAACATATTTGTCTGACAGAACAAAAAACTGGAAAGAGTAATCAAATCGCAATTAACAATGCATTGAAACAGGCATTGGAATACTGCCGAAATAACCAGAGTCCAGATTCCTATTTATTTTGTGTCAGCAATGATGAAACCCACCCCATTAGCCGCTGTCAAGCATGGCGGATCATAAAAAAGGCAGCAGTTGACACAGGGCTGGATGAGCATATCAGCTGTCATTCCATGCGAAAAACCTTCGGCTATCATGCCTGGAAACAAGGGGTTCCACCTGCTATGCTGATGAATATCTATAATCACTCTTCTTATCAGATTACAAAACGCTATCTGGGAATTGAGCAGGAGGACAAAGATGATGTTTTTCGAAAGATTATGATTTAATCTACATGATTTTTTATTTTTTTCAAAAATATACTAAAGTATTTAAAGAATACCTTCGATATAAATAATGTAATAAAAATGCAACATTTCATAAACAAATGTTGCATTTTTTAGTATACGCAAAAAGAGAAAGATTACCCTCATGTTTTATAGTAATTGTTCCATTAAAATTGAGATTCCCCTTCACTATCTATCTTTCTCCGTAATTTAATGGCTGCACTTTCTACGTTGTTTAAACGCAGAATAAGCTCATCCCTATTGTATCCACATTCCAGAATCTCCTCAGGAATACCGGTTCCTCTGTTTGCAATAGCCGTCACGCGTCTGCTTATTTCTCTCTCCCACACATCCTGTATGGATTCCATGTATTCTTCCAGTTTTTTAATTTCATTAAGAATCATTTGATTTTCTTCTGTCATATCCCATTCCTCTCTTTCTTAACTGATTGCTCTCTTAATCTCTCTTACTTCCGACTCCAGGCATCCAACACGAATCGTAATTTTCTCCTGAGTATCTCCCCGCTGTATGGCTTCTATCAGATGTCTTTCCAAAACCGTATGCGCCTCTGCTGTTGCTTTGGTATCATGTCTGATTTCCGTTTCCAGTGTTAATTGCATAGAATATAATTGTTCTCTTAGGAGTGCCATGTCTCCTTTCAGCTCACTTTTCAGAGTTACCATATCCTTCTTCAGAGTTCCTATTTCACCCTTCATTATTTCCATATCATCTTTTAAAGTTATCATCCCTTTCTCCAAGGTTACAACCCTCTCTTTTAGATTAAGGACATCTCTCTTAAGTTCTATTACATCGCTCTTTAGCTCCTTCATGTTACTCTTCAGCTCTGTCATGTCACTCTTCAGCTCTGTCACGTCACTCTTCAGCTCTGTCATGTCACTCTTCAGCTCTGTCACGTCACTCTTCAGCTCTGTCATGTCACTCTTCAGCTCTGTCACGTCACTCTTCAGCTCTGTCATGTCACTCTTCAGCTCTGTCACGTCACTCTTCAACTCCGTCATGTCACTCTTCAGCTCTGTCACGTCACTCTTCAGCTCTGTCACGTTACTCTTCAGCTCTGTCACGTTACTCTTCAGCTCTGTCATGTCACTCTTCAGCTCCGTCACGTCACTCTTCAGCTCTGTCATGTCACTCTTTAGCTCCGTCACGTCACTCTTCAGCTCTGTTACATCACCTCTTAATCCCTGAAGTTCCTCTAATATTATTCTTGTCTCCTCGTTCATCCACTCTCTCCTTCCTGCTATCTGTTGTTACAAAAATATCCTTCATTCTTCCTGATGAAAACGCAGTAAGATCCCGGTTAAAAGCATACTTTTGTAGCTGCATCATTAAAAAGTTACACATAGAAAAATTTAGCTCGATTAAAGCATAGATATAATCAATCAGAATTAAGAAACACACATAAACTGTGCTATAAGAATTAAATATTTATGAAAGAATAATATCTGCTTGCAAAGTATTGTAGCACAGAACAAAGTTAGATGACAATATGACAAATTGTACAAATATCCACCAAAATTAATATGGAATTTTTTATTCCAGAATTTTCCTATAGCAAACGAGTAGTATCATATCTTGTAAAACGGACCAGGGTTACCCAATCTCATCCTCACATTTTCTTCATGTAAAAACTGCCCCCAAATCAAATGACTCAAAGGCAGTTTTTATACTATTTTATTCTATAAGAAAACTTAAATCATGCCATCCACTTCTTCCAGCACTTCATCCATAATTGCCATAGCATCTCTCAGCTCTTCCTCTGTAATGATAAGTGGAGGTGCTACAATGATACAGTTCTCATGAGAATATGTAGAAAATCCCTTCTTTTTCAGTGAACCAATAATTTTACCCATGATATTTTCTGGATCACAATTATATGACACTAATGGCTCTTTGGTTTCTTTATCCTTTACCAACTCCAGTGCTGAGAACAGTCCTTTGTAACGTACATCACCAACACATGGATGGTTTCTCTTTAATTCTTCTAAGATTTCACCAAGAATTTTACCCATTGCCTTGGAATTTTCTATCAGTTTCTCTTCCTTATAAACATCCAGTGTGGCTACACCCGCAGCGCAGCAAAGAGGATGTCCTGAATAGGTCAGACCACAAAGCAGCTTATGATCATCAAAATAATCTGCTACCTTCTTTGTTACCAAAACACCACCCAAAGGTGCATAGCCACAGGTAACTCCCTTTGCGAAGGATACCAGATCCGGCTTCACATCCCAGTTCTGGAATGCAAAATACTCACCAGTACGTCCAAAGCCCATCATAACTTCATCACAGATCATCATAATACCAAACTCATCACAAATATCACGAATTCCCTGAAGATATCCATCCGGAGGAATAATACATCCATTAGAACCTGTAATCGTCTCACACTCAATCGCAGCTACCGTGTTTGGATCCTCATAGATAATCTGCTCCCTTAATTTAGAAATATAGTACTTAGTAGCCTCTGCTTCACTCTTAAATTCAATTGCCTCTCTATAAATATACGGATCAAAGAATTTTATATAGCCAGAAACCCCATTTGTCTCGCAGTTAAATCTTCTTGGCTCACCAGTCAGATTACCTGCACCCATAGTAGAACCATGATAAGAACGGTACCGACTGAAGACCTTATTTCTTCCAGTATAAAGTCTTGCGATCTTCAACGCATTTTCATTTGCATCTGCGCCACCCAGTGTAAAGAAAACCTTGCTCATATTATCAGGAGCAATCTCCAGAATCTTTCTGGCAAGCTCAGACTTCACATCTACAGCATATCCAGGTCCCATAAATGGCATTTTATGCGCCTGTTCTGCAATAGCATCAGCCACCTTTTTATTTCCATAACCAATATTTAAGTTTACCAGCTGGGAACTCATATCATAATATTTATTTCCATCTGCATCATAGAAATAAATTCCCTCTGCCCTGGTTACAACAGTAGGATCCAGATTTCCCTGAACACTCCAGGAATGTAATACATGTGCCTTGTCCAACTCTTTGATTTCTTCCTTTGTCATATCTCTCATAATGATTCCTCCATTCTGCTGTCAAATCCTTAATTTTCAACAGCTTATCATTTACAACCGGTACTGCCCAGCTGTCTGCATTCTGTTTCCATAATAGTCCTCAGACTCTTTTTCTACCACAATGCTTTATATATCGCAACAATATCATCCTTTGATACTTCTTTCATGGTATTTCCCGGACTTCCACTTGCCAGCGCATCGTCAGCCATTTTATCAATAAAAGCAAAGAATTTTTCCTTATCAATACCGTACTCTTCCAGAGTAGGAATTTCACAAACTTTACAAATATCAATCACTGCATCCAGGAATTTCTCTGCTGCTGCCTCATCGCTGTCGGAACCGTCTGCCACCTCAATGGCACGACCCAGATCCGCAAATTTACCATAGGCACCATCTAATGCAAAGGTAAAGCATGCTTTTAACAGCATGGCATTGGACATTCCATGGGGTACATGAAACAATGCTCCGATAGGGCGGCTCATACCATGTACAATAGTTACAGAAGAATTATTGATAACAATTCCTGCTTCCAGAGCAGCCAAAGACATCTGTTCTCTTGCTTCCTCATTACTTCCATCTGCATAAGCAACCGGCAGATACTTAAAAATACGCTTCACCGCTGATACAGCAAATGTATCTGTCATAGGCTGTGCCTTTCTGGAGGTATACCCCTCAATTGCATGAGTCAGGGCATCCAGTCCGGGCGCTGCCGTAACTGACTTTGGAGAAGTTAATGTAAAACGATAGTCAACAATTGCTACATCCGGCATCAATACAGGACCCTTTAACAACATCTTAATGTCCTTCTGGCTGTCTGTTATAATCGTAAACCAGGTTGCCTCTGAACCAGTACCGGCAGTAGTCGGTATCGCTATCATTGGAGGTACTGGTCTTGTTATCACTTTCCCCATATAATCCGGTATCTTTCCGGGGTTCGTAACCAGTGCCGCAATCGCTTTCATAGAATCCAGCGGACTTCCTCCCCCAAAACCGATCAGGAAATCACAACCTTCTTTTTTATATACTTCCAGCCCTCCATCTATCATCGTATCGGTAGGCTCTCCAGTAATCTCTGTGTAAATGGCATATCTGATTCCTAAATCATCCAGAACCGCAGTAACCTTTGCCACATTTCCGACCTTTTCCATAACCTTGCCGGATACAATCAATGCTTTGCTTCCGGCATTCTTAAAAGCTTCTTTTGCCTCAGCTCCCTCCAATGCACCTGCACCGGAAATAATCTGCTTTGGCATCACAAAATTGCTGCTCATCCTCTCTCTCCTTTCTCTATTTTCTATCCGAAATCCTCTGTCTTACCGATTCCTCATTATAGAAAAAAACAGACAACCCTCCGGAAGTTCTAACCGCCTTTGGTTGTCTGCTTTATGCGCTTATCTTATCATCCCTCTGTTTCCTTTTCTATATCCACAGTGAACAAAGTATTTTTTCTTCTTTTGTCCATGGTAGACAATTAAATATCCCTCTATTATCCAGAACACTTATCCGAGATACCTGCGTATTTTATATGCAAGCCGCAGATTGAACTGTATGGTCACATCCTTTAAATCTCTTCCCAATATTTCTTCAATCCGTTTTATTCTGTACTTCACTGTATTCCGATGAACAAAAAGTTTCTCTGTTGCAGCAGAAATATTACAACCCTCCTCCAAAAATACTTCCAGTGTATGTACCAGGTCGCTTTCATTTTCCCTGTCATATTCCATCAGAACACCCAAAGTTTCTGCCAAAAGATTCTCTAGCACCTCTTCACTTTTCAGATCAAAGAATACCCGGTAAATCCCAATTTCATCATAATACCGCAGGCTGCCCTTCGTCTGGCAGGCACGAAGCACCCGATATGCCTTCTTTGCCTCCGACACACTTTCTTTCATGGCATAACTTCCTCCAAAAGCATTTCCCACCCCCATACTGACGGAAGCACCTTTCAGACTGTATTGCAGATTATTCTCTATTTCCTCCCGTTTTTTCTCCATAACCTGATGCAGCTTTTCCTCTTTACCCAGCTCCTGTATAGCAACAACGCCATCTTCTTCCTCCAGATAGAGGAGCTGGATTTGTTTTACAAAGGACATCCGCACAGCCTTAAGAAGATTTTCTCTGTCTTCCTCAGTAATCGATCTCCCTTCCGTTACATCCAGTCCGATATACAGAGCCACATGCTTCTTATTCTGGTCAAATTTAAACAGCTCAATCCGTTCCAAAGCTTTTCCCGTATCACCATAAAGTACCTCTTCCATAAATTTTCCAATGGATTTATTTGTTTCCTCCTTACTATAAATATCAAAATAAATCTGGGAAATAATTTCTGATACCGGTATCTCATAGGGAAGAGACAGCAATGGAAGATTTAATTCATTGCACAGATTAATCATTTCATCTGTAACAGCAGGTATATACGGACCAATCTCAACAACCACACCTGCAACCTGTCTCTTTGCCAGGGCATGGATTGACTTCTCTAAATCTTTCCCCACATCACGAAAAGCCACTCCACTGACAAAGATCAGCTCCCCACGTTTTACCCAGTCCTGTGCCTCCACAATTTCTACAACATGAGCACCTGTAATTTCTCTGGAAAGTATAGATTTACCAGCCAGAAGTTTTGCCTTCTCCAATCCTTTTAATTGAAATAATTCATCATATGTCATAATATTCTCCATTCTGTATAAATACTTTCAACAATTTAATCATTACCTCTTACCCTGCAATTCTTACCTCTTACAAAAATACGGTTTACATTTTCTGCTGTCTTCCCTATAATGTGTTCAAACAGCAGAAAAACAGACTGTTTTATCCTAGAAGAATGGAGCAAAAAATGAAAATACGAATTGAACTGGACGAAACGCTGCAGGAAGAGGAGGTCATCATCCGCTGCCGCAGTCTGTCTGAACAGGTACAACAGATTCAACGTGCCATATCGGATTCCATCACTTCCAAAAATAAAATGGAGTTTACAAAAGGAGAACGGCAATATTTTCTGCCCCTGGATGACATTCTCTTTTTTGAAACAGATGGGGGTATGGTAGCGGCTCACACTACACAGGATATGTTTCAGACCCGCTTAAAGCTGTATGAACTGGAAGAAATCCTTCCAGGACACTTTATGAGAATATCAAAATCCTCCATATTGAATACAAATCTTGTCTATGCGATCAGCCGAAACCTGACAGCGTCCAGTGTAGTAGAATTCCAGTCTTCCCACAAGCAGGTATATGTTTCACGTAATTATTACAAAGCCCTGATCCACAAATTAGAAGAAAAACGGACCACACATTTTGAATGACTCAAAGCAACACAAATATCAATTAATGCACAAAATAGGTGCAGGAAATGAGGTTACAATGAATAACAGACACTTTAAAGCAGACAAAATTTTCTGGGGACTCTGTTTCCTGGCAGGAGCCGCGGCTCTGATCATAGGCAAAATGGGATATTGGCCTACCCTCTCACTTTTTAGTATTGTATTGACAATTTTATTTATCTGGCTACTGATCAAAGGACTTGTCTCCCGCAGTTTTGGAGAAATTCTCTTTTCCATTGCCTTTCTGGCATGCCTTTACGATGAACCTCTTGGCATCACCGAACTGACGCCTTGGACTGTATTAGGTGCCGCTCTGCTTGGCTCCATTGGATTAAACCTTCTCTTCCCCAAAAAACACCATTGGCATATCCACAACCATCCAGCACATACACCGGAAATTGTAGATATCCCCGATGACCAGGTGATCCATTTTGAAAACTCCTTTGGTTCTACTATCAAATATATCAATTCCGAAAACTTTGTAAAAGCACATCTGGAGACCAGCTTTGGCGAAATGAAAGTTTACTTTGACAACGCTATCATCCAACAGGGATCTGCCCAGGTTCGTGTTGAAGTTTCCTTTGGTAATATGGTTCTCTATGTTCCAAAGACCTGGAAAATAATCGATAATACCTCCGTCTCTTTTGGTGCTGTTCATATAAAAAATCCAGATAACTGTCAATATCAGGAAGGAAATCCAACTTTGTATCTGGTTGGAGATGTCTCCTTTGCCGGCACAGAAGTCTATTATATTTAACAGCATGTATCCACAGGAATCCATAATTTTAATTTCAAGGGTGTTTGAAACTGCATAACCATATTCAGACACCCTTTTTATGATTCCATCATTCCATGATCACCCCTCTATGTTCTACAGATGTAGAAAACACGATCAGAGTTTTTGTTCTGCCATATCTTTGCAATTCACCGATAAACTGGTCTAATTCTATTGTACTCTGAAACAATACCTGCAACAGCATAGAATAATCTCCCGTTACACAATTGCACTCCACAACATTAGGACAATCCTTAATATACGGATAAAACTCCTTTTTGTCTTCTGGCGATACCTCCAGATTAATAAAAGCCTTAATATGAAATCCCATAATTTCAGGATTGATCTGTGCATGAAATCCTTCAATATATCCCTTACCGACCAGATTGTCAATTCTGGCAGAAACTGCCGGAGATGACAGATACACTCGGGATGCGATTTCCTTCAAAGGCATTCTGGCATTCTCCTGCAGCATATTTAATATTTCATAGTCAATATGATCCAACTCATTCCGCTTCATAATTTTTCCAATCCTTTCTATCTTATTCTCCAGACTTATTATCCCCATAATAAAAAATAGATTCTGGAAAAATGCCAAAAAAAGAAAAAAGGCGCAGTAAAAAAACTACGCCTTTGTAATAAATCATTTATATCACAATCCCCAATATTTGTCAATCAGTCTCCTGACTCTGCCTTTCTATTACTCTACTGCACGGAATGCCTCTTCCAAATCCTCAATAATATCATCAATATGCTCTGTTCCTATGGATAAGCGGATGGTATTTGGCTTGATTCCCACTTCTGTTAATTCCTCATCACTCAACTGTGAATGAGTCGTACTTGCCGGATGGATCACAAGAGACTTTACATCTGCTACATTCGCTAAAAGAGAGAATAATTCCAGATTATCAATAAAGTCCATTGCCTTCTTTGCATCCCCCTTAATTTCAAAGGTAAAGATAGAACCTCCCCCATTTGGGAAATACTTTGCATACAACTCCTTCTGTCTGCTGTCCTCTGTAATAGAAGGATGATGAACCGCTTCTACCTGTGGATGATTATTAAGAAACTCTACTACCTTTAGTGCGTTTTCAACATGCCGTTCTACACGGAGAGAAAGCGTTTCCAGTCCCTGCAGAAAGAAAAATGCATGGAATGGAGACAAGGTAGCTCCGGTATCTCTCAGTAAGATTGCTCGAATCTTCGTGACAAATGCTGCTGCGCCTACTGCTTTCGTAAAACTGATACCATGATAGCTTGGGTTTGGTTCCGTTAAGGATGGGAACTTCCCAGATGCCTCCCAGTCAAATTTTCCACTGTCTACAATCACACCACCAATAGTCGTACCATGACCTCCAATAAACTTAGTAGCAGAATGCAGTACAATGTCTGCACCATATTCAATCGGCCGGATCAGATACGGTGTACCAAAGGTATTATCAATGACCAGTGGAATTTTATTTTCATGAGCAATTTTTGCAATTCCCTCAATATCTACAACATCCGAGTTGGGATTGCCAAGGGTTTCGATAAAAATCGCCTTTGTATTCTCCTGAATAGCACCACGGATTTCCTCAAAATCATCTGGCTCTACAAATGTAGTGGAAATACCATACTGTGGAAGTGTGTGTTCCAAAAGGTTATATGTACCACCATAGATATTTTTTGCTGCTACAATGTGATCTCCCGCCTGCGCCAGATTCTGAAATGTGTAATTAATTGCTGCTGCACCGGAAGCAACTGCAAGTGCAGCTACACCACCCTCCAGCTTCGCAATTCTCTGTTCAAACACATCCTCTGTAGGATTAGTCAGTCTGCCATATATATTACCCGCATCGGAAAGTCCAAATCTTGCAGCCGCATGTTCGCTATTGTGAAATACATAGGAGGATGTCTGATAAATGGGCACTGCTCTGGCATCTGTTACCGGATCAGGCTCTTCCTGCCCCACATGAAGCTGTAATGTCTCAAATTTCAAATTTCTTTCGTTATATGCTCTTTTACCCATATTCCCCTCTCTTTCCGGTAGAAGCAAGTATCTATTTTATGATAAATACTATTCCTACCCAATAAGTATGATTAGCTTGCATTTATCATATTAATTGTTTCATACTTTGTCAATAGGAATATAGAGTTTTGTATATACCTGTATGTAATTGCCAGTCATAGATTTTACCTATACCCAGCAACCATTGAAATGACATCCTTTTCCGATAACACAGACTTCTTCCTGTCAAATACAGGTTACAGCTGTTCCAGCAATCCTTGTAATCCTTTTTCTTCATAAATTTTTCTGTAGTAATCCACCTCATCCCGGATCAGGTCATCGATCACCTGCATCCCCAGCAACTCAACCGGAGCTTTATCATCCGTCATAAGATAATACCCCGGTGTGTATTCTTCTAAAACTGACAACACCCGTTTCATCAAAAGCTTAAGTTCCCACTGATTTTCCTTCTGAATATTTGCCTCCATTGTATTCAGAAGATCTGGAGATGCGGAAGCAAACAATTCCCGATTGGTATATCCATCCACATCTGCTGTATACACCGAATCAAACACATGAGAAATAGTATCAGAAAGATATTGATTAATATTTCCCTCCTTATTTCCCCGCATATTCATATTAACTACCATAACTCCATCCTCCCTGAGATGTTCCTTTACCATAGTAAAAAACTCTACAGATGACATCTGGAAAGGAATGGTGATATCCTGATAGGCATCTACCATGATCACATCATATTTCCGATCTACTGCATTGAGATAAGCACGTCCATCATAGGTAGTCACCTTAACCTCCTCCGGCAAATCAAAATATCTCTCTGCCAGATCTGTAATCTTTTGGTCAATCTCCACCCCCTCCACATCCGCATTATCAAAATATTGTTTACACTGTGTGGCAAAAGTCCCTGTACCCATTCCCAATATCAGCACATCCAACGTTTCTTTGTCATGGACACCAGACATAAAAGGGGCAGCCAGGGCATAATCATAATACATTCCCGTCAGGGTATCTTCTTTTTTTAAGATGGACTGTACACCAAATAAAACATTGGTAGACAGTATCACATCTTCTTCATTCTCCTTAACCTGAAGATAATTATAAACTGACTCACCCTCATAGGTCAGATTCTTTTCCCAAAAAGCAAAATTACTGGAATGTCCCCAGAGACAACAGAGTAAAAATAAAATCATTCCCATTACCATTTTCCTGCTCTTTGTTCTGGTACTGATAAAATAGACCAGAGAAAGCATTAGCAAAATTCCTGCAAACAGCAAAAAAGTAAGGGAGGTCCCCACCGCTGGAATAGTCACAAAAGTCGGAAGAAACGTACCTAAAATACTTCCAATCGTATTAAATGCTCCCAGAGTCCCCACTGTCTTACCATTATCATCCAGACTGTCTACAGTATATTTAACCAGAGATGGCGTAACAGTACCAAGTAAAAACAATGGATATACAAAGAGAACCATACAGGCAAAAAATGCTGCCCAAATCAGAAACTGACTGTTCGCTGTAAATATTAACACTGCGGAGATACCCAGAATAATATACTTTCCCACCACCGGTATCGCAGCAATCCATACTGCTGCAATAATCAGTCTGCTATATAGTTTATCCGGATTGGGATTTCGATCTGCTGCCCTTCCTCCATAAATATTCCCCAGTGCCATGGCAATCATTATCGTACCAATAATAATCGTCCAGACAATCTGCGAAGAACTAAAATACGGAGCTAAAAGCCGGCTTGCCCCCAGTTCTACCGCCATAACAGACATTCCTGCAAAAAACTCCGTCAAATATAAATATATTTTATTTTGTAAAATCGTTTTATTCCCCATTCCATTTCCCCCTTTCACATTATAAAATATATCCCAAAACCAAGAAAAGTAATACCCCCAGCAGTAAAATAGAGGCTGTAATCTGCGCAACTCTTCTCCTGTTTCCTTTCCAAAAAATCTTATCTCCCAGGGACTTATCATTCCCGGATTTCTGTTCTTCAAGATATTCCAAAACATCTTCTGCAATTTCCGGTGAAGAAACAGCCTCCTCCTGAATATCCTCCTCCGCTATCATCCTGTTCTCCCATCTATCAATTAACTCTTTTGCTCTCTTCTGATTTTCCTGATGTACATAAATATCCACTCCCAGTTGTGCTGTCAAACCTCCCGAATACAATTTTGGACGCACTGCTCCTGTTATCTGTGTATATCCATATATTCCACTCTGGCGAAGTCTTTCCACAATCATATCGCCTTCCACTTCACTTCCCACATGCGCTATCTTTACAACCTCTTCCATAATGAACCCCTCCCTGTTGTGACACCCAGTCTTCCGCCTGATCTATCGACTTAACCTTCCAAAATTTTTTCTTTATCATAGCATATTGGATTTTTATCATCAATCTGATTTTGGTTTCTTATACGATAATAACCTGTTTCAATAATAATTTTTATTTGCTATAATGGAAACGCAAAAATAAAATACGATCCAATCTCTGTGACAATTGTAGACAAAAAATGTATAAAGTCATAAGAGAACAACCGCGGATTTTAATTTTTTTAATAACAGTCAATGAAAGGATGACTCAAATGTACAGAATAGGTATTTGTGATGATAATGAAGAATTTTGTTGGAGAATAGAAGAATATTTAATCGATTATTGTAGCAAGATTAAGTTACCAATAGAAATACAGATATTTACATCAGGAAAAGGACTTAGTGACTATTTAGCTTCCGGAGGAATATTCGACCTGCTATTTCTGGATATCGAACTGAATGATACAAATGGTGTGACAATCGGAAACAAATTACGCAATGATATTTCCAACGAAAGAACACAAATTGTTTATGTCTCTTCCAAAGAAAGTTACGCTATGCAGCTGTTTCAAACACGTCCAATGGATTTTCTGATCAAACCTGTCACCCCTCAGGATATTACAAATGTTATAAATACCTATTGCCGGCTATTTGTTCAAACAAAATCTTATTTTGAATACAAAAGCAAAAAGAAAGCATACCGGATTGACGAAAGAAGTATTCTGTATTTTCAAAGTGCCGGTAAGGTTATCCATCTCTTTACTTCCAATGGTGAAAATTGTTTTTATGGAAAATTATCTGATGTGCTAAAGCAAATAAACAATGAAATGTTTTGCAGCGTTCATAAATCATTTATTATCAATACGAATTATGTTTCAGAATATCGTGCCACCGAAATCATCATGAGTAACGGAGTCCTGATTCCTATCAGCTATTCTATGAGAAATCACGTAAAAGAACATATCCTGAAAAATCAGATTGCAAAGAAAAGTAGTTAAATAAAATACCAAAGGAAAGGAACTTCATATGGAATCAATAGAAGCACTATTTAGCCTGACAGTCAATCTGTTTAGCACATATTTAAATATACGAGTCATCAAATTATTTCTGACACCGAGAAAAAAATATGTAATAACACCTATATTTCTATATGCAGGCATCTGGATCATAAACTGGCTCGTCTATTTCTTTTTTGACTCTCCTATCCTGACTCTGTCCTCTCTTTTTGCAGGACTTCTGGCTGCTGCACTTCTTTCTTTTAACGGAAATTTATTGATCAAACTAATGTCTGTAACTGCATCAATTGTTCTTGGTTTTATTTCAGAGGATATTATCTGGCTCATTTTTTCTAAATCCAGCATTTTTCCAAATGACGAAGCACTGGGAAGTATGTTTTCTTCCTTTCTCTCCCTGGCAATTATTCTTTTGTTAGAAAATTTCCTTCACTTTACCAAAGGCATCCGCTTATCCAGAAATAGTTATATCAACATTATAATCATTTCTGTTGGAAGTGCTGTAATCTGTGATATTTTGGTCACCATGGGAAATAATAATCATTTTCTGACCATGCTTGGTCTCAGTATGATATGTCTGATCAATGTATCTACTTACTTCCAATACGATAAAATAAATGAAGCCTATCAAAAAACGCTGGAGCAGAAATCAATGGAACAACGAATTGCCATGTATCAAAACCAGTTTGAATTAATCAATCAGTCTCAGGAAAATATCCGTTCTATTCGTCATGATATGAAAAACCATCTTCTCCTTCTTTCCAATTACATTCATCAGGGGCATTATAAGGATGCACTCTCCTACATTGATGAAATAGAAATGCATTTAGATGTCTTTAGGGAATATACACATACGGGAAATAACGAAATTGACAGCATCCTGAATTATCTGCTAAATCAGGCAGAACAATTACACTGTGAGATTGAAACCCAGATAAGAGTTCCCAACGAAAAAATCATCTCTGCCTTTGATCTGAATATGCTTCTCAGCAACTTATTAGAAAATGCACTGGATGCATTGAAAAAATCAGAAAAGAAATATCTGAATATCCTGATCCGGTACGACAGAAATATCTTATACATAAGCGTCTATAATTCCTTTAACGGTCAACTCAACAAGAAAAGAGATATCCTTTACACAACCAAAAAAGATTCCCAAAAACATGGTTACGGTCTTCGGAATATTCAATCCATTATAGAAAAATACGATGGTGAATCTATTTTTCAACAGGAAAGTAATATTTTCAAAGCAGATATCATCCTTCACACCACAATTTAACTTATATTTTAACAAAATTGATCTAATTTTGGCGAGAATCCATTTATTTTTACCAACTTGGAAAAAATTGTTAATTTTATGATATTATTAATACGGATAGTTTTTTATCCCATAATTTTAAAAAGGAGGAAACCAAAATGAAAAGAATTTTACAGCACCTATCAAAAATCACATGCAGCCTGGCAGTTGTTTTTGCAACTGCTGCCGTTAATACTACATGTAACTGGCGCTATTATCAGGAAGAAATGGATGAACAGCTGACTTCCCTCAATCGTTATCGCAATGAGTAGATTAATTACCTACTTCCGTAAACTGGGTTATATAGATAACTCCAATGACAAAATTATTGAATTTGGTCTTCACCGATTGAATCATATGATACTGGATTTACTGTTTACCTTTGTATGTGCATGGATTATGGGGAATCCCTTTACAGGACTGCTATTTGAAATTGCATATACCCTGATACGGGTATATGCAGGCGGATATCATGCAGCTACAGAAAAACTATGTATGTATCTGACTTATTTCAGCACCCTGCTTAGTATACTCCTCATTTTCTTTCTGCCTGTCCCAATATTTATTATGCATTTAATGTTACTGATTATTTCTATGGTAATCATAATACTTTCACCGGTAGAAAGCGCAAATAAACCATTGGCTCCCCAGGAAAAAAAGTACTATTATCACAAATGCATGGGAATTTTATTAATTGAAATTTTACTGTATTTATTTTTGATTTGGAATCATTATACTATATATGCCAAAACTATCTGCATTGCCCTACTGCTGGTAGCAGCTGGACAGCTTGCAGAAGTTATCAGCTGTACAAGAAACCCAGGAAAAGATGACTAATCTTTTCCTGGGTTTCTTTCTACTCTCTGATAAATGGTGGTTTGATAACTGGATTCAACAATTCCTTATATGCTTTCACTTTACGAAATGTATTTCCCATCATCTCACGCTCTCTGTAATCACGTATGCTATCTAAATCAAAATCTGCATAGTATAACCCCTCTGTCCTATCATCCGCCAGAAAAATCGTATTATCCACACATTCTCCCTCCTTGTCCCAGCATATTGGAGAATAGGCACAAGAACACCCGGCATTACTTCCATTGGGATTTGCCATTGCAATTCCAACCATATTTTCATAGGCACGGGTAGAAATTGCCTGTATTCTAGGTTTCATAGAACCACAGTCATTTGGTACCAAAATAATCTCAGCACCATTTAGCATTAAGATTCTGGCACTTTCAGGATACTCCCTGTCATAACAGATCATAATGCCCAGTTTCACACCATGAAAATCACATACTTTAAATTCATCCCCGGATTCCAATACAGCTTCGTCTGCAAAATCACAAGTATGGACTTTAGAATATTTCATAATGATTTTTCCATTTTTGTCAATGACATATGCTGTATTCTGAGGTCTTCTTTTTCCCTTTGAAAAAGTGGTAGCTACAACTCCTACCCTGTATTCTTTTGCAGCTTCACAAATCTGTCCTAAAAATACGCTGCCATCTTCTAAAGCCTCCTCATACTCCATTGGCAGATAATATCCTGTAAGAAAACATTCAGGAAGTAATAAAATATCTGCATTATTTTTAGCAACCTCTTTTATTTTGTTAATAACAATCATCGTATTCTTATCGATATTTTTTGCCAGGGAACGCATTTGTAGCACAGCAACCTTTAAGTTCATACCCTTTCCTCCATTTATCTGGATTTTTTTATATAACATAGAAATTGTCTGTTTATTCATACACAATTCCTGTCTTCCTTTTCAAGAATTCCATTCCAGACATCACAAGGTTTCTTTGCATATTTATTTCCCCATAAATAGAGACAAACACACGCAATAATAAGAATCACATCCGCAAACAGCGTTCCCTCTATGCCAAAACCAACATTATAGACAACGCTGTTATTTGCCGCAGCTGCATCAAGCCGAAAGACAGAGTATGGAACTGTCATTCCACTATTTGGCAATCCAAAGATAATATTCTGTGTAAAATTCCATGCTGCATGAACTGCCATGGCACACCAAATACTGTCCATGTAATAAACCATAAGAGAAAATAAGATTCCCACGACAAAAATATTTAATAATGATAATATCGTAACTCCATCATTTAACAAATGCAATAAAGCAAACAGCAGAGAATTTCCTACAATAGCCACAACTGGATTTTTATAACTCCGTCTTAATCTTTGATATAAAAATCCTCTGCATACTAATTCCTCTGCGGAAGACTGAACAAAAACTGCTACAAAAAGGATTACAACATAAACTGGTTGAAAAGAATCATAATATAACGAAATATCTTTGTGCAGCCACGCTGCCAGAATACAGATCCCATTCAGACTAAACCCAATTACAATACCCAATACAACATTCTTCCAGTTATTTCCTTCTGCACCTGTTCCAATTGCTTTTAAAATTGGACGGTTCTTCTTGGTAAAACGCATATACATAATAGTCAGAATCCAGATACCTATGAACGTAAAATACATTGTCGCAGTAGTACCAACATCCGTACTAATCATAAAGGGTATCAATTGTAGCAGTGATCCCAGGATTTGTCCAAGCAAAATGAGGATCAGCGTGATTAAATACACACTAAAGACATGGTCTGACAGTTTACGTTTCCGTACTTTCTTCTTTTCTTCAACAATCTTGTTTTCAGTTACTTTTTCCAAATCATTCATTATCAATTTCTCCTTATTTTAACTCATTCAATATCCCTTTAAATTCCTGTTTATCTATGATTATAAATCAAGTCAATTATTCCATTATAATTCTGTGTTCTTACCAATTGTAATTTAATCTCTTTCTCCATGCTTTCAAAAAGACGGATACCATTTCCTAAAATTGTTGGAATAATTGAAATATAATATATATCAATTAAATCCTCTTGCATAAGTTGCTGAATAATATTAGAACCTCCACAAATCCAGATATTTTTCCCTTGCTTTTGTTTCAACTTTCTCAGTAAAGTACAAGGATTTTCTTGTGTAAAAATAATCTTTTCTGTTGAAGGAACTTCCTTATGTGTAAATACATAACTTGTTAAACTGGAATATATCCATTCTGTTGGAGATAACTCTGTAACAACCTGGTAATAAGTGTTCCATCCCATAAAGACCGTATCTACATCTTTTACAAATGTTGAATAAGTATCTAGATTCTCTGTATTGTCGTCTTGTCCAGTCAGCCAGTCTACCCCACCATTACAATCTGCTATATAACCGTCAAGACTCATTGCAATAAACAATACAACATTTCTCATACTTTCTATATCTCCTCCAAATTTGTTCTTTTTAGCTCTATTATCTGAATTTTATCGTTTAAAATCAAGTTGAATCAACTTTTTACCATTAGGTAGCGATTGTTCTATTTTCTCTATCAAATAATAATCTATACTTCTCATGGTAAATATTAATTCATCTTCCTGCATTTGATGATGTACCTGATTCAGTCTATCAAAGACATGAATATAAGAAGAATCGGAAACAAAACTATCATCAGTATTAATTTGGATAATGCAAGACACATAAATTGGACTGATCTGCATAATTACATTTCGAAAACAATCATATCCAATATATTCTATTAACAAATTCGCAATAACCATATCAGCATGTGGGATTGTACTATTCTTAAAAGTTAAATCCGTACAAATACACTCAAGTATACCGTTCAGATTCTTATATCTTACTGTACATTCTTTCAGATATTCTTTATTGATATCTACACCATATACTTTCTGAATCTTTTTTGTATCTATATGTTCTAAGCCATTGCCACCAGCAATTCCTAAAACCGCAACGGTTTCTATCTGATACTGATTAAACTGCTTTTTCATCATAACATTCAAAGCTTGTAGCTGCATAACAGAATCCCTTTTCATATGATTTTCATAATCTGATAGTTTAATTTCTTCCCATGGATTTTTCATCTTTTTACCTCTTTTCATCTGCCAAGTGTCATGGATAAGCAAACATAGTTTTCTTCAGAATTAAATACTTGACAGGAAGACTATCAAATGCTACTATCTGATAGATAAACTTGATGTGGATTTTTCTGGATCAACCATTTTCGCCACACAATTACATCTTGGTAATTGTGTGGCTTTTTTTTATAAAATCCTGATAACATTACTATAACATAATTACAGAAGGAGTAAAACAATGAACGAAACTTTTATGAAAGAAAAACCGGTCTTTCCGTTACTAACATCCATGGCACTTCCAATGGTTATTTCCATGCTTGTCAATTCTTTATATAATATTGTTGACAGCTTCTTTGTATCGAAAATCAGCGAACATGCAATGACCGCATTATCTCTTGTTTTTCCAATCCAAAACTTCGTTAATGCAGTCGCAATCGGGTTTGGTGTAGGAATCAATGCATTGATTGCATTTTATCTGGGAGCCAATGATGAACAAAAGGCGAATACAGTAGCAACTCATGGTCTTTTTTTGGCATCATTACATGGGCTTCTCATGACAATTGGATGTATTTCCATTATGCCTGTATTCCTGAGGATGTTCACATCAACAAAAAAAGTAATTAACCTGGGTATACACTATTCTACAATTGTATTTGCCTTTTCCCTTGCTCTTTCATTAAGCCTCTCCTTTGAGAAAATATTCCAGTCAATAGGTAACATGAAAATCACAATGGTAAGTTTAATGTGTGGATGCATCGCAAATATCATACTAGATCCTATCCTTATTTTTGGATTTGGTCCATTTCCCAAAATGGGAATGGAAGGAGCAGCATTAGCCACTGGTATCGGACAAATTGTTACACTAGCCATTTATCTGTTTGTATATTTTAGTTATCCGGTTCGTATTCATATCAGCCGGAAATATTTTGTACAAAATACCAATATTGATTTTAAACTTTATTCCATCGGGATACCGGCAATATTAAATCTTGCCCTGCCTTCGCTGCTGATATCCTCCCTAAATGCAATTTTATCTGCATATTCTCAAATTTATGTTGTTATTCTTGGTATTTATTATAAGTTGCAGACATTTCTTTATCTCCCCGCCAATGGGATCATTCAGGGAATGCGTCCTTTAATCGGTTATAATTATGCAGCAGTTATTGCTTTCTTTATCTTTCGCACGTCCATAAAAAAAAATGATTTTTCTTAACAGATAATTTCCTGATTCTGCTGGTAATACTTTGCCTGACAACGGAACATATCCGCATATTTTCCATTCATCTCCATCAGCTCCCGGTGCGTTCCCTGCTCAATGATCTCCCCATTCTCAAACATGTAAATGCAATCTGCATCTCTGGTGGTAGACAGTCTATGTGAGATAAAGATTACAGTTGCATCACCTGCCTTGTTCAGAATATTTTGATTCAGCTCATATTCTGCTTTTGGGTCTAATGCGCTGGATGGTTCATCCAGAATCGCAATGTGCATCCGTTCCTTTTTGGCAAATAATCTGGCAATGGCTATCTTCTGTGCTTCACCTCCAGATAACTGCACACCATTGTCGGCAAATTCTCTGGTAAGAGAAGTCATCAACCCATTTGGCAATGTATTTAACCTATCCCAAAAACCGGACTGTTCAAGTGCTGCTTTGACTCTTTCCTGCTCTTTTTCATCCCATTTATGCATCATAACATTATTCTGAACAGAGGTTGCATAAATCTGATAATCCTGAAAAACTGATCCAAAGATATCACGGTAAGCCTCCGTACTAAACTCACGGATATCATGCTCTCCATAACAAATACTTCCCTCTGTCACATCATAAAGCCTCATCAATAATTTGATAAAAGTAGATTTCCCCGCACCATTTTCTCCCACAAAAGCTACTTTTTCTCCAGCCTTAATTTTCATATTGATATGCTTCAGGGTATCCTCATCACTACCATCATAATGAAAAGACATATCTTTAATTTCTAAAACAGTCCTATCCTTTGGCACATTGGCAGTTCCCTTTGCATTTTCAATGGAACTTTCATAATTCATAAACTTCCGGAATCGCTCGCAGAAAAGTCCTGCCCTCTGTATTCGTTCCACACAGTAATTAATTGCATCCAATCGGTTTCGTACAGTACTCTGGGCATTATTCAGAGCTGCAACATCTCCCAAACCGATGCGGCAAACCACCAGTGCCATATAACCCAGATACAACGGCACACAAAACAGAGATAAGAAAGTAAATACTAAAATCCAGTTCACCAAAGACCAAAGAGAAATCCGGATGCCATATTTTTTTGAAACAGCAATGGTCTCATCAATTGCCTGATGGAACTGTCTCTCCAACGGGATTTCAATATGGGACTGTTTGATCTCCTTGGCATATTCCGGCTGATAAAATACCCGCTTGGAATAATTTGCACGACGCATAATTGTCTTTTTCTCCACATCATATTCATACTCCAACTTCATAATACGGAACCGGGAAAATATATTGATAAGAAATCCCAACACTGGAAAGATGGCAATGACAGGATCAATAAAAGTAATCAGACCAGACAGCACTAATACCGTAGTCACATTTCTACCCATTCTTGCCAGATCAAATATTGCTGTTAAAATCATATCCTCCAGCTGGGAGGCTGCTACAATAAAATCATCATAATAGGTGTCACAATCATAGCACATTAAATCCATAGTAACGACTTTTTTAATCATCTCTTCCTGCATCATACCTGTCATACGGATAATCCTCGGCTGGGCAAAACTCTCAGTACAGCGTTCAAATGCCATAAGCAAAGCCATACCAATTGTAGCCCCTGCTACCAAAACTGCTGTCTGATGAAAAGTATATCTGTCATCAGACAAATAATTGATAAATACCCGCATGAAGATAGTATCCATACTGGCATAGCCAACACCACCTGCCACAAAGGATGCAAAGATCAAAATGATCAAAGAAGCATCCTTACGAAAAGCATACTTTAATAAATAAAAGTAATTACTGAGAATACGGCTTACTGGAAGCTTTTCCTGAGTATTTTTTGAATTATTCTGCATAGAGGACACCTCCCATCTCATCCTGATAATTTTGTGCCTGCAACCGGAACATCGCAGCATAACGTCCATTTTTTCTCATTAATTCCTCATGGGTGCCTTCTTCTACAATTTGCCCATTCTCTAAAAACAGAATACGGTCTGCCATCCGGGCAGAGGACATTCTGTGAGAAATAAAAAATACCGTTTTTCCTTCTGATGCCTCCATCATGTTACAATACATATTATATTCCGCAATGGGATCCAATGCGCTGGAAGGCTCATCCAGAATTACTACATCCGGATTCTTTGCAAATACTCTGGCAATAGCTATTTTCTGCGCCTGTCCGCCAGAACAGACAAAACCATTTTCATCAAATTCTTTGGTTAGATACGTATCAATACCCTCCGGCATTTTCTTCAGTACCTCACCAAACTGTGCTTTCTCCAAAGAATCTATGATCAACTGCTTCTCTTCCTCTGTTTCCGGCGACTTCATCAGGACGTTTTCTCCCAAAGGCAGTGCAAAAATCTGAAAATCCTGAAATACTGTTCCAAAACAATCCCTATAAGCGGTGGGCTCATATCTTCTGATATCAGTTCCACCCACTACAATCCTTCCTTCTGAAACAGAATACAATCCCATTAAAAGCTTCATTAAAGTAGTTTTTCCTGCCCCATTCTCTCCCACCAGTGCAATATGTTCTCCCTGATGAATCTTCACATTCAGATCCTTAATGATCATCTGGTCACTGCCCAGATAATGATAAGAAACATGGTCAAAAACAATTTCTCCCATAGCAGAACCTGGCAAAACTGCATTATCTACAGCTTTCTCCACTTCACATTCCATAAATTCCTTAATATGATTCATGTACATACAAAGTTTTCCCGCCTGGGAAAAATATTCAATCGCTACATTAATAGAGCTTACAACATATCCCACCGCAAAAATCATAGCAATGTAGGCAGCAACGGCACTACTGCCACTAACCTTCAACCGATAACTAATATATAAATAAGATCCTAATGTAACAAGTCCTGCAAATAACAATGTTTCAATGATACGGTAAATACCAATTTTTTGCTGGTGAATCTTATTCTTTTCATATCTTTCCAGATATCCATCTCTATGTATACCAAAAAGTACCTCTGAAATGGGATACAAACGAAGTTCTCCAGCATATTTCTTTTCATAAAACACACGCTTGGCATATTCCATTTTTCTCTTACCAACCGTCTCATCCCTACGGGCAGCAAACTGCTCACTGCTCTCCTTAATCCCAAAATACAAACTACCAATTACTGGTGGTATTGCAAACACAATTAACATCACATCCACAGATGCCAATATAATTAAAGCGACGATGCTTCCAAAAACAGATCCGACACCCCATGTAGTAAAAAGCATTCCCCAGATACCCTGCTCCAACGCTTCGTCCAATGCCCTGGAAAAATTATCATAAAAATTTGGATCTTCATACTGGCTAATCTTAATCTTTTTTGCCCTATGAATAATTTTTTGAAAAATATGCCGGTATACCTTCATTTCTGCTATTTTCTGGCAATAACTGTGGAATGCTGATGTCAAGTGAATGATTACATGTACAATACAAAAAATACCTACCATGAGGAACAGCTTGTGAAAATCTACACGATTCTCAATACATTCGTAAATATATTTGATCAGATAAATACTATATAATGCATTAAATATTGCTTCAGATATATTTTTATAAAATGAAAAATAAACAATCGCATGATCCCCCTGCCAAATCTGATAAATGGCATTCCCTATACTCGCCAAAATATTTTCTTTCTTCTTCTCCTTTTTCATATTCTCCTCCTATCCACCTTTCATTTCCTTGTAACCCTTGGTTTACTTACAGAAAATTAGTTTTTATAAACTCAGAAATCTCCACACTATCTATAAACGGAGCCATTTTATTAATTGTCTCCACTCCATTATGAAGAATTGCTTTTTTTGCTATTTCTGTAAGAAACTGCTTATTTAAAAATGGTGCCATCATCTCAAATCCTCCTCCCAATCCATTTTTTTCAAACTCTTCTACAGCAATTTTTTCAATATCTTTTTTCAGAAGAAAAGGAAAAATATGAGCAATCCCTTCTATCCCATTTTTTTCATATATAACTTCTGCCATACTGCCTATTTTTTCTTTTGGAAGAAATGGAATTATTTCTGAAGTTAATTTATTTTGCTCAACCATTTTTTGAGCTATATTAACCAGAGTTTCCTCGTCAACAAAAGGAAATATCCCTGCTATATTGTCATAATCTTTTTCTTCTTCAATTACTTTTTGTACAAGCTGATTAACTACATCCCGGCTTAGAAAAGGAAGTAATTCATTAATCTTGTTTACATTTAATTTTAATGCCTGCTGTGCAATCTTTTCCACCTGACTCCCTTTCAATACTGGTGCAACATCACACAATTCCTCTGCCGTAACGTCATTCTTCCTCAGATATCCATCCAATTCCTCCTTTGCGGCACTTTCTAATATCTTAGACGTTCTGCCACACAATTCATCAATGGTTATATGAAAAATCTCTGCCAATTCCGGTAATTTTGAAATATCTGGCATAGAATTGCCCCTCTCCCAATTAGAGACAGCCTGAAAGGTAACATTCATTTTATCTGCCAATTCCATTTGTGTCATATTATAACTATTTCTAAGTTCTGAAATTTTTCGTCCAAATTGTTTCATATCTAACATGTTTCTTGTCCCCCTTTAATTGGTTAAATAAAATAATTAACACGTAATCAATTACAAACTTATTCTACGAAATCTATTAAAAATAATCTATCAATGAATCATTGAACAAATTATTCAAGGATTCATTGAATTGATTTTTTATATCGTGACAGATTTTTTCACTAATTCTACAATAAATAGAATCTTTTTTCTTAGCATTAAAAATCTTTTTTTATTTTACTTTTCCCAATAAAAAAGTAACTATATCTAACTGAAACAAAAAGAGATAAGTTACTTTAAGAATTTTTCATCCGATTAATTTATCATATCAAAACATTTTTCATTCTACAAATTTTTTCAAAATAATGATATACAAAAAATGATATCTGAAATACAATTCCGATACAGCTAGAATAGAAAACAGTATATTAACTTAAATACCGTAACTCGAACTCCGATACATTAATCGGTCTTTCAAAATAATAACCCTGAAATATATCACAGCCAGCTTCTGTCAGATAATCTACCTGTTCTTTATTCTCTACACCCTCCGTAATTACTGCCATTTGGAGCTGTTTTGCCAAATTTACTATCATTCCAAGAATGATTTTAGACCTGTCATGATTCTGTGTCTTCCGTAGAAATCCCATATCAATTTTTAGAACATCAGCACGAATATCCTTTAACATATTAAGTGAGGAATATCCGCTGCCAAAATCGTCAATTTCTATATGGAAACCATATCTCTGCAATTTATCCAGTAATACAAGCTGCTTATCCAGATCAAGCATTAATGCCGTTTCTGTTATTTCAAGTTTCAATTTTTCTGGTAAAATATCATACCTTTCAACCAGTTCAGTAAAGGTCTTATAGATATCCAGATAATAAAAATCCTTTGTCGAAATATTAACTGAAATATACAGATTTTCCCGGCCATTTTCTTTCCATTCCTTCAGTTTCTGCGCCGCAAGCTCCCATATATACTGATCCAGATAATGAATCAAACCGGCATTTTCAAAGACTTCTATAAATAATCCTGGTGAGATCATTCCCTTCTCTGGGTGATTCCAACGAACCAATGCTTCCGCACCTAACACTGTTCCATCCGTTGCTACCTGCGGCTGTAAAAACATTAAAAACTGCTTATCCTCCAATGCTGATTCAAATTCACCAACCAACTGTTTTCCATGCATTACACGTTCCATCAACTGCTTATCATAATAGGCGATTGTACATTCGTAGTTATTCTTCACCGTATCAATTGCCATATTTGCCCGGTCACACATTACAGAGACATCATAATCTTCTTTTTGAATAGTATATACTCCTGCATGAATATGTATCTGATAGTCACTGCTTTCAATAATAGGAACCACCTGACCGACACTGGAAAGAACGAGTTCTTCTTGAAACAAATCCTTTGGAATACAAAATGCAAAATGATCACTTTCCATCCTTCCACAAACAGCTCCATTAGGTAAGGATTCACTCATTACCTCAGCAAACCGGATTAAAATATCATTTCCTTTTTTAAATCCATACAGATTATTGATCAGTTTAAAGTCTTTAATATTAATACAGACCATATAATATTCCTGATTGGGTTCCTTTTTTAAAATACTCATTACCTTCTCATAAAAGTAATCTCTATTAAATAATCCTGTCAAAGAATCATGTGTTGCACGATATCGTTCCTGGTTAAGTCTTTCTACATCGTCTGTTTTATCATACATTAAAAGATAACAGCCTATATAACCACCCTGTTCATCAAACAATTTGTTAAAATTAATCAAATAATGCAACTTTCTTGTTTCTATCTGAAAGACCTTTTCCCATTTTCTTTCTTCTACTTCTGAAAATTCATCGGTTCCGATTTCTTTTTTTAATAATTTTTCCAAAACAGATAATTCATTGGGAATTCCATAAATCCGCAAAGCTTCCTCATTAGCATAAATACATTTTCCATCTATATCAAAACACACTACACCACTGTGAGAATCTGCAATAACATAGGATAATGTTCTTGTAATTAATCTCTGAGGTATATAATAAACGGAATAATAAGTAAAGAAAACTGTCAGCGCAATATAGACATATAATGAATAGTCCAATGGAAAATTCATTATGTTACAGATTCCATCCATTAATAAGGTTACAACAAGCATAATCAATGCAATGGTAAATTTTTTTCGATAAAACCTTGATGTCCTGTACGCCTGTACCAACAGGATACTCATAATAAAAGCTGCTAATAAATATGAAAAGTAAAGGTGAAAGTTGTACCATGGTTTTCTGTTCGTAAAAACATAGCACATTACACCATTTCCAATATCCGTATATTGACTGGTAACAACATGATGAAAAACATTATTTAGAAATAATGAAACATTACTTACTACAGCTAAGAAATAAATAACTGTTCTTGTTATTTTATTACTCTTGACCCCTTCTGTATATTGTTCCATAAACCGTAATAAAAATATCAACAGCCATTCTGTACTAGCATAATGTGCACACTGCATAAACAGAGCAATCTCTTTTTCTGGTATAAGAATCGCAAGCATACCGGTCATGATTTTTACCGTAACCACAATAATCAATTGTCTCAATGCTTTAACTAATGGATTTTTTTCTACCCGGATATGAATGCCAAGATAATTCATATACAGCATTGCTCCACAAAGTGTTACTATATATAATGTTTTCATAATTTCATCCACCTTTTATACTCTCTTTTTACGAAATCATCTTTACAGTCTATTTCAATTCATATACTTATTATAAAAGGTATTATACCAGATTACAACGGCTTTTTCGCCCTTCTTACTATACTTCACTACAATACACAAAACATTTATAATTAAAACATTATTATGTATATCAGAACAAAAAAAAGAACCCATTTAAAGAGTCCTTAACATTCATAATCATATTTATTTACATAAATTTTAATAATGAGGGATTCGGTGCTGTATCCGAACCTCATCTTCTTTGAAGATTATACCACATTTGCCTATGTTGTCAACCTATAACCTCAGAATTTCCAGGAGGGGAGCTGCTGCTCTCCTCTTTTTGTGTACTTATAGGGTTATTTTGCCATACAGAGCTTGATCTTCTTCTCTGCACCCTGCTTGATCATGTCCTCTGCTGCTGCCTTATCCTTGCAATCAGCAATCACCTGGATATAGCCAGGCATCTCCTTGGCCGGTTTTACTGCAAAGCCTTCAATTTTGGCCTCCTTCAGCTTTCCTGCCAACTTTCTTGCCTGATCACCATGAGCTGCCGGGAATGTTCCGGCCAATACCTTGATCTGTTCTGTTGCTTTTGTTTCTGCCATTGTTCTCTTCCTCCTTATTTTTTGAGATATTCCTCACTGCAATATCCGGTTAAATTCTCATAGGCCACATATAACCACTTCACACCATTGATCATGGTATAGTATCCATAGTTCTGCACCTTATCTCCTTTATCCATTACAGCGATCACATTATCAGCCTTCAGCACACCCGGTTTTGCTCTCAGGTTGAGGTTGGCTGTTGTTGTGTAGGTTCCGGCCAGGGCATTATTCTTGCTCTTTGCTGCCACTGGCTTCAGGGATGTGTTGCCGGATCCCACAGATCCATTGGTAACATAAGTATAATATTTCCCGGATCTGTTGCTTGTGTAGGCATAGCCACATGAAGCTCCCGGCCATACGATTTTGAGCCATCCATTGCTGAGCTTCTCCAATACCTCCACAGAGGCTCCCTTGGTCACTCCACCAATGGACTTGCTGCCGGTGTCACTTCCTGCCCTCACATGCATATTTGTTTTGGCTGTGGCGGTGCCTATTCCCTTGCCGACATAGTTTTTATTGCCTTCATTGGATGAAGCCCCTCCTGAGCCGCCTGAGGAGCTTGCAGAGGCCTTTGAGCCATTACTCAGAGCCATAACCACATGGGATCCTTCGCTCAGATATATGCCACCTCTTTTTGCATAGGCATCTGAGGATATGTATTTTGAGGCGGTGTATGCCTTGAATTTACCGGTGCCCACCAGGATGCTCTTCATATTCCCGGTGTATCCGGTGGCTGCTATGGATAACCCTGCCAAAATATAGCAAGTCAGCACCAGGGAGCTGCAATCAAAATCACCTTTTGCCCCTGCTACCTTGCGGCCATTGTTGATGATGGAGTTGTACCCCTTCCATCTGTTTGGCTGAGAATATCCAAAATCTGCATCTGCACAGATCTGCTCCATGAATGCTGCTGCCTTTTCTGCCAGGTTATCATCCAGGCATTCCAGGTACACATTCCATGGCTTATTGTACCAACTTCTTGTGCAGATCTCTTTTGCGGTCTGATCTCCGGCTGTTCTCCCCTGAATTGTGCCATTTTCATCAATACTTGCATGGCCGATCAATACTGCCATCTGTGTTCCCTCCTTCTTTTCTTCGTACTGCTTCACTTCTGCATACACTGCATCCCTCCGGGCCATGTATTTCTTGAAAACACGATCCACCTTCGCTGAAGCATACAGTGCATCCAGGTTCTTTCCACTGGCCGCCTTGATGATCCGGGCTGAGGCTCCTGCTCCTCCCTGATTCTCAATATCGGCCATAAAAATGATTGCTGCCGGATCCGTCACACCCAAATTCTTGATATGGGTGCAATATCCGGTTATATCGGCCAGGGCCAAAGCATCCTGGGCCTTCTTTCCTTCCTCAGTGCTCAATGCCTGGGAGATTCGGGCTGATTCTGCCTCTGTGGCCTTCCTCTTTGCCCAGGAGGTGCCCTTTGCGTTGATTTCCGTATAAAGTGCCACCCCCAAAATGGAAGTGCTCTGTGAGGCTCCCAGGGCCTTGCAGATGGTTCTCATCAGATTCAATGCCCGGTTGCCATGCCACTGCACTTTGCCCACTGAGATGGCTCCATTATCATCACGATTCACAGAGCCATAATTCCCTTCGTGGGAGAAAATGATTTCCGCTGCAATCTCAGCTATCTGTGCCAGGTTCATCCTCTTCCTCCTTTACTCCACAGAGCTCCGGCCATCTTTCCTGGAATTTCTCATACACAAAAACTCCGATCAGGATCACCGGGCAGGCAGGCCACAGCACTGCCATGAGGATGCTTGTGAGGAAGAGCACCGCAATGGCCAGGAGGCCGGATGCTGTACTTTCCGGGTACTCCATACCCATCATCCTCTCCTCTTCGTTGCTTTTCGCCCATGCATGGCACAAAAGCACCATCATGGATATGAACACGATTGCCGCCATCACCACATAGGCAATGGCCAGTGCTCCCCACATGATCACTCCTCTTTGCTGTTGTTCATAGCGAACACAGCAGCCTCAATCAATTTATCAAGCTGATCATCAGAGATGGAGATATTCTTTTCTGTGAGGATTTCCTTCAGAAATTCTGTTACAATGGCCTTTTTCTCTTTTCCGGCCCCGGATTCTCTGATGGTCTGCTCTAATGCAGCCACAGCAACATCCACCCACTGCATCACTCCTTTGAGTTTGGAGCTCTCAATGGCCTGCTTGATGAGTGGGATTCCGTATCTCATAAAGACAGTGATCACAATGATCACCAATAATTTGATAATGTTAAATAATAAATCATCCATCTTTCAATTCCTCCTTATCCTTTGGCCTCTTCTTCGGCCTGCTGTGAGGGCTCTGTGGCCCCTTCCTGGGATTTCATGGCCATATCATGCACAATTCCTCCCTTGGTGTTTTCCTTGGTTGATTTAGCCGCATATGCACAGTAGGAGATCACTTCCCCCACTGTGGCTCCAATCAGGCTATACAATGCAGACAGATCCGCAAAGTGCCACATGGCTGCCATAGAATAGATCTGCACCACTGTGCAGGATGCAAATATGTATGCCATGGCCAATTTTGCGGTGCTTGGCCACTTCCTTCTTGGCCAATACACCTCTTTTTCTCTTCTCAGCTCATCTCTCAGGAGCTTTCTCTCTCCTGCCCTTCGGATCTTGCGGAGCTTGGCCTCATGTTCCCTCAGTTCTTTCTTTGTCAACATGGCCACCTCCTACAAAAAATCTTTTTCTTTTTGGCATTTCTCATAAATGCCCAGGATGTACTTGTACTCTGCCTCATACACTCCATTGGGTTCCTTCGTTTCTTCAATCAGCTTCTCATATTTCTTGTTTTGCTGAATGATGTGATTGAATTCCCCCTCTGAGTGCCGCTGCCCCTTTTGGCATTCATTGTAAAATGCAAATATCTCTGCCTTGATGCGATCAGCGGCATCAATGGCTCTCTGCCTTGTGAGCTCATCCTGCCTCTTGGCAAGCTCCTTCTGCTCTTCCTTCACCTCTTTGAGCTCTGCTTTTACATCAGCCATCATACTATTCCCAATCCATCTGAAGAGGCTGCTCCATGGGTTGATCTTGATTTTTGATACTTCAATGAATGTACCCAAACAAAGCACCCCGGCTGATATTGCCGCAATGATTTCTCCTATGCTCATTCCTGCTCTTCTCCTTCCTGGTGATTGTTTGGCCCCTTAATACGCAGAAAAGCACAGCCCCGGCAAGGATCCTGGCCCGGAGGAATGTGATAGTTTCCGCATTCCCCACAGTTTCCATATTCCTTGCATTCGGTGCTGCACTTTTCCAGTGTCCTCTTACAGTGTTTCAGTGCTTCATGCATACAAACAAAATTATTCTGCTGCATCCATCTCATCCAACATGGCCTGAAGCTCATTCTTTCTCTGAGCCCACTCCTCAGATTGTGCAATCTCTTTGGCATACTCTTCCTTGGTAGCTCTGCCCATTGCAATCTTGGTGCCAATATAATCATTGGCCCTCATAAGCTGATCCAGGTTTCTGATCTCCTCCTCGATCTGCTCTCTTGTCATGGTTGTGTTGCTCATGTTCGTTTCCTCCTTCCTTAGGCTACTTGTGGGGTATATACCCAATTTTCTATGAATAGCCTATTAAATAGGGCATCCATATTCCTGATGGTTCTGTATGCATCCTTTTGAGCTGCATACCCTCTCCATGAGTTGTATGCCTCCCTGATCTGCTCAAAGCTCATCTCACCTCTTGCATTCAGTTTGGCAAATTTCTTCAGTTTCCTCCGCTCCCTGGTCACTGATTCCCTGCAAATTCTTTTCACAACTTTGCCGGTATCAGTGAGAATGAAATGGGTTTTGAGGAAGGTGAAGCCCCGGCTGAGCTTCACAATCTTGGTTTTCTTCTCATTGAGCCTGATGCCCAATGATGCATATATTCCTCTGATCTCTTCCAGGATCTCCTTCAGCCTCTCCTTATCCGGGTGAATGATAAAAGAATCATCCATATATCTTTCATATGGCCGGATCCGCAGCTTCTCCTTGATGTAGTGATCAACTTTATCAGGATATGATACTGCACATATTTGGCAGATCTCACTTCCCAATCCCAGGCCCTTGGCATACTCATCACCATATTCCATGGCAATATCCTTGTATTTCTTCACTTCCTGCATCTTTGCATCTGCAAAGGCATCAATGAAGCTCTCTGTGAGCCGGATGATCTTCTCATCTGTGAATTTCTCCCGGATCAGTTGCTTCATGGGTTCATGTGGTATGCTGCCAAAATAATCTTTCAGATCAATTTGCAGCACATATCCCTCATTTCCATGCTCTCTGTAATACTCCCGGAGAAATAGGGTTGTTCTGTCAATGGCATGGCTCACTCCCATTCCCTGCCGGGAGGCTCCGTTGTCATAGATCAGGCTGTTGGATAACACTGGCATCAAAGCATTCTGAGAGAGGCTCTTTTGCGGTACTCTCTCCGCAAAATGCACACTTTGGATGTGCCTCAGCTTTCCTCTCTCCACCAAATCAAAAGCAATGAAGCCTTTTCTCACATCCTTGCCTTCGATCAGTGCATTATGTGTTTTGCATAGGTTTTTGCAAAGATCCAGGCCATACCTCTGCACACTGGCCTTCCAGGTCACTCCTTTTCGGGCATCTTTGTATGCTCTGTATAGGGAGTTATAATCTGCCACCCGGTTGAAATCATCATATTGTGATAGTTTCTCCCTTCTGTGGGCCTCCCTGGCTGCTTTCCTTCGCAAATACCTTGCGTGGTATCTTTCTTCGCTTGTCATAATAAAATGTGCTCACTTCCCCCTTGTACAGCAATATTATAGTGTGCCATCCTAACTGCATAATGGTATGGGTATGGAATGTGTGAGCGGCACAGCCACACATCATGCAAGCAGCGTACACCCACCCATATCAAGCAAGATCACCTCCACGAACACCAGGAAAAGGTGATGAGATAATTTACACTTGCGTGAGGGTTATTCCCTCCTTCCTCCACCTGATACAGATTTCAGCCTCATTGGCTTACTTTGTCGGATCATATTTGTGGTGAATCAGACCGGCACCCGATTAGCGTTGGAGCAACTGTTGTTGTTGGCATTGCCATTGTTGTTGACATTGCAGGCATTGGTAGAGTTGCCGCTGCACACAGACAAAAGCCACCAGTTGGCCCGGGGCAAAATTTACAGAGAATAACCCATATTATTTATTTCTTTTTCTGTCTTATCTTCACTCCATCCTTCCAATTCTTCAGCTTTTCCTCTTCCTTCAGCATCAGAGTGAGCAGCTTATCAAATTTATTCCAATCCACCGGGAGAGTGGTGGCTATGTAGTTGATGAGATCATAAATATCCCGGAGGGTGTTGATTGCCTCCTGGGTTTCATCCTTCCTTGCCTGCACCCTCTCCTCTGTATCGGCCCAAATGGAGTTGGCTTTTCTTATATGGTGATAGAGCTTTTGGCATAGCTTGCACATTGGTTTTGCAAATATATCTCTCCACCCCTTTGGCACCACATTGGTATTCCACACAAGCCTTGTGGCCTCAGCTCTTATTTCCTCCGCTAATTGAAATACTTCCATCTGTGATGGCCCTCTCAGCCTGGCCAGTACACTCATTTCTTCACCTCATTTTCTGTATAAAGTATCCCACCCCTGGGATGGGGTGGGATTGTCTTTGATTATTCTGTGATTCGGAAGCAGACCGGCACCCGAAAAGCGTAGGAGCAACTGCCGCCGCTGGCACCGCCACCGTTGCTGACACCGCAGGCAAAGGTAGAGTTGCCGCTGCACACAGACAAAAGCCACCAGTAGGCCCGGCCTCCTCCGTCACCGGCCCCTTTGATGCGGTTGAGCCAGTTGTTTGCAAAGATCGGATACTGCACCGCCTGGCCTGCACCCCATGGCTTAGTTGCCCAAATGCAGGATCCAAACACTTCATACTCTGAAGGGATCCACAATTTGCCCAGGTCGGCCCATGCCCAGGATGTAGAATCTGTGAGGGTTCCTGATGCAGAATATCTGCTCTCCAAAAGGAATCTCTTGGAGCTGATAACTTCCTGCACCTCTGCCGGGAGCTGTGCCACCAATCCATCCAGGAATTCCTTCACTGTGGATTTCATGTATGGTGCCGGGTTGTCGGCTGTACCATTGTTATTGTTTGAAGTGAACCACTGCACTGTATCAGGGTAACAATCTTTAGAGATCCAATCAATGTGCCATCCCAACTCCTGATCTGTGGTGCGGTAATATGTATTGATACCGGCAATCTGCATCTTGATCAGATAATTGCCCATGTAAATAGGGATATAATCTCCCACATGAAGGCCATCCACATTTCTTGCGGCAAGTCGGGCCTTGATCCATCTCCATGCATTTGCATATCCGGCAATCTCTTCAGCAAATCTCACTGTGAGATCCACTCCTTCATAGGTACGATCTGCTGCCTCAATCGCAAAATTGGTATGCATATTCTCATGGTTGATCTGCTCTGCACCATATTCATCACCCTCCTGGGTGTATGGTGTCACATCATTATAGCTGAATGTGCCATCTTCGTTTGCCACTTCTCCAAATTTACGATCAGCGGCAAGCTGTTCATTGATCACATCATCCTTGTAATCGGTTTTCAAAATTGACATATCACTTTTCCTCCTAATTCTTGAATGGGAAATATTCAGATCCCAATCTCATTGGCAGTTTCTTGTGTTTTGTTTCCACATGAGGGATGCTTGGCATCTCATGCGGATAATATGTGCCACCAAAGCGGATGCCCAATCTGAGAGGCAGCCTGGTTTTCTTCGGTGGGATTCTTGGATTCTTCAGTGCATAATACTGAGAGCCCAATCTGATTGGCAGCTTCACCGGCCTTGTGTAAAGGTTCCACATTGCCTCATAGAGCTTCAGGCAGGCCGATTCCAGTCGGTTCAGATCATCAAAGCCAATAAATGCACCATTATCTGAATACTCTGTTTTCTGCCCAATCTCGCAGCCCACAAAGGCATTGATTGCTTCCAGGTTATCTGCCAGGGTGTTGATTTCATCCGCATAGGGATATTCTTCATGGTTTCGATCCGGCATAGCTCTCACAAATACCGGCCAAAACTGCCGGGCCACCGCTCCCAGGAATTCAATATTGTTCTTTATGCGGTTATAGTCCACAATGTTGAAATAATCACCGGCATACTTCCCATTTTCATCCCTTCGGGTTGCCCAATCTGTTTTTGGTTCAATCCATTGCATTATATTTTCCTCCTTGCCACCAATGTTCCGCTCAGGCTCCCTGCAAAGTTCAGGCCCACCTCTTCCAATCTCACAATGAGATCTGCTACATATTGGCTCTCCAAATAGGTGAGATCATTGCAATCCAGGATAGGATCTCCTCTGTATTTTAACTCATACTGATTGCCGCCCTTGTAATACTCGCCAACCCACTCCACCAGGGCCCTGGCATCCTCTGCTGAGCTGATCAGTGGATTGTTCCATGTTTGGATGCTGCCGGTGTTGTTGAGCTTCGTCACCTCGTTGGAGGTGCTGATGTTGTACTCATAGCCTCTAACTGTGAGCACCACCTTTGTATCCTGGGCCGGAGGTTTTGAGATCCTGATCCGGCACCAATAGGAGCTGCTTTCAGTGATTTCCGCTCCAAAATCCTGAGCCACATCATCAATGAGGCACGCCACAGAGAGCCCATGCACAGCATTGCCAAAATCAATCTCAAATTCTGCCGCCTGGCCTGCTGCCAACACTGTTTCATCACTCGTGAGATCCTTCAGCTCAGTTCCCTTCGCATAGATGGTGCGGATCATCCTCAACTCCTTCACCTTCTCCAATTTGGTTCCATTCGGTGTGGCAGTCAGATCATCATATGTGATCTCATAATCTGTTTCCTCGCCAAATATGATCCTCCTCAGATGGATTCTGTTGTTGGGCTTGGCCCTCGTGAATTCAATGGTGATCTTGTCGGTGTCTATAAAATCATAGCTCACCACTGTTCGCTCTGTGATGCTCTTGCTCTTGAAGCTCTTCAGCTTGGTTCCATTGTTGTATGTGGTAATTACAAACTCCACTGGCTGAATGCTTCCAAAAAGCAGGGTTAAATTGTAAAAGGTATATGCACTCTCCATGCTCAGGGTGATGATCGGGTTTTCTTCAAAATATCCCTCTGCATCACTGATGGATTCGCTCACATACCCCACTTGCATATAGTTGCTGCCTCTCGGCATAAAATATTGGCCACCGCCCACCTGGGCATAGTCCTTTTCAAATGCCGCATACTCAGAATATGCTTCCTCCTGAAGGAGGCACTGCACATCTCCATATTCGGCCACCTGGTTAGCTTCCACAGCCTTCTCAGGCTCAAATGATGATTTCAGCATGATGATTCCATCTCTATTCTGCATCACCACACTTCTGCCTGCATTGGCAATGAGCTGAAGGCATTCCTTGTGCTTCACCATTGGAAGAGGGTTATATACCATCACCTTCTTCAGGTATGGATCAATCCAATATGCATCCTCACTGATCCCTGCATCTGCAAACACATCCACAGCCAAATCATAGAGGGTGATTCCCTCAGGCCGGTACTGGCCCCTTTTATACTCATCCTGCATATATTCAAACAGATCCACTGCACCAAATTTGGCCAGTTTATCATCCGCACTCCACTCCTGCATATACAGTGTGGCACCTTTTACCCACTCAATGCTGCCATCATTCAGGGTATAGCCATAATACACTTCCATCTCCTGCCCGGTTTCCATGTAGTTGATGGCACTATCATCATTATCCACATTGTAATACTTATCCATATTCTCTATGGTTACATTAAAATCAATGCTTGGCAGGCTTTCTGATATTGGTGAGAGGGTGCTCTTCAGCTCCGCACTCACTATCTTCTCATTTTCAAATGTGATGCCGATCCCAAAGGTGATATTGTATATCCTGAATCGGGCAATCCCATTCTTCATCTCTGTTGGCACAATCCGCATAAAGGTTGTGTTGTTGAAGGTTTCCTCTGTTTTGAATGAAGAGGATCCATTCTCATATTCAAATTCTCCCTCATCCGTCTGCACTGTAAACTTCACCGGGTATGCATCCCCAAATTCCAGGGTGAGGCCCTTTATATCCACCGGATCCGCAGTGTTAAACTTAATCAGCACCGCAGGCTGCCCTCCCTGGCCACACAGCTCCTCTGTGATGATGCCGGAGTTATAAAAGCTCTTTCCTGAGCCCTCCCTTGGAAGGAAGTACATACTCCGATCCACCTTGGCAAAGTCATTCTCAAAAGTTGCATACACTCTGCTCACAGATTCGCTGCTCAGCGGTTTGATCAGGTCTGAGAAATAGGTGAAGCCTCCGCTCTGCACTTCTGCTGCTGTTTGGGCTGCCTGATTGATCAGGCCCAGGCTTATTCTCATATATGATTTATTCCTGGCCGCCTGCTTCATGGCTGCCTTGTATTCACTGCTCACATACTGCATCTTTCCTCACCTACATTTCAATAAAATTGAGGGCAAAATCTTTGTAAACCGGCACCCCATCCACATAGGTGTATATAGGTGTTTTTCTGTCACCGGCATACATTTCCAACTCTCCCTCTTCATTCTGCTCCGGGATAAAGAATCTCACTGAGAGCCCAAACTTCTTCTTGATGGCCTGCCTGATGGCCATATACTCTGCCGGCCTCAGGATTGCCCATTTGCACTCTATTTTGTGAACATCCTCCCGGATGATCTGAGATACCATTTTGCCATTTGCATTTCTCTCACTCTCTGAAATATCATAATCTGTGATGGTCATTTCTGAAGGATCGGGGAGGGTTACTCCACCGACAATCAGAATATTGTTGTATTTTGCTGCCATGTTTCTCCCTCCTTATGTATTGGCCATCTGATAGCCTTTTCTCCTTCTGAATTTATCCGTTTGCTCCACAAGTGTCTTGCTGTCAAGTTTCACAACTGTGTGAATAGTCTGCCATTCATCACCGCCATCCATCTCTCCAACAATAGCCTGAAGGTTCACAGATATGATCTCTCCAATTCGTGCTGCAATCTTATCCATCCATCCAGTGTTATTCTCCAAAGGCACCACAGCCTCCTGGCCGGCTTCACCGATCATGGCCACTGTTGCCTGGTCAACCACACCACCGGTTGCAAGTCTTGGAATGGAAATGGTGCTGATAGTCGGGATATTGAAGCCAAAGGTTTTGCCTCCGATCTCCGGCACCCAATCCGGCACATCAAAGCTCAGCTTATTCAAAGCATTTATCATGCCATTGATGCCTTTAATCACACCATTGGCCATCTTCTCTATGCCGCCAATTATGGAGTTGATCACTCCTTTTATGGAGCTCCAAATGCCATTGAAAATATTCACCACAGTGGTTTTCATATTAGTCCACACATTGCTCCAATTCGTTTTGATACTGCTCAGAGCTGTGCTGATTCCAGTTTGAATGGATCCCATCACTGTGGATACTGTACTCTTCACACTGTTGATGATGGTGCTCACAGTGGTTTTGATGCTGTTCCACACTGTGCTGAAAGTAGTTTTTATGCTATTCAGTACAGTGCTGATTGTAGTGCTCACAGCATTGATCACTGTGGAAATGGTTGTTTTAATACTGTTGATAACGGTTGTTACTGTTGTTTTGATACTGTTCCAAATCGTGCTGAATGTGGTCTTGATCGTATTCAGCACAGTGCTGATGATCGTGCTGATGGTGTTGATCACTGTGGAGATCGTGCTCTTGATGGCATTCCACGCAGTGTTTACAGTGGTTTTGATCGAATTCCATATTGTGCTGAAAATCGTCTTGATGGTATTCAAAACAGTGCTGATCACTGAAGATACCACACTGATTGCCGCTGATACTATGGACTTGATCGCATTCCACACAGCACTCACAATGCTCTTTATTGCTTCCCAAATGCCTGAGAAGAAGGATTTTATGCCCTCCCATGCTCTTTCCCAATCACCGGTGAAAACTCCGGCTATGAAGTCAATTAGGCCGCCCAGGGCATCCAATACACTGCTGATCACATCCCAAATCACTCCTGCTACTGTCAGGAATACTGTGCCCACCTTATCCAGGGCGGTTGCAATGATCGGAGCCACATTGGCAATAAACCAATTTATAAATGGCACAAGGGTTTGCTCCCAAATATCTTTCACTGCATCAGCAATCTTGCCAATGAGTTCCAGGGCCTTGTTGATCGCAGGCTGAATATGCTCATCAATGAGCGGCCCAACCTTCTGCTGAAGCCCTTCCAATACCGGGATGATATAGGTGTTGTAGGCATCCAATAATGTGCCGGTGATGCTGCTGAGGCCTGCTGCCAGTGAGCTGAACATTGGTGCCAGGTGTTCATCATAAACCTCCCCGGCTTTCCCCACTGTATCATCCACCACTTGCTTGATATTTCCCAGGGCTCCGGCTGCTACACCTAAAAGCCCATCAATGGCTGTTTTAAAACTGCCCTGATTATCAATGAATGGCCTTGTTATGCAATCCAACACATCCCTTCCCAACTTCGCTGAGAGCTCATATACCCCCATGGCTGCATTGGAGAAGATGCCAATGATGTTTGCTGTTACTTGCTGCCCATTCTCTCCTCCGAACACAGAGAAGATATTGGCTGCTGCCTGGGCAAAATTTCCCTGAATCGTGGCCATCTCTGAGCCTATATCAAACATATTCACAATGAATTGCTTGATCCGGCCCTGGTTGCCTGCCAGGTACTTATCAATTCCCCCCAATAAATTTGTTGCTATGGTCACACCCACACTTGCCACTGCCCCTGCATTCTGCCCAATGGTGTAGGCCAGGGTGTTGGCAAAGTTATTGGCTGCACCTATTACTTCGGGAGCGGTAAAAATATTCTTCAGGCTCGTTTTGATGCCTTCCACCGCTTTTGTGATGCCGCTCAGATCCACATCCCCCATGCCGGCCTTAAATCCTGCCTTGAAAAGATCCTGCAACTCCTTCAGCCTTGTGATCAGCTTATCCAATGCAGGATTGAGGGTATCATCTGTTTCTGTGGCTGCATCCACAATATTTTCACTCAGGCCACCGCCTGAAGCTCCACCGCCACCGCCTGAGCCTCCTGAATCGGATCCCTCATTTTTTGTGAGGGAATGTACCTCATCCATTGACAATAGGCCGCCATATTCTTTTGCTGCCTTCTTTGCTGATTGGCCGGCTGCATCCGTTGCATCCCCAACATCACCCATGGATCCTGCTGCTGAATCTGCTGCATCTCCAATGCCGCTCACTGTTGTGGTTGTTTTGGTATTCTTGCCGGTTATCTTCGCAATGAAATTGCTGAAGGCATCTGTTACTGTCAGGATCTTTGCCAACAAACTGTTGAGCACTCTGATCACCGGTGTGAGCACCGCAATGAGGCCCTGCCCAATGGCTGCCTTCAGAGCATTGAATCTCTCTGTGAGCACTCTCACCTGGTTTGCCCATCCGTCTGATGTTCTTGCAAAATCCCCCTGAGCATCCGCTGTTGCCTGCATCAGGTAATTATAGAGGAGCATTGCCTGCTCCTGCTGTGTCATGGCATTGTATGCCTTGGTTATACCCTGGCTGAGTGCAAAGGCCTCCAAATTGGCCACACTCATATTGATGCCCAACTGCTTCAGCGGTTCTGTTTCCCCGGAGATTCCTGCCCTGATCTTCTCAAAGGCGGTTTCTGAATCCAGGTTGTAGAAGGAAGCCATATCTGCTGATAGTCCGGTTATTTCCATTGACATTTCAGCAGCCGCCTGGGTTGTGAATCCCATGGATTTCAGCATGGCTCCCATTGTTGATGTGTACTTTTTGGCACTCGTTTCACTGAGGCCAAATTCTTCCAGTGCATCCCTGGCAAAGCGGTTGATGGTTTCCGACATTGCCCCAAAGGTGACATCCACCACATTCTGCACCTCAGAGAGGGTTGATCCCAACTCAATGCAGCTCTTTCCAAAGCTGATGATTGCAGTAACGGAAAGGGCCAGGCCCACTGCTTTTCCAATCTTGCTGAATGCACTTTTTATTTTGTTCGTTTGAGCTTCCACTGCACTTGTGGCTGATTTTGTCTGCTGCTGCACCTTCTTCAGCTCTTCATAATAGGCCTTAGTCTGTGCCTCTATGATTACTTGCAGCCTCTCCAACGTCATTCCTTCCACTGCTTTCACCTCGCTCCTTGGCCATTCTCATGGCCATGTTGTGCCTAAAGATGAAATCATCCATTCTTGCCTTGTGCAATTCCATCTCCGGGCTGAGTTGGTGCTCATCCCCCTTTGCCTCCTGCTCGGTGAAATTTGTGTTTTCTGTTGTTCCAAACAATTCCGGGTAGTATTCTCTTGGCATCTTGATTGGAGTGTTTTTATCCATCATCCTGCCAACCACATTCCCGATCTGAAGAGCCTGGTTGAATAAAACCATGATCTCATCCTTCAGCACAGCCTCCCGGTGTTTCTCTTCTCTTTCCTTCCTTCGGGCATAGCTTTCAAGCAAATCACTGATCTCATCAATGCTGCTCTCCCAAAACAGAGAAGGGCCATACCCGGCATCCAAAAACACCGGATACAGCCCATATATGATCTCTGTTACTGTTTCAGCCTCTTTTAAAGGGCTTCGTCCTTCGCTTCCTGAAGTGCTCCACTCATCTGATTGCTCAGATTTACGGAGAAAAAACCGCTCACTGTGAAGATCTCCATGTACACTGTCATGTAAAACGACAACTGAGAGCCTCCTTCCTCAACATACTTTGTGAAAAGGTTCTGCACTTCATTCTTGGTGATTCCATGCTGCCAATCCTTCATTGCTGCATGAGCAACATCCAACATCACAGAAAGAGCAGGCATTCCACCCTGGCCTGATCCCATAATGTTCATCAGGTTGGTTTTATACTTCTGCTCCAATTCCACGATCGCCGGAGTTTTGAGCTTCAGCTTGTAGGTTTTATCTCCTACCTCCCACAATGCAAAGGGCTTTCTCTTCTGAGGTGCCTCCTCAGGTGCCTCCTCCTGAGCTTCCATCCCCTGCTGTTCCTGGTTCTCTTCCATGTTAGCTGCTGCTACTGCTGCCGCATCTGTGGCTGCATCTCTATTGTTGCCAAAAAATCCCATATTCTTATCCTCCTATTGATTTATTTGTTGATTTTAGGCTGCCGGATCCGTTACTGTGATTTCGCTCTGAAGGGCCATGTTGAGATCCCACTCCATAACTCCATTCACACCGCCACCGGATCTCTTCACAGATACCTGAGCATCATACTCATACTTTGTACCATCCGGGAGAGTTTCACAGAAAGAGAGTACCTCTTTTGTGGCTGCTGCCAATCTCATCACTCTGTATGGAGAGGTTTCAGAGGTGTTCTCATACTTGAATTTGTATGTAAGATCACCGGCATCTCCAATACCAAACTCATACTGCTTCACCTTATCGGCCAGGCCAGTATTCTCAACCTTTTCAGGATCATCACCCAATTCAGGGATCTCTTTCAATCCGGTGAGATCAATATAATCATCACCGGCACCCTTTTTCTTGTAGCCTAATTTCGCACCATTCGCTAACATATTGCATTTCCTCCTTGTTTTTTAGTTGTATACCATCTGAGTATCCACATCAATGATGCCCTCATATCGCATCACCTTATGCTTCAAACCGGATGGATCCGCTACATCACCGCAGGCTTTTCTTCTCAGCCCTAACTTTGACACCCTGGCATCAATATCCATGGCCATCTGTGATGTGCTCTGATTGTGCCAAATATCAAATCTGTATAAAAGATGAGCCTTGCTCTCTTTCCCATCCACCCACTCAACCACAGAATTATCTTCCTCAGTGAGCTGCACTGCCGGGAGGGTGCCCCAATTCTTCGGGTATTCATCACCCACATTCTCGCAAACATCCTTTATACTTTCATATACCTGATCTTTTACATTGATCATGTTTTTCCACCTACTTTCTTTCTGAGGCCTGCTGCCACATCATTTTTGATGCCCTCTGTTGCTTTATCTTCATATTGCTTCAGGGCAGGATACATAAAAGGCATGGCCGGTTGGCCATCTGTATAGTAAAAGGTTTTTTCTCCGTTGCTGCTCTGAGGCCAGTGATATTTCTCTGCATCTGAGGGATCCACTTTATCACCAGGGAACCACCATGGATCCTGCCGGTATACCACATCCACACTCGGAGAAATCCCTGAATGGTCTGCTTGGCCTTCCGGGCCGGTTCCAAATTCCACATATGCCGCATACTCCTTGTTGGTGTATACAGTTCCAATCACAGAATGGCCTTCCTGATCCACTTTTGCATATATGCTCCCTGCAAGTTCTCCATGGTTTGAGCTCTGTCTTTGCACCAGGGATGATGCAATGCCTCTCACCACCATTGCTTGCTTCAGCACAGCACTCTTCACAATGGGATCAATATCTCCTGCCTGCTTGAATTGCTGCATCAGTTCTTTTGTGCCTTTTACCGCCATCACAATGCCTCCAATTCCATCCTTTTGGGATTGTATTCCGGCTTTATTGAGATGATCTTATAATCAGGCTTTTCATCCGGGCCAACAAAAACACAGATGCCATCACCTTCCTGCATGGTTTCAGCTCCTCCATACTCCATATTTTTGATGTATGAGAGCCTCTCACCATACATTTCAGCCTGCACCTTGCCTCCTGCCGGCCAAATTATTGCCTGGATCTCAACCGCCTCAGCATATTCAGTGTAGGAGCTACCTTCAGAGGTTCTCTTCGGTATTCTCCTCTTCAGATGATACTTCTTCATCATACTTCTTCTCATACGCATGGCCGCACACCCTTCCCAATCTGTATCTTTTTATTGCCTCATCAATTTCCTTCGGGATCTCTGCAAATGCTGAAGAAATTCCTCCCTCGCTTCTGCTTGTTTCCCCCTGCATTCCCAGGCGGTTATAGGCCACAATGGCCCAATCTCTCACCGCAGGCTTCAGTGGATAGATGATTTTGCTTCTATTGGCCAGGGAGAGCACCTTCTCCTCTGCCATAGTAAGCAAAAGGGAGAGCAATTCTTCATCACTCTCCCCGGTTATTTTTTTGAGCATTTCCACATCTGTCATGCTGTCACCTCCCAAAAGGTTAGTGATTCATAATCATTGCCACCAGTGTATCCTTGTTCATGTTGCCATAACCCTGGATTCCTTCAGCTTTTGCAATCTTTCTGAGCTCATCAACCTTCTTTGCTTCTAAAGCTGCCAATTTCTCCTCTTCAGGAAGAGTTTTCCAATCATCCTGGCCGGCTTCATCACCTTTGCCTTCGTCATTGGTTCCTTCCTGCTTTCCGGCACCGGCATCTCCATCAGAAGTGCCTCCCTGGCCTTCCTGAGTGCCCTCAGGATCCGTTTTCTGCTCTTTGTTGATATTTTCCTCACCCTGCTTCATTTCAGGCTGATTCTGAGCCATTCCGGCTGCTACTGCTGCCAATTCTTCCTTTGTGGCTGCCACAGCATAATTCTTTGTGTCTTTGGTGCATACCTTGATCACATCAGAATTGTGGCACTCCTGGATCTGCTGATTATTTTTATTTAAGATGAACATTGTTGGCCCTCCCTTCTATTAAGCCTTGTTTGCAGTTAATACAGATAAGCACTTAGGCTGCACAACCTTGCCGCCATATACATGGAGGCCCTTCACAGCATCAGAGAATCTCTTCTCAGGTCTGTATGCCTCAGTTTTGAGGATCTGCTCTGCAAAGGAAGCTGCCTCATTTGTACCGGCAATGATCTTGTATTTAGCTCCTGCTGTGTTAGGCACATTGTTGGAGAGCCAAATCTTGAAGCCTGCTGCCACACCTACCTCACCGCCTTCAATGAGGGCCTTGTTGTAGTCTGTGCCATTGCCAACAAATCTGCTATCTTTGAGCAAGAGGCCATGATACCATGCAGGCACTACAACCCATCTGCCTTCAGTAGGCACATTCTTCTCTGTGAGGTCAGTGCCTAAATCCACCAAAAGATCGTATGCAGTGTCTTTTGTAGGTACAATAGGAGCATCATCTGTGCCCAAATTGTTGCCATTGTTCTGAGCTGCCAAATACATGAGGTTGGCAAGGAATGTATCTGTAACATCATTCATGCCATATGCAGCTCTCTGCATAGCCTTATCCATGAGCTTAGGATTTACCTGAGCAGCATCCACATCATCAATGGCAAAGTTGAAGTATTTTGCCTGATCAATGGTGAGGGTTGTCTGCTCTCCGCTTAAATCTTCAGGATCCGCAATATCCTTGCCTTTCTCATAGTCTTTGATGGTAACATCACCGATCTGATTGATCTTTACAGTATCACCATAGTTTCTGATTTCGCCCTCATAATCTCTATTTACCAGGGCAGCATATACATGCTTCTTGTCTAAGTGTGCCAATAATCTTGCACTCCAAATTGTAGGGATAAAATTTGCAACTGACATTATCTATTTCCTCCTTTTCATTTTCCCTATTTTCCGGCCTTCATTGCAGCCTGCACCGCATCCCAATTTGCATTGATCTGATCAGGTGTCATTGCCTTGATCTGATCCATTGTGAAGGTTGCTGCCGGGTTGTCTGCTTTCTTTGGCGGTTTTCCACCGGCCAGGCGGTCATTCACCGCTTTCTCCACTGCTTCCTGGAATGCTTTTCCTACTGCATCAATGGATGCTGTGCATTCCTCTGCACTGGAATAATTGAGCACAGATGCCAATGAAATAGGCAGCCCCTTCTCCGCAAGCTGCTCCTTAGCTGTTGCCATGAGCTCTCTCTTGGTGATTGCTGCCTCTCTGTCGGCCAACTCTTTGGCCTGCTTTTCTCTTTCATACTGTGCTTTCTGTTCGGCATTCATCTTGGCCATCTTCTCTGCTTCGGTTCTTGCCTCCTGCATCTTGGCCTCAATATCTGCCTGCATCTTGGTTCTGCTTGTATCCAGGGCCTTTGCCACTCTTCTATCAAATTCTGCCTGATTCTTAGGATCCTTTAAGAAATCATCAAAACTCGGAAGGGTTGCCGCACCGCCCTCACCTCCGGCTGCTCCACCTTCGGATCCTGCTGCCCCTGCTGCACCACCGGCATCTCCTGAGGCACTGCCTCCGGCTCCACCGCCTGCACCGCCTTCTCCACCTTCAGCAAAAAACTGAAGATCCATAGGCATCTTGCATCTTGCTTTTCCAAATACTCTGCTGTTACCAAAATGATTGTTCATGTACTTCATGTGATTTCTACCTCCTATATGCCCCTGCATTGCCTCTATGGCCCCACAGATTCACTCTCTTGGTTATTGTTTGCCTGCCTCTTATTTTCGGCCCTTGGCAGCTCCGGGCCGGCTTTCTAACCCTCAGCCAGGGAGATCAAAGGATCACCGTCTTCCTATGCCACAACAAGCCAATCCTCTGCAAGCATATCTGTTTGACTTGCAAGCCATGGAACCACATTGCCCTGGGCTGTTTTCATAGCAATGTAGGCACCATATTCCACTTTGCCATCCTCACCGGCAATCTCTTTGGCTGCATCCGTCAAAGCTGTGTATCTGTTCGCAGGCACATGGTAAAGAAACATTCCTTTGCCATTCCATCCTGCTCTTGCCACTTTCTTTCCGCTCTTCAGAGCTTCCAGTGCTTCACCAAAATTCATGCTCAGATCCTCCTCTCTAAAAATTTGCATATAAAAAGAGCCATGCATCTCTGCATAGCTCTCTACTGCCTGAAATTATTTATTTTTCTTTACTTCCTCAATGGCCTCAATCTCACTCTCTTTAAACTCTGTGAGGCCGCCACCAAACTCAATGGCCAACTCATTCTCTCCTGAATCACTCTCAGATGCCGGTGTGATCATGGCCACCTTGCCATGCCATACCTTGCCATCAATATCTGTGAGCTCTATTTTCTTTCCCAAATATTCCTGCTTTATCATTTTGATCCTCCTGCCGGCACGATATGCACACCATCCTTTGAGTAGTGTATCATAAAGCTCTTTGTTGGCACTTCGTTTCCTTCCAAATCCTTGCACACACCAATCTGCTCCTGGGTTGTGATCCTCTCTTTGCCGGTATATTTACCATTTCGATCCCGGATGATCTTTCCGGTGCCTGCATATTGGTTCACAAGCTCCTGAGCCTGCTGCTCTGTGATTGTGAGATAGCTCCGGCCCTCTTTATAGTTGTTGTGGCCAGGTATGTGCTTTCCCTGCTTCCCGGAGTGGATGGTTTTATTGGTGCTGTCGGATCTGATTTTCTCCTTCAGCTTGGTATCTTTGTACCTGGTGTGAATGCCTTCCCACTCCTCAGGCTTATTATACTTCATTTCCTGGAAATCAGCAAGGCTCTTGCCTGCTTTCTTTCCAATCACTTCTCTGTATCTCTCATATTGCTTTTTATCAGAGGAGCGGTTCTTGATCATCTTCTCAGCAGCCATGGCTTTTGGATTGTTTGCCACATTCTGCTTGTACCATTCTTGATAATTCTGTTTTAATGGCACCATCTTTCTTTCACCGGTTGCCGGATCTCTCACTTTGGCCATAATTCCATCAAGCACATCATCATCTAAATGGATCCTTGTGGTGGATCTGCAAAATGGATGCATTGGATTCATATTCTTGCCTGGCATTGCATCCTTTACCAGGAAGGTTTTTCCATCCAGTTCCCGGCAAATCTCAGAGGTTTTCAGATCCAAAACTGCCACAAAATCATATTTATCAGCTCCGCACTCTTCGTATGCTTCAAGCTGCATCTGTCCTGATACAAAATTGCTCTCTGTTCTCACCAATCTCCGGGCCTCAAAGGCTCCGGTTGCGTACTTATTGGCAATTTCCCTGGCCATCTCCTCCTGCCTTTTGCCGGTGAGGAGGCCAATGATCATCTGCTCCTTCACTTCCTTTGCAAGCCCCTGGGTGTTTTTCCATATTCTTGCAGAGTAGTTTGCTCCACTCCATTCAGATTCCAGGATCATGGCCACAGCATTTGGATCCACAGCGGAAAAACTGAATTGGAAGCCAACCTCTTTTTGAATACTGTAAATCTCCCGATAATAGGAATTTGTGGCCAGGTCTACATAGTGGGAGGTTGTAACCTTCTTCTCCTGCTCAAATACTTGCTGCATCATCCGATCAATTTCGGCCTGAAGCTGTTCCAACCTCTCAATCCTTGCCCTATATGCACCGCTCTCCATCTCTGCAAGGAGTGCGGCATTTTTCGGATCCTTGGCCAGGGCTTCCTTCAGCTCCTCAATATCAGTGCTGTTTCTCAGCTTGTTCAGCAACTCCCTGGCCTCTTTCTCCGTCAAATTATGCTTATCCATGAATTTCTCAAAGATCTCATCCATCTCAAAACTGAGATGCCTTGATGCCTTGGCATATATATCTGCAAGCTCCTGGGATACTGCCTCAGCATCTTCCATGTACTCATACATCATCTGAGCCTGCCGGTTCTCCCAATAGCCCATTTATATCACTCCTTGGCCTTCTTGCCTGCTGCCGGCTTCTTATCATCCGGCTTTTTATCTTCAGGATCCTCAGCATCCTCTTCAGGATCATCCACTGCCGGATCCTCCTCTTCTTCATCTTCAAACTCCGGTGGGGTGTTTTGGCCCTGGGAGAAAAGCTCCTGCTGCCTCTTCACTTCCTCATCCTTCTGTTTCTGCACTTCCTCAATTTCGTGATCAGGATCCTCCACAAATGGAAGCAGCTTCAGCAATGTTCTTGCAGATACATTATTGCTGAGGTTTGCTACAATCTGAGCTAATTCCTGAAGGTTTTTAGGAAGAGCTCTGCTGAAGGATGCCATGATACTTCCTGCTTCCAGGAGGATGGCCTTCATTCCCAGGAAGTTGCAATACAAGCGGATCCTCTTTCTGAGGCCCTTCTTGTAGTGTCTTTCCTTCACCTTCGTGATCATTTCCAGGCCCAGGAGCTTGTATTCCATAGCCACACCACTCACATTGCCTGCAAAATTCTCATCCATGAAGTTTGGTACATGGGAGAAGTTGTATATATCTTCCTTCAGTGCTTTTCTGAGCACCTCAGCTCCATTCTCATCCATCTGCCTGATCAAATACTCAGCCTTGGCATCCAGTGGTAGCTCCAAAAGCTTCTCTTTTCTGAGCTGTTTCACCGCTTCGCTTGTTTCCTCTTCATCATCACCCATCAAAGCTCCATACAATACAAGCACAGCATCAATGAATTGCTCTTTATCGTTGATTCTGTCACTCATAAGAATATTATAGGCATCAATGAGTGGAATCTGCTGCTCAAAGTCACCAATAGCCTCCTTGTTATTGAGATACTCAATGATCTGAGGCTCTCCAAAGAAATGCTCCACCGGTTCCTCTGTCACTGGCCATGGCTCCTGGTGTTTAGGCAGCTCTCCGGTGGCATCCGCTCCTGATGTTTCAATGTTGATCACATATGTATAATGAGCGGTGCTCACTGTTGCCACATAGGTGTAGGAGTTTTCCACAGAGTTCTTTTTCTTGTAGTAATACACTCCACAAAGCTCATTCTCCTCAATGGAATCATCCACAACAATGAATGTGGATAGTGGGGATATGTTCTTTGAGGTCGGTGTTGCCTGCCCCTCTTTGGCATATACATATTCATACCCAATGCCATAGATACTCATATCCAGGGCATTATCTGCATCCACATCATCCACATTGGCCTCATCAAAGGCTGTGAGCAGTGGCTCAATATCCTGATCACCACTGTTTGAGTATGTGATGGGATTGCCCATGAAATAGCCGGTTGCTGTGTCTGAAATATCCTTTGCATGGTTGCACACCACTTTTGCATTGGGTGCATCATTCTCCCTGGTTCTTCCTTCTATGGCATGGTGGCCATCATAATACTGCTTATTCTTCATCAAGCGGCCAACCATTCCCTCATGCTTTCTCACCAAATCCAGGATGATGCCTTTATCCAGGTTTTTCTCATCAAATTTGCTTGCCGGATATGCAAATCTAAACAATTTTCTCTCCTCCTTATCTCAGGCCTCTCTTCACTTTGTTTCTGATCTTGGCCTTCTTGTTTATCATTTCATCCTCTAACCCATAACGCACAGCATCAATGCTGTGATTGTCTTTATCCGGGTATGAGCCTTTGAAATTGCCATTTTTATCTCTTTCCAATTCGTAGGAAGAAAACTCCCTGGCTGCATTCGGGCATCTTACCGGATCAATGATGATCTCATCAATATCATCCGACAAATAAGCCACTCCAAAATCCACCGATCCAGGCCCCTTCTTTGCCGGGTACACCCTCAGGCCATACTCATTGAATGATGCAATGGATCTTGGCTCTTCACTGTCGGCTGTGATGATCTTATTATCCGGGTTTACTTTCTTTATCTCTTCCACTGCCTTCCTGGTTTTAAGGTTCACCTGGTACACCTCAGCAAAGATATATAATCTCCTCTGTTTCTTATTCAGGTGCATTCTCTCAAATGCCAGTGGATCCGCAGCAAAGCCAAAATCCAGGCCTTGCTTGATTCTGTCAAATATTGCAATCTCTGCATCTGTGATCTCTCTCAGAATCACATTATCAAATACCTTGCCACCGGTTCCAATGGCCTCTCCCAGGTATTCATGCCTATATGCAAGCCTCTTCCTCTTCTTCAGCTCCTCGGCCTCTATGAAGAATTGCTCTCCCAACCAACTCCGGGGCACTGTCAAATAGGTGGAGTGGCTGCATAATGTATCATCTCTTTGCTGAAGCACATCCTGATTCACCCAGGAATTGAGGCTCTTTGGTGGGTTCCAGGTGTAAAACACCACATATTTATCTCCACCACGCATCAGGGATTGGTTGATCTTTCGCTCATCCTCATCCCCTTCAAATTCTGCTCTCTCCTCATACCAAATGTATTTGAAATAGCCTCTCCTCAGCTTGATTGATTTTGATTTATTGGGATCATCACACCCTCTGAATACAATCCTTTGGCCGGTGGGCTTATATGTCAGCCTCAATGGTGATACACTCTGCTTCCATAGGTGCCCAACTTCCAGGACATCAATGGCCCAAAGGAGCTGCTCATACACACTCTCTGCCAGTGTATTCCCAACCTTCCTGAAGCAGGCTGCATTTGCATCAGGATCCTGCATCATTCCCATGATGATCTCAATGCTTACAAATGAGGATTTTGTGGATCCTCTGCCGCCATACAGTTTGTAGTGGGTATGTTTGCCATCCAAAATATCCCAATGAATATCATAAAATTGCGGAGCAATCAGATCTGTGAGCCTAACCTCCATCTGATCTCCTTGGAATGTCATTCACAATGGTGATTGGTTCCACTTTTGCATCAATTTCCTGCTTATCAACAAATAACCGGTATCTCTTACCCAGGAGCTCTGCTGCCCTGGTTCGATCCTGAAGGGAGGCATCCATATCAAATTGATCCTTCTCTTCTCCTCTCATCACCCTTGTGAGATATTGCAGCACCTCTGTGGCATCTGCCACCCTGCTTTCTTCCAGTTCTGCAAGCCGCAAATCTATATATTCTTTTATGTATGGTTTTGTCAGGTTCTCACTTCCCATGGCTCTTGCTGTTTTTTCAGAGTATCCGGCCAATTTTGCGGCCTCTGTGGCATTCAATGTGGCAATATAATGATCACAGAATGCCTTTTGCTTTTCGCTCATCAGCTTGGCCAATTCATTCATCCTTGGCTTCTCCATGTTCATTCACTTCCTTCCACCGGTCTGCCAGGTATTTCAGCATCTCAACCTTGCTATAAAACACCTCACCATCTCTGTTTGGGTGATCCTCCCACAAAATCATCTTTGTGCATATTCTCTCCCTCTTCTCAGAGTAATATTGTGAAGTATTCACTTTGTATACAATCCCCTTCAGCCTCAGGGCCATCAGGAGCTTGTTGATCTTCGTTTGTATGTTGTTTGCCATCTCTCATCCTCCTTTGCAACATGAAAAGGCACCATGCAAACGCATGATGCCTCTCATCAGGATTCAATTCATAAGGGGATAAGCCAACAAATTTTCACCTGATACCAATATACCATAAAAAAATGGGAAATGTGGGAAAGTTTTATTTTTCTTCAGGGTGCTCCCTCAGATAGTTTGATACCTTCTTTTCCGCTGTTGTCCGGTCACAATGGAAAATTCTTCCAATCTTCTCCCAGGTATATCCCTCTATGTACTTATATTCGATCATCCTTCTGATTCCACTGTTTTGAATAGAATTGATGTACTGAGTGATCCTGAGCTCTAATGCCTCAGCCTGATCCTTCCTCTGCTGAAGGAGTATCCTCTTCTGCCGGAGCTGCCTTCTGCTTTTCTGATCTCCTGCAAAATCAATGCCTTCAATCTTCACTGTGGTTTGCACATATGGAAATTCTTTGGATGATGCCTGCACCTTATCAGATACAATCCTGCTGCCCCTGCTGCTCAGCCTGGCAATCTTATATTCAAGCTCAGTGATCTCTTTCCTGAGATCGTGTAATTGTTCCAAATCTTCCTTTGTCACCTTCTGCACCTCCTAATTGAATGGCAGCTCCTCATCATAGCCATCAGGAATATCCATGAAGCTATCTCCTGCTGCCGGGCCGGCATTTCCGTTCCCTTCTTTCTTTCCGCAGAATGTGAAGCCCTCCACCAAAAACTCTGTGAAATATACCTTGCTTCCATCCTTTTCATATGAGCCGGATTCTGCTCTTGAATGCACTCCGATCTGTTGCCCTTTTCTCAGGTGCTTCTCAGCAAATTCTCCCCTGGCCCCTAATGCCTTGAATGTGAGATAAAATGCTCCATCTCCTTTTGGCTTATCCACTGCCAGGGTAAACCTGGCTATACACACCGGCTTTTCTCCCTGGGAATACCTAACCTCAGGATCCCTGGTGAGCCGGCCTATAAAGTCGCAACTGTTCACTTCTTTACCTCCTTTGCATTCCACGGCCTGAAGTTGATGATCTTCTCAATCAGGCTCTTTGCATTTCCATCAAAGCAGATTGCACGATCATCCACATACACCAGGGCCGGTGGCTTCTTATCCGTCACCATATCCACAATGATCTCATGCTCCTTCAGGAAATTGTTGATTGCAGCACATCCTTCTTCAGTGTTTGCCCTGGATGAAACAACTGCTACCTCATAGCCTGCTGCCCTGAGGGCTTCAATACTCTCCTTGATACCAGGCACCGGTGGATCCGGCACCACATCAGCTCCCTGCCATCCGCTTGTATAGCTGTGAATCACTCCATCAAAATCAAAAGCCACTGTTTTCTTCATCTCATCAAACTCCTTTTATCTGTGATGCAATCATATCTGCTGTGTGGGTATATAATACATTTGGATACTTCTTCACTGCTGCTGAGTATTTATCCCACTTTTTCTCTCCTTCAAAGGCTCCCATGTGGTATCTGATGCACATGAGCTCCTCATCAGTGAGATCCATATATCTGAGGGCCAGGATGCAGCTCTTCTCTCCATGGCCATCCAATAACTGCTGCCGGTTCCATTCATAATGGTATCCGGTAACAATCGGCACCTTCGTATCTTCTCCGGTGAGTGTCTGTGTACCCACAATCTCCTCATCCGGCACCAGGATATAGGCATCAATCTTGCACAAATCATGCAGCATTCCAACAATAGCCGGGCTCTCTTTTCTCTCCCACTTCAATCCTAATCTCTCTGTGAGATCGATAAGCTCATATGCCACCTGAAGGCTATGATCAAATAATGCCCCTTTATAGGCTCCATGGTGCCCCTTTGATGCCGGTGCCTCATAAAATCCCGCTGCCTCTAAATATTCCAGGAGGCCACTTTCTCTGAAATGGCAGAAGAAATCCTCCATGATACTCTTCTTTGTTTCCAGTGTGAGATTTTCCATTAGATCACTTTCCCTCCATGGCGGTATGGTCTGCTCTTGTTAAATTCATGCTTCTCTGCAATGGCTGCTGCCAGGTCAATTCCATAATGATCACACATATCCATGATCCTGATCACAACATCCGCAAGCTCAGCAGGAATGCCTTCAGGCTTTCCATCCTCTCTGTAATAGGTTTCAGTAGGTGCATGGCCATCTCTGTGCTCTTCCAGGGCCTCTGATAGCTCACTGTGGCACAATGCCACCAACTCTCCAAATGTTCTCTCTTCTCCATCCCACCATCCATGGGCTTTTGCGTTCTCTCCAACTTCCTTCTGAAGCTCTTTCATTCCTTCCAAATCAAACATTGTGCTCTTCCTCCTTATTTTTTCTCACTCAGACTTTTTACAACTGCTACCAGGCAGGCAATCAGAAAGATCAGTATGATCAACACCACCACAATCAGGCATCCCATGCCCAACATTTGCAGAATCATCTTCATCAATTCCATCTTTTGCTCCTCCTTCCTGCAAAATCTCCACAAAATACTCATCATTAGCCTCATCATAATAAAAATCATAGGCCCATCCATAACGATCCATGCGGATCCCAATATGCTTCAGGAGCTCCTTCTCAACTCCCTCCGGCAATAGGTTGGATTTTCTGAGCATATTATCTGTTTCCTGGAAGCCTGCTGCCACCTGGATCTCTTCTGCCCAGGCACTCAGGCTCTCTGAGAATATGTGCATGGCCTCCACTGCCATCTCTCCAAATGCTTTCAGCCCTTCCCTGATTGCTTCAGCTCCGGCATTTGCTCTCTCCTTCAGGATCTCCGGCCAGTGTTTTTGCATCCACTTCTCATATTGTTTCGGGTTCATTCCATAAACCTTCTTGAATTGCTTCTTTTTCTGCCTTCTATTCACCTTTTATCCTCTCTTTCAGCTTTCTTGTGCCCTCCTGAAGGCATTCCTCTTTGGTTGGCTTCTCTATGCAGAGGAGCTCCATATCTCCTCCATTCGGAGCAGTGCCCCTCTCAAATATATGGAGCCTCCACCTTGGGATCCCGGAGGTAATGTGATTCAGCATTTTTAATATGGGCCTGCTGCCAGTGAATTTGGCATATACTTCCTCAAATTCTTCCTCTGCTCTCATATCTCCTCCGGCAAATCAATATTCACAACAATAGCTCTCTTCCATGGGAGATTTCTCACCTTCACCTTTGCAAGCATTCTTGCATTTGCATATGCTGCTGCCCTGGCTGTTGCTGTTTGCGGATCTGCACCTAATGGATAAAGCTCAGGGTGATCTTCTGCATCCTCTGCAAGCATATCAACCAACTTCTCCTCATCCTCTCTCCAAAAGATCACAGATTCACTCATGCCATCCTCATGGTATATGTATTCCCGGATCTTACACTCTCCCAGGCTTGCAGCCCATCTGAGGCAATCATCTCCGGCCACAATTTCAAATTCCACCATGCACAGCACCGGGAGCTCCGGGTTTTCCAGGATCAGCCTGGCCAATTCCTCCTTATTGCTCATCTTTGCCTCCTAACTCTCCAATGATCTCCACCATGGCCGGTGAGAATACAATGGATCCTGATGGCTCCCATTCTCCTGCTGCCCAATCTGCATCAAATCTCTCACGATCATCCACATACATTCCAAATACCGGATCCTGCTCCATGAGGTAAATGGCATTTTTTACCTTCTCATCCTCTTCGGGTGGCCAACCCACCACAGAATACTCTTCAGGAAGCAGATTGCTCAGTGTTACATGAGCACCATCCCAGGCCTGCATATAGTCTGTGATGATCTTGATCTCCTCCTCTGAGTAGTTCTGATCTTCAGCCTTGGCCATTTCTTCAGTAAAATCAGCAGTATGCAGGATTCCCTTATACAGTTTTATCTTTTCCATGCTTTCTCACCTCTTCTTTTCTTGCTAATAGATACATTTGGCCATGCTCAAAGGTTTTCTCCACTGTCACAGTGAAGGTTTTGCCAATATCATCAGAATTTTTGAATAATCTCTCCATGAGAAGGCCATACATTCTATCCATTTGCATCTTTTCCATTCCTGGGAGCCCTCTCATCATTGGATTCATCTCAACTTTGAGCTTATGGCACATCACCTCCGGCTTCGGATCTCTCTTGCGGATCTCCTCAATGTCAAATGGTTTGCCATATGGCAGATCAATATGCTCACAGAGCTCCTCATGGGTGATTTTCTTCTCTTTGGCCAGGGAGAGGATCTCTACTGCCTTCTCGGTATCTCTTCCACAGCAATCATTCCACAACTGATATGCCCTGCTGCCCAGGATCCCATACTCTGCCAGGGCAAGCATTGCCTCCTGCCCTTCTTTGGTTCGCATGAGCTCTGCCAGGAATTGCATACATCCGGGATTGCCCTCTGACATTAGCATTATAATTTGGCCGGTTGTTTTCCCGGATCCTCTGCCGCCTATAAAAATTCTTTCCATCTGCTTATCCTCCTACTTGTAAAAATTGTGATTTCCCACTGTTTTGATATATTCCAAATTCTCAGAGTGCCAGGTGTCCTCTCCGTTGTATGTAGCCTCAAAATATAGGGCCCCTTCACTCTCATCCCACTTCTCCACCATGATGATCCTCAGTGCCTCATAGCACTCTTCATCCGGCTCAGTAGTCCACCATCTTCCTCCCGGTGCCACCGGGCTGAATTGGTATATATCTTTCTCTTCGCTATAATCAAAGATCACATCCTCAATGCTATCCGGGAAGCCTTCTGCCCACACACGATTGAGCACCACCATGATCACCATGGCCTTGCCCTCAACCCCTTCACCTTCTGCCTCTGCCATTGCAATCTTGGCCAGTAGGTAACTATCTTCAGCACCCCAATCCAGGGATGGCTTGCTCAGATCCGGCTCATATTGAGGCTCTGTGGTTGGTTTTGGAGTTATTGTTGGCATTGGAGCTGCCTGGGTTTCCTCTGTTGGCTTTCTACTTTCAAATGCCCAGGATATTACCGCCACACTCAGGAAGAGAGCCACTGTGGCCACTGCTACCATGATGATCTTTCTGATTCTCCTGGCTCTTCTTCTCCTTTTTCTCCACAGATACTCTCTCCTGCTACCGCTCACTGCTGTTCACCGCCCTTCAGCTCCTCATACAATACTTCATATCTGCCTGCAAGCTCTTCATACTGATCTGCCCAATATCTCATATCTCTCACCATGAATCCCATGATGATGAGCATGATCACAATCAGATCTGCTGCCATTTTGTTGAATCTCTTTGCTTCTTTTAACTGTTTCACTGCACTCTGCATCTCAGTTCCTCCTCTTTTTCAATATTGTTGCTCCTGCACACTCACTGGATGCCGGATCTCTAAAAAGCACCTTCACACTTCGCTCTTTCGGGCCATCATATACACTGGCATCCACCACCAGGCCATTCTTCCTGGCTTTATTCAATAACTTCTGCATCTGCACTTTGTAATAAACCGGATCATCTTCTCTCATTCCGCTGCCTCCTCAATGATTTTCTGCATCTCTTCTCTCATCTGCTTTGCCATATGCATTGCTTTTATCAATTTTTCATCATCAAGATCTCTGTGATCCGCATATCCTGCATATGTGAATACTGCCTCTCCATCTGCTGTGAAAAAGAAATCCACATCCAGGCTGTCGCAGAACAGATATGATCTCTTTATTGGCATTTCTTTCCTGAAAAACCTTGCCAGGATTCTATCTGCCCATGTGTGCAAATCCTTTTTATATTGCAATATTGTGATGTGAGCATCTAAATTCAGCTTTTTGGCGGCCTCACTCATTGCTTTTGCTTGCTGTTCGTGTGAATATTTCATCATTTCCCACTCCTTATCATGCAAAATAATAACTCTGTGATGCTTCTCTTTCTTGGCCCTGGATTGCATGGAATGATTTTCCTGAGTTTCCATTCACAATCTGCATCCAGGCTTGTTGGATCCTCATATTCTTCATAATCTTTCCGGCCATCCGGCACTGCTACCATGATGCCAAAATACTTGCTGCTTTCCGGGTTGGTGTTTCTGATGTGATCCCATAACTTTCCCTCTCTCATATCCGGTTGCAATTTCTTGTATGTTTCCATGGTTGTCACTATGTAATTCTGTTCTCCCAGGAAGTTCAGGCCATTCCCACTGTATACATCCTGAGGGCAGCTCTTTATCTCATAGCAGATGAAAATGCCTTTTTCTATGCTGCTTTGAAACATCCCGGATGGAGGCTTAAATTGCAGAAAATCAATCCTTTTCTCTGTGCTGCTTCCATAGTCCACTGTCACCTCTTTTGCATAGTGTTTTCCTATGCCGGAGAGATCCCTCTCCAATAATCTTCCCAGGAAGGCTGTTGTTTCTTTTCGGTTCATTATTTCCCTCCATATTGTTTGAGGCATTCTGCAATGGCCTTGTACTTCTTTTCTGCTGCAAGCACCTCTTGATCCACTTCATCCAGGAGGGCAAATATCATCTGTATCACCTTATCTCCCTTTTGGCCTGGTTTCTTTGGGCCTGCCGGTGTCACATCCTGGCCATTTATGATCAGGATCCTCAAAATATCCTCTTTTTCACATACATTCAGATCTGCCAGGATCCCAATCTGCATCCTTGGATTCTTTGCCTCTCGGTATTCCTTGCAAATCTCTGCTTCGTTCATTCTCATGGCTTATCCTCAAATTTGTTCGCTTATCCCTTTATGATTCCCCACCCCGGATGGGGTGGGATTGTCTTTGATTATTCCTTGATTTTGATACTGAAGCAGACCGGCACCCGAAGAGCGTTGGAGCAACTGATGTTGCTGGCATAGCCATAGCTGGCGACAGTGCAGGCAGGGGTAGAGTAGCCGCTGCACACAGACAAAAGCCACCAGTAGGCCCGGCCTCCTCCGTCACCGGCCCCTTTGATTCTGTTTCTCGGATCCTTGAAGATTTCAAACTGCTGCCCCTCTTTTACTTCAGAGGCCCAATCATCTTCAAATACTTCATACTCTGAAGGCAGCCACAGCTTCAGGGAGAATCTGCTCTCCTCTCCATCCACGATCTGAAGGCATTCTCTCTCACTGATCACCTCTCTGAGCTCTTCAGGAAGCATATTCCACACTGTTTCATTCAGGAATCTGCATACATCAGAATCTTTGAAGCCTCCTGCATTCATGCCACTTGCATTCCACTGCACTCTCTGATCCAGGCAATCCTTACTGATGAAATACACCTCTTCCGGGCTGATGTTGGCCACCACATAGGTGATCTTCTCACCGGTGAGCAGCTCATCTGCAATCTCATCTCCTACATTCAGGCCTCCCGATCTCACCAGGGCTCTGATGCAATCCCAATTTGTTTCCTCTGTTCGCTTTCTTGTGATATTCATTTCTTATCCTCCTTATGTTCTCAGGCATCCTGGCTGCCTGCTGCCATTTCTTTTGCTCCTGCTGCCACCATTGCCAAATGAATCTGCTCCAATTTCACCGGGCCGATCCCTTTTATTTGGCCAATAGCCTCCAATGCAAGGCCGGTATTGAAGGATCCTGCTGCCGCCTGGCCCATTTTGTACCCTGCTGCAAATCCCTGCTCATAATATCCACCAATGCATTCCTCCATGGTGCTGTGATCCATCTTGCGGATCTGATTGTATTTATTCCGGTTGATCTCCACCGGTTTCTTCTTCTTGGCCATCCTTTGCCTCCCCTAAAAATTGTGATATATCCATCTGCCCATCACACTGCTGCTCTACCACCTTGGCATTCCTGGGTTGGTATCCCTTCTCATTCTCACCAAAGGCATCAATAGGGTTGAAATCATAGTGAGGGCAATAATTTGTTGTTTTGGCCAGGTGTTCCGGGATCTCTTTCTTCTTTGTGGTGCAGTATGCAATATCACCCACTACCAAATCACTGCAATATCTGCAATATTGAGCCATTTCTATCCCTCCTATCCTGGCACCGGCATTCCTGCCTCTTTCCATGTTTTGTATCTCTCATATTGTTCAAAGTTTGGTGTGGTTTTGATCAATCTCCTATTTCCGCACCATCTCTGCATATGTTGGCAAGTCTTAAAATGCTGCAACTGCTGCCGGGTGTATATCTTTTCCACCCCCTTCAGCCAATGGCCTTTGGAATCCACAAACTTCTGCTTGTCATATATCATCACAAATGGCATGAATCCCATGGCTCGGAGGGTGTAAATTCTGTATAAATCCTCAAAATGAGTGCTCCAATGATTCACCAACACATACACACCCACATCCCTTGGCTTTTTCAGGCCGCTCTCAGCAAATTCTCTGAATTTATCCATCAAATTCTCTCTTGGATCATCCCATGCAAAATGATAATCTTTCACCTTGATCCCTCTCAGAGCTTCTGCCACTTCATCATTGAAAAATCTCACATCCATACCACCATTAAATTCCACAGATGCACCGGATCCGGCCAACTGTTCCAATAGATCCATGCGATCCGGGCAGGCCAAAATGTTCTGATCATACAAAATGATGTTCTTCTGCCCATCCCAAAACTCTGAGAGATCTGCTACCTTCACCGATTTCCGGCCATCCTTTTCCGGTGTGATACAAAATGAGCTGTGATTGCACCTTGGGCAGCCTCTTGTGAGCCATCCATATGCAGTATCCTTTGTCAATTCAGGATATAGGCTATAATCAGGGTAGATATGCTCCATCTCGTCAGGCAGGGCATTCTTCAGATCATATCCACCGCCTCCTCTTCTTACATCCAGGCATCTGATCTCTCCGGCCGGTTCTGTTGATTCAGAGAAAATCTTGCTCATGTATACTCTGTCATATATAGCACTCACAGTTTTTCCTTCTTCCTGCTGCCACTGCACAAATTCCACCGCATCTCCTGCTGCCTTGTGGAATGCTGATATTTTCATCAATGGCAAATTCGGGAAGTTGTGGCTATCCACATCAATCAATCCAACTCTCATGGTGCCACTCCTTACTTCATCCAGGTTTCCAGGATCACCGGATCATCACCATCTGCCCTGGGAAATCTGATTGAAAATCCCGCTGCCTGAAGATCCTCTCTCATTGCTTCCAGGGAGTTCTTCTGCATGGCTGTGTTGGTCGGATGGCAGCCTGCACCTTCCCATATTCTGCATAAATACATTCCAGGGAAATCCTTTGGGCTGTCATATATCACCGCCATGGGGATCTTGATCTCAGAGAGATCCACTTGTGTCATGCTTTCCACCATCTTATTCATCAAATTCAACCTCCTCATCCAGGTAATTCTTTTCAAATTCCTGCATCCACAGCTCATGGCCATACTTTGCTTCAAAAGCTCTTTGTGCCACTTGTGTCAGGTATTTTCTCACCTCTTGATTATCGTGAGGAGATTCCGGGCCATGCTCATGGTGCCTCTCTTCGCACACATAGCCCCAAAGGCCATATTTTTCTGCCTTCTTCCTGAAGGCTCCGAACCTTCCAAACACAAAATGATGCTTGTGGAGCCCGGTGTGCTTCAGCTCTCCAAAATACCCGATCTTGTCAGCTTCCTCTCTGCACAAAAAACACTCTCTGCTCAGCAGATCAGTTCTCTTCTGTATGATGCTCTTTGCCATAGAGTTCCTCCAAATCCTGCCATATCTCCTGCACAATGGCTGCTGCCTGATCATCTGAATAGATATAGGCCATATTGCCGATTGTCACCGGGATGCCCAACTTCTCAGCCTTCAGGATCTCTCCCTTCATACCGTCAGATAATCTGCTGAAGATTCTCAGCTCAGAGCAATCTTCCAGGAGCTCTAATCCCATTCTCATGCCTGCTGCCCTCTGTGATTCCACATCATCATTGAGCACCTGGCTATAGAAGAGGTGTGGGCAGATCGGGATCTTGCCCTCTTCGATCACCGCCATGCAGAACACTTTTGCAAATTCCAAATTGGTTTCTCTGTTTCCTCTCGTGCCATACTGTGAGCACACATACACCTTTTCCATGCCCACCTTATCCACATTCTTCTCTTTGTTTTCCACTTTCTTATCCTCCTTTGAGATAAATTTCATCAATCCTGCTGCCATCAACGCAAATGCGGCACAGAATATAAACATTTTCAAAATTTCCATGCTTCCCTCCTACCAACAAGCCCTCACCACATATGGATCCATAAAATCATCCTCATCAGGATCCGCATATGCTATCTGTACCCTATGGCCGGCCCTCACCGCCTCCACAATGGAATGCACCTCTGTGATGCTCCGGTAATTGTCGGCAATGGCATCCATCACCGCATCCGCAATCTTCTCTGCCATCTCCATCACTGCTGCCTCCGGGCCTTTTACTGTTTCCATCACCGCCTGGATGGTTCTTTGCCTCACTTCTCTGTACTCTTCCATGCTTCCATCTCCTTCTCTATTTCTGCCTGCATCACATTTGCATATTCGTGATGGCCTTTATGCACTGCATAGGCATGAGGCAGGGTTTTCTCCATCAGCATCTTCCACAATTCCACATTCTTCACTGGCTTTCCCTTGGCATTGTGCCATTCATTTTTCTGCCACTGGATATGCCAGTGATTTTGGATGGTGTTCAAAATGTGCTCACATTGAGTAAATACTGAGGCTTGGCATGGTTTTTTGAGTATGTGGAAGGCATTGATCATGGCCATCAAACATCCCTGGGCCTCTGTGCCATTTTCCAGGTGAATGAATCCCTGCCTGGTGTGCGGTTCACCATTCCTCATGCATTCCACCAACCACATGGCTACTCCATCTCTCTTTGATGGGCCTCTCCATGAGCTCTCAATGAAGATCCTCACCTCAATTTTCACCCTGAATCACCTCCATAATCTATCTTTCGCATGGTGTAGTGCTGATATGGGTATCCGGTTACTGGATTCTCACCATTCACCAGGGAATCAGGCACAATATACCAACCTTTTTCAGGTCTTGGCTCTCTCTGCCATCTCTTTCTGTGGATGATTTCTCTCTGAGGCTCCGGCACAATCAAATTCCTGCTCCGGGAATAGGTGCAGCCTTCAGCCTCCTCTTTGGTTTCTTTCTTCACTATGTACTCAGCCAGGTTCTCAAATTCTCCATCCTCATACAGAGGAATGAATGCCTTGGATCCATATTGCCAAAATTTCAGCACCATCTTCTTGGTGTTCAGATCCGGCTCTGTAATATCCTCTATGATCAGGTGATGGTGGCAGGCTCCCTGCTTTCCTCTCTCCGTCACATATATGTATTTGAATTGATACCCTGCTTTCTTATAGGCCTTCCTCATATCGGCCAAAAACTTCTGCACTTGCTTCTTGGCTTCAGCCAGGCTCCCCGGCCTCAGCTCCTTTTTGTATTTCAGCACCAGGTGCCAATCTCCTTCATGGAAGTTGGCCAGGATGAGCCGCTGCACCTTCTTCTCTCTGTTGGTCTTATTCTGCCGCTCTATGTCCTCCGGTGTTCTCTTTCTCCTTGGCCCCCTCTTCACTCCGGGAGCTCCATAATTCCCTGGGTAGTATTTGGAGATCTCTTTCACCCATCCCAGGTCAAATATTTTCTTCACATACAAATTGCATATCACCCCTAACTTTAATATCCTTATCAAGCAATTAAGAAGGCTCAAAAAGCCTTGATTTTAGCGGATATTTATTGACTTCTGAGCCCTAAAGTGATATACTATTTGTAGGTGTTAGTATGTCCTACTTTAGGGCATATCCAGGAGCAGATTTCTCAGATCTGCTCCTTTCATTTTTTCAGCGGAATCACCTTCCCTCTTTTGGGCTTGTCTGCCCGGCTCTTCTTCCATTCTTCAAATTCCTGCTGATGCTGTGGATCTGCAAAATACTCTGATATGGATGTAAAAAGCAGGCTGCCAATCATGTTGCCCTCGGATTTTGGGATCTGCTGTACATTTATGTATCCCATCCTGCTGCCTCCTGATCTAAATGGCTTCTTTTGCCGGCTTTCCATTCAGGTTCATAACAAACTTTGCACCATGCAGGAAATTCATAAAATCTCTCTGCTCTCCCTGGCTCAATTCTCCTAAAAACTCCATGACCTCCACCGCCATAGGCTTCTCACACTGTGGCAATACAACATCCATTCTCTTCTCTTCTGCTACTGCTGCCATACTGTTCATCTCCTTCCTAATTTGCTTCCAGGAGCGGATTGAGGCTCTTATCCTGCATTCCACTCATCATCTGCTGCATTCTCAAAGTTCTCTGTATCTCTTCCTGGGTGTATTCCTTCCCATCTGAGCCACCATTTGGATCAAATATGCGGTGCTTCTGTATGAAGGCATCCCTGAAGAGCTCCAACTCTTCCTCATAAAGGCCTTTGTAGAAATCAAATTCAATCTGTAATTGCAGGCCCTCTGCCTGGGTGCAGTTTATGCCATATATGGATCTGCTGCCCTGGCCATATCTGTACACATAGGTTTTGTTTCGGAAATCCGCTCCAAACATCCTATAAAATATCTGCCTCAGGAGTTTTCTTTCCCATTCTCCTTTGTACTTAAATTCAAAATCCATGAGCTTATCCTCTGAGAGCTCAGCCTCTTCAATACCATATTTCTCAATGAGTTGCTTCAGCTTTCTCTCAGCGGTTTCCTTCTCACCACCAATGCCCCTCTCTGCCAGGGCTTGCAGCTTCTTCAGGAGTTCTCTCTGCTTATCTGTCATTTCTCCCCCTCCTTTAGTTCTGCATTGAATTCTTTGTACAACTGCCGCCTCCGTTCTTCACTGATGAGGCCCATCTGTCTTGCAAAATCAATGGATCCCAGGTGGGAGTGATACCATGCTTTTCTTGTTTCCCGGTTCCCAGTGCTCTTGATCATGTGCACTGTTTCCTGCTTCATGGCTTCAAGGAGTTTTTCTGCTTCTTCAATGTTCTTCTGCTTCTCTTTCATCTGAGTACCTCCTTCAAAATTCCATCCAGGATCCTCAGGCATCCCTCTTCATCCTGAGCATTCACCAGGTTGGTTCTGATGATAGCATCCAGGATGGCCTTTGATTGAGATCGGATGCCCCTCTCTGCATCTGCTTTTGCAATCAGCTCATGGCCGCATTCCGGGCAATATTGCATGAGTGGGGAGAGTTTTCTGCACACCGGGCACTTTTCAAGCTCTTCCACCTGGTAGAGCACCCATTCATCACCCTTCGGCTCCTCTTCAAAGCCCCAATCCACTCCGCAAGTTGCTTCACCGGCCCGGATGATATGTACATAATTTCCCTGGAAGGCACCACTCTTCTCATATCTGAGGAAATCCTCAACCTCTGCCATATTGAGCTTGCCTCTCTTTTTGGATATGATTAGAATGCTGTTATCATAAAGATCCTGATCCCAAAAGGCTTCAATCTTTGCCGCTGCCATCAGATCTCACCTCCTGCTCTTGTTTCCTCGATCAGGGCGGTGATTCTGTCAAGCTCGGCCCTGGCCTTCCTCTGCTCATTCTCCAACTTCTGCATCACTTCAGCTCTTGGCAGCATATCTCTGATGATACCCATGCCATACTCTGTGTAGAGGTCGGCAATCTGCTCTTTTCCTTTGGTTTCGCTGATGGAAGGATGGAAGGTGTACACCTTCTCAATGATCTTCCAATCTGCTTCGGTCACGCTCATTGCAAAACCTTTTCTCTTCTCAACTCTGCTTTCAAATTCGGCTCTATTCATGGCTTATCCCTCCGTTTGGCTTAATCAATCTTTTCGCTCGTTCATTTTGTCCTTGTAAATCCATTATATCCCTGCAAATTGTCCTTGTCAATCCTTTTTTGAAATATTATTCCGTTTTTTGTCTTGACTAAACCAAAATTGAGAGATATACTGAAAGCACATGAAACACAAAGGAGGTTGTTCATATATGGAAATGCATGAGAGAATCAGGCTTTTGAGAAAAAAGCACAAACTCTCTCAGGAAGCCTTTGGTGAGAGGTTGGGAGTGAGCCGATCTGTTATTAAAAATATAGAATTGGATGCCCTGGCAAGGCCGGAGCAAAAACTCTCCCTAATCAAACTGATCTGCAAAGAGTTTTCTGTGAGTGAGGATTGGTTGCTGAATGGCAATGGAGAAATGGAAGTGCAGGCAGAAACTTTCAGCCTGGATGAATTTGCAAAGCAGCACAGTGCCACAGATTTGGAATTGAATATTTTGAAGGCTTATTTTGAGCTTGATCCTGATCTTCGTGAGCAGCTTATACAACATTTCAAAGAGAGATTATCTGCTGCCCGGAGAGTTACAAAGGAAGAAGCTGAAGAGCAATATATAAAAAAGATCTCCAATTCTGCACAGAGCATGGGCTCATCTGCCTCGAATACCACAGAAGGCACAGAACAAAATGCAAAAGAGGCATAAAAAGGAGGTAGTTGCATGGCAAACTTTATCATCACCCTCCTTCTTGGATGGTGCGGTGTTCACAAGTTTATTCAGAAAAAGACCGGCATGGGCATTCTTTATCTGCTCACCTTTGGCCTCTTTGGAATCGGTTGGATTTATGATTGTATAATTTCTTTTGTGAATATAAGAAAATGCGATCAGAAGGCCTCTGTTAATTATGAGCCCATGATTGATGTGGATGTGATTGTTGATGATAGAAAGAGAATTGTGGATGATTGCACAAGGCTCATATCTACCACCACAAATTCAGATGTGTTTTTCAGCAGATATGATCTGCTCCTGAAAACTCTTTCTGAAATGGGTGATTATGTTATGCTTGGCCGCTTTAATGATTATAAGCAGAGTAATATTGAATCTTTTATTGTTCGCTGCTATAACAATGCCCTCATCAAAGCAGATAGCATGAAAACCGAAAAGGGCAAATGCAATCAATTCAGGAAGGCCTATGATGATATTATGAAGCACAGATCTGAGCTTTCAGATCATAATTTAGAATTGGTTGAGCAGAAATTTTCCGGCAAAATGTAAAATAAAAGCCCAGGTTTTCACCCAGGCTCCCATGAGAATGCTCATGTATATTGTCGCAGATATATTTTAGCATTATCTCCCGGAGCTTTCAATCAGTTTCCGGGCATTTTTATGCCCATTTAGGAGGTTTTGCAATGAATGCAGTTATATATGCAAGATACTCTCCCGGCCCTCGGCAAACGGATCAGAGTATTGAGGGCCAGGTGAGGGATTGCATGGCCTATGCAAAAGAAAATGGTATCACTGTTTTGGATGTATATGCGGATCGGCATATCTCCGGCTCTGATTTTGAGAACAGAATGGAATTCAACCGGATGCTCCGGGATGCGGAGAAAAAACAGTTTGATTCCATCATAGTTTGGAAAATAGACCGATTCGGGAGAGATCGTGAAGAGATTGCCCTGAATAAGATTAAACTGAAAAGGCATGGGATCCGCTTGCTTTACGCAAAGGAAATCATACCTGATGGGCCTGAAGGCATCATTTTGGAGAGCCTCATGGAGGGCCTTGCTGAGTATTATGTGGCTGATCTGAGACAAAAAGTGAAAAGAGGCCACCGGGAGAGTGCCCTGAAGGGTTATGCTGTCAGCGGCCAGGCTCCGTATGGTTATAAAATCGTTGATAAAATGTACCAGGTTGAAGAAAAAGAGGCCTGGGTTGTTCGTTATGTCTTTGAAAATTATGCAGCCGGATGCACTGCTGTTGAAATATTGGAAAATCTTGAAAAAATGGGAGTTAAGAACAGAAAAGGCGGTTTGATCACAAAGAATGGTATATACACCATGCTCAGAAATGAGAAATATATTGGCCGCTGCTTCTATGATGGCATTCCAATTCCAATCCCTGCCATTATCAGCCAGGAATTGTGGGATGCTGTTCATGCTACTTTCCACAAACGTGTTGGCCAGGCTTCTTCCTATAAAGCAGATGAGAAGTATTTGCTTTCTCTCAAAGCATATTGTGGGGAGTGCGGCTCTCTTTTGGTGGGTGAATGCGGATATGGAAAGAAGGGGATCCGGTACTCATATTATAAATGTGCGGCCCGGAAGCGGAAGCATGGCTCTGATAAATGCACTCTGAAAACATACCGCAAGGATGATTTAGAGGATTTTGTTGTATATCATACCATCAATGATGTGCTTCAGGATGATGTGATTGAATACCTGGCAGATCGTGTGATGGAGATCCAGGCCAGGGATACAGTTAATTTGAGATTAGAGCAGCATATTTCTGCCCTGAAGGATACAGAGAAGGCCATCAATAACATTATGAAGGCCATTGAGCAGGGCATCATCACCTCCACCACCAAACAGAGGCTCATGGAATTGGAGGCCCAGGCTGAAGATCTGAAGGTGCATATTGCCAAAGAAGAGATCCAAAAGCCTGCTCTCACCAGGGATCATATTGTGTACTGGCTCAACCTCTTCAAAAAGGGTGATGTGTCTGATCCTGATTTCAAGCAGAGGCTCATGGATGTGTTTGTGCATTCTGTTTATGTGTACAACAAAAAAGTGGTTATTGCCTACAACTATGCAGACAACAACCACTCTGTTGACTTCGATCCTGAAGTTTTTAGGTGTTCGGATGAACACCGGATAGTGAGGGATTCGGTGCTGTATCCGAACCTCATCTTCTTTGAAGATTATACCACATTTGCCTATGTTGTCAACCTATAACCTCAGAATTTCCAGGAGGGGAGCTGCTGCTCTCCTCTTTTTGTGTAC
>JAGAIR010000008.1 GCA_017626435.1 Lachnospiraceae bacterium | reverse complement strand
GGTAACACTTTCTCCTGCTGCAAGGGTCGTATTGTAGTCCATCGGGCTGATCAGGTACCAGTTTCCTATCTGTTGGCAAATCCCGTTCCACATGCTGGTAATCTTGGCATCCCATGGGAAATCGATCTGCCATCCCTGGACTGATACATTGCTGCTGTTTGTTATGATGATCTCTCCTGCGATATGCCCACCCCAGGAGGAATTGATTTTCCCTTTAATCTGATACCAGGGCTCCTCTTCCTGTGTTTCCTGGATGACTGCCGCATGGACAGTCTCGATAAAAGATGGCGGTACCAGTGTGCTCAAGATGGCACTGGCCAGTACCATAGTTAAGATCCGTTTGGTCTGTTTCATTTTTTTGTGCTTTTTCATACCTTTTTCCTCTCTTTTTCCGTTACCAGAGTGCATTTTTTGTCTTTTTCTTTTGAATCTACTTGGTAAAAAATAATATACACATATTATGACAAATAAGAATGGTAAAAGGTTCCATTTTTTACTATAAAAAATCCAAGAAAAACAGAACACTTGACGAACATATGTACTTTCTATATAATGAGGTATGTTGAAAAATAGTTTCATAAAAGGAGGCATACATATGGCACGAGGTGCTGGAAAAAATAACTGGGCTCTGTTTCTGCTTTTATTGGCAGGAATTGTAATTGGCAGCTTTATCGCTCAGGCAACATCAGGTGTATCTTTTCTGTCCTGGCTGAACTATGGGCAGAAATTTGGTCTGACCAAACCTTTCACACTGAATTTAGGCATCATGGTACTCACCTTTGGTCTTTCCGTAAAAATTACTCTGGGAAGTATCGTTGGTATTCTGATCGCTATTATCATCTACCATTTTATCTAGCCCAACGGTTCGAATTTGAAACAGGAGGCTATGCTGATCTTAAACAGGAAAAAAGGATGGTCTGGCAAAAATCAAATTGCCAGACCATCCTTTTCTCTTGTTTTTCTTAGGATTTATATCAGAATGCTGATTTCGCATTCTTCTAACATAAAATTGTAATATCCTTAAACGGGATACGCTTTATTCTCTGTATCTGCTGCTGTGGCATCTACCTTCTGCTGCTGTGCCTCACGGTATTTAAAGAACTCCATAGCTACCTGTGGGAACAATGCATAAGAAAGAACATCCTCATCCTGCTGTTTGTACTGAGCCATTTCCTTTTCCAGATCAGCCAGCTGTGGCTTGATCAGATCTGCTGGACGGCAGGTGATTGGCTTGGTATCGCCGATACACTTCTTCTGAACCTCTGGGTCAAATGGCTTAACAGTCTGACCAAACTCACCAGACAGAAGCTTCTTAGACTCTTTTGTCACCATCTTATATCTCTCGCCGGATACCACATTCAATACGGCCTGTGTACCAACGATCTGGGAAGACGGAGTAACAAGTGGCGGCTCACCAAAGTCCTTACGAACTCTAGGCACCTCTTCCAGCACCTGTTCATACTTATCCTCCTGTCCCATTTCCTTTAACTGGGATACCAGGTTACTTAACATTCCTCCTGGAACCTGATACATCAGAGTCTTGATATTAACACCAAGCACCTTGGTATTCATCAGACCGCTTTCCAGAGCTTCCTCACGCATTGGACGGAAGTATTCTGCGATTTCTGCCAGCTTATTCTGATCCAGACCAGTATCATATGGAGTGTCCTTAAATGCCTCTACCATAACCTCTGTAGCAGGCTGGCTGGTTCCCATAGAGAATGGTGACATTGCTGTATCAATAATATCACATCCTGCCTCTACCGCCTTCATATAAGTCATAGAAGCCACACCAGAAGTATAGTGGGTGTGAAGGTCAATTGGAATATCTACGGATTCCTTCAATGCAGTTACCAGCTCGGTAGCCTTTGCTGGGACCAGAAGACCTGCCATATCCTTGATACAAAGAGATTTTGCGCCCAGATCTTCAATTCTCTTTGCCATATCCTTCCAGTAATCCAGAGTATAAGCATCACCTAACGTATAGGAGAGAGCTATCTGTGCATGTCCATTTTCCTTGTTAGCAGCCTTTACTGCTGTTTCCAGATTACGTAAATCATTCAGACAGTCAAAAATACGAATGATATCAATACCATTTGCAATGGATTTCTGTACAAAATACTCTACCACATCATCAGCATAATGATTATACCCCAGAATGTTCTGTCCACGGAATAACATCTGCAGCTTTGTGTTTTTAAAACCAGCTTTTAATTTACGAAGCCTCTCCCATGGATCCTCCTTTAAGAATCTCAGGGAAGCATCAAAGGTAGCACCACCCCAGCACTCAACGGCATGGTATCCCACCTGATCCATCTTATCAATAATCGGAAGCATCTGCTCTGTTGTCATTCTGGTTGCAATCAGAGACTGATGCGCATCACGGAGAATGGTCTCTGTGATTTTTAAAGGTTTCTTCTCTATCTCTGCCATGATTTCCCTCATTTCTGCACTGCCTTCTTGTATATATCAGGTCTGTGTGCAGCGCAGACACAAACCTGCTGAGCAAAGTTCATCCTTCGCCCTGCCTTCATTCTGCCAGATAAAATTCGGCAGAATAATTTGTTAATTTCCAGTATACGATTTCATTAGTACCTGATGAAGCATATCTTATATGCCGAATATCGCCATAAATACACCAGCAGCAACTGCGGTACCAATAACACCGGCAACATTCGGACCCATTGCATGCATCAGAAGGAAGTTGGTTGGATCCGCTTCGGCACCAACCTTCTGTGACACACGTGCCGCCATAGGCACGGCAGATACACCGGCAGAACCAATCAGTGGATTTACCTTTCCCTTGGTTGCCCAGCACATCAGCTTACCAAACAGGACACCGGATGCAGTACCAACGCAGAATGCAATCAGTCCCAGTCCGACAATCTTTAATGTCTCCAATCTCAGGAATGCCTCTGCTGAAGTAGAAGCACCTACAGAAGTACCCAGCAGAATAACAACAATGTACATTAAAGCATTGGAAGCAGTATCTGCAAGCTGCTTTACTACACCGGATTCCCTAAACAGGTTACCAAGCATCAGCATACCTACCAGAGGTGCCGTTGTCGGCAACAACAGGCAAACTACAATAGTAACAATGATCGGGAACAAAATCTTCTCCAGCTTGGAAACCGGACGAAGCTGTTCCATCTTAATCTTACGCTCCTTTTCCGTAGTAAGAAGCTTCATGATCGGTGGCTGGATGATCGGCACCAGAGACATATAGGAATATGCCGCTACAGCAATCGGGCCCATGTATTCCGTCTGCTTCAGCTTACCACAAAGGAAAATGGAAGTAGGACCGTCAGCACCACCGATAATAGAAATCGCAGCGGCAGCCTTATCATTAAAGCCCCACCAGATTGCGATCAGATAAGCGGTGAAAATACCAAACTGGGCTGCCGCTCCCAGAAGGAAACTCATCGGGTTGGCAATCAGCGGACCAAAATCGGTCATGGCACCTACTCCTAAGAAAATCAAAGAAGGCAGGATACTCCACTCATCTAAAATATAAAAGTAATGTAATAATCCACCTACGCCATTGGATGTATCCTCAGGACTTGCCATGATATCCGGATAAATATTGACCAGAATCATGCCAAATGCGATTGGAAGCAACAGCAACGGCTCATATTCTTTTTTAATCGCCAGATAGAGAAAGATACAGCCGACCAGAATCATCAGATAATTACCAGGAGTTAACGTGGTAAATGCAGTCTGACCAGCCAGATTCTCCAGCGTTGTCATAATGTAATCCAAAGTAATTCCCTCCTAAATTAATTCAAAGTCGCCAGTACTGCTCCTGCCTCTACAGAATCACCAGCTGCAACATTAATACTTGCTACGGTACCATCTTCTGGTGCAACTACTTCATTCTCCATCTTCATCGCTTCCAGAATCAGAAGTACGTCTCCTTTCTTTACAGCCTGTCCGGCAGAAGCCTTTACAGATAAAATTTTACCAGGCATTGGTGCATTTACCTTAACAGAGCCCTGTCCACCTGCTGGTGCAGCTGCCTTTGGTGCTGCCTTTGGTGCAGCTTTTGGTGTACCTGCCACGGGAGCTGCCGCTCCGGCACCACCCTCTTCTACAGTAACATCATAAACAGTTCCATTTACAGTAATTGTATAATTTTTCATGTTATCCTCCATTCTGCGCATTTTTTGCGCGTATCATTGTGAAAAGTATATGCTATGATCTGCGGATAATCGAACGGACCACCAGTCCATCTGTACTTTCCGCCTCAGTGGCAGCTGCGATTGCAGCGGTAATGACAGCAACTAGCTCCAGATCATCTGCCAGGTTTTCTTCCTCTACAGCAGCCTGTACTACTGGTGTAGCAACCGGCTGGCTCTCCGTTTTGGTCTGCTTATTCTGGATTTTACCAAAAATAACAAAACAACTGATCAGCAGGGAAATAAAAATCAATACAGCAAATACGATCGCCATGCTCATAATCGTATTCAGACCAGCTTTTCCCATTTTCTGGCCAAGAGTCTTATATTCATCAAATTTGAAAACATAGACACCGCTATCATCTGTCTGAATACTTCCGTCCTCGTTAAAGGAAAGGCTGATGATCATCTTTTTCCCATTTTCACAAAGTACGGTTTCATTTACTGTGGCAGAATCTGTCGTAATGGTAAATGTAGTCTTGATTTTTTCTTTTACGCCTTTATATTTTTCCTGTAATGCAGCATATTCCTGATACTGGGCAAGGGTTGTTTCATCCATTTGTGACTGATATGCCTCAATGGTGCCATTAAAATCCGCAGCAAACCAGCTCTGAATAAACTCGTCTGTCTGGGTTTCCAACTCCTTTTTATTGAAGTTTTCATTTTCTCTTACAAGGCTGCAGCCTGCCACCATCAGAACACAGGATATGATGCAGAAAAGTAAAACAAATCTCTTTTTCATATGCCTCTCCTTACTTAGATGGTTCCATGCTTTTTGCCGATTGGATACTCACTTTTGGTAAAAAGCATCTCAAATGCGAATAATAACTGTTTTCTAGCTGATTCAGGAGCAATGATAGAATCAATATAGCCTCTCGCTGCAGCTGCATCCGTACCGGACTGTGCTGCAAACTGGGCAGCCTTTGCAGAAAGATCTGCATCCTTATCATCTGCATACATGATCTTTGCAGCAACATCAGCGTCCATCATACCAATCTGTGCTTCCGGAAGAGCAAATACCATATCTGCACCGATATGCTTTGAGTTCATGCAGATATATGCACTGCCGTAAGCCTTTCCGGTAATGAGATTTACCTTTGGTACATCTGACTCTGCGAAAGCAGCGGTAAGACGGGCAGCCTTTGCAGCGATTGTCTTCTCTTCTTCTACAGATGTAGCAAATCCTTCTACATTGGTTAATGTAAGCACTGGAATATTGAATGCATCACACTTCTGAATAAAAGATACTGCCTTGTCACAGCCAGCGGAAGTAAGACGTGCCTCAAAGGTCTCAGCCTCTTTTCCATTCTCATCAAAAACGGCAGTACGGTTCGCCACACAGCCAACTGTCAGACCATCCAGGCAGATAAATCCGGTAACCATTTCCCTGGCATATCCTTTCTTTACCTCAAAGAAGAAATTATTGTCGCCCAAATCCTCTAACGCAAGAGCAGGGTCTTTTACTTCAGCAGCAAAGTCAGGAACCATACGGTTCAGATCATCCATGCATTCCTCCATGCCTGCAGTATCGTTGTTGTTTTCAGGAAGAATAGCAATCAGTTCTCTTACGCTGTTGATCATTTCAACCTCTCCCTCACAGACAAAATCAACTACAGATGCTGTCTGTTGGAAATCTGCGGATGCTGTATCCAGCTTGTCCGTGTAATTTCCGTCTAATGTATTTGGAGAATTGACAAACAGTTTGGCATTTCCCTTCTCCATAAAGGTGAAGTCGCTCATAGCAGCCATAACAGCTACTCCGCCACCGCAGTTTCCAAAAATAGCACTGATCTGTGGAACGACACCGGAAGCCTTTGCCTTCATCTTATAAATTTTTCCAAATCCAGCAAGTGCATCGGTAGCCTCCTGAAGACGCATACCGGCACAATCAATCAGACCAATAACCGGAACTCCGGTTTTCATAGCCAATTCATAAACATGTGCGATTTTTTTTGCGTGCATCTCACCAATTGTTCCATTCAGTGCAGCCGCATCCTGACTGTAAATATAGACAGGATTATTTTGGATCAATCCATATCCGGTAATCACTCCGTCTGCCGGTACGGATTTTTCCTGCATGTTAAAATCAGTGCTTCTTTTGGTAATATTTGCACCGATTTCAACAAAACTGTTTTCGTCAACCAAAGTCGCAATACGATCTTTCGCTGACAAAGCATTTGTGTTACTCATGTTCAGCCCTCCTATATAATAGTAATAATTAAAACAAATTTACACCAATTGTAAGTTTATCTCTTTTACCACAAAATAGCAACCATTTTTTGCATTTTATCCTATTAAAAAGAATGATTCCGTTTCTGCTTCATATAATTAAGAATGAATCATGTTTGTGTCACATATCTGTATAGAACAAAATGCAGAGTTGACAAGCGAGGTTGCCATGCAAAAAGGAATCAGTATTATTTTATTTGGTATCAGTATCTTCCTGCTATATATTTCCCTCAGCCATTGTCTGCAAACCCAGTCTGAAACTATCATCCCAGACAGCTCTCTCTCCTCAGGAACCAATCCGGAAGACATTCAATATTCTGCCAGAGAGCTGGGCTGCAGCTCTTCAGCCACTACTCCATCCTCTCTTTATGCAAAAGCCTATTGTGTTATGGATGCTGACAGCGGACGGATCCTCTGTTCTAAAAACGCAGAAAAACAAATGCCCATGGCAAGTACCACAAAAATCATGACCTGCATCCTGGCTCTGGAACAGGGAAATCTTTCTGACACTGTTTCCGTGTCCTCTTACGCTGCTTCCATGCCGGATGTACAGCTAAATATCAGAGAAGGAGAAAGCTATCTTCTAGAGGATTTACTTTACTCCCTAATGCTGGAATCCCACAATGACACTGCGGTGGCTATCGCCGAACATCTAGGTGGCTCCGTAGAAGGTTTTGCCGAACTGATGAACCAGAAGGCACAGGATCTTGGCTGTACTAATACCCATTTTGTCACGCCAAATGGCCTGGACCATGAGGAACATTACACAACAGCCGCTGAGTTATGCCTTATAGCCAGCTATGCTATACAGAATGAGGATTTCCTAAAGATTATTGGCACATCCAGCTATTCTTTCAAAGAGCAGACCGGAAAACGAAGCTTTACTGTCAATAACCACGATGCCTTTTTAGGACAGTATTCCGGAGCAATCGGTATCAAAACCGGCTTTACCGGAAATGCCGGCTACTGTTTCTGTGGTGCCGCACGGAGAGACGGACGCACTCTGGTCTCTTCTGTTCTCGCCTGTGGATGGCCACCGAATAAGTCATATAAATGGGCAGATACCAAAAAACTGATGGACTTTGGATTTGAGGGATATGAAACAGTCAGCATTCCAATCAATCAAAGTGAAATCATTCAGTCTGTAACAGACGGTCAACAGGGTACTCTTTCCGTAAAACGAAACAAAGAAGCATCACCTTCTCTCTTGTTGACCTCCTCCGATAGAATCACCATTCATCAAGAACTTCCAGAAAAAATAAATGCTCCGGTAAGGGCGGGAGACATTGTGGGATATGAAAAATATGCCGTCAATGGAACCACCTTTCTGGAAATTCCTCTGACGGCAGAAAAAAATATCAAAAAAATTGACTATAAATACTGGATACATCAGCTTTCCAAACTTTTTCTGGTAAGCTGAGAATAAGATACTAACACTTGACAGCCAGATCCGGCCGTCCCATCTCTGCCAGTTTTACCGCCTGACAGATCCGTTGATAGATCAGATCGCAGACCTCCACGGATTTCATATTTTTATACTCTTCATAATAGAGTGGCTGCAAATAATATACCTGGGTCCTTATCCTGCGCAGAGACCACAGGTCAAAAACCTTCCAGGAATCTACTATGGCAACGGGAACAACCGGAGCCTTTGCCCTCATTGCACTCTTAAAACAGCCTGGCTTAAAAAGGTCTACTGAGTTGCCATTGCGATGTTTATATCCTCCAGCCGGAAAAATAATAAATTTCCTTCCCTGCTTTACCTCCTGGGATACTTCCTTTATGATACCTGCTGCCTGACGCAGATCATCCAGCTTCATCCGTTTGCCCTTTACCAGATCGATAAACTGTTTCACCAGAGGAACATGGGAACGTGCATCATCCATCACCACAGAACAGGGTTTTTTATGTGTATGCATGATTCCCAAGGCATCATACTTTCCCTGATGGTTGGAAAACATCACATATCCACCCTCCACCGGAAGATTTTCCTGACCATAGGCATTCGTCCGTATCCTTCCTGTTTTCATCATCTTACGTATCACTTTCAGATCATACTGATAGCGGAATTCTTCTGAGTACTTTTCATCATGTCTGGCATAATATCCCATTGTGGGTATCATCCAGGCACGATGGAGATTTCCTGCAATTACATATATAAAACGAAGCACTTTTTTCATCCTCCAATTCTTTTGTAACTGTCCCACTTTCTCTCAGCCACATGGCTTCTATTCTCGTAAAAACATAAATAAACACAATAAATAATCTTAGCATATTCCTGATTTTTTCGCAACAGCCCTTTCCTGTATCCCCCTTTTCCTGTGTTCTTCCCACATCCCCTTTGTCTGTGCGTTGACATTATCGTTCCTTATCTATAAAATGATTACGATAGAAATACAACATGCGGCATTATGGAGGTATCACTATGGCTTTAGATGGCATTGTCATTGCAAATGTAGCAGAGGAACTGCAGCGGACCCTGGCAGGAGGACGAATTACAAAAATCGCCCAGCCGGAAAAGGATGAACTTTTATTAACGATAAAACAGAGCAGGCAATCCGAGGAGGATGGAAAAACTGTCCGTTCCCAGCACAGACTGGTCATTTCTGTCAATCCCAGTCTTCCGCTGATCTACCTGACAGAAGAAAATAAAACATCACCGATGACGGCACCTGTCTTCTGCATGGTATTGAGAAAACATCTGAACAACTGCCGCATTATATCAATAAAACAATATGATCTGGAGCGTGTTCTCTGCATGGAGCTGGAACATCTTAACGAGATGGGGGATCTCTGTCAGAAATTTCTCTATATTGAATTGATGGGAAAGCACAGTAACATCATTTTCTGTGACGAAAACAATACGATCATCGACAGCATCAAGCATGTGTCATTACTGGTCAGTTCGGTGCGTGAAGTACTGCCAGGCAGAGACTATTTTATCCCAAACACACAGGAGAAAGAAAATCCTTATCTGATCACACAGGAAGCTTTCATCAACAGGGTGCTGTCCAAACCATTACCCCCTGCCAAAGCTGTTTATACTTCCCTTACCGGTTTCAGCCCATTGATGGCAAACGAGCTTCTCTACCGCGCCTCCCTGTCAGACAGAGGAAGCACCAGTGAACTTTCCGAGATGGAAAAGCTTCATTTGTACCGCAATTTTGAAACGATGCGCTCCCAGCTGGAACAGAAAAGCTTCCAGCCGATGATCGCTTTTAAGAATCAGGAGCCAATGGAATTTTCCAGTCTCGCACTGACCTCTTTTCAACAGGATTCTGCATACGAAATCCGGAATTATAACAGCGTCAGCCAGATGCTGTATGACTTTTACCAGGCAAAGGAAATCTATTCCCGCATCCGTCAGAAATCTTTTGATCTGCGCCGCATTACCAATACTGCTCTGGAACGGAACCGGAAAAAATATGATCTGCAGGAAAAACAGCTAAAAGATACAGAAAAAAGAGAAAAATACAAGGTGTACGGGGAATTGATCACTACCTATGGTTATCATCTTACAGGAGGGGAAAAATCTCTCACCTGTGAAAATTATTACACAGGCAGGGAAGTCAAAATCCCATTGGATGACACAATGGATGTCATGGCAAATGCCAAACGGTATTTTGATAAATACGCCAAGTTGAAACGGACTTTTGAAGCTCTTTCTGTCCAGATCAAAGAAACAGAGGAAGAAATCCGTCATCTGGAATCTATCAGCAATGCACTGGATATCGCCAGACAGGAATCTGACCTCACCTCCATTAAGCAGGAACTGGCAGATTATGGCTATATGAAACGGCACGCCGGAAAAGAAAAGGGGAAACGGCAGGAAAAAAGCAAGCCATTTCACTATCTGTCTTCTGATGGTTTCCATATCTATGTAGGAAGAAATAATTATCAGAATGAAGAACTGACCTTTCATTTTGCCAATGGCGGCGACTGGTGGTTCCATGCCAAGGGAATGGCAGGCTCCCACGTCATCGTAAAGACAGAGGGAAAAGAACTGCCCGACCGTGTCTTTGAGGAAGCGGCAAGCCTTGCAGCATGGTATTCCAAGGCAAGAGAACAGACAAAAGTAGAAATTGATTATATCCAGCGGAAGCATGTGAAAAAGCCGAATGGCAGTAAACCGGGATTTGTAGTATATTATACCAATTATTCCATGACGATTTCGCCGGATATATCCGGATTACAGGAGGTAGAAGAATGATTCCATCAGACAACCACGTACACACCAGTTTTTCTTCGGACAGCGACACTCCTATGGAGGAAATGCTGAAGCAGGCTATCCAATCTGGCTTTTCTTCTGTTTGTTTCACAGACCATATGGATTATGATTTTCCGGATATGGGAAATGGAATGACTTTCTTATTTGATACGGAGGAATATCTTCTGGAAATAAACAGACTGGCAGATAAATATCCCCAGATACAGATCCGCCGCGGAATTGAACTGGGATTAAAACCGGATATAAAAGAAAAATGTAATTCACTGACTTCTTCTCTCCCCCTGGATTTTGTGATCGGCTCTACCCATCTGGTAGATGATCAGGACCCTTATTATCCTGTTTATTGGGAGGGAAAGACAGAAAAACAGGGGATAGACCGTTTCTATGAGATTACCCTGGAAAATATACGAGCCGGCATTGATTTTGATGTATATGGCCATATTGATTATATCATCCGTTACACACCAACCCAGCAGGAATACCGAAGCAAAGGCATTCAAAACGAAGAATATATGAAAAAATGCCTGCAGGATTCTTTTGATATCATAGATGAAATCTTACGTCTCCTGATCGAATCTGGCAAAGGCATTGAATTAAACACATCCGGACTCAAGTACGGTCTGGGACATCCTCATCCTCACGAAGAGATTTTAAAGAGGTATCGGGAACTTGGCGGCGAAATCATCACCATCGGTTCAGACGGACACCAGCCGGCGCATCTCGCCTATGATTTTGCCAAAGTTCCGGAATTATTACGCACCTGTAATTTTTCCTATTACACGGAATTTCATCACCGCAAACCGGAAATGATCCGTTTATAGTTCCAGCCCAGGGATATTTTCTACCGATGGACCGGATCGTGTCAATCCATTACCCGGACCATCGTGCCGCCACATGCTACATATTCTCCCTGGTAGCATACCAATGCCTGTCCCGGTGTCATAGCACGCTGCGGTTCATCAAAACAACAGGACACCAGCCCGTCTTCCTGCATCCGTAGGCGGGCTTTTGCTCCCTTATGGCTATATCGTATCTTTGCAGTCACTTCTACTTCCTGTCCGGGCATCAGTTCTGGCAACGCCATAAAATTCATCTTCTCCACCAATACCCCTTTATGAAACAACTCTTCACTCTCTCCAATCACAACCCGGTTTGTCTCCGGGCAGATTTCTGTCACAAAAACAGGATGTCCCATAGCAAGATTTAAGCCCTTTCTCTGTCCGATCGTATATTGGTAATACCCTTTATTTTTACCGAGAAATCTACCTTCCCTGTCCACAAATTCACCTTCTCCCGGAAGACATTTTCCCTGGCGCCGGATAAATCCGCCATAATCGTGATCAGGAATAAAACAGATGTCCTGGCTGTCCGGCTTGGAGGCAACATTCAGTCCGATTTTTTCTGCTATCTGCCGTATCGCATCCTTTGTATACTCTCCTACCGGCATCAGTGTATGAGACAGCTGCTGCTGGGTCAGATTGTACAGCGCATAAGTCTGGTCCTTCTGTGCTGTAACAGAATTGCGGATGGCAACTCTTCCATTTGCCAGATGGTCAATTCTGGCATAATGACCGGTAGCAATGTAGTCTGCACCAAGCTCCTCAGCCTTTGCCAGCAGTGACTGCCATTTAATATAGCGGTTGCAGGCATTACAAGGATTCGGCGTCCTGCCGCATAGATACTCTTCCACAAAATAATCCATTACATGGCACTGGAACTCCCTGCTAAAATCCACAGTATCATGGGGAATAGACAGACTCTTTGCCACAGTCCTGGCATCCTCCACAAGCAGGGAACTGCCGCAGCCTTCTGAAACGGTCTGCTCCAGGAGCGTCAGCATAGTCACTCCGGTCACCTCATACCCCTGTTCCTTTAATAAATACGCTGCTACAGAAGAATCCACTCCACCGGACATACCCACAACTACTTTTCCTTTTCCCATGATAATCCTCATTTCTATGTATAGATTGTTCCTCATTATAGGAAGAAAAAAAAATAATGTCAAGTTATAAGATTGCAAAAAGGACTTTGCCATGCTGAAATCAGCAAAGTCCTTTCTGTATTACCATAGATTTTTATTCATCGTACAGCATAAAGATTTTTATACTCCGGGGACAGTTCCCGAAGCTCGGCAACACAGTCCCGGATGCACTGAAATACATAGTGCATCTCATCCATGGTATTTTCATAACCTATGGTAATCCGCACTGCACTTCCCGCCATTTCTTCCGAAAGCCCAAGTGCAGTCAGTACATGGGAAGGTCCCTGGTCAGAAGTAGTGCAGGCAGAACCGCCAGAAACATAAATTCCTCTCATTTCCAACATCACGATCAGCGACTGCCCTTCAACATACCGAAAACTGAGATTTAAATTTCCCGGAAGGCGTTCCTCGGAAGAACCGTTCAGCCGTACCAGCTGGATTTCTGAAAGGATTTTATCTCTCAGATAATCTCTCATTGCTTTCTCTTTTTCATAATGTTTCTGCCGGTACCGTTCTGATAATCGTGCCGCCTCTCCCATTCCAACGATTCCTGGTACATTTTCCGTACCTGCACGCAGTCTTCTCTCCTGGCTCCCTCCAAAAATGAGCGGAGTAATCTTTACTTTTTTATTGGCATACAAAAAGCCTGTTCCTTTTGGACCACCAAATTTATGAGCACTGACACTCATTAAATCAATGTTTTGCTTTTCCACATCAATCGGAATATGTCCAAAAACCTGGACAGCATCTGTATGAAACAAAATTCCCTTCTCTTTTGCAATTGCTCCTATTTGTTGTATCGGCTGGATTGTTCCTATTTCATTGTTTGCATACATAACAGAAATCAATATGGTATCCGGCCGGATAGCAGATTTCAGTGTGTTCAGCTCCACAATTCCATCCCTGTTTACTGGAAGATATGTCACCTGATATCCCTGGCTTTCCAGAAACTGGCAGGTATGGATAATTGCATGATGCTCTATCTGGGTAGTAATGATATGACGCCCTTTTTTCCGGTAGTTTCTCACTGCATTGACCAGCGCCCAGTTATCCGATTCGGTTCCGCCACTGGTAAAATAAATTTCCTCCGGCTCTGCATGAATGCTTTCTGCCAATGACTGACGCACCTGTTCAATTACTTTATGGTTATTAGCCCCCTCCTGGTATCCACCAGAGGGATTATAAAACTGTCTTCCAAAATAGGGAATCATCTTATGAATTGCTTCTGGATACATTGTCGTAGTAGCCGCATGATCAAGGTATATCATCTGATTCGTCCTCTTTTCCAAGCACAGGGAAACAATTTTTGAACCAGCTCATTTCATTTTTCCCTTATACTCGTGATTTTCTGATATATATTCTATGCAGTCTTTCGTCATAGTTTCCGCATTTCAGGCATAAGATGTGTTGACAGCCAGAGAAAGAGGACTGTATATGGGACTTTCTGGACATAAATTATTAAAAGGAACATTAATTTTATCTATAACTGGATTTTTGACGAAAATCATCGGTTTTTTTTATAAAATCTATCTGGCAGATCTGCTGGGAGCAGAAATGCTTGGAATCTATCAGCTTGTATTTCCTGTCTACGGTATCTGCTTTACCATATATGGCGCAGGCATCCAGACTGCGATTTCCCAGGTCATTGCAGCAGGAAGCAGTAATAAAGGAAGAAAAACCTCTCCTGGTAAAATTCTGGCAATCGGTATTCTTCTTGGTCTGTCTCTGGCGGTAACCCTAAGTTTCCTGGTTTATACCCAGGCAGACTGGATTGCAGTCCATTTTGTGATGGAGGCATCTCTTGCCCCTTATCTCCGCATTCTTTCTTTCCTGTTTCCTTTTTGCTGTGTATCTGCATGCATCAACGGATATTATTATGGCATCCAGGATGCAAAGGTTCCTGCTGTCACACAAATGGTAGAACAGATTTTCCGTGTGATTTTTGTTATGCTTCTCAGCTTTTTATTTTCTGCCGGAGCCTCTGACGATTTAAATTGCAGCTTTGCAGTATGGGGTCTGGTAGCTGGTGAAGTTGCTTCCAATCTCTATAATATTTATCAGCTTTCCCATCACTCCTCCCTGGCACGAAGATATAAAAAAAACAAGATGTCAGTACAGAAAACAGGACAAAGCGAAATTTCCCATCTTAAAACTACGTTTTCTTCTTCCCATGCAGTCCGTACACTGCTCTGGCTGTCTCTGACCCTGACAGTGACCAAACTTCTGGTCTCCTTCCTTCACAGTGTAGAATCTGTTTTACTTCCTGCTATGCTGAGACGATACGGATGCAGTCCATCCTATGCATTAAGTGTCTACGGTATACTGACCGGGATGAGCCTGTCCTTTATTTTCTTTCCGTCCACCATCACCAATTCCTTTGCCGTCATGCTTCTGCCTTCTATTGCAGATGCCCATGCCAGAAAGGATATTGACAAGATCCGTCACAGCGTCACTCTTTCCATCAAATATTGTCTTCTGATCGGTCTGCTCTGTACCTGTGTTTTTCTGATGTTTGGAAAAGAACTGGGAATCTTATTCTTTCATAATGAAGATGCCGGAAGCTATCTTACAGTACTTTCCTGGCTCTGCCCGTTTCTCTACCTGGGAACTACCCTGACCAGTGTGATCAACGGAATGGAAAAAACGCAAGTTACGTTTTTTTACACCATCCTCAGTCTGGGTGTCAAAATTGCAATCCTGGTATTTGCCGTTCCGATTTATGGAATCCGTGCCTATCTGGTAGGACTTCTGATCAGCCAGCTGGTAATGGTAATTCTGGAAGGTTATTATCTCCATCCTTACATCCGTCTGGACGCACTGCACTGGCTCCTGATTCCATCACTGGCACTGGTGGTACTCGGTGTAGTCGCAAAAAACAGCTATTTCCGGATCAATAGCTGTTTTCATGGCAGTTATGCAATTTTGACATTGGCAGTAATCGCCACACTACTCTGTATTGGTTACTGCGGATTTCTGTATCTGATGGGGATTATCAGTGTACGGGATATAAAACAGACATAAATGTATTACAGTGATCCATTTATTTCCCGATGATCTCCTCCGTATTGATAAAATCATACGGTGTTGTCTGATAGACATAATAATTGATCCAGTTGGAATACATGGCATTAGAAGCACCACGCCAGCGCAGCAATGGTCTTTTGGTCTCATCATCCTCTGGATAATAATTCACCGGAAGATCGATCGGCAGATTTTTTGCCCGGTCTCTTTTATATTCTGTGTCCAAAGTAAGACGGTCATATTCCAGATGTCCCAGCACAAATATCTGCTTTCCATCCTCTGCAATGATCAGTAAATCCCCTGCTTCTTTAGAATCCGCCAGTACAGTCAAAGCCTCGCAGGCAGCAATCTCCTCATGACAGACACCGGTATGCCTGGAATGAGGTGCATAAAACACATCGTCAAATCCCCGTACAATAGGCACTTTCCGGTGATGTACCCGGTGTTCATATACCCCAAACATTTTCTTTGGCAAAAGATACTTATGAATCCCATAATGATAATACAGTCCCGCCTGTGCACCCCAGCAGATATGTAAAGTAGAGGTCACGTTGGTCTTAGACCAGTCCATGATCTGGGTCAGTTCTTTCCAATATTGTACCTCTTCATATTCCATATGTTCCACCGGTGCCCCGGTGATGATCAGTCCATCATATTTGTATTGTTTCACTTCGTCAAATGTCTTATAAAATTCATTTAAATGGCTTGCCGGTGTATTCTTCCCAATATAGCTTGCCGTTGTCAGAAAGGTGATCTCTATCTGTAATGGAGTGTTAGAAAGACTACGTAGCAGCTGGACCTCTGTATCCTCCTTTAATGGCATCAGATTCAGCACAGCAATATGCAGAGGACGAATATCCTGCATCATGGCACGGTTTTCATCCATCATAAATATATTTTCATTCTCCATAATCTTCTTTGCCGGAAGATTATTTTTGACCTTTATTGGCATAAATACCGCCTCTTTTCTTTTTTATTTATGCAGTTTATTATTGTGCATATTCACTCATCTGTCAAGTTCCCTGTTTAGAGAAGATGGAACTGCTGGATGGCATCCTCCTCCGTCAGTATCGGAACATTCAGTTCCTTTGCCTTCTTGTTTTTGGAGGAATTACTCATAATGTCATTGTTGATCAGGTAGCTGGTTTTTGAAGTGACACTTCCTGTCACCTTTCCTCCCAGTTCTTCGATCCGCTCCTTGAATGCATTCCGGTTGGTAAAATGCTCCAGGGAACCAGTAATTACAAATACCTGTCCCGAAAGGCCCTGTTCTGTCTGTGAAGACTCCGTTTTTTGAAATGTCACAAGCTCCAACAGGTCATCCACCATCTTATTATTCTTTGCTGATGCAAAAAACTTTACAAAGGTCTGGGCAATCACTTCCCCTACTCCATCTATCTCCACCAAATCTTCTACTGCAGCATGGCGCACTTTATGAAAATCGTCCTCAAACGCCCTGCAGATCATTTTCGCATTGGACAGCCCGATATTAGGGATTCCCAGACTATACAGAAAACGGGCTACTGTAGTCTCTCTTGCCGATTCTGCCGCAGCAATCATCTTTTCATAGGACTTTTCACCAAAGCCCTCCATCTGGATAATTTCTTCCCGGTAACGGGACAGCTTAAACAGATCAGCCAGTTCATGGATCATTCCCTTTGCAATGAGTTTTTCTATGGTTGCTTCAGAAAGACCATCAATATTCATGGCATCCCTGCTGACAAACAGGGTAAAAGATTTGATTTTTTTCGCGATGCAGTCCGGATTGCCGCACAGCAGTACCTCTACATCATTTTCACGCTGAATTTTGGTAGGATTGCCACAGACCGGACAGATTTTTGGAATTTCCAGCCGGCTGCTCCGGGTGAGATTTTCTGCAATCTGAGGTATGATCATATTTGCTTTATAGACCTGAATGGTATCACCAATCCCAAGCTGCAGCTGTTTTACAATACTGATATTGTGAACGCTGGCACGGCTCACGGTAGTCCCTTCCAGCTCTACCGGCTCAAATACAGCCACCGGATTGATCAGACCAGTACGGGAAGCACTCCATTCCATTTCCAGCAGATGGGTATCTGCCGTCTCATCCGCCCATTTATATGCCATTGCGTTTCTTGGAAACTTCGAGGTATGTCCAAGAGATTCCCCATAAGAAATATCATCCATCAGTAAGACAAGTCCGTCGGACGGAAAATCATTGGATGAAATCTTTTCTGCAAATTTCTGTACACTGTCCGGAAGAGATTCTGCTGTGACCTCCCGGTATTCCACTACATCGAATCCCTGCTTTTGCATGAATTCCATCTTTTCTCTTTGGGAATTATTAAAATCCACCCCATCTGCCTGTACCAGTGCAAAGGCAAAAAAGGATACATTTCTCCGGGCCGTAATCTCATTATTTAACTGACGCACAGAACCACTGCAAAGATTTCGGGGATTCTTGTAACGTTCCTCCTCCGGCAGTGTCTGGTTGATCTTTTCAAACTCAGAATAAGAAATAACTGCTTCTCCACGCAATATCATCTGTCCTTGAAACGGAATCGACAGAGGTATATTCCGGAATGTTTTGGCATTATTGGTAATGACCTCCCCTACCTGTCCATTTCCACGGGTAACCGCTTTTACAAGCTTCCCACCCTCATACGTCAGAACAATAGTCAGTCCATCCATTTTCCAGGATAATAACCCTTTCTGGTTTCCCAGCCAGGCTGCCAACTGTTCTACTTCCTTTGTTTTGTCCAGCGAAAGCATTGCTGCTGCATGGGTTTCCTTTGGAAGTTCACTGATCACCTCATATCCTACCTTCTGTGTAGGACTGGCAGAAAGTATCGTTCCTGTTTCTGTCTCCAGGGCAGCCAGTTCATCGTACAGTTTATCATATTCAAAGTTGCTCATGATCTCGTCTCTGCCCTGATAATATACAGCAGCTGCCTCATTTAATTTTTCCACCAGTTCTTTCATCCGCTCCAATTGATTCATGATATTATGATCCTTTCCGATATCATGAAGCTTCACTCCATGATCTGTCGTTTTAATTCCATTATTTCCGCCTCTGTCAGTCTGCGATAACGGCCTTTTCTCATTCCATCCAAAGTGATGTTCATAACACGGTCTCTTCGCAGCATCACAACACGATAATCAAAGTATTCACACATCCGCCTGATCTGACGGTTTAATCCCTGTGTCAATATAATATGGAAACTGTAATCGTCTTCTTTCCACACCTTACACGGCTTTGTTACAGTACCCAAAATAGGAACTCCTTTTGCCATTTGCAGAAGAAACTCTTCTGTTATTTTTCGATTTACCTGCACAAAATATTCTTTTTCATGTCCATAACGGCTTCTCAATATTTTTTCCATCACCTCACCCTGATTGGTCAGCAATAATAGTCCCTCTGAATTCTGGTCCAGCCGCCCGACGGGATATACTCTTTTGGGATAATCGATATAATCGATTACATTGACAATCTTTTCTCCATTCTCAGAATCCGCTGTGGTACAAACGATTCCTCTTGGTTTATAAAATGCCAGATAAATCTCCTCTTCCTCTCTGGATACACTCTTTCCATCTACCGTGACTCTTTGTCCAGGACAGACACGCATCCCCGGTCTGGCAGGAACCCCATCAATACAAATCCTCCCCTGTTCCAGCATCCGGTCTCCCTCTCTTCTGGAACAAACCCCTGCTTCGCTTAAATACTTATTGATTCGTATGCCCTCCTGGCTGCTATTTTCACGATTCATCCGTCCAGTTCCTTTCCACTGATTTTCTTAGCATAGCTTTTCTATGTTATGAGAAAAAAGCGATTCGGCAGATACCGAATCACTTTTCATTATACATTCCTCTGATCAGTTAGGTGCTGTTGTAGCTGTCTGACCTTCCTGATCAATGTTTTCATTTTCTTCTGTCTCAGAGGAATCCTCCTCTACACTCTCTAACATTTCATAAAACTCACGTACCTTACTGTCAGAACTGACAACATTCTCAAACCTGTTCTGTACTGTAGCAACCAGATCCTTCACTTCTTCACTTTGGTCCAGTTCATTCAGACATTTCTGCTCCTCAGAATCCAGTGTGCCAAAATAGATCCGGAACTGCTTGTCTTCATCCATCGTTACGTACAACACATTCAGAGCTGGAACCAGGGTATCAATATCATAAATCTTTACTTCATAATAAACGTATACTCTATATGCTCCTTCTTTGGCTCCATCCAGAATCATACACTGGATATTTTTGTATTCTTCAATATATTCTGAATCTGCTAAAAGCTTTTTCTCATCAATATAGCTCACATCACTGACACATTGTCCGATCGCATCCATGTCAACCTGTTGTTTTGCCAAAAAATATCCCGTTATCAAATCTTCTATTTCGGATTGGATATCGGCTTTTGATTTTCCATCGATCGGCTTGATGGCACCAAAGGTTGCTGCCTCTGATAGATTATTATCCTTTGAAGAACCAAAAGAAAAATGAAAATTGGGAGATAACATAGAAAATGTTCCCAGCCCAATTAACATAATCCCCAGTGAAAACAAAACTACCAGCTTTTTGTATTTTAATGGCATGACACCGTGCACATCCTTTCAAACACAAAGCAAGCAGCCCTGTGTAAAGCATTAACGCATCTAGAGGGACTCGAACCCCCGCTAACATGGTTCCGGAAACCATTGCTCTATCCACTGAGCTATAGATGCATCTGTGCCGTTTTTACGATTTCAAACAGCACAGGTCTTATTATATCGTTTCTGTTTTGATTTGTAAAGTCTGTTTTTTCTGCTTTTCCGATTATTCTGATGAATCTCCAGATATCATACAGATTACCTTTTTTTCTCTATCATAATAATATATGTTATCTGAAAGAAATTCCTCTGCATTGACGCAATCTGTATTTACCTGCCGGACCATTGCGATCAGAGCCTCTTCTTCTATGCTTCTGTCGTCTGCCAATATCAACAGTTCATGGATACTACTTGGCAAAATATACAGGCTGCAGCCAAAATACTGTGCCTTTTCCTCTAACAGTCCCGGATACAGCCATGCTGCAGCACCATTGATCCCATTGCTGTTTGTGAGAATATACGGTTCAGATACAGGTTCTTCCATTCTATCATCCACTGACTCTTCTGTCCGGAATAACATTTGTTCCAACATCTGGCTGATCGGCTCACAACGTGCCGGAAACATACGTGGTGTGTTCTGACTGGCTTCTTCCATCAAAATACGGGTTGTCACTCCCCACTTTTCCATCAACTGGTTACTGATGCGGATACTTCCTATCCCCTCCTCATCCCGGCTTACCAGACAGTAAAAAGTCACTGCCAGATCAAAAAACGGAATATATGGAATCTCCTCCAATAACTCCTGATTTCTTTTTGCACAGACTAGACGGTAGATAATCTGTTCCCTGCAATTTTCATAGGATAAATCCAGCTCTGTGTTCCACTTTGCATTCATGGAATTTTCCCAACAGAGAACAATCTCCTCCGATAATTCTTCCACACACTTCCCTGCCCGGTATTCCTCATAATATTCCTGTAAATAGAAATTAGGAGAAATCTGGTTTCCTTGCTGATAGATCACCAGACTATCCATATGAAGAGAATTATTTTTTAACACTGGAAAAATAGCCAGTTCTATCCCTGCTGGAAGTCTGCAATACAAACTTTGCTGTAATTCCGTACGAAACCTCTCATAATTTAAGTTCACTTTACTCATTCAATCCCTTTCTACTCCTATCCTTACTATACATTTTTCCGGTAATCGCGAAACCGTTCATAGATTTGGTGTTTTTTGGCAACAGTACAGACAATCTCTATATAAGGAGAGTGATGTATCCTTTGATGGGGAGTTGGTTCTGCTTTGTACAATAGCGGTAAAAATTTGACCTATTCTGACAAATGCAGAATGTAAAATAATGGATTATTGTCTGAAATGACATGAACGGAACAACCGGGAGACTTTCCGTAAGACATCTCTGCTGACCAGATAATTGAATAATACAGATCAGATACATCACCCTCTGCAAAAAGAATAACAAATTCTGTCTTATGCAACAATATGAATACACCATAAATTTTTTTTAAAGATTTCAAAAAAACGTCAAAATTCATAGTAAACAAACAGAATCCCTGCCCTCTCTTTTTGTGTAATCTGCTATTCTGACCAACAAAAACTATACATAATCGACAAAAAAATCGCCAAAAAACTCTCACAATACGCAAAAACAGGGGATTTTCGAATATTTCGAAAATCCCCTGTCGTTTAAAACAATCCTATCATCATGGAACTCATATCTTTTACATCTGAGAACGGTAATAATTGATCAGACAACCTTTTTCAATGATTTCTCTCTCATCATCTGTCAGGTTACCCAGATGCAGGTCAAATTCCTTCATATCCTTATTTACTACATATGCCTTAATGGTATCACTCTTTTCCAGGATTGCCTTCTTGATATCCTTGATAAAGAGATAATCACCATTAGCAAATGGCAGCTCATCTGTAAAGATAAATGGAAGCATACCCCAGTTGATCAGATTGGAGCGGTATCTTTTAGTTGCATATTCACTGGCAATATTGGCAAAGCCACCAAGCACCTTCTGACAGGATGCTGCCTGTTCGCGGGCAGAACCGTCACCCGGCTTCACTGCATAAATCGTAGAACCAATCTGTGTTTCCTTTGGCTCTACAGTAAATTTCGTATTGATTGCTTCAAATACCTTTTCCACCTCTGGAAGTGCTGCAAAAATATCTTCCCCGGCAATTCTTGCTTTCTCTGCCGCCTGAACCTCCTTGGCTCTGTCAACATAAGCAGGATCCTTACGGGAAAGGGTAAACTCAGCAAGTCCCAATGGATTAGAACGGAAAGAAGACGTCTCTCCGGAAGGAATCAGCTCATCCGTAGTAGTGACCGGATCATGAATCTCAGACACTACCTTAAGTACCATATTGTCAGTTAATGCAGACATTTCTGGCCAGTCCTTTATATTCGGACCAAATTTTACTTCTTCTTCCGGCTTTTCATTGCCCCATCCGTTATATACACGGTTCTCATAAATACTGCTGTCAAAGAAATATTTTGGTTTGGAGAACTCAACATCAATATCCATTGCTGAAGTCAGGTAGCCCTGATTTGCCGCAGTAGCTGCAATCGAACGGGCATCCATCAGTGCAACAGATGCAATCTGTCCGTTATTTACCTTAGAACCTTCACGGTTCGGGAAGTTACGGGTAGAATGACGGATAGAAAGACCGTTATTCGGAGGAACATCTCCTGCACCAAAGCAAGGTCCACAGAAGGCAGAACGCACAGTAGCACCGGTCTGCATCAGATCTGCAATGGTTCCATTCTTCACCAGTTCCATAAATACCGGCTGGCTGGATGGGTATACACTCAGTGAAAATTCATCTGCACCAATAAATTTGCCACGAAGAATATCCGCTGCATCACAGACATTTTCAAAACCGCCACCGGCACAGCCTGCAATAACGCCCTGCTCTACATAAAGCTTACCGTTACGAACCTTATCCTTTAAGGTATAATTTACTTTATTATTATCCAGACTGACTAATGCCTTTTTCTCCACATCATCCAGAATATCCATCAGATTGGCATTTAATTCTTCTATGGTATAAACATTACTTGGGTGGAACGGCATTGCGATCATCGGCTTAATTTCAGATAAATCCACATAAACCATGCCATCATAATAAGCCACATCTGCCGGCTTCATTTCCTTATAACCCTCTGGACGTTTATGAATCTCATAAAATTCCTTAATTTTGTCATCTGTTGTCCAGATAGAAGACAGACAGGTGGTCTCGGTTGTCATTACATCCACACCAATACGGAAATCAGCGGAAAGATTTGCCACTCCGTCACCAACAAATTCCATTACTTTATTATTTACATAGCCATTCGCAAAAACAGCACCGATAATTGCCAATGCAATATCCTGAGGACCAACCCCTTTCTGAGGCTTACCAGTCAGATAAACAGCAACTACGCCCGGCATATTGATATCATACGTACGGGAAAGTAACTGCTTTACCAGTTCCGGACCACCTTCTCCCATAGCCATGGTACCCAGTGCACCATAACGGGTATGAGAGTCGGAACCAAGGATCATCTTGCCCCCCTCTGCCAGCATCTCACGGGCATACTGATGGATCACTGCCTGATGTGGTGGTACATAGATACCACCGTATTTCTTTGCACAGGACAGACCAAACATATGGTCATCCTCATTAATAGTACCTCCTACCGCACAAAGACTATTGTGACAATTGGTCAGTACATAAGGAATCGGGAATTTTTCCAGTCCTGAAGCACGGGCTGTCTGAATGATACCTACAAAAGTAATATCATGAGAAGTCAGCTTATCAAATTTCACCTGAAGCTGCTTCATATTTCCGGATGTATTATGCGCTTCCAGAATACCATATGCCATAGTACCCCTGGCAGCCTCTTCTTTAGAAGGTGCCTGTCCGCATTTTGCCTGAAGGGCAGCTGCCGCTTCTCCATTGTCTTCGATGATTTCTGTGCCATTTACCAGATAGACACCATTATCATAAAGCTTGATCATTTCAACCTCCATTCTTCCACAGGGACTCTGCCTGGGAATATATCATTTTCTCTAAAAAGTAATGTATAAATATTCATTATATTTGAATAACTATTCATCACCTTGTAAAAGCTAACAAGAAATCTTTTCCAAAACATCCCATTTTTCGGGACATAACAGATTTTACAAAACTTTCTACAAAATATATTATTATAGAAACCATACAAAAAGTCAAGGGGAATATTGCTATCAAATTCCAGTTGTAGTACAATAGGTAGCAAGAAAATTTTCTAGTATAACCGCTTCGATTACGTTATACTAATTGTCCCTGCAGTTACAGCAGAACAAAAAGGAGGTATTATGCGACATCTTATCAGTCCACTTGATCTATCCCTGGAAGAGTTAGATGAAATTCTTTCTCTTGGTCAGGATATTATGAATGATCCCCAAAAATATGCTCATGTATGTGATGGGAAAAAATTAGCGACGTTATTCTATGAACCAAGTACACGAACCCGTTTAAGCTTTGAATCGGCAATGCTTAATCTTGGGGGACAGGTACTTGGTTTTTCATCGGCTGATTCCAGCTCTGCCGCCAAAGGAGAAAGCGTGGCAGATACTATTCGTGTAATTTCCTGCTATGCAGATATCTGTGCAATGAGACATCCCAAAGAGGGAGCACCGACAGTAGCCTCCATGCATTCTTCTATTCCTGTGATCAATGCCGGAGATGGCGGTCATAATCACCCTACCCAGACACTGACAGACCTTCTGACCATCAAAACACTGATGGGCCGTCTGGATAATATGACCATCGGAATGTGCGGCGACCTGAAATTCGGACGGACCGTACATTCTCTGATCAATGCCATGGTACGCTATCCAAATGTGAAGTTTGTGCTGATATCCCCAGAGGAATTAAAAATTCCAAGTTATCTACGAAAAGAGGTTCTGGATGCCGGCAATATTGAATATCTGGAAACGGACAAGCTGGAAGAAAATATGCCAGATCTGGATATCCTGTATATGACCCGTGTCCAGAAGGAACGTTTCTTTAACGAAGAGGATTACATCCGCTTAAAAGACAGTTTTATCCTTACGGAACAAAAAATGCAGTATGCAAAAAAAGAGATGTACATCCTTCATCCTCTTCCTCGTGTCAATGAAATTGCCACAGAAGTAGATAACGACCCAAGAGCAGTTTACTTTAAACAGGCACAGATGGGCGTCTATGTGCGTATGGCACTGATCATGAAATTATTGGAGGTGGATTTGCCATGTTAAATATCGGAGGTTTAAACCAAGGTATCGTTATCGACCATATACAGGCAGGCGGTGCCATGAAAATTTATGAATATCTCAACCTGGAAAAACTGGACTGTTCTGTTGCTATCATTAAAAATGCAAAAAGCAATAAGATGGGTAAGAAGGATATCATTAAAATCGAAGGGGCTTTAGACATCGATTTAAATGTCCTTGGCGTGCTGGATCACAACATTACCATCAATATCATCAAAGAGGAGGAAATCGTTGAAAAACATAAGCTCTCCCTGCCGGAAACTGTCACAAACATTATCAAATGTAAGAATCCAAGATGTATTACTTCCATTGAACAGGAACTTCCCCACAAGTTTAAACTGACAGACAGGGATAACCGGATTTATCGTTGCATTTACTGTGAATCAAAGTTTAAGGGAAACTAATATATTAAATATAATTGCTGATACCAGAAAAGCTTGCGCCAATTGATGAAATTCAACTGGCACAAGCTTTTTTATTATGATATAGGAAGATATTCTATTGTTAATAAATGGTAATATCCGAAATACTTGGAGTTGCACTTCCGCTGCCAACAGAGAAATCTAATTTGATTGTATCCCCTGCTGCAAGATACTTGCTCCATCCTGGATTAGATACCTGATAACGTCCGTTTCCAAGACTTACCATTTCTCCACTCCACATACTTGTGATTTCACGGTCTACTGTAAATTCAACAGTCCAGCCATCCGTAAATGTCCTACCAGTAGTATTTTTAATCTCTATGGTACCGAGTCCGCCGCTGCCCCAATCACTGTTCATTTTGAAAGTACCTGAAACTTCATCTCCTTCCCCGGAAGGCGGTGTAGTAGGCTCTGTAGTAGGTGCTACGGTTGGCGTTGGTTCCTCTGTAGGTTCTACCGTTGGTACTGGTTCTGTAGTAGGCTCTACGGTTGGTGTTGGTTCCTTTGTAGGTTCTACCGTTGGTGTCGGCTCTACTGCAGCTTCTTTATTTGCAATGGAAAGACGAATAATTTTTCCTCCATTCCAGGTAGAAAGACAAATATAAGATACATTGGAACCCGGCTGGATATTCATGCTCTTTTTCAACTCTGCTGCTGTGCAGGTAACTGTAATCTCCTCAGAAGCATTGCTTGCCGCATTATAACTTGTACCATTTGTCCAGTTGCTGTTGACGGATGCTCCCCAGCCGAGGATACCCCATCCACTATGTGATGCTTCTGTACAGGTATAAGTCAATGTGATCACGTCACTGTCTTCTGCATCTGTCAGCCAGCTTGCATCATTACTTTCATACTTTGTTGAATTTTCTGCCAATACCTTTTCTGTCAGTGGGCCTACTGGTGTTTCTGTCGGCTGTACGACTGGAGTTTCTGTCGGTTTTACAGTCGGAACTTCTGTTGGCTCTGCGGTTGGTTCCTTCGTAGGCTCTACGGTTGGTATTGGTTCCTTTGTTGGTTCTACCGTTGGTGTTGGTGCCTTTGTCGGCTCTGCCGTTGGCGTTACCTCTCCAGCGGAACCATTGATACCTGTTACAGAAAAGTTCATTGTCAATGTATTAGCGGTCTGGTAAGAAGCATTATTGAAGTATGCCTTATAATTTCCTGATTCCACTGTTACATCCTTCACATGGGTATTTGCCCACACGTTGATGAAGGAGAAATTGAAGATTGGATTGATCAGACCATCATCCGATGCCTCTTCCTGAACATCATAGGTAAAGGTATCCTGATTCATTTCGTATTTTTTACCATTTAATACGAAGGAATCAACTTTTAAGGTTGCCTTGTCAAATGCAGAAGCTTCCTCATCTCCTACACTGATATCACGGATATAAAGAGAGCCGATATTCTTTAACTGTGCATCAGTTGCTTTCAGAGTCAGAGAATACTCTCCTCCGTCTGCATCAATATCAACAGACTCATCACTGATCACAGACTGCCAGTTGGCTGTCTCTAACAGATACAGTTTTGCCTTGATTTTAGATGGTTTTGGAACAGTTACTTCACATTCTGCACTGTGACCATTTGGTGTTTTTGCTGTAATGATACAGGTACCTACACTGACTGCTGTCACTTCCCCCTTGGAATTAACAGTAGCAATATTCTCGTCACTTGATTTCCATGTGATTTTATCCGTGCATCCTGCTGGCGATAAAGTAGCAGCGATTGCTTTCTTTCCTTCCCCAACACCAATCGTCAGTTTATTCTGGTTTAAAGAAATTCCAGTAGCTGTTGCTTCTACAGTACCGCCATATACTTCCATGATACCATCTATGATCTGAGGCTGTGTCACTTTATAAGAATAGCGGTCAAAAAGGCCAAAGCCATATTCACCATTATATCCATTGTCCCAGTATACCGGAATCAATCCATACTGCTCTGAATAATAACATACCTTATAAGCAAATTCCTTGCGGTTTGCTGTATTGTTAGAATCATAATTGGATTTATCAATCGAACCGTATTCACCGATAACCACCGGATATCCCTTTGCGACAAACTTATCATGCATCTTTTTAAACTGGGATATCATGTAGGATTCATCTCCCCAGCCTGCTACCTTGGAATAATCTGTTACGGTATCGCCCCACTGGGTTACTGCTCCAGTTTCTGTTCCACAGAAATCCCAAGGGTCATAATAATGTACGGATATCATAATTCTTTTCTCGTCAGAAGAAATAGAATCAGAAAGATAATTGTCAGAAGGAAGCTTGAATCCATAATCTCCAGCTGTATAATCAATATTGGTATTCCAGCCAGGTATCAACAACCATCTCTTATCATTATTTCCACCAGACTTACGTACAGTATCTACAAAGATCTGATTATAATCATTGATGTTTGCATAAGCTGTTGGATTTGGAGTTCCATAAGTTCCATCAAACTCCTCATTCATGGATTCAAAGATCAAATGCTCATCATAATCCTTGAAACGGTCTGCAATCTGTTTCCAGCAAGCCTCATACTTTGCTTTGATCTGGCTCTGGTTTGAATTGCCACAAAGGAGCCATCCACCGGAAATGCTTGTGTAACCATCACCATGCATATTTACAATAGCATATAAATCATTGTCAATACAAAAATCTACTACTTCCTGTACACGATCCAGCCAGCTGGACTGAATTGTATAATTTGAATCATTTCCAATCATACTCAGATAAGATACTGGAATTCGTATGGATTTGAACCCTGCATCTTTCACTGCCAGGATCAGGTCTTCCATAATCACTGGATTCCCCCAGTTTGTTTCACCAGGTGTGCCGCTATTGGCAGCTTCCAGCTGATTTCCCAGATTCCAGCCTGCTCCCATAGCATCTGTAATTTCAGCCTGATTCAAGTTTTTAAAACTCTTTGTTGCTGCAGACACTCTGCTTCCGTTTGTCGGAACCATCGGTCCTGCGGTAAGTAACATAGCTGCTGATAGCAGCACCGCTACTACCTTCTTTTGTAATCTCATTCTAATTTTCTCCTTTCGTAAACCCCAAGACATAAAACAGCACCCCAAACCATTACTGTCTTGCTTTCTCATTGTTGACAGTTACAAATATGACAATCGTCATGGACTACATTGTAACTTTTTTGTCTATTTTATGCAATATTTTTTTAATACTTTATTAAAAGTATGTTATTTCATACAATATTTTCGTCAATTTTCGACATTATATCATCTATCTTTTGTTCAATATGCACATTTCCAACTATTATTCTTATAATAGAACAAAGTAAAAAAAGAGAACAGTTTTTATACTGTTCTCTTAAACTGATGGCAAAATGGTTTTAAAAGATTTACCAGACGCTTCTGCTCTATTATCTCTTCTTTATTTGAAACTTCAATACAGAAACATTTCCTGCTATATCTGTCACTTTAACGGTATATTTTCCTGCTTTTTTAATGGTTGCCTTTTTCAGCCCTGCCTTTTTCCCATTAATTTTAACTGATCTGACTCCCATATTATCAGAGAACCGCAACGTAATCCCCTTTTTAGAAATCTTTCCGTACTTGATTCCCTTTATCTTTGGAGCTTTTGTGTCCACAGTGAACTTAACAGTAGTCTGGTTGTTGTTTGCATCGGCAGCTATAACCGTATATTTTCCGAATTTGCCGATACTAATATGGTCTGTTCCATAACTAATGCCATTGACAGTAAACTTCTTCAGGCAGACATCATCAATTCCCTTAATGTTTACTTTCTTATTATATAGCCCTTTATTTTTCACTCCGGTGATTGTTGGAGCTGTGATGTCTCCTGTAATAGGATTTCCTTTTGTCACTGCAATCAGCTTTCCATCGTCTGGCAGATTTTCAATATTCCAGCTGGCAGTATTTCCAGAAACCGTTCCATTACTTTCAGAAATTGCTGATGGCAGTGTTACTGCAATTTCAACAATCAATCCCAACTCTTTATAATATGCATTGACACTGTCATATCCTTTTAAATCAGATTTCTTGATTTCTCCGATATCATTCGTACTATCAGCCTCCGAGGCAAGCATGCTTTCCTGTGAAAGTACACCGGTAAAGTCAGAGCCATCCAGTGCAACAGAAGAAAATGGTGCCTGAAATGCACTTTTTTCATAAGATGCCGGGTTCTTAGAACCGGTTGTCAACCCCTTATAGTAAGATGTGTCATCTGTAAGAAACTCCTTCATTGCATCAAAATTTGCAAAGGAAAAATTTCTGGTAAATGTATAATAAGTTTTACTGTTAATGGACTCTGTTTTCTTTTCGAAATCCCCCGAGTTTAAAGCAGATGCACTGCCATCTCCTGCTGTAGTCAAAGAATCATACATACTTTGTTCATATAAAAATTTCAAAGTGTAACTGCAGCTTCCATCTGCATTGATCCCGATTGTCATGCTTTGTCCCATACAACCGGTAAGCAGCCCTGCCATCAATGTGAGTGCTGCAAAAATTGCTATTGTTTTTCTTTTGATTACATTGTTTGTGTACTTCATTTTCATATCCTCCCTCATTAAAATATCATTGACCTTCCATTAGTGCAAGATATGTTTATCATAACATAAAAAAAATCATATGACAAAATAATAATATCCGAAATATCCAATATTATTACAGCTTTTTGAGATTCAAATCTAACAAAAAAGGAGCCCTGATGGACTCCCTTATTTCCAATCTGAAATCATTTATTCCTGAAGTTCCGATTCCATTTTAAATACCGGTTTTAACAAGATTGGAGCAATAATTGTTGTAATGATAACCACAATTACGATTGGTCCCATCAACTGTGATCCCATCAGTCCCAAACCTGCTCCTTTATTTGCAACGATCAAAGCCACTTCTCCTCTGGAGATCATTCCGACACCTATCTGAATGGACTCATGGTTCGTATAACGGCACAATTTTGCCCCCAAGCCACATCCAACCACTTTCGTCAAAATTGCTACTATAGTGAGAATGACAGAAAATGCAATGATCGCGCAGCTCATTTTCGGCAGGACCACCTTCAGTCCGATACTGGCAAAAAATATCGGCGATAAATACAGATAAGAAAGAGTATTAAAACGTGACGAGATATATTTTTCTTTTTGTGTCAATGATATTACGATTCCGGCTAAATATGCACCCGTGATATCTGCTACACCAAAAAATGCTTCTGCAGCATAAGCCATGAGCAGACAAAATACAAGTGAAACAATTACATGTCTTTGCAATCCCACCTCTGATTTGTCACTCCATTTGGAGAAAAATTTATAAAACAGAAATCCGATTACAGCAACAAATACAAAGAACCCCACAATCTTCAATAAGATAATCCACACTTTGATGGAGCTGTCAGCGAGGCTTGTAATAATGGTCAGTGCAATGATTCCCAGAATATCATCAATAACAGCAGCACCTAAAATCGCATTTCCCGCACGGGTCTTTAGTTTTCCAAGCTCTTTCAGCGTTTCCACTGTAATACTTACGGAAGTCGCAGTGAGAATGACTCCGATAAAGAGGTTCTGCAAGAAAATACTACTGCTGGCATCAGATTCGATCAGTCCCATTTTACCAAAGATCATGGCAGTGATATATCCACCTGCCAACGGAACAAAAACTCCGATCAATGCAATAATAAGCGATGCTTTACCTGATTTCTTCAGTTCGTTAACATCTGTTTCCATTCCCGCACAGAACATCAATACAACAACACCCACTTCCGCAGATTGATTGATAAAATCAGTCTGTGAAATGACATTTAAGATACCTGGTCCAAGGATCAGACCTGCCAGCAATGCACCGACAACCTGCGGCATATAAAATTTACGGGTTATGAGACCAAGAATCTTTGTACTAAATAAAATAAGGGCTAAATCCAGCAAAAATTTGTAAGTATCCATTATTTTTCCCCTCCTTCATTATTCATTATATCGATACCATGACTGTGCATAAAATGCTTTACGATACATCCCGCCAAACCACCGAAAACCAAAACGACCAAAACAATGATTGCCAAAACCTGTTCTAACATAATAATTCACTCCTTTTCTCTACTCGATATGAAAGATTGATTATCCGCGTTTCTTACCATCTTTACAGTGAATATAACTTACTATGATGATATCCATCAAAATCTTATTCATCTGTATTTTCTTCAATGGTTCTATTCGTTCTGGCAATCCATTTTTCTCATTCTGCACTTTCAGTCACCTCTTAACCTCGCAAGCAATTTATCTTTTTATGTCATAGGTTCTTAATCCATCCGGTACCCAACCCCTAATTCATTGAATATATAAGAACTTTGCCCCGGCTTTTCTCCCAATTTTCTTCTTATATTGGCTATATTGACCTGTAATTTCTTAACACTCCCTTCATCAGACCAATTCCATATATAATTGATAATTTCCTCATATGTTATGATTTTTCCTGAATTATGTGACAAAAAAGCAACAATGTTATATTCCGTCCGCGTCAGTTTGACTTCCTCATCGCCTACAAATATCCTCCGCTGTCTATAGTCTATTCTCAGATCATTTACCACATAATAATCTTCCAACTCCTTATCAGCTGCCAGTAATTGATTCTGGTTCCGGAATATAGAACGTATCCTTGCCATAAGTTCCTCTGTCCCAAAAGGCTTTGTCATATAATCATTGGCCCCCAGATTCAAAGCATCCACTTTATCTTTTTCACTGGAACGTGCCGATAATACAATAATTGGAACAATTGATTTTTTCCTGACTTCTCTGATAAACTCCATACCATCCAAATCAGGTAAGCCCAGATCTAAAATAATCAAATCCGGACAATGGGATAGGAACATCATCATCCCTTCTTTTTCGCTAAAAGCAGTTACTACCTGAAACCCATTGGCATCCAGTTTTGCCTTGACAAAATTAGAAATATTTAATTCATCTTCAATAATCAAAATCTTATATTTATTGTTCACAATCTTCTTCCTCCAGTTTCAAAGAAAATCTAAAACAACTTCCACCCATTTTATTATTTTCTGCTGAAATTTTCCCATTATGTGCCCTGACTATGGAAGCACACACATAAAGACCAATCCCCATACAGTGTTTCTGGCAGTCAACGTTCTCATTCTTCCTTTCCATGTATCCGTTAAAAAGATTATTTATTTTATCCTTCGGAATACCACATCCATCATCACATATTTCAAAAACAGCCTCACCCTCCTGTAAAAATACTTTTAGAGCCAATCTGGTCATCCCACTTGCATGCTGTACAGCATTTTCAAGCAGATTCAGTACAACCTGTCCAATAAGGATAGAATCCATCGGAATACTTATGAATTCTTCTGGTATATCTATTTCAACAGTTTGGTCTGGATATCGTTTTTTAAATTTGACAAGAACTGTGTCAATCAACTCCTCCAGTGGAGTCGGTATCAATTTCAAACGAACATTTACATTATCAATTTTTGTCACTGACAACAGGTTCTCTACCATATCAATCAGCCATTCTGAGTCCTCTTTGATTCCATTAAGAAGCTGCAGCTTTTGTTCAAACGGTAACTCTCCATAATTTTCAATCAAAGTAGAACTTGACCCATATATCGTCGTTAGCGGAGTCCGTATATCATGTGAAACTGCACGAAGGAGATTTGATCTCATCTTTTCCATTTCCATCTCTGCTCTCATTTTTTCCTGCTTTTTTATCTGGGTCGTCATTGTACTTGTGGTTATAGTGACTGCCAACATGATAATTGCTGATATCAAATCCTCCGATATTGTAAACTGCAATTTAAAATATGGAAACGTAAAAGCAAAATTCACCGCTAAAATACTAATAAAAGAAGCGATGATTCCCTGCAGATATCCTGTTGTAAATTTTGAAATCAAAAATACAGCCAGTGTAAAAATCGCAGGAATCAAAGGCTGAATATCAAAAAACTTTTGCAATAGTAAACAGATTCCAAAAAAAGCAGTTAATAACATTACTGTAATATACACATTTACAATATGTCTATAAAACTTTTTCATTATTTACCTCCAAGTCCCGATTATAGCATAGTCATATAAAACCGGCGGTTAAGATATAGTTAAGATTTTAAATGCCAGTTCTATTCTGAAAACCATATGATCATAAAATACAAACCGCCGTTGTCATGCTTTGCAACATCCGGCTAAACAAAAAGAACTTCCCAAACCCATCAGAATTTAAGAAGTCCTTTGCTGCTTTTCTATTTACGCGAAGTTAACATGTTCCCTAAAATTTACCTGCCTTAGCAGCTTCCTCAATCGCAACGTGAAACGCCCGAAATACGGTATTTCATCCCAAAAAGTGTAGGAATACCCTACACTGAAGCACTTCTTAACACAATGTTCTGCTCTTTCCAGACAGTTTGCATTTACATTTCACTTATGCGTTACTTTCAATCCAATGCTTAATTATGTACTCCCAATCCATGCCATCCTGCAATACACGAAGCACAGTTACCACCATGTTTTCTTCATCTACCGTATAAAACAATAAATGATTACTAATTGGCTTCATATAGATGTTATATCCCCGGTATTGAAAACCTGTTGTTCCATAGCCGGTTGGCAATGTATCCAATTTTTGTGCAGCTTTCTTTATCTTAGCGGAAAAGTTTTGAGCATAATCACGATATCTAAAATTTTCAATAATATACCGCTTCTTATTCATGACATCCATTTTTCCACTCTGTGCTATTACCACTTTGTATCTTTTTACCATTTGTACCCCTATACTCTGTCAATTTCATTCCATGCTTCATCAATTGTCTGAACTCTGCCATTTTCCATATCGTCAATGGCTTCATCAAGTTTCCCTAACAAGACATTCATAGAATCATTGATTGTATAAGTAGGTTCTACTGTTTTTACAGCCTCTGCTAATGCCATGTTCATCACCCCTTCTAAAATTCTGATAATAATATATTACCATAATCCCAAAGAAATATCCATTCCTGTTTTCAAGATTTAGAATCGTGCCCAAAAAATCATTCATCAAATGTAGGAATAATGTAGAAATAATATAGGAGTGACCTGCATTTAGTCACTCCTAATCACTTATAAACAACGTTATTTCAATATTTTTAGAACTTACCTGCCTTAGCAGCTTCCTCGATGGATACAGCAACTGCAACAGTCATACCAACCATTGGGTTGTTACCAGCACCGATCAGGCCCATCATCTCAACATGGGCAGGTACAGAGGAAGAACCAGCAAACTGAGCATCACTGTGCATACGACCAAGTGTATCTGTCATACCATAGGAAGCAGGACCAGCTGCCATGTTATCCGGATGAAGCGTACGTCCTGTACCTCCACCAGAAGCTACCGAGAAGTACTTCTTACCCTGCTCGATACATTCTTTTTTGTATGTACCAGCTACCGGATGCTGGAAACGGGTTGGGTTGGTAGAGTTACCTGTAATAGAAACATCTACACCTTCCTTATGCATGATAGCAACACCTTCACAAACATCGTTTGCACCGTAGCAGTTTACCTTTGCACGAAGTCCCTCAGAATAAGACTTACGGAATACTTCTTTTACAGTATTTGTGTATGGGTCATACTCTGTCTCAACAAAGGTAAATCCATTGATACGGGAGATGATCTGTGCTGCATCCTTTCCAAGACCATTCAGGATAACGCGAAGAGGTTTCTGACGAACCTTGTTTGCCTTCTCTGCGATACCGATGGCACCCTCTGCTGCTGCGAAGGACTCATGACCAGCCAGAAAACAGAAACACTCCGTCTCTTCTTCCAGAAGCATCTTTCCTAAGTTACCATGTCCCAAACCTACCTTACGGGTATCTGCAACGGAACCTGGAATACAGAATGCCTGTAAACCTTCACCAATTGCTGCAGCTGCATCTGCTGCACGACGACAATCCTTCTTGATCGCAATAGCTGCACCTACGGTATAAGCCCAGCAAGCATTCTCGAAACAGATTGGCTGAATGCCCTTTACCTGATCATATACATTCAGGCCAGCATCCTTTGTGATTTTTTCAGCTTCTTCAATAGAAGCAATACCATAGCTGTTTAATACGCTATTGATTTTATCTATTCTTCTTTCATATGATTCAAATAATGCCATGATTCGTTTGCCTCCTTTTCTCTTATTTCTCGATTTCTTTATCTGTTCTAGGATCGATCAGCTTAACAGCATCATCAACACGGCCATACTGACCACAAGCCTTTTCCCATGCTGTGTTTGGATCATCACCCTTTTTGATGAAGTCAGTCATCTTTCCAAGGCTAACGAACTTATAACCAATGATCAGGTCATCTGCGTCCAGAGCGATTGCTGTAACATAACCTTCCGCCATCTCCAGGTAACGAGGACCTTTCTTTAAGGTACCATACATTGTACCAACCTGAGAACGAAGTCCCTTTCCTAAATCCTCAAGACCAGCACCTACCGGAAGTCCATCCTCAGAGAATGCAGACTGAGAACGACCATATACAATCTGTAAGAACAGCTCTCTCATAGCTGTATTGATAGCATCACAGACTAAGTCAGTATTTAACGCTTCCATAACAGTACGTCCCGGAAGAATCTCAGCAGCCATCGCTGCAGAATGAGTCATACCAGAACATCCGATTGTCTCAACTAATGCTTCCTGAATGATACCTTCCTTTACATTCAGGCTCAGCTTGCAGGCACCCTGCTGTGGTGCACACCAGCCTACACCATGTGTAAAGCCAGAGATATCCTTTACTTCTTTTGCCTTAACCCATTTTGCTTCTTCTGGAATTGGTGCACAACCGTGATTCACCCCCTGAGCAACCGGGCACATGTTTTCTACTTCCTGTGAATAAATCATGTTCATACTCCTTTCAATATGCTTATTATCTGCGTCATATCCGCAGTTCTAGCACTATTTTCGCACAATTTGTCCATTTAGTCTACACTTTTTGACAAAAAAGACCAAAAAAAGATTACAGATATTTTTCTACGATTTCCCCCTGTTTTTTGTATATACTACCTTTTGGTACATAGCCACGCACCATGGAAAGCGGGTATACATTGGTATTGCTTCCGATGATAGTTCCCGGATTCAGCACACTGTTGCAGCCCACCTCCACATAGTTGCCCAGAATGGCACCCATTTTTTTCAATCCGGTTTCAATCGTATCCCCCTCATAACGGATCGTTACCTGTGTTTTATCTGACTTTACATTAGACGTAATAGAACCGGCACCCATATGGGATTTGTATCCCAAAATGGAATCACCCACATAATTATAATGAGGCACTTGTACATTATTAAATAATATGACATTCTTCAGCTCCGTAGAATTCCCTACCACACAATTTTCTCCTACAATGGCATTGCCACGGATAAAGGCACATTGACGGATTTCTGCATGCTTCCCAATGATACATGGACCATTTAAAGAAACGGTAGGTGCTATCTTTGCCGATTTGGCAACCCAGATATCCTCTCCTCTTTTTTCATACTCCTCCAAGCTTAAAGTATGCCCAAGCACCAGGATAAAATCTTTGATCCTGGGCAGAACCTCCCATGGAAAATCCACTCCCTCAAAAATTTCACAGGCAATGGTCTCATCCATTTGAAACAAATTTTTATTTTTTAATTTTTCGTACATTTTTTGCTCCTTTCCCGCTCGCATCATCTGCGCCACAATTTTTATAATAGACCGCTGCTTCGTTGAATTTTGCCCGAAGCATCCCCTGGTTATTCAGCTGCTTGACTCCATTCACCCGGCTGGTGATAAAATCCTCCAGCTTCTTCATATATTCTTCCTCGGTAATACTTCCCTCTGCCACATAAGTCAGCCCCTTTTCCCAGCTTGCAGTCAACTCCGGATTCAAAAGAGAACGGATAGAGGAATCCACCACATCATACACCATCTCCCCCAACAGTTCCGGAGTGATGATCTGTGTCTTTTTATTGAGCTTCAGATATTTGATCTTTACCAGCTTACTGAGTATCTCAGCGCGGGTTGCACTGGTACCAATGCCACTTCCTTTAATCTGGGAACGAAGCTCTTCATCTTCTATCAGCTGTCCTGCGTTTTCCATGGCAAGAATAATAGAACCGGAATTATACCGTTTCGGCGGTGACGTCTCCCCCTCTTTGATTTCCAGCGTAGAAAGCGTAATCTGCGTTCCCTTTTTGATTTTTTTCATCAGCTCGATCAGTGACTGGTCAAAGGTTTCCTCTTCGTTTTCCGTCTGTGAACTCTTTTTGATCGCAAAGGAGGCAGTGGCAATCTCCAGATATCCCTGATTTACCAGAATTTTAAAAGACGCAAAGAACCGTTCCGGCTGACGAAGGGCTGTCAGACTGATCTTCTGGTACTCTGCCGGCGGATAAAAGATACACAAAAACCTTCGGACGATCACCTCATAAACTCTTTGTGCCGTCATACTGACACTGCTTAATGCTCCAAACCCCTGACCAGTAGGAATAATAGCATAGTGGTCAGTAATCTGCTTATCATTGCAGTATCTTGTTTTAGCAATTGCTTGATAACTGCCCTCTTCCAATATTTTCCGGGCAATTTCCTCTACAATCGGATAATTCCGAAGACCGCCGATGTTCTTTTGTATCTCTTTGGAAACGGCTGTAGAAAGAACTCTGGCATCGGTTCTGGGATAAGTCACCAGTTTTTTCTCATACAATTCCTGTACAATTTTCAGTGTTTCATCCGGGCTGATTTTAAACAGTTTGGAACAGACATTTTGCAGTTCTGCCAGATTAAACAATAATGGAGGATTCTTTTTCTCCTTTTTGCGTTCCACCTTTTCTACCATTGCCAGCTGGCTGACAGCATCAGAAAACAGATTCTGTGCAGATTCCTTCGGATACCCCAGCTGTTCACAAAGCTTCACGGCATCTTCCCGCTCTTTAAAGCCATTTTCTTTATAGAGCTTTGGTGACTGGAAATACTCAGAGCCCTCCACGCTCCGCCATTCTCCCTCAAAGGTCTGTCCCTGATAGTCAAAATGCCCCAGCACACGGTAAAACGGTGTCTTCACAAAGTTCCTGATTTCCCGTTCTCTTCGTACCACCATTCCCAGTACGCAGGTCATGACACGTCCCACGGAAATAGCAGACCATTTATCACTTTTCCGGTAATTCATTACCGTCTGTCCGTATTTTAAAGACAATACCCGTGAAAAATTAATTCCCATCAGATAATCTTCTTTTGCCCGCAGATAGGCAGAGGAAGCCAGATTGTCATATTCCTCCAGAGGCTTTGCTTCCCGGATTCCTCTCTGGATTTCTTCCTCCGTCTGGGAATCGATCCAGACACGCCGCTTCTCCTTGTCAGCAGGAACCTTTGCCATCTGGTCCACCAGACGGTATATGTACTCTCCTTCCCGCCCAGAGTCAGTACAGACATAAATTCTTACGATATCCTGACGGTTCAGAAGTTCTTCCACAATCTGAAACTGCTTTTGTACATCTGGTATCAGCTCATACAGAAAATGGTCCGGCAGAAATGGTATCGTCTGCAAAGACCATTTTTTCAAAGCCGGGTCATAGGCATCCGGATAGCTCATGGTTACCAGATGACCGACACACCAGGTCACCACATAAGCCTCTGATTCCAGATAGCCCCGCCCCGCGTTGCCGGATACACCCAGCGTCCTGGCAAATTCCTTTGCTACACTGGGTTTTTCCGCAATAAACAAATCCTTACTCATACTCTCTTCCTATTCTATTTCCAGATTTCAATCTTCCATCACGAATGGTCAGCCTTAAACCGGGATCCAACAAAATCCCGAAAACACTTCTCTCCAAAAATACAGCCGACAATCAAAACACCTGTAATACAGACATATTTTACAATCTTCGTTACATTCACTTCGATTTTCACCATATAGCCCTCCCTTTCCTCTGATTCACAATCATTCATATACCGGTTCTCCTTTCTGACACCCTTTTCTTTAGTATCCCAGCTCTTCGCCCACCAGAATCACTTTTAATCTGCCTGGCACACGGGAGTAACGGGTCACTACAGTCTGGGCACAGATACAATCCTGGGACAGACAGTCCGCGCATCTCCCATATTCCGCACAAGGCGTATCCAGCCCCAGTCTCAATGCATTTGGTGGTGCCGCCATATTATGGACTCTTGCAATTCCACTTTTCACGTCTGGAACTATTTTATTCATTCCCGCAATCATAATGACATGCTCCGGGCCATGGCAAAGACATGCCACCCGGTTGCCTGAACCATCAATATTGACCAGTTCTCCATTGAGCGTAATAGCATTCGAACTCATAAAATAAAAATCTGATGTAACAATCCGGCTGAACATTTCCTTCTTTTCTTCCGGAGTAACTGCCTCCGCCCTGTCATAAATGGTATAGTCGGATTCTTTCAGATCATCAATAAGACCTACTTCCTGAATCGTCATGGAGCCACCCCAGGACACACTGCATCCCGGAGTGAGAAAACGCTTTGCCTTGGCATTTGCTTCCTCGCGGTCTGCACAATAGTATCCCTCAATTCCTCGCAAATTAAACTTCTCAATGATACTTTCCGCTAAATTCTCATAATATTTCTGCTTAAACGACATAGCTACCTCCATTTTATTGTTCTGATTTTTTGTTTCTCCGCAAAGACAAAGGGGTACCAGGGTAAAAGCCCCGGCACCCCGGATGATTACTCATATAACGGATACTTGTCAGTCAATGTCTTTACGATTTCTATCGCCTTTGCTTTATTTGCCTGAGGGTCGTTTACCATCAGTGCAATCGCTTCAGCCACCTGATCCATATCATCTGTCTTAAATCCACGTGTAGTAACAGCAGCTGTACCAAGACGGACACCGCTTGTTACAAATGGAGACTGTGGGTCATTTGGAATCGTATTCTTATTACAGGTGATATGTGCCTCATCCAGCCATTTCTCTACTTCCTTACCAGTCAGTCCCTTTGCTGCCAGATCAACCAGCATCAGATGATTGTCTGTACCGTCAGATACAATCTTAAATCCACGGTTCTGGAGACCCTTGCAGAGAGCCTGTGCATTATCAATGATATTCTTACCATATTCCTTAAAGCTTGGGTCCAGTGCTTCCTTGAAGCAGACAGCCTTTGCTGCGATCACATGCATCAGAGGCCCTCCCTGGATTCCAGGGAATAATGCTTTATTCAACTTCACTTCCTCTGCAAATTCTTTGCTGGAAAGAATCATACCGCCACGAGGTCCGCGAAGTGTCTTATGGGTAGTAGTTGTAGTTACATGCGCATATGGGATTGGGCTTTCATGATAACCGGAAGCAACCAGTCCTGCAATGTGTGCCATATCTACCATCAGATATGCCCCGACGGAATCTGCAATTTCACGGAAACGCTTAAAATCAATCTTACGGGCATAAGCACTTGCTCCTGCCACGATTACCTTTGGCTTACATTCCTTTGCAATTTTCTCTACTTCGTCATAATCAATCACACCGTTATCATTGACACCGTAAGGAACACAGTTAAAATACTTACCGGAAAGATTAACAGGGCTGCCATGTGTTAAATGTCCGCCATGATCCAGGTTCATTCCCATAAAGGTATCTCCCGGATTCATCAGGGCAAAAAATACAGTCATATTTGCCTGGGCACCGGAATGAGGCTGAACATTGGCATAAGTACAGCCAAACAACTCCATAGCACGATCGCGTGCCAGATCCTCGACAACGTCAACATATTCGCATCCGCCATAATATCTCTTTCCAGGATAACCCTCTGCGTATTTGTTGGTCAGGGTGCTTCCCATAGCTGCCATAACAGCCTTGCTAACCAGATTTTCGGAAGCGATCAGCTCGATATTTTCCCGCTGTCTTCCTGTTTCGTCTGCCATTGCCTTGGCAAGAGCAGGATCAAAGTTTTCCACTTCTGCAAATGAATACATTTCACATCCTCCTATTTGAATTTATTATATTAATGCTATTACCTTTACTTTACACCGTTTCATCAATAGCTTTTCCAATATCATGGCGCATATATTTATTTTCAAAGGAAATCCATTCTGTTGCCTGGTAAGCATTTGCTCTTGCTTCCTTCAGGTCTTTTCCCTTTGCAGTGACACCAAGTACACGGCCTCCATTAGTGACGATCCCTTCTTCTGTCCTTTTGGTACCGGCATGGAAGACATAATAGCCATCCTTGTCCTCAAAATTCTCCAGTCCGGAAATCAGCTTCCCTTTCTCATAGTGCTCTGGATAGCCATCAGATGCCAGTACTACGCAGACAGCTGCATTATCCTCAAACTGCAGGTCTATCTCGTCCAGCTTGCCATCAATGCAGGCATCAATCACATCAATGATATCATTTTTCATTCTCGGAAGAACGACCTGTGCCTCCGGGTCTCCAAAACGGGCATTATATTCCAATACCTTTGGACCATCCTCTGTCATCATCAGACCGACAAAAAGAATACCAACAAAGTCTCTGCCTTCCGCCTTCATGGCATCCATAGTAGGCTGGTAGATTTTTTCCTCACAGAACTTCTGAATCTCTTCTGTATAGAACGGACTTGGAGAAAAAGTTCCCATACCCCCTGTGTTCAACCCCTGGTCACCATCCTTGGCACGCTTGTGATCCTGTGCACTGGTCATCGGCTTAATATGGGTTCCATCACAGAAACAAAGAACAGATGCCTCTCTTCCGGTCATAAAATCCTCAATGACTACTGTATCACCGGCATCGCCAAACTGCTTGTCCAGCATCAATGCAGCAATACCAGCTTCTGCCTCCTCCAGTGTCTGACAGATCAGAACACCTTTGCCAAGAGCCAGTCCGTCTGCCTTGATCACCACTGGAAACTGACAGTTTCCCAGATAAAGCAGAGCCTCCTCCGGTGAATGGAATGTTTCATAATGACAAGTTGGAATCTCGTACTTCTTCATCAGATCCTTGGAAAAGCTTTTGGAACCTTCAATGATCGCTGCATTCTTACGAGGACCAAACACACGAAGTCCTCTTTCTTCAAAGACATCCACAACACCGCCAACCAACGGGTCATCCATCCCAATGATTGTTAAATCGATCTGATTTTCCTGTGCAAAATCTGCCAGCTTGTCAAATTCCATTGCTGAGATATCTACACATTCTGCAATCTGGCTGATTCCGCCATTGCCAGGTGCACAATAAATTTTATCCACCCGTTTGCTCTGTGAAACACTCCATGCAATGGCATGTTCACGTCCACCGCTTCCTACAATCAATACTTTCATTTTTACCTTCTAACCTCCATACTAATCAATGTGCGCAATGCCATCAACAATGCTGACTTTTCCAGCACCAATCAGGTCAATAGCCTGTGGAAGGATCTTCCACTCCGCCTGTTCCATCACTCTTTTCTGAAGAACCTCCGGTGTATCTCCTTCCAACACTTCCACTGCTTTCTGTAATAAAATCGGACCATGATCCGCTTCCTCATCTACAAAATGTACAGTGGCACCTGTCACCTTGTTTCCAGCTGCCAATACACTTTCATGTACCTTCAGTCCATAATATCCCATACCACAGTGAGCTGGAATCAGGGATGGATGAATATTGATGATCCGGTTATGATACTTCTTTATCATTTTTTTCGGTACAATAACCAGATATCCAGCCAGTACCACCAGATCTACTTCATGTTTTTCCAGAGTATCTAACATGGCATCCGCAAATGCCTCTCTGTCGGTAAAATCTTTTGGACTGATATATTCCGCTTCAATCCCTGCCTTACTGGCACGTTCCAGTGCGTAAGCATCCTTTTTATTGCTGATGACCACAGCAATTTCTGTATTTTGTATCGTTCCATCTGACACCGCATCCATGATTGCCTGCAGATTGGTGCCTCCTCCGGATACACATACTGCAATTTTCTGCATGATTTGCCATTTCCTTTCTTTAGACCATTAGACTAGATCGACACCCTTTTCTCCCTCAACGATCTCGCCCACAATATACGCCTTCTGTCCTGACTGACCTACCAGCTCTACTGTCTTATCGGCATCTGCTGCATCCACTGCCAGAAGCATACCGATACCCATATTATATGTATTGTACATCATTTCTCTTGCAATGTCGCCATCCTTAGCCAGCATATCAAAAATTGGAGGAATTGGATAGCTGTCTGCCTTGATACTTGCTCTGACACCTTCCGGCAGCATACGTGGTATATTCTCATAAAAACCACCGCCAGTAATGTGGCTGCAGCCTTTTATGGTAACACCACCATCTTTCACACTCTTTAATGCCTTCACATAGATAATCGTAGGAGTCAGCAGGGTACTTCCCAGCGTTGCCCCTCCCAAACATTCGTAAGAACGCTCCAGTGCATCCTTCTTGATGTCAAAAACCTTACGGACCAGAGAGTAACCATTGCTGTGAATGCCAGAGGATGCAATCCCTACCAATACATCTCCCTTAGAAATACTTTTTCCGGTAATCATCTTGGCACGGTCTACAATCCCTACTGCAAAACCAGCCAGATCATACTCATCTACCGGATAAAATCCTGGCATTTCTGCAGTCTCACCACCGATCAGTGCAGCCTCTGACTGACGACAGCCATCTGCCACACCACTAACAATCTTTGCAATCTTTTCCGGCTCATTTTTGCCACAGGCAATATAATCTAAGAAAAATAATGGTTCACCACCTGCACAGGCAATGTCATTGACACACATTGCTACACAATCAATTCCTATGGTATCATGCTTGTCCATTTCAAAAGCAAGCTTTAACTTCGTACCTACTCCATCTGTACCAGATACTAAAGTAGGCTGCTCCATATTTTGAAAGCTCTCCAGAGAAAAGGCACCTGAAAATCCGCCGATGTCAGTCAACACCTCACTGCGCATGGTACTTGCTACATGCTTCTTCATCAGTTCAACGGCTTTGTAACCAGCCTCAATATCAACGCCTGCATTCTTGTAATCCATGATTGCCTCCATTCTGCTTTACAGCATTTAAAATATTCGTACTTTCATCTTCTTTCAGACAAATTAAAGCAAATTGCCCAAAGATAAATTTATTGTAGCACAAAGCCATTTATTTGTCATTTAGAATTTTTTCTACTATATTCCCTGATAGACAGCCTGTCCTTCTTAATCCGTACGGACACTGCTCCTGACTGGTCCGTACGAAATATTTTACTATTTTCCGCCTCAAGCCGTTTTATCAGTTCCTCATGGGGATGCCCATACCAATTCTTTTTACCGCAGGATATCAGCGCGAGCTGTGGTGTTACCATCTGTAGAAATTCCTCAGAAGTTGAATTTTTAGAACCATGATGTGCTACCTTCAGCATCGTATAGGCATCCGGCAGCAAATATTTCTTTCGGGAATCTTTCAATAACTGCTTTACATGCTGCTCTCCCTCACCCTCCAGATCACCAGTCAGCAGACAGGAAAAGCCTCCATACCGCATACTCAGGGTAAGGGAACCGGCATTGGCAGATTCCACTAACGCTCCCTGTTCCGGATTCAGGCAGGTCAAAGATAATTCCCCGCATCTCAGCACATATCCCTCTGAAAGTGATGTAACGGAAACTCCTTTTTCCCGTGCCAGTTTTACTATCTGAAAAAAACCAGTTTCCCTGTTCTGAATATCCGGCACCACAAGGTTTTCTACACGGAATCCACTTTCCCCACTTTCCTTCAGAATCTCCATCAGACCACTGATATGATCTTCGTCTGAATGGGTCATGATCATATGATCCACCCGGCGTATCCCACTGTACTTCAAAAAGGGAAAAATACGGTAGGTCCCTACTCCTGAAACACTGCTGCTTCCGCCATCCAGAAGAATAATTTCCCCAGAGGCACTACGAATAACGATTCCATCTCCCTGACCCACATCCAGAAAAGTCATCTGAAATCCCGTTTGCCTAACTGGATAAAAGAGCAATCCCAACACAAAAAAGCCAGCCAGGAATCTGTACGAAACTTCCCCTTTTTGTTCTGCTCTCCACCATATTATAACCAGGAGACCAGATAATCCAATATAATACAGTATGATCTCCCATACAGACGGACGCCCCAATATCTGAATCTGTCCCGGAAGGTGTTGAAAAAAACGACAGATTTTCTCATAAAACCGCAGCAGATAATAGACACTCCCAAGTAATAGCTTCCCCAGAGGCAGACACAGACATCCCATACTGCCTCCTGCAAACGCCAGAAGAACCACAAAAGAGGCAAGGGGAATGACAAACAGATTGATCACAATTCCATAGAGAGGTATCTCAAAGAAAAAATATAAAAGCACCGGAAGAGTCATAAGCTGCACAGATATACTGGTCAATAACATAGAAATGATATGGTCTCTCAACCGGCAACCGGATACAGCCACTTTCCCAAAGCGGTAATTTGCCGTTATCTCTTTTTCCCAACGGTGCCGTCTGCGTTTTCGTTCTCTTTGCTTTTCCTCCCCACCATAGACCAGACGGCATAAAACCGGCAGGATGATTCCAATCCCTGTCATCGCACCAAAGGATAATAAAAAGCTGCAGGAAAACAGGGCAAATGGTTTTTGAAGAAGTATCCAGATGCCACTAAATGCCAGTGCACTTTTCATATCATAAGTCCTGCCTATCCATTGTGCTGCCAGAAATAAGATCATCATGATCACTGCCCGGCTGGTAGAGATACTAAAGTCTGTCATTCTTCCATAACAGAACAGGACCAGAATACAAAACAGAACACAGCCTTTTGCCGGAATCCCCATTCGCTGTAACAGCCGGTAAAGTGCCATTCCTAATATCGTAATATGAAGTCCGCTGATAGCAAGTAAATGTCCGATTCCATTCTCCTGGTACAGTTTTTTGATATCCATATCCAGCAAAGACTTGTCCCCCAAGATCATTGCGGTAATGATACCACCTTCTTTTTCCGGCAAAGCTGCCTGATACACCTCTGCCATTTTGTCCCTGATACCGTACAACGTTTTTTGCCAGACAGAATACCGGGAATCGATGATCTGATACCTCTCTGACTGAAATTGATAGTAAATTCCCTTTTCTTTGTAATATGATTTCTGATCAAACTGCCCCGGATTGGAAGAAACCGTAAATTCTTTTATCTCTCCCTGAATATGTATTTGGTTCCCCGGTTCTAAATCCACCTGGTTGTCACAATAAACCAGAAGCCGTTTTAGATAAAAATTCTTATGTTCTTTTTTCAAATAGATTTTGCATTTTTTCAAATAGATGCTAGTGCTGACTGTTCTGTCCTGTCCCTGACGCAGTTGAAGATAATCTACCTGTCCAACCACCTCAGCTTCTGCTGTTTCTTCCCAGATACCCTGAAAAATATAATACCGGGCATCATCCCTTGCGGAATAAAATGCCCGGTATAACAAGAACAAAACAATCATGGCACCAAGTATCCATACAAATGGACGTCTGATGTTCTCACCCCTGTTCTGTATTCATTTTAATTTCTATTTCTTTACGATATCCAGATTCCGTTCAAAGGTAGAGCCAAAATCAATCGTATCGTTATAGAGAAGAACCTGCTCTCCATTAATGCTAAACTGTACTTTATTGACATTGGAAAGCTCTACCAGAGTATTGACGATAGAATAAATTGCTACATCTGCTGAAATATCTCTGCGCTTTTTTAAAAAAGCAGCAGAAAAATCTACATAACAGGTATTTTCCTTCACAGTCACTTTATTAAGCTGTGTCCCTTCTGGTATCGTCGGCAGTATCTGGTCTGCATCCACCCCATCAATGGAATAAGGACCGTTGATCAACTGCTCCATTGCTAACTGTTCCAGCGGAATCGTCGCATCATAGGTGATATTCACCGGAACCTCCACCAATGCCTTTCCTGTATTGTCACTAAAATACATATTTAATGTCGCCTGCTGTTTATAAGTAGTCTCTCCCCCTGTGTTATCGATAAAGGAATCTGCTGTCATATAGCCGATTGCTTCCATATTAGAATCTGTCAAAGGCTGACCTGATACATAAAACTGAACACACTCTACACCATCCACCTGACAAAGTGTTTTTACAATCGCTGCACGGCGGAGGATCTCAGACACACCATTCAGATTGCTGTAACCGGAATTTAAATATAATGTCAACTGCCCTGATTCGTCCAAAATATACTCATCGACTCTGACATCATCAGGAAATGCCTTTTTCAAAGAAAGATCCGATGGCTCTGCCTGCATTTTCTTCAACAGTTCATCCACCTGGTCCTGGGTTCCCTCGGAAGCAAGCGTATATTTTTCAAATCCAACCTTTGTCTCACTGGTATCCGGACAGAATATATATTTCCCATCGTATTCCTCTTTCTCTTTCCGGGAACATCCGGTGATCAGTATGCTGCCCACAAGGACCAGCATCAACAGAGGGTACAACCAGGCTCTTCCATTCTCATCAACTCGCAGAAACATTTTTCGCCTCCATAATCATGCAGTATTCATTCAATCCATTTAAGGAATATAATTAAGCGGAATCCGGACTGTGAAGGTGGTTCCTTCCTTTTCCTTGCTATGCAGCTTGATCGAACCACGGTGCAGCAAAACAGCACTTCTGGTAAGAGATAATCCCAGGCCGGTACCTCCGGTATCTCTGGAACGTGCCTTGTCCACACGGAAAAAACGTTCGAATACACTGTCCTGTACATCCTCCGGAATGCCTACACCGGAATCCTGTACTGTAACATAGAAAAACTTATGGTCTGCATTTAAGGTGACACGCACCCATCCATCATCATAATTATATTTAATGGCATTTTCTATCAGATTGTTCAGTGCCATGGATATCTTCACTTCATCTACATCTGCCATAACCGGACGATAACTTTCATAAACCAGCTCAATATTCCTCTTGGCCGCGATCGGACGCAGGCGTTTCAACAACTGTTCCAGCAAATCATTGATGCTGATATTGACCACCTGCATCTGTGCCGAATTTTTGTCCAGCTTCACCATGGATAACAGGTCATTGATGATTTCAGTCATTCTCTCAATTTCCTCTGTAATATCTCCCAGAAACTCCCGGTACAGCTCCTCCGGCATGCCCTCCTGGGAAAGAAGGGAATCAGACAAAACCTTCATCGATGCCAATGGTGTCTTTAATTCATGAGATACATTGGATACAAATTCCTGCCGGGATTTCTCCTGCTTCCGGATAACATCTATCATCTGATTGAAAGAATCTGATATACTGCTGATTTCGGAAAATCCCCGCATATCAATTTTCACATCCATATCCCCCTGGGAAATTTCATCAATGGAATCCGTCACCTTTTTTAATGGCTTCGTCAAGAGAGCAGAATATACAAAAGCTCCCAAAAGAAGCAGTATCGTAAATACCAGGAGAACAATGTAAACCTTCTGTTTTACGGCATCTGCAACTATATGAAGATTTTTCGTAGAAAAACTCATGATGATCACACCGGATACTTGCTGGTCAGAAGAATCAATGATCGGCATGGTCAGCTGCATATATTCTCCCAACTCATTTACATATTTACTTCCTGTTCCATTAAAACACTGGACTACTTCTGTAGATATTACCGTTTTCCCCGTCTCCAGTCCATATGTATCCTTGATAATACGAAGATTCTGGTCTACGAGCATAATCCTCCCCTGATAAACCTCAGCAATCTCCGCTGCCTCTGTGTCTACTTCCACAGCGTCTGCCTCCAGCAGATACCCAGAAGATATCACCAGATTGGAAATCATGGTTCCATAAGACTGAAGCTCATCCACACGCTGGGATACCAGTTTTGACTCATATGCATCTGTAATAATAGCAGAAAACAGATACAACGGCACCAGACCAATAATAATAAAAACTATTAGAACCTGCACACGCATACTGCGCAGAAAGTACAGTGCTCTGCTTACAAACTGTTTCAAAATGCATCCTCCGTCGATTTCATCATCTTTCTATGATCATTTCTGAAAATAGTATCCAACTCCCCATTTGGTATGTATATACTTTGGATCGCTTGGATTTCCTTCTATTTTCTCTCTCAACCGGCGGATATGCACATCCACAGTACGGACATCACCAGGATAATCATATCCCCATACTGTATTCAGCAATTCTTCACGACTGTATACCTTATTGGGATGAAGCATCAGAAGCTCCAGCAGATCAAATTCTTTTGCTGTCAGATTTACTTCCCTGTCCTCAATATATGCTCTACGGCTGTCACAATCAACCTTCAGCCCATCATAGGCAAGCACCTTTTTCTCTTCCTCTTTGGAATGTCCCGAACCGCTCCGGCGGATGATCGCTTTGATCCTTGCCTTTACCTCCAGAATATTAAACGGCTTGGTAATGTAATCATCCGCTCCATATTCTAAGCCAAGAATCTTGTCCATGTCATCACCTTTTGCAGTAAGCATAATGATCGGCACATCTGAAAATTCTCTCACCTGCTGGCAAACCTCAAATCCAGTCAGAACCGGAAGCATGACATCCAGCAAAACCACATCATACTGATTCCGATTGATCAGATCCAATGCTTCCTGACCATCATAGGCACAGTCCACCTCCATACCATCCTGCTCCAGGCTAAAACGAATCCCCTTTACGATAAGCTTCTCATCATCAACTACCAAAACCTTTTTTGCCATCCTATTTCAACCTCCAGGTTACTAACCAATCATTTTAACTGTTTATACTGTTATGCTGTCTTTAATCTGGTTATAGATTCCCTCTTTAATACCAGATATTTTCATAATATCTTCTTTTCGGGCAAACTGACCATTTTCGCTGCGATATTCAATAATCATCTGTGCCTTTGCCTCACCGATACCCGTCAGGGTCATCAGTTCTTCTCTGTCTGCCTTGTTGATATTCACCAGAGTTTCCTCTGTCTGAGACTCTGTATTCACTGATATGCTGTTCCCCTTTTTCCCGCCATCAGAGACAGAAGGAATGGTAATCTGTTCTCCATCTGCCAGTATCCTTGCCTGGTTTACGGTATCCGGCACTGCTTTTCCGGTAAATCCCCCTGCTGCCTCTACCGCATCACAGACTCTGGCATCTGCTGAAAATGAATATACGCCCGGATGCTTCACCGCACCACAGATGTATACCGTACATTCCTCTTCCGGTTTCCCCTCTTCCCCACCAGTTCCAGATGGAATCTGTGACTCCTGTGGAGACTCTGCCGGACGAAATGTCCATCCTTCCAGTGTCTGCTCCTGCACTTTCTGCCAGGAACCTGAACGCAAATACAATACTCCTGCAACGAAAAGAAATGCAATGCAAATAATGATTGTTACCCTTGTATCTTTCTTCATAATACCTCCTATTACTGAAATTCATAGCAGGTATGTGCCCGATTCTTGAAGAAATGCTCAGTACAAATCTATTCTATCGAATCCATAAAACAAATACAAGAGATACAATCCACAAATTTATGAACCTTTTCTTAATTTTTTTTGAATAGTATAATGCCTGCAATAAACAAAACGGCACCTGCCAGTTTTGTCCACACGAACCCCACCTTTTCTACACCAAACCATCCAAATAATTCAATCAGGTAAGCAGCAACAATCTGTGCCGCCACAATGAGCATGACTGCCTTTGCAGGACCAAGCTGATCCATTCCCACAATGACAGTGTATGTGATAAACGCTCCGATTACGCCTCCTAACAGCATATATTTGGGCTGAACACGTAAAATCCCGGAAAACTGCCCTTCTCTTCCGGTAAAAAACCATGCCGCCAGACAGACCACCAGTGCTGTCAGCTGTACAAACGAAGCAGATACCCATACACTGGTCTGCTTAGTCGTCTCTGTATTAAATACCCCTTGTACACTCATTAAAATTCCGGACAATAATGATATTAACATTCCCCACATAAAAAACCTCCTTTTGGCAAGCTGTTTTAAAAAAGCTTTCCCAAAAAGAGGTCTTATTATTCAAATCAGACCAGTCAAACACCGTGACACAGTCTCATGTGTGACTTTGTGTCAATCATTCTATCCCAGAAAATATCTCATCCAGAATTCGGCACATCTGGTCAATATGCTCTTTCTGTGCAACCAGAGGAGGCACAAAACGGATAATGCTGGTTCCTGCGGAAATCAGAACCAGTCCCTTTTCCATTGCCTGAGCCACAATGCTGCCTGCCGGAACCGTCAGTTCCATTCCCTGCATAAAGCCCATCCCCCGGACTTCCTGAATGCAACTGTGCTTATCTGCCAGTTCCTGCAGCTTCTCTGTCAGATAAGGTGCTGTTTCCTGCACATGCTCCAGAATATGCTCTTTCTCAAAGATTTCAAACACTTTGCAGACTGCTGCAGTTGCAAGTGGATTCCCGCCATAGGTAGTACCGTGATCTCCCGGTACCATAGCCTTGGCAACCTCTTCCTTTGCAGCAAAAGCTCCTACTGGCACACCACATCCAAGAGCTTTGGCACTGGTGATGATATCCGGCATCACTCCATAATGCTGATAAGTGAACATCTTTCCGGTTCGTCCCATACCACACTGAATCTCATCCAGTATCAGCAAAATATCATTTTTATCACACAGATCCCGGATACCTGTAACAAATTCTTCTGTTGCAGGATGGATGCCGCCCTCACCCTGTAACGTCTCCATAATGATCGCACAGGTATCCGGTGTGATCAATGCCTTAACACTTTCCAGATTATTGTATTCTGCAAAAGATACACCACCGATCAATGGCTCAAATGCTTCTCTGTAATGCTTTGTCCCTGTGACAGACAATGCCCCCATGGTCCGGCCGTGAAAGGAATGTTCCATGGCAATGATTTCTCCTTTGCTGGACGGATCCTTCATCCAGGCATATTTTCTTGCCAGCTTGATTGCTCCTTCAATCGCCTCTGCTCCACTGTTGGTAAAAAACACCTTATCCAGACCGGATGCCTTGGATAAATACCCGGCTGCCTTGATGGCAGGCTCTGTATAATAGAGGTTTGACACATGAATTAATTTGTCTACCTGTTCCTTAATTCCCTGTTTATACTCTTCGTTGCTGTAACCCAGCGCTGACACGGCAATCCCTGCTCCCATATCCAGATATTTTTTACCATGGTCATCATAAAGATACATTCCCTCCCCTTTGACAAAAGTCACATTACGGTTATAGGTATGTATAAAATGTAAGTCTGCTTGTTTCACGTCCATACGGCACCTCCTGTTATTCCTATGCATTTGCGGTACATTCCTCCGCTCTTTCTGTTACCGTTACTCTTTTAATTTTCCCTTTCGTTCTCATAGAGGCCACTTTCTGTGTCGATAATAGCAGTTCCAATCCCCTTTTTGGTAAAGAACTCCAACAGCAGGCAGTGTTGGATCCGTCCATCCAGAATATGTACTCTCCCCACGCCGGCATTGACTGCATTAATACAATTATTTACCTTCGGAAGCATTCCGCCGCTGATGATGCCGTCTGCAATCAGCTCATCTGCCTCCTCTAAACTCATAACGGATATCAGGGAAGACTTATCCTCCGGATTCATATAAACTCCCTCTACATCTGTTAAAAATGCCAGTTTTTCCGCTCCCACTGCTGCTGCGATAGCACAAGCGGCATCATCTGCATTGATATTATAGGTTTCTCCGTCATCCCCCAGACCAATCGGTGCGATCACCGGAATAAAATCATTGGCAAGAAGAGTATCTAAAAGCAGGGAATCCACCTCCTTCACATCTCCTACATAACCGATATCCTTCCCATTGGGTGTCTTCTTATCAACACGAAGCATTCCGCCATCCTTACCGGAAACACCCACTGCCTTTACGCCCAGTTTTTCTATCATCTGTACCAGATATTTATTCAGACGGTTCAATACCATCTCGGCAATTTCCATGGTATCCTTATCCGTTTTACGGAATCCTTCTACAAATTCCGTATCCTTACCCACCTTGCTGATCCATTTGCTGATTTCCTTTCCGCCACCATGAACAATGATAGGCTGCATCCCAACCAGCTTCAGCAGTGCCACATCCTTGATCACACTTTCCTCCAGCTTTTTGTCCAGCATGGCACTGCCGCCATATTTGACAACGACAATTTTATTATTAAAATCCCGGATATATGGTAATGCCTCAATCAGCGTTTCCGCCTTTCCAAGAATCTCATTCATGTATTCCTTCTTTTCTTCTGCACTCATCCTTTTGTTACCTCTTTTCTCTTTTTATCATTTATTTTTTTTCTTTTGACAGTCTGCTTTTCTCTAAAATCCAGAAGATTTTATGGAAATATTGGAATCATCTGCAACCCGGTATTTTCTTCCAGGCCAAACATCAGATTCATGTTCTGTACTGCCTGACCAGCGGCACCCTTCACCACATTGTCAATAGCCCCCATCATAATGATGCGGTTGGTCCGCTCATCAATCCGGAAATTCACATCTGCAAAATTACTTCCCTCTACCCATCTTGTTTCCGGACAAACATCCTTTTCCAGAACACGGACAAAGTATTCGTTCTGATAATATTTGTCATAAACTGCCTTTACCTCTTCATAAGAAACCTTCTTTTTCAGTGTGGCATAAGCTGTCACCAGAATACCTCGGTTCATTGGTACCAGATGCGGCGTAAAATTGATCATAACCTCTTCCCCGGAAGCATAACTCAACTGGTCTTCTATCTCCGGTGTATGACGATGGGTCGTTACACCATATGCCTTAATGCTTTCATTTACCTCACAGTAAAGATTGGCAACCTTGGCGCCACGTCCTGCACCAGAAGTACCGGATTTAGCATCCACGATCACGGTACTCATATCAATGAGACCTTCCTTCGCCAATGGATAAACAGACAAAATAGAGCAGGTTGGAAAACATCCCGGATTAGCAATCAGACGTGCTTTTTTCACATCTTCCCGGTTAATCTCACAAAGCCCATACACAGCTTCTTCTACAAACGCCGGGCTCTGGTGGGTGATGCCATACCATTTTTCATACTTTGCCACATCTTTGATACGGAAATCTGCACTGAGGTCAATGATCTTTACTTTAGAAAGAATCTCTTCCCTGACCAGAGAACCACAAAGCCCCTGCGGTGTGGCAGTAAATATCACATCCACCTGGCTTGCCAGCTCATCCATATCCTCCCCTTTACAAACATCCTCAACCAGCTGAAACATATTTCCAAAAACTTCGCTATATTTTTTATCAATATAGGATCTGGAGCCATACCAGACAATCTTTGCCTCCGGATGGCGCAGTAAAATCCGTACCAGCTCCTGTCCTGCATAGCCTGTTGAACCAATAATCCCTACCTTAATCATAGTATTCCTCCATTTTTTAAACATCTTCTGTTGTCTAAGACGAAATCATTATAACGCTGCCACTCTGATTATGCAACTCTATTTTTGATTTTTTTGCATAAAAATTCATTTCCTCTTTTCTGGTTTTACTTTAAATCCAATTATTCATTGATATTCACCAGAAATTTGTTGCATAATTATTCATTGTTTTTGTATTTTTATTCTATTTTTTGTGCATTTCAGCGAAATTGGATAAAATCATTAAAACACCATTGCATTAGCACCCAATTCTGATTATACTTATAGACAGAAAAATCAAAGGAGGATAAATATGAAGGAAAAAGTAATTCTCGCCTACTCTGGCGGACTGGACACCACAGCTATCATTCCATGGCTGAAGGAAAATTATGATTATGAAGTGGTCTGCGTTTGTATTGACGTAGGACAGGAAAGCGAACTGGACGGCTTAGAAGAAAGAGCAAAATTCTGTGGTGCTTCCAAATTATATATCGAGGATGTTACAGATGAATTTTGTGACGATTACATCGTCCCTTGCGTACAGGCAAATGCAATCTATGAGAATAAGTACCTGTTGGGAACTTCCATGGCACGCCCTCTGATTGCTAAAAGACTGGTAGAAATCGCCCGCATCGAAGGTGCTACTGCTATCTGCCATGGTGCTACCGGTAAGGGAAATGACCAGGTTCGTTTTGAGCTGGGTATCAAAGCTCTGGCTCCTGACCTTAAGATCATTGCAGCATGGAGAGATGATAAATGGACAATGGATTCCCGTGAATCTGAGATTGAATACTGCAAAGCTCATGGCATTGACCTTCCATTCTCTGCTGACAACAGCTACAGCCGTGACAGAAACTTATGGCATATCAGCCACGAAGGATTGGAGCTGGAAGATCCAGCCAATGCACCGGACTATGATCATCTTCTGGTACTCGGTGTTTCTCCTGAAAAGGCACCGGAGGAAGGCGAAATCGTTACCATGACTTTTGAAAAAGGGGTTCCAAAGTCTGTAAACGGTCAGGAAATGAAAGTATCTGATATTATCCGCACTCTGAATAAGTTAGGCGGCAAACATGGTATTGGTATCGTAGATATCGTAGAAAACCGTGTGGTTGGTATGAAGTCCCGTGGTGTCTATGAGACTCCTGGCGGAACGATTCTGATGGAAGCACACCAGCAGCTGGAGGAATTGATCCTTGACCGTGACACATACACAGCCAAGAAGGATATGGGCAACAAGTTTGCTGATATTGTATATGAAGGAAAATGGTTCACTCCTCTCCGTGAGGCAGAGCAGGCATTTATCGAGTCTACCCAGGAAAAGGTAACCGGTGAAGTGAAGTTTAAGCTTTACAAGGGAAATATCATCAAGATGGGTACTACTTCTCCATATTCTCTGTACAGTGAGTCAATCGCTTCCTTTACTACCGGTGAGCTTTATAACCACAAGGATGCAGAAGGCTTCATCAACCTGTTTGGTCTTTCTTCCAAGGTTCGTGCAATGAAGCAGGGATCATTTGTAGAACTCAACGACAAATAAGTTGATCTGAAACGTTTCTTTGTACAGATAACATTATCAGGATATGAAAAAAAGGAGCTTGTATTGGGAAATTCCCTGTACAAGCTCCTTTTTCAATCATAGTCATAAAAAGGAATCACCTTTATTCTAAAATTATTTTTTTCTGCTTCCCATCGGCACGATTCTTATGGTTTCTGCAGATTCCTGATCAGAACAGCTCCCTCCCGGATGCTTTAATAAAACCAGTCACTGTAATATGACGTATATCCGTACGGCAACCGGTATTGATGATCATCTCATTCACCTATCTTTCTATCATTTCTTCTCGTTCCACAACTCTCATTGACTTCAATTCCACCGCCGCCATGATCACTGTAACTGCTGCGGCTATCAGGTCCGCTGCCGGACCAGCATACAGAATACCATCAATCCCCATAAACCTTGGCAAAAGAATCATTAGAGGGAGCAGAAACAAAATCTGCCTGGTCAGTGACAAAAAGATACCCTTGACAGGTTTTCCGATTGACGTAAAAAAGGTAGACGTGATAGGCTGCAAGAAGTTTAAACAGGTAAAAAACATAAAAATCCGAAAATAACTGATACCAAACCGATAATAGCTTTCACTTCCTGAGCCAAACAGCGACAAAAGCTGTCTTGGAAATGCCTGGAATAATACAAAAGACAAAACGGCAATGCCGCCTCCTGCAACTAATGCCATCCGGTAAGCAGCCCGCACTCTCGGATATCTTCTGGCACCATAATTAAAACTCTCAATCGGCTGGGTTCCCTGTCCCAGACCTATGACAACAGAAAAGAACACCTGGCTTACCTTCATTACGATTCCGGCACAGGCGATTGGAATCGACTCGCCATAAACCGAAAGGGCACCATAATATCTCAGCAGATTATTGGATATGATCTGTACGATCATCATTGCTACCTGGTTGAAAAAGGATGCCATGCCAATGGATATGATTTTTTTTGTATATTTCCAGTGTATCCGTAAGTGGTTTATTCGCAGGGAAACTGTCTTATAGTGAAAGAGATAAACAATCACAATCCCTCCGGAAAAAATCTGTCCGATGATTGTTGCCAGTGCTGCACCAGCCATTCCCCAATCAAGAACCATAACAAAAATGGCATCCAGAATCGTATTGATAATGGCTCCTGACAGATTACATATCATTGTCATCCTCGGACTGCCATCGGCACGGATCAAATGTCCTCCTCCAGTAGTCAGAAGAAGAAACGGAAAACCGATAGCAGTAATCCGTACATATTGTACCGCATAAGGGAGTACCTCCCCCGGTGCTCCAAATCCACGGAGCATCGGGGTAAGAAAAACTTCTGTCAGCACACAAAGCATTACTCCACAAAAAGCAAGCATCACAGCTGCATTTCCAATATAATATGCCGCTGTTTCCCGATCCCCCTTTCCCATTGTCAGATTAAAACAGGAAGCTCCTCCGATGCCAAAAAGCAGGGACAATGCAATACAGGAGGTAGACAGTGGAAAAGCAATATTGGTTGCTGCATTTCCCAGTGTCCCCACTGCCTGCCCGATAAACAACTGATCCACAATATTATAAAGAGCTCCCACCAGCATAGCAATAATGCTTGGCACTGCAAATTTCACCATTAATTTTGATACCGGAGCTGTTCCCAACGGATTTGTTTTCTCTTGTTCCTTCATAAACTCTTACCTCTCCTTTTATCTTATTGATACCCATTTTCTAGTAATTTTGCTTTTTTACATCGAAAAAATCCGGAGAAACCAATCAAACAGCAGATACTATCTGATTCATTTCTCCGGACTTCTCTCTCATTTCAAAAGAAAGTCCCAAATGCCAGTATGGATCAATACAAATCGACACCCATATTTTCCAATCTGTACAATACCGTAGAAATCGGCAGACCAACGACATTAAAGAAATCTCCAGCTACATCCCGGATATAAGCTGCCCCTTTTCCCTGAATACCATATCCACCGGCTTTGTCCATCGGCTCACCAGACTGTACATAGGAAGAAATCTGTTCTGCTGTCATCGGCATCATATCCACAACTGTCCGTACATGGAAGGTATCGATCAGCCCCTCTCCATTGGCAACAGAAATCAAAGTGACACCTGTATAAACCTCGTGCCGGTCTCCCTGAAGCGTTCCCAACATCTGACAGGCTTCTTCCTCAGAGGATGGCTTCCCATAAATCATGCCATCTTTCACAACAACCGTATCTGCACCAATAATCACAAAATCTCCATCCAGCTGACCTGCAATGTCCTCTGCTTTTGCAGACGATAATGCTTCCACATAAGAACCTGGATTGTCTGCCTGTGCCTCTTCTACGATCTGGCTTGGAATAACCTCGCAGTGTACCCCTACCTGTTCCAGCAAATCCTTTCTTCTGGATGATGCCGATGCTAAAATAATTCTTGCCATAATATTGTATTTCCCTTTCTTTATGTATTTTATAACGATTGTAATTTTTTCTTACTCTATTCTCATTCTCTGTTAGTTACCCGGCTTTGTAAAATGGCACCGTAAAAGGGATGGTTCCAGCTCCAGATGCGCATAATCATTAAACCGGTCCAGATAAAAGCCATGCTTTTCTTCATCAAAATGCAACTGTGTAATACTGCAGTTTTCCAGAGAAGTACCAAAGAGAAGTCTCTTGGCAAAATCCCCGCCAAACAATGCTGTCAGCAGGATACGGATTACACCACCATGAGTAATTACTGCAATGTTCTGTTTCTCACTTTCAATCCATTCCTGGATAACAGGCATCACTCTGCTTAGAACACTGGGTCCATCCTCTCCTTCCGGATACCAGATTTCCTCTGTTGGAACAAAAAAATCACCGACAAACTCATTGACCTCATCCAGAGCGTTTCCCTTCTGGATACGTCCCTCTTCAAACAACTCCATCTGATCCTGATAATAATCCCGATAAAACTCTTTCACTTCTTTATCCGGCTTACCTGTCAAAGCTCCAAAATCCACCTCTGCAAGCCCAGGCCGGATCTGCAGCTGCTCCACTAAACCCTCTCGATTCTGAAAAGCAATTTTTGCCGTTTCCTCTGCACGGATCAGATTACTGGAATACAGTGCATCCACAGGATAACGTTCCATCCGTTCCCCTAATAGCTGTGCCTGTCTCCTTCCCTCCGGCGAAAGAGGTACATTGACATTGCAGTCAGAACTGCTCTGTCTGCCATGACGAATCAAATAAATTATCATTCTTTATTTTCCTCACTAACTGTCCCTTGCTGCTTTTCTTTCTTATTCTTTATCTTCTTTTTCTTTGTCGATTTCTTCTTGTCCTTCTTTTCCTGTTTTATCTCTTCCACCAGGGAAGTGTAGGAGATACCAGAGAGTGGTATGATGTCCTTCTGGAAAAGAGAGTCATCAAACAGAGTTCCCTTTTTCTCTTGTTCTGAAACCAGGGAATCATACACCTGTTTTCTCTTTTCATAATCATTGTCTGCCGCCTCCAGATCAACAGAAGCATACAAAGCATAACCATCCAGCCAGTTCATAATGACATCTTCCCAATTATCAAAGTTGTCTTTCAGCTTTATTGCTGCCGGCTCAATCATAGCCTGCGCTTCTTCTACATCCAGATATCCAGCAATATATCCCCACTGTACTAAATGGGAAACACGACACATATCCCATGCCAGAAGTCCACGTTTGTCCCAGTTTTCCCAATTTTTCTGAATCAACTGGTAATGGATCAAAAGCTGACCGGAAAGCTGCTTCATGGCCTGCTCCAGTTTCTTTTTGGAAAGCTGCTTCATTTCTTTTGCTTCCTGACGATATTCTTTTCTGCTGCCGGTCTTCAACAAATACTCAATCTGCTCCAACAATTCCAAACGGCAGGTTATATTCCAGCTTTTTTTCAAAATATCTGCCGCCGCCTTTTTATTAGCCTCCGAAGCAGCATAACCGCCAAAATAATATGGGCTTCCTTCATTGATAGAAATTAAAACAGACCCCATAGCACGTCCCCAGGAACCCAGATTGGAATCTGCATCCTCATTATGTCCCTGTAATTCATTGCTATTTTCCTGCGCCATTTCCTCCTGTGAGGTTTCTTCATTTCCTGTATTTTTCTTCTGAGAGCATCCTGATAACATTCCCACTGCCAAAGCACCTGTCAGCACCCAGGACAACAGAACATGTCCTCTGTTTCTTTTCTGCATAAACTCTCTCCTATCATCTCTTACTGATATCATAAATTATATACCGAATACCTAACCTTTTGCAATAACTCCCAACATTCTTTTTGATAAAAATTTCAATAAACTCATTCCTTCTTTTCTTTCTCATTGAGATCTATCATAAACTGAAGTTCATACCCTTCTTCCGGAGCCTTGCCCAAATCCTCTTTCCTTCCGTCTGCAAATGCCTCCATAATATGGGCTCCTTCTTCTCCTCTTCCCTTCACAATACCGAAGTAACGAATGTGTTCCTGAACCGGATCCCATGATACCAGCACCATTGGACAGGTTCCAGGCACCAGTTTTTTGTCCGGCATTGTAATACGCAGTACCGTCAGATCATCACGGATATTCAGCACCATGGCTTCAAACTCATCTGCTGTGTATGGACACGCAATCTGTTCGGGATAAGCCTCTGAATACAGCTCTGTCATCACTTCCCCAGCTCCATTCTTTATCTCCTCCACCAGTTCTCCTTTTTGTTCAAAAAAGGCAGCCGGAAGAACAGTTGCCTCCACCTGCTGCCGTATTACCGCATGCATCTGCGCTTCTGTCAGCTTAACTTCCTTTTTCTCTGGCTGCTGGTTCTTCTTCACACTCATATTCAAAACAATATTCTGGTCAAATGCATTGATGACGATTCCGGCAAGTTCTTTCTCGCTTGCCAGCAAATCCATACATGCCTGAAACGGCATTCCCAATGTCAGCGGATATTTCTGGCTCCCCTTTGCTGCCTGCTCCTTGCTGGTAAACAACGGCAAAAACTTCTGCCCCTCTTTATTTTCCAGGACAGCCGGTCTCGGAGCAACTCCTTTGGGAATCGGAACCTGTTTTCCTTTTGAATCTACCATAGCCTTGATAAATCCCGGGTCCGTGTTAGGTGGCAGGACCGCCGGCAAAAACAGATCGCACTGTTCCATTCTCTTCATCATTTCGTCTATCTTTTCTTTTGTTTTTTCTCTTTTTACTTCCTCTAAAAACAGCTCTAATTCTTGAATTTTCCCTTTGGACATTTTATCCTCATCGCATCCTTTCTTCTATTTCATCCTGTGTTTTTTATTCTACCACAAATCAATAGAAGTTAGCAAATAATGCCGCACCAGCTACTGTGATCAATCCAGAAACTGCAATGGAGAGACCACTCATCGCTCCTTCCACCTCACCCATTTCCATTGCCTTGGTGGTCCCCATCGCATGAGCGGAAGAACCAATCCCGATTCCTTTTGCCACAGGCTCTTCAATCCGTGCCAGTCTGCATACTCCCTCCGCGAGAATATTACCGACAATCCCCGTCACTACGATAACAGCAACGGTAATAGTGACAATCCCTCCGAGTTCCTGTGAGACACCCATTCCGATGGCCGTAGTAATTGATTTTGGCAACAGTGTGACATACTCCTCATGGCTTAAACCAAACAGGACCGATAAACCCAGCACACTTCCCATGCTTGCCAGAACCCCTGCAATGATGCCACATAAAATAGCCTTCGCATTTTTCTTCAATATTTCCATTTGCTCATAGAGAGGAACCCCCAGACAGACTGTCGCCGGTGTCAGAAGATAGCTGATATACTTTGCACTGCTGTTATAATCCCCATAGGAAATATGACATAGTTTCAGGAGTAATATGATCAGAGCGATAGAAACCAGCAGCGGATTAAAAATGGCTATTTTCCATTTTCGTTTCATCAATACACCCACTTCATATCCCAACAAACTGATAAATAATCCAAAAAATAATGAATCCTCAATAAATCCCATAGTATATTCAACCTGCTTTCTTTTTGTTTTTCTTTTGCTGACGGATAATCCACTGGGTAGTATGCCCAGATACCACCATAACAATCACCGTAGTAACCACAGTGATCACAAAAACCGGAGCAAAAATCGGCTTTAAAATACCCCAGCTGTCTATCAGTCCCACCGCAGCCGGTATGAACATGACCGGCATAATCTCAATCAAAAAGTCTGCCGCTTCCTTAACCTGCTCCAGCTTTAATATGCCAAGCTTTAATGCCAGAAACAATAACAACAGGCCATATATACTGGCAGGAACCGACAACGGGATCATGAATTTCAGTCCTTCTCCCAAAAAAGTAAAAACCAGAATCAGAAAAAATTGTTTTAAATACCTCACGATATTCTCCTCTCTTTCGTTTACTATATACTCAACTTCAAAATATATACGTAACAAAGAACTTTCTTATCAAAGTAAAAAACTGCCACACAAAAAATCGTGCGGCAGCTTCTTCGTTGCTGCATAACTTCCGGTTGATCCGTTATGGTTTCATTTGAAATAACTCACTCATTTTTTCCTTATCCATATCACTGTAATATCCATATTGTAATATCTCATAGTTATTGAGAAGCTCTGACACCATATCTGTATCATCCTTTCCATAAGAATGCCAGTACCCTTCTTTGTCCATATAACCATTTACATTCATGGCCGGAACCTCACGGGAAACCTTTTCAATATACTGGTTATATACCGGCAGATCGATGCCTGCCTGTTTCAACATCAGATTCTCCAGATAATTATTTCCCAGCACCACATTTTCTGCTTCCTCAATATCATAGTTCGCCCACAATACGAAAGGTGCTGCATATCGCTTCTGAATATCCTCCAGCTCCCATTCACTCTGCTTCTTTCCCAGAAGTTCCTCATAGAATTCTGTTTCAACAGACGGGAAATGATCCCCAAACATACAGATCAGAGTAGGCTCATCCTCTTTGCTGAAGTAATCCACCAGATACTCAAATGCCTCATCGGACACATGGATCGCAGACAAATACTCTTTTGTCTCAGTATAATAGGAATCCTTTACAAAAACCGGATCCTTCCAGTTTGTATTTGTGAGATAACCTCCGTGATTCTGTATCGTCATATCAAACAGGAACATCGGCTTATCACCTTTCTTTTCATACAGCTCAATGACCTTTTTGTAGCTCTCTTTGTCACTGATATAACGGACATATTCTGGATTTTTAAAATCATCAATGGTAATAAACTTGTCAAACTTCATACTCTTGTATGTGGCAATACGGTTCCAGTTGGCTCCACTACTTGGATGCACTGCATTGCATACATAACCAAGCTCTTTCAGATAGGATGGCATAGAGAACGTAGAATCATGCATAAACTGCTGATATACATTACATCCGCTTGGGAAATAAGCCATCGTATTTCCTGTCATTGCCTCAAACTCAGAATTACTGGTGCCTGCTCCAAATACAGATACATAGTCTAATCCCTTTATGGTATTTTTCTTCAGGCTATGGATAAAAGGCAGTGGATCTTTATTGTAATTCATCTCTCCTACCAACGTAAAATCTGCCAGACTTTCATTCATGATCAGAATAATATTTGGTTTCTTTCCGTTTAATGTCGTATTCATTCCGAAATCTGCATTTCCCAGAATAGTATTTCCTGTACCGGCTGCTAGTGCTGAGGAACTGGCTGCATTAGAAACAGTCTGGCTGTTTCCATCCAGCTCCTGTAAGATCTCTTCTACCTTTTCCTTTGAGTACCCTACCGGAGCTGATACCTTCAAATAGTGAAGGTTGATAAAATAATTCATATAAAATCCATTCGCACGACAGGAAGCCACCTTATTCCATACATTATCCTTAATTCCGCAGGTGCTGAGCACATCTGTATGATACAATACCAGCACCACTGCAAGCCCTGGAGCCAATGCAGTTGCTGCCCGAAGCAGCCTCTTCTTCAGTCCCCGCTGTTTTTCTTTCCGTCTGGTACGGAACAAAATGATACACCAGATAGCAAATGCCGGTATCACAACAAACTGTGCCGGTGTCAGTGAAAACGTATAGGTAGAAGCCACCTCAGTCGCAGTAGCAACCCCCAGAATATCAGACGGCAAAAACGGAGTGCCACGGACATTCATAATAAAAAGATTTGCAATCCCAACCGGGAACAAGATCAAATCCATCACCAGCATCGCAATTCCGGCATTTCCGAAAACTGCTATAAAGAGGAACTGCATTCCCCCCAGCAGGATCCATGTAAAAATCCATACATTCGGTAGGATATTCAGAAAAGTACCATTCATCATTTCCAGCATAACTGCCAGCAATAATGGATTAAAAATAAGAACGAGAAGCCGGATAACGCGAATAGTCTTTTGATCAGACAGACAGCGTTTTATCATGCTCTTTACAGACCAGTATCTGGAATGCTTTGGCGCATTGGCCGCTTTTTTCCTTCTCTTATCCTGCTTTATCGTCTCAGAAGCATTGCTCTTGCCCTGTGCCTTACGTTGTGCCATTTTCTCTTTTTTGTATTCTTTTGTTCTAGCTTCTTTCCGTTCTTCCTTCTGACGTTTTTTCTTATAATATACAGAATATTCTGACAGACGTTCAAAAACAATCAGGAACAACAGAAGAATCTCTGCGAGAAATACGAACAATGGATAAATCTGCCGATAGGTATAAGAATACGAAATATTGACTGATTTTGACCGCGTCTGCATTTTCAGAGTTGACATATACGTATTCGGATCAGTACGGTTTGTGGTATTCACTGTCGGTATCGTCTCGTAGGCAGAATTTTTTGAGCTGCAGGTCATACGGATACAACAGCTGACTCCTTTCGGAATAGTGACCGCCCTGTCCATTGTCACAGTATAATCTGCATTAGCTGTGATATTCTCCACCGGAACAGATGTCTCATAGACAATATCATTATTTCCGTCCAGCATCTGGATATGGAGGGTAGTTCCTACCTCTTTTTTCTTAAATGATCCAAAGCTGATGGAAAATGAATTTAAAACCACCTTTCGGTCAAAGCAAAACTTCTGACGAACAACCTCTGTATCAGGAAGAATACCAATCACACTACTATTACTGGTACCCGCCTCTGTGGTAATCTGCTGTTGAGATACCAGAGAACCCGTCAAAAAAAATTGTATTCCCAAAAACACCGATAATAAAATACAAAAGAAAATCATTCTATTTTTTGTTATTTTAAAATATTTATGAAACATAATCTTTTAACTAACCTCTTCTGTGATATTGGATACTCCCATCCAATTAATCGTCATCATCCATTTAGTACACTGCATCATTGATATCCAGTATCCTAATCCGTTGTTATGATACATTTTTCTCTATTCATTTGTCAACGGAAAAGATATTAAATTTTTCCTACAATGCCAATTTCCTGCATCAAAACCTTTACCCTCTCATACCAAGAATGACCATCCTTCACCTTTCTATACACTTTTTGAGTCAAATCTTCTAATTTAGGATTTTCTTCCCTGTTTTCTTTTACCCACGAAGCCATTTCTTCCGGATGATTTTTATCATACCGAAAAAACTCCTCTGTTTCTGAAAAGTTTTCCTGAAGCCAGCAGCACCCATCTGTCACTGCAACACTTTGATTCATCATCGCATTCATTACCCGGTCATGGATTCCATCCAGAAAAAGAGGCTGTACATTCAACACCATTTTACTTTGCCCCAGCATAGCAAGCTGCTGTGCATAGCTGCATGGCTCATGTATGCGAAGATTGTGACTGCCAGATCCATGATACATTTCCCATCGGAATCCAACCACATCCACAACAACATCCCGGCTTAACAGGGACTCCAATATCTGTTCCCGGTACCATTCACGGATATAGCGGTCAATAAAACGCGCCTTATGCATCTTCATCGCAAAAAAACTTCCATCCGATTCTGATTTTTCCATAAAAAGCTCATCTATCGTTTTCTGACTGCCTCTTTGATACTCCAGCAGGATTTCTTCTGCTATTTCCCGGTAAAACTCCCCTTTTGCATCCATCTGCTGCTGATAATAAACCAGTGGTGTATAGGTACCCGGAAAAAGTATGTGGTATGGTCTTTTTTCCATCGGCAATATCTTGTATTCATCATTAAACTCTTCTGCCAAAATCCCTCCAAAAGGCATCACATATACCTTTTTGATATGAGGATAATATTTTTCCAGATATTCCTTATGATAATGATCCAGACAGATCACATGATAATTCTGTAATGGAATCTGCAGAGCAGCATGTACATGCAGCGGATGGTCTACAATAATATGATAGAAGGGTGCATCCAAACAATCCAGATAATAGTTTCCATCCATTTCTGCCGCCACAAGGGCAGAATTGATATCAAAAACAGCCTCAAATCCCATAGAACAAAAAGATTCCAGTTCCTTTTCCTGTCTCTGTATATTTTCTAACAGACAGACTGTCACATCTGCCCCCAGCCGCTCCAGTCCTCTGCGAAACATTTCCATGAAGCACCAGGAAGAATCATAGCTCAGCCTTTTTGACTCAAACAATAAAATTTTCATAACATGCACCGTTTAATTCTCTGTAGTATGATCCTTAAACCGTTGATTTGCCATCTGATGCAGGGAATGCTTCCTTTCTTGCTGCACCGGATCAATCTTTTGTGTTTCCATGTCACGGTAAGTCCGGATTGCATAAAGAAACACAAGAACGGCAAATACAAATATAATTATTTCCGCTGTCAGCAACGGAATGGCACCCTTCTGATAAAATCCAGCCGGAATATCTGCCGCTGCATGAAGCAGAACAGCTACCCAGAGCATATGCTTTTTCCCTGCCTCCTTTACAGCCTGAAATACCAGAATAGAGAGGGCAATCTGAAGCATCAGGGCGGAAATCCTTTCCCATCCTGCAAACCAGCAGGTTGATTTCTGTATACCTGTAATCGTATCAACCAAAGACTGAAACGATGCTGTCATCTGATCGTTTCCACCAGCTGACTCCATCATCTTCTGTAAAGTTCCATTGTTGATCAGCTGACCATATGTATAGTATTGGAGGTATCCCAATCCCAGTAACAGAATACATTCAATCCCTCCATGCCCGATACCATAGGTCACTGCTGTTTCTTTCTCCGGATATTTCCTGATCAGGAAACGGAAAGCCATATACCTGCCGGTTTCTTCAAACAGACCAGCAGCCAGGCCACCATAGAGGGCATACAGCAGTACATTCCCCGTTACCACTCTGGATACCGGACTGTCAGTCAGCACAAACAATGTATGCGGAATCATCTCCAGTCCCTTGGCAAACAATAAAAAAATAAAGATCCCCACAAAAAACGGAACCAGGCTTTTTCTGTTTCTCATCTTCCACGCTACAATCAGGACTACAGGTACTGTAATCGCAAAAATACCTGTCTGAAGCATCGAGTTTAATACATCGGTTTCTATCATCTTATTCTTCTCCTTTTCGCTCATTCATTATCCCAAAATCTTCTTTTAGCGTATCATACCCTTTCATTTATTGCAAACACATCCAAAATGGTTTATTCTTTTTTTAGAAATAGATAGAAAGGAACAAAGAAAATGAAAAAAGCAACTGATTTAAAAAGAAATATACAGGCAATCGACCATAGAGGATATCCTGGCTATAAAGAACTCAGAGGGGAATATGATTTTGGGGATTTTTTACTCTCTATTGACCATGTACAGGGAGACCCTTTCGCCTCTCCTTCCCATCTTTCCGTAATGGTAGAAGGCCAGAAAGCGGGTTTTCCAAAAGAGTTGTTTCATACAGTACCAAATCGCATTACCCTGCAGGATCATCTGACACGCCTTTTTGGTAAGGCTTTAGCACCCTATCATTTTAAAGCAAAAGGCTCTGGCAAAAGCGGGCTTCTGGAAATATCACATTGCGGACAACAGGTATTGGAGCGTACCGCCTGCTGTGTAAAACCGGACGGCAGCGTTATTGTCCGTTTTGAAGCAGGCTTTCCCGCCAATGGACGTTCCATCAATGGAGGAGAACTGATCAAAATGTTATTCCAGTACATTCCGGAAGCAGTCAATGCCAGTCTGTTTTTCGCTAAAATTAATCACAATGCTTTACAAAAAGCTATTTTTTTGTGTGAAGACCAGCAGTATATCCGAAACCAGCTGGAGCCGATGGGCCTCTGTGCCTTCCTTGCTGAAGGTTCTGTTCTTCCAAGAGAAAGCGGTATCTCTGACCGTCCAATGAAACATGCTACTGCTTTTGTCAGCCCGGATTCGATGAAGGTTACTTTAACACTGCCTCACCGCGGTAAGATTTCCGGCATGGGAATCCCAAAGGGTATCACGCTCTTTGTTGGTGGCGGCTATCACGGAAAATCTACACTGTTACAGGCATTGGAGATGGGTGTCTATAACCACATCCCAGGAGATGGACGGGAACTTGTGATCACGGACTCTTCTGCGTGGAAACTGAGGGCTGAGGATGGACGCAGCATCTCTCAGGTAGATATCTCTCCTTTCATTAACCATCTGCCTAACAAAAAGGATACTGTTCACTTTTCTACCGAAGATGCCAGCGGCAGCACCTCCCAGGCAGCGAACCTGATGGAGGGAATAGAAAGCGGCAGTACTCTGTTTCTCATTGACGAGGACACCTCTGCCACAAACTTTATGATCCGCGATGAGCTGATGCAAAAAGTCATCTGCCGGGAGGAAGAACCTATCACCCCTTTTATTGAGCGGGTAAAAAGTATGTACCAGGACCTTGGTATCTCCTCTGTCATTGTAGCCGGAAGCTCCGGCTCCTTCTTTCAGATTGCAGATACTGTTATCCAGATGCGGGAATACATCCCATACGATATCACAGACAAAGCAAAGAACGCTTCTGCAGACTATCCTGCCTTGTCACTTCAGGAGAACTTCCCTTCTACTGGCACGGAACGGACGCCAAAACCAAATACTGCATTAAAAAAGGAGCAGCGGCTTAAAATGAAGACCATGGGAACGCATGAAATACTGCTGGCAAAGGACAGCATCGAACTGCGTTACCTGGAACAGCTGATCGACAACGAACAGACCAACTCCCTTGCTTATGCGCTGAAATATATGGAGCTTCACCTGATGGACGGACAAAAAACAATCCCCAAGCTGTTGGATGAGATAGAAGAATTGATGGCAAAAAAGGGACTTGAGGCTTTGTTTGACAAAGAGTATGTCCGCTCATCCCTGGCTGCACCAAGGCGACAGGAGCTGGCAGGCTGTATAAACAGATACCGGAAACTGTATTTTTAAAGATACAAACTATTCCTGTTCAAAATATCCCACATATTTTACCTTGTATTCTCTATCCGGAAACAGATGATGATACAATTCTACCAGATAATCATCTGTCATGCTTGCCATATAATCCACCACAATCTGGTTCGGTTCACCTTCTATGTATGCATCCAGATTAAAATAACTGCTGTATTGATTATTTTCCTTTAAAAAGCAAATATGATGGCGATACAGGATTGAGTTTTTCTCTTTGCTCTCCGCCTGTTGCAGCAGTTTTTCATAAATAGCCGAAAACATTGGACGAATCTGCTCATGATATACCTTCATCATCTCTTCGTCTTTATAGATTAATTTTCCATTTTCCCGTTTTCCCTGCTGCAAGGCTTCATAAACCTCCGGGGACATGGAAAGATAGTCTTTTCGGTAACTGTTCTCGATAATATCTACAGTCAGATTATTGATAATCTCTGCATTGCTGTTACCTATGGCAAGTCTGGAAAACCGGTCATCCTCTGCTGAAATCAGGCCAACCCGCTGAGCATCCTGTCTGTCCTTTCCCAGATACGCAATAATATCACAGATCCGCATAACGCATGCCTCCAGAGTGGAAGGTACCAGTTCCCGTACAACTCCCTCTTCGGTATAACATTGCTCCACCCGGCTGTCAAAATCATCAAATCCGTCTAATATTTGGGGACGGTATTCCTGCTGTTCCATCTCTCCGTTATGACAGAGGATACCATCCAGGGTCTGCAGACTGATATTACGCTGGATCAGCTGGTCCAAAATACGGACACTGTGGACATTATGATTAAAATATCGTCCAGTATGATCAAACAGCAGCTGATTCAGCATCCGTTCCCCATCATGACCAAAGGGAGTATGTCCCAGATCATGACCAAGAGAAATTGCCTCTATCAGATCCAGATTCAAATTTAATGCTGCTCCAATGTTTCGGGCTATCCGTGACACCAGCTGTACATGAAAACCACGTCTGGTGATATCATCATTTTTGTACAGGGAAAACACCTGTGTCTTATCACTATACCGATTATAGTAGGTGTTATGCATGATCTTTTCCGTATCACTGACAAAGGCCGGACGCCAAAGGAATGGTCTGTCGTGATCCATATGACGGCGCACTACATCTTCATCCCGAAATGCGCAGGGATTTATCCAGTGCTCCTTTCTATCCTGCCGGATCTGCTCCTGTACCCCTTTTGATAAGGATTTATAATCTGCCATCCCTTCTACCACCTTTCATAAACTCACCAATGGCAAAGGCAACCCCGTCTTCCTCATTACTCAGAGTAACAAAATCTGCCTCTTTCTTTACATTTTCTGTAGCATTGCCCATAGCAACTCCAAACGCAGCTTTCTGGAGCATGTCCAGGTCATTACTGTCATCACCGCATGCCATTGTATTTTCTTCCGGAATACCCAGCAGCTGTGCCAGCTTCAGCAACCCATTGCCTTTTCTTGCAGTTGGCGTATTGACCTCCAGATTGTGCGGTGCACCGGAAACCAGTGTGATATCTTTGACCTGGCTCAGACGCTCATAGACTTCCTGTTTCTTTTTCAGACCTTCTGTATTCTGAAAAAAGTTGATGGTGACTTTTTCTACCTTTTCCGGTTTCTTCCGGACGTATTCCATCAGATCTGGAAAAAACTCTCTGCCAGATAAAATATAATCTGCCATTGCCGGTGCCAGTCCCATTCTGGGAATCCATTCCCTTCCAAACTCCGGCATATGCCCCTTTCCCATAACAAAACAGTCCGGGACGACCGGGTATTCCTTCAGAATCTCCAATATCTCCAGAACCTTTTCATCTGTCATCAGGTCCTCATAAATCCTGTTCCATTTTTTCTGAGAAAAATCCTCAATCTGATAGATAACCGCTCCGTTGGCAGTTACTGCATATTCGATTTCCGAAATATCCATCAGTTCCTCTGGAAGCCCCGTCATAGGTCTTCCTGTTACCGGCGCCACACAATATCCCTGCTTTATTGCTTCTCTGATTGCTTTCTTGTTGCCTTCTGAAATTTTTTTTTCATTGTTAAATACCGTTCCATCCAAATCAAGTCCAATGAACCCCTGATATCTCTTTTCCGCCATTTTTCTACTCCTCCGATGCGTTTTCAAGTACTGAAGTGCAATGCGGACATCTGGTAGCCTCCCTGTCGATTTCACTCCGGCAGAATGGACATTTTTTTGTAGTTACTGCTTCCTCTGCTTCTTCCCTTTTTCCAAGCTTTTCGGCTGCCGTATTCATCGCCTTGATAATCACGAAAATAACCAAAGCCATAATCAGGAAATTGATGACAGCAGTAATAAATCTTCCATAATTTAAGGTCACCTGTCCCAACAGCTTTACATGATACTGGTCAAAGTTCATTCCACCAAACAATCCAAGAACCGGATTAATAATATCTTCTACCAGAGAAGAAACAATACTGGTAAAAGCACCTCCGATAATAATACCAACTGCCATATCCATCACATTGCCACGGCTGATAAACTCTTTAAATTCTTTGATAAATTCCTTCATATCCAAACTCCCTTCTCATTTGTTTATTCTTTTTCTATCATACAATGAAACCAGGCTTCTGTGCAAGCAGATCCAGCAAATCAGACATGTATTCCCTTTTCACCTCCTGGTAATTTTATGCAATTAACATTTTTGTAACATTTTTGTAATAATTTATGTTATACTTCCACTGCAACAGAAAATCAGATAACATGTGCAGAAAAAAACTTCACATGTTACGCGCAAAGCATGCGCAGAAATGGAGGTTACTATGAATAAAAGTATAAAAAGAAAAGCAATTACAGGATTACTTACTCTTTCTCTGGCAACAGGCTTTGTACAGCCAGGTACATCCAGTGCAGCATCCAATAAACTGAATAAGACCCGTCTGGTGCTCCCCCAGGGAAAACAATACACCCTGAAGCTCAAAAAAACTACCGGAAAGATCACCTGGAAATCATCCAATCAGAAAATAGCTGTTGTCAGCCAGAAAGGAAAGGTTACCGCAAAACAGGCTGGTAAAACACGGATTACTGCAAAAACAAAGACAAAAAAATATGTCTGCAGAGTGACCGTAACATCAAAAAAACCCGTTCACTCCCAGAAACCCGTTTCCACACAAAAACCCGTTTCTACACAGAAGCCGGTTTCCACACAGACTCCTGTGGCTACCAGGAATCCGATCATCATACAAACACCAGATTCCACAAAGGCTCCTGTCAATACGAAAATTCCTGTAACAACCCAGTCCCCTGTCAACACACAGAAACCGGTTGTTACACAAAAGCCGGTCACAACGCAGACTCCGGTTTCCACAGTGGCTCCTTCTGTCTCCAATGTTACAGAGGAAAGTGCATACAACACATTAAATTCCCTGCGAAGCACCTATCCTGAGGGAATGACACTGACCAACAGCTATTACTATTATTCTCCACAGTTCGGGAATGGCTATGGCTGCTATGGCTTTGCTGCAAAATTAAGTGATACTGTATTCGGAACAGCAAAACCATACAAGACCCATACCTCCTTCCATCAGATTAAAGTTGGAGACAATATCCGAATCGGAAATTATCACTCTGTCATTGTTTTGACCAAAAATGCTGATTCTATTACTGTCGTAGAAGGAAATTATAATTCCTCCGTTCATTGGGACAGAAAGATCACCTCTTCATCATTGGCATCCAGTGGTTTTACTGTATACACAAGATACTAATCTCTGATCCAAAAAGTATTTTATAAAACCAGGCTGCCGGCAGATTGCCGGCAGCCCTTTTTCTTTCTTTTCAAAACGAAATTCCTGCACATTGTTTTACTTTCCCGCTGCTTCCCCTGGCTGCTACGGATAATGGAAAATAGTCCAGCATCGGGATATCATTTTCGGAATTTCCAAACACTGCAACCTCCTGTTTCTCATATCCCATTTTTCGACAGATATTCAGAATCCCATCTAATTTCCCGGTTCCATTTTGGATAACCTGTATACAGTGATCTTCCCATATCAACTGGCAGGATTCCGGAATTCCCAGGCTCACAGCAAGCTCTTTTAAAAATTCTTCCCGTTTTTTTTCTATCAGTCTCCCCTTACGAAACGTCAGTGTCACCTTATAGACATGCTTTCCATCCCAATAGGTATGCAGGGTAAATCCATATCGTTTTCTCTGCTTTTGTGCCTGCTCCAACCAGCCAGTCTCTATCTGTTCCGTCTCATCCAGTAATCTTTCTCTTTTGTCCTGCCAGTCTTTCTCCTTCTGACACCGCTTCCATATGATCCTTCTTCCTCCATTGGCAAAGACCCCTCCACAAAGTACATCCCAGACCGGATCCAGCTTCCTCCTTGCATCTTTAACGGGAAGTGAGGTCACAAGATAAATGTCACAGTGATCAGATAACCGGATAAGCCATCTGGCATACTTCTCTGGTATCTGCTTCTGTCCCTCTGGCACCAAAGTCCCATCCACATCAAAAAAGGCTGCCTTCGGGTAGACCGGAATCCGAAATGCCGGATAGGGATGGAAAAAGAGAAGCTGTTCTTCCTTCCGGTTGCAATAGGAAAGATAACAGCTGCATTCTTTTCTATTGCAGCAGACAACGTCACCGGTATTTTGAGGAAACTGCACCATACTCCTCTCTGTATCTTCGTAAAAATTTCCCAGACTCTCCCGGCAGATATTGCAGCGATGCATGGTTCCGTCTGCCTCCACAAACCGGTTGCTGGCACATAGTGTTACATCTGCCCTATGGTGGATCAGTTCCATCTCAAAATATTCATCGATTTCCAAAAACGCCTCTATTTCAGAGGATGTATAGTTCCTCTCCAGTCCATCCATCTTATTGATCCAGAGATAGACAGAGTCCGGCAGAGCCTGACGCAAACGACGGATCACCTCCAACTGTCCGGGATCACCCACAGCCCCCACACAATACGATACATCCTGCCCAGACAATAAGTTACACTGATGCACAAATTGTTCCATCGTTGTCATTTCCGGATGAAAGGTTCCCCATAAACGCAGCTTTTCCAATATCCCCCCCTGGCTGCAGTAAACAGAAAGCATCTGCTCCACCGAAAAACTAAAATTACTCTGGGCACCGATTGCGTCCAATCTTGGATTTTTACTTAATCCGGCAAGCCCTTCCCAGTAATATGGATAGATCAACGCTTCTCCATAGGGAACGATCTGCACTGCTCCGCCGGCATCCTTCTGTCTGTTGATCTCCTCAATAAAACGAAACAGTGCCTTTTTATCTGCCTGCTTCTCCCGTTCATTTCCCTTCCTTTTCGAAAAAGGACAATAACTGCAGGAATAATTACAGGACTTTAAACGTCCCCGGTAATACCACTGTCGTTTCATCTGCCTGTCCTCACTTTCCCTGCATTGATCAATCACGGTTTCAAATCATCCATTTTTCATAAAACTCCTCTGTTCTTTTACTCACTTCAGAAGAGATCAACTGTGGTCCCAGATCGTCAGACAGCGCAAAACCATCTTCTGTCAAAGTAATATACTCTTCCCCTGCCGTAACATACCCTTCCTGTTCCCATTCCTTGATTAACGGAAAATCCTGTAATACCGTCCTGCCAAAATGTCTCTGATAATCCTGTTGGTTGATTCCCCTGCCAAATAATATATGTTTTATCACATATCTTCTCTTCTGTTCTTCCTGGGATAGGATAAATCCATTGGTTATCTTTAAAAAATCCTCTGTTTCCAGATATTCCTTTAAAATCGTGAGACAATCCTCCTGTTTCACAGCATATACTGTACAGAAATGCAATTCATCTATGTAACTTCTGCCTCCGCAGCCGATAGAAATCGTATCGCCAAAACCACACAGCGATTCTGGCAGCTTTTGAGAGGATTTTACAAACCTCCGCATGGAATGTGGCTGGTATCCTGCATCCCTCAATATATCTCTGACACATTGATACATCAAAAAAGTATCTCCAGAGCGTTTTAGACCCTGCTGGTAAAGAAACGTCCCTGGCTTTACATACAACGGATAGACAAACAATTCCTCCGGTTCATATTCCAGAGCCTGCTGTAAAGAATCTTTCAGGCTGTCCATCGTCTGTCCCGGAATCCCATAGATCAGATCAATATTCATACACTCAAATTCCATCTTCCTGATAGACCGCAGCGCCCTTCTGACAGATTCCACTTTATGAAAACGGTGCAGGGCAGCCAGTTCCTCCTCATGAAAACTCTGGACACCGATGCTGATCCGTTTCACCCCTTCTTCTTTTAATATGGCTAGTTTTTCCTCTGTTGTCTGATTGGGAGAAGTTTCTACTACCACAGAATGTCCTTCACTCTCAAATCCAAAAGAATCCCTCGCCATAGAAAATACTCTGCGCAGCAGGGACGGCGGCAAAATCAAAGGCGTCCCGCCTCCCAGTGTCAGATCTGTAAATTTCACTCCTTTCGGTAAAGCGGTTGAAATCTGCTCAGCCTGACGCTGCATGGCATCCACATAATCTCTCATCCATCGCTCTGACTGGCCGGCAACCGAAAACAGATTGCAGTAGCCGCATTTATACTGACAAAACGGAATGTGAAGATAAAGACTGTTTTCCCTGCCTGTCAGTCTGCTGAGATAATCCTTTAAATGAACATCCTGTAATCTACCGTATGCCGTTTTATGAGGATAACTGTACATATATTGACGATACGGATTTTCCATCTGTATCCCCTCCCTCCTGCTAAAATGAAAATAAAAAGCAATTACAAGAACAACTCTTTCAGAATCACAAGATAAAATGTTTGTATGGTACTGTATTTACAATAGGATGATTCACTCCGTGATACCAGACTCCATCCTCTCCATAACAGGTACCATGATCGGAACAGCAGATAACAAAAGTCTTTCCCTTTTCACAAAATGCTGCAAACAACCGCTTCAGCTGTTCATCTACATAACGGAGTGCCGCCGCATGAGCCTGTTTGCTATCCTTTTTTTCTCCCTGTACATAAAAGTAATTGGGATAGTGCAGAGCAGAAAAATTCAGATACATCATTATTTTTTGCCCTTCAGGCATCTGTCCGATCTTACGCACAGCAAAGTCTACCTGATTTCGTGGAGAATCCTTTACCCTGCATCCAAAAGAAGGATTCCAATAGCTCTGTTTAAAATAGGATGGCATGACCTTTCCGATATCAGTTCTTTTGTCAAAGAAACTGACACCACCGATGCAGATGGTTTCATATCCTTCCTTTTCCAGTCCCTCAATCCAGTTTGAACCTCGAAAGGTAAAGGCTCCCTCCGGTGCTTTTCGTCCCATCCCTATATCCTCCGAGAAGAACAATTTTTCCCGGTTCTTCATTTCCAAAACACCTTCGTCCACAGGAAAAAAGCCTGCAAACATCGCCTGATGGGAAGGATAGGTAAAATTTCCGGGAGCCTGGCATTTCCTCCATCCCCCATAGCGGTTTAATACAGGAGTCCCCTGGTTCTGTTGTTCTTCATATGCCACATCATATCGAAGGGAATCCAGACAGACAAATAAAATATGGTACTTTCCCACAATCTGATTCATATCTATGCTCTGCATAATTCTCTCACCTGCTCCCGATAGATCCGATTTTCCCCATAGATATCCTGATAAATTAAGTCCCCCTGTCCATTCATTTCAATGATCAGTGGACGCAGAGTTTCCCTCTCCAGTAAAATATCAATTCCAGCCATTGAAAGATTCGGGAAAAAAGAAACTGCCTGTTCACACACCCCCACAATCTCCTTCCATATTTTTTTCTCCAGACCTAATGCCTGTAGATCCAGTGCCTGATTATTGAGATGAAGATTGGTAATCGGCCCCTTTGACTGTCTCACTACAACATGTGCCACATGTCCAAACTGAAATACGATCCGCAGATCAAAGCTTTTCTTCTGAAAATCTGCTTTGGGATGCCATCGCTCCACCACACAATCCAATAATAATAACTGGTTGAGCAGCGGAAGGATTTCTCTCCTGTCATCCAGTGCAAAAAGCTTTTTCGTATTGACCAGCTGTTTTCCCTCTGTCCGGCAGGAAGTATACAGTCTCATTTTTCCAGAAACTGGGTGAATGCGAAATGCTGCCACTCCCGCAGCCCCGGAAAAATATCTTGGCTTGACAAAAACAGAATAGCAGTGCTTTCGTTCCATACGTTCCAACAACTGCTCTGCCGTCCGGATGTCTTCAGAAAACATCTGTGTCACAGGGATCCCCCGTCCCTGCAAGAGCAGTTTCGTCTCCTTTTTATCCAGCAACTGCCAGATACTTCCTGGAGGATTCAGAAACCTGCATTCTGCCTGGGCCAGTCTCTGCAACACATCTCGATATTCTTCCAAATGCTTCTGCATATCCAATAAATGGGCAGTCTGAAAAGAGGGCGGGTCTATTTTTACCGCCGCCCCCTCAAACTGTCTCAGATCAATTCCCTTTAGCAGAGCATCCCAGCCTATCACCTCCAGTCCGGTGTCTAAACTGGCTGCTGCTTTTTTCATATAATCGGTCCGCTTGGAACCTTCCTCTCCGATCAGAATCATCATTACTCTGTCAGCATCGGATAGTAATACACTTCTCCGTCATATTCATCGGCTTCCTGCTCATCATCCACATTAACTTCTATGCCATCCATCTCCTGCAATTGATCCATCATTTCATCTGACAGAAAATGATATTCCAAATCCAATGCTTTTATATTGGGATGATCCGGCAATTTATCCAGCAACATCTGTCCGCCCCTATCCGTCAAAGACCCCATAGACAGATCTAATGTTGTGATCTGGTTTATGTATTTACAGTTTAATACGGCCTCTGTAATCTCATCCTGAATCTCACTGTCCGTAATTCCCAGATAAGTAAGCTCTGGAAAATCAGATTGTGTCAGCAATTCTTTAATCGTTGAAACATCTCCGTCAAATCCATAATCCTCCACCCCAATATACAACAGCAAAGTTCTCAAAGAAGGCAGCTTTGCTTTCTGTACAGACTGAATGACACTGGACGGAAGTCCTCCACAGATGATCTCCAGATGCTGTAATTTATCATGCTGGATATCTCCCAGCACCAGATTGCAGCTTCCCTTGATCGTCAATTTTTCTAATTGTGGCATAGCAGTCCAGAGTCTGGAGTAATCTCCCTGAATAATCCAGGAAACCTCGCAGTCTTCAAAATCCATATCGCCTACAAAAAGACTTTTGATATGAGAAAACTTTTCTTTATTTTCTACGATTCCGTCAATCAGAGCCTGTGCTCCTTCCTCCTCATCCCAACACTCACCCCAGCAGCCGATCACTATTTCCTCCAGACCAGAAAAATCAGGATCCTTAGTAATGTCCTCCACCATAGTTTTGGAATTCTTTCCTCCATCTTCCCAGTCCTCGTAAGTGTAAGAAAACCGTTTGCTCTTATACATAACCTACCTCCTTCTTCCTTTTGCTGATAAAAAATACTACCAGACTTGTTTTCCACTTTTTACTTTTTTCATTCATTATAAGCTATTTGCAGCTGATTCACAACTCTTTCTATCGCTTTTAAAAAGTAAAACGCTTTCTTCATTATCAATCAGAGCAATTTGCTGCATCAATGGCTATCACAAGCAGCAGCCCCATAATTTCATCTTCTGGATCATTAAAGTGAAGTACATAGGTGTCACCCCAATGCAATAATTCCTTCGAGATCTGTATGATCGAACTACAACCGGAATAGACATCATAATCCCATCCAAAAAAATCTCCTTCCACACGCCATCCATTACAGTCTATTTCCTATTTTGGTTTCAAAAGAGAAAACTTCTTCTGAATGCTTCCCACCATTCTCCCATTCCTTTCTATCTCAAATACCGGAAGAAGGGTGAGGATTTTTTTATGTATAACACCGATTTCACAGTTATTTTATACTCTCTGTTTTATTCATAATTTCATAACCCCTCCATAAATGATTCTTTCCCTTTTATCTTAATCTATCTGCATTGATCCTGCAATAAAAAGAGTATGAAAAGATAATCCACATACTCATTATGAAAATCTTCTCATACTCTCCCTTGAATTATTTACAGCTTTGAACATTCTGACTATTCGCTTTTCCTTACGCTTCATTTTATCATTTAACCATTTAGAGAAATTCCGTTATAAAAATTATAAAAACAGGATTCTTTATTTTTTTCGTATTCTCTGACTCCTAAAATATGCAGGAAACGTATTCCGGCATAGCGGTAAGAATCCAGTCTTCTGTCAAATGCATCATCCGTATGGGCACTGACCAGATACGTATTATCCTCAAACCCTGTTACCAGGAGAGTATGATAAAACCGCCCCTGTGGATTTTGCAGCTGGATCACATCTCCCACCTCCAGCCCGTTCTCATCTGTCTCCATACCAAAAGGACCATTTCCTTTGTTCGTCACGATAAAGTCATAGAAAAAAGATACTCCTGACCAGGAAGGAGAACGATTCTCTAAATTGCTGTAATACCAGCCATTGATCACATTATAATTCATCTCACAGCATCCGGCATAAACACACTGTGACACAAAGCTCGTACAGTCTCCTCCGATCCCTGCAAAATCATAGAATATCGGATTACGTTCAAACGCCCAGCGTCTGGCATATTCTCTGGCACGTTCTCTATGGTAAGTCGTTGTAATCAGCATAATCCCGTCTCTTAACCTTTTTGTTATTCTATTCAGGAACAGCCAAAATAGTTCCAAACTCAAAAATGCCTGAGTTCTGACTTTACTTTTGCTCTTCTGTCTCATTTGTTTCGATAGAAAACGATGTATCCTCATCCCCTTCCACTTCCACAGTATAAGAACCATCCTTTTCTTTTTTCATTTCAGCAGATTTCACTTCCTCCGAACCATCTTTATGAAAGATGGTTATTTTTACCGCCCCAATGCTTTCCATAATATGCCCTCCTGTTGCTGCATCTACGCTCACAACACCTCCTGCAAGCACGATAACAGCCAGTGCAGCTACAGCCAGTCTCTTTATAATCTTAACTCTCATTGTTTTTACACCTTTCTTCTGAAATACTCTGAACTTTATACGTTCCATCTCTATCTTCTTACTATTGTCTTCCATCAACTTCTCTTCTGGTATAAAATCCTGCATGATATCAAATAAATTACGTTCCATACCCATAGCCTTTTCCCTCCAATTCTGTTTTTAATCGTTTGCGTATGCGATGCAATGACATTTTCACCTTCGATGGCGAGACATGGTATTTTTCTGCAATATCTTTTATCTTTTCGTAATTATAATAATATCGGATAAATATTTCCCGTTCCATCTCAGGCAGTCCCCCAAGAACCTCTTTTATGATCTGAATCTGTTCTTTTCGTTCCATTTCTTCACACAAAACATCTTCCTGTATTATCTCAGCTTCCTCCAAAGGAGACATCAGCTTATGTTCACGCAATTTATTTCTTGCCATGTTTCTCGCCATACCGATCAGATACGGTTTCAGAGATTTGCCATTTTCGACGTTGTCGATATTAATCCAAAGTTTGTAAAATACATCCGATACCGTTTCTTCAATATCTTCCGGCTGCATACAGTCTCCAATAATATTTTTTACTATGGTGTACACATATCCTCCATAGAAATCCATAACCTGAATCAAAGCCTTCTGTTTTCTTTTTTTGAGCCTTTGTATGAATTCTGCATCATCCAAAACAATCACCTCCTGGCAAATGATAATAATACCGGTAAACTATCATTCACTAATATATACACTAAAAGTCCCAAAATGGTCACGAGAAAAAATTTTTCATTCATTACTCCCGGTCATGTACACCCTTTTGACACAAGAATAACCAATTTTTCTGCGGGCAACAACCCAGTACATTATTGACTTTGCAGATTTTCTGTTCTATGATAATTTTGATATCTGTCAATCAGACACGATTTGAATTCGATGGAGGTGATCGCATGCTATGCCATATGATAATTGATTTAAGCTCTTTTCTCTGTACAAGGTCTGATGACAGGACGAAACCTGTGCAGAGATAACAAACAGAAGGTAATTTAATAAACAGATTTACCATTTAAGCATTCGTCCTCATTGGATTTTGTACTTATGGGAAAAAATCTATAAGGAGATAAATTCAATGAATAACAAATTTAAAAAATATATCGTTTTTTGGCTCAGCCAGGCAGTATCACAGTCAGGCAGTGCCATGACCAGTTTTGCGCTGATTCTGTGGGTCTACACAATCAACCCTTCAGCCCTGGCTATTTCACTGATCTCATTGTGTAATTATATACCATACATTATTGTCAGTTTATTTGCCGGAACATTTGTTGACAGACACAACAAGAAAAAAATCATGCTGACAGCAGACAGTGTTGCAGCGGGCTGCACTATATTGGTTTTAATACTTTGGCTTATCAATGGATTACAGGTTTGGCATATTTATTTGGTAAATTGCGTAATTGGCTTTATGAATGCTTTTCAGTCACCAGCTTCCAGTGTGGCAATCGGAAGAATGGTTCCGAAAAACAAGCTGGCGAATGTGAGCGGAATGAACTCTTTTTCTAACAGTATCATAACAGTATTTACGCCGGTTCTTGCATCCTTCTTTTTTGCACTGGACGGATTAAAAATTATTCTGATCATTGATTTAAGCAGTTTTGCAATCGCATTTCTTGTGCTGTTATTTATGATTTCCATTCCAGAAAATGAAACCGATACGGAAAACAGGAAATCTGTTTTAACCGATTACAGAACAGGAGTTACTTTTCTGGCAGACAACAAAGGAATCCTTAATATTATATTGACCATGGCATTGTTAAATTTCTTTTCCAGACTGACTTACGAAAATATTCTCTCGCCAATGATACTTTCAAGAAGCGGAAATAACAGTCTGGTACTTGGAACGGTAAATGCTGTCATGGGAATAGGAGGTATCCTGGGAGGAATCATTGTTTCCACAGGGAAACTACCAAAAGATAACATAAAAATGATCTATGTATCAGCTACCTTTTCCTTTTTATTCGGAGATTTCCTGATGGGTGCAGGAAGAAATGTTATAATATGGTCTATTGCCGGGTTAGCAGCAAGTCTGCCGATTCCTTTTATCAATGCAGGGCAGAATGTAATTTTATACAAACGGGTACCAGATTGCCTGCAGGGCAGGGTGTTTGCAGTCCGTAACGCAATACAGTATAGTACCATTCCCATTGGAATTCTTTTAGGAGGTTTCCTGGCTGACTATGTCTTTGAGCCTTTTATGCAGGAGAAGAATGTATTTACAGTAATATTACACAGGATTGTTGGCGAAGGAACCGGAAGCGGCATGGCAGTGATGTTTTTATGCACCGGAATACTTGGCAGCCTGTTCAGCTTGATTTTATCCCGGCAAAAAGAAATATAGCTCCTGATCCATCATGCATGATATTCTATTGTTACCAAAAAAACCGCCGTGTATGGTTATTCCATAGCGGCGGTTTTACTGGCTAATTGGTTATCTGAGCAATACTTTTTTATTCACAGGAACAGTTGGTGTACGGTTGAATGATGAACTGCAATAATAGTATCCCTGTTTCTTTTTCCAGCCTGTATGATACTCCGGTACATAAAATTTCCCATTTTTCACCCGGCCAATATAATGAAATTTGACACCGTCATCCTGCTTCATTTTGATTTGATAAGATTTTGCAGAATTTTTCTTCACAGATACAATCTTATCCTTTCTTTCCACTATTTCATTCTTGTCATACCAATGACAATAGTTCTGATCAAAACGCAAGGTATATTCTCCAAAGGCAGAGGAAGATTTAACCAATTTCCTTTTAATCTTTTCATCATCTTTTAATTGATTTTATTCCTTTCTTTGGAGACTACATAAGACTGCTCCATATTATCTATAAAGTTTGTAACACCATAGGAATTGCGCCTTCGAGTACCTTAAATCCCAGTTTCTCATAGAAGTACACCAGTTCCTTATTTTCTGCCATTAATATCAAATTCAGATATCCCTCATATCTCCTTTTTAACCTGACAATCAATTCTGTGCCAATCCCCATTTTCTGATATTCTGGATTGATCAATAAATAATGTGCGTATGCAGTCAATTCCCCATCGTCTATCGCATTGATCAAACCAATCAATTTATCACCATCCCATGCAGAGATCACAGTATCAGATTGTACCAGTGCATTCACCAAACGAACACTATAATTTGCTGACAGCCAATGAACAGATTCAAATAACTCCTTTAGTTGTTGTTCTTTAAATTTTTTCTCTGTTTTATATGTAATACCTTTTAACAATTCACATTCCAGCTGACAGTCATAAGGTTCCTGCTCCACATGCTTTTGATCATACTCTTGTGCTTCAACACATCCCATCGCTTTGTAAAATGCCTGGCTTTCAACAGCAGAATGTGAAGATATATAAAGCTTTTTTGCTCCCTTTTTCTTAGCCCAGTCTTTTGCCGCAAGAAAAAGGGATTTTCCAATCCCTTGGCCACGCATATCTTCAGACACATGGATACTTGATAAATCAAGATATTTTTGTTCCCCACCAAACAGAACAGGCTCAACGGATACAAACCCCTTCAAACTGCCATCATAAAAGGCAGCATATACAAAACCACCTGATGTAATCGTATGTTTCAGACAATCAATCAATGTCTGATAATCTTTTTCTGTCCAGTCATCAATAAAAGGAGCATTTTTGATTATCCATATATTATTTTCTTTTCTCCAGCACCTTGTAACCTTTTGATGACGGATGAAATTTTCAAATAATTTCCGGTCTATTTCCTCTAAACATAACTCTCTATAATGAATATTCTTTATAAATTCCAGTTCAGCCATCTTTACCACCTCCATCCTTGAACAGGCTTATTATACTATCTCACAGAATTCTGATATGACAATACAGAACAGGAGATGACTTTATCCCCCCAGCGTCACATCCTGTTTCTGATACCAGTCCAACGCATTTTGAAACTGCTCTTCTTTAAAATCCGGCCAAAATTCTTTTACAATATAAAAATCAGAATATACAGTCTGAATTGGAAGAAAACCAGATAACCGGCACATTCCTCCCCAGCGTATCACCATATCTACTCTGGAAATATTTTGGGAAACCCAGTCATTTTTCATATCCCATTCCCATCCGTAATTTACCAGTAAGTTTACTTTCATTTTTTCTGATGAAGCATCCTCTTTCCTCCACTCTGCATATGGCAGTAATTCCTTTGGAAAGCAGGGGGATTTGGTATTACCTACCACATATAATGTTACATTTTCCTGCTCTATCATTTTTGCGGCTTCCACACAGGCTTTTGAAAATGATTTCACCTGTTCCTTGGGACGTTTGCAATTATCTACTGTGAATCCATAATAGGTCAATTCCTGTACACCGAATTGTTTTGCCATCCGCAAAAGGGTTAATCCAGGCTTCAGACCGAAGGCATATCCTTCTTCCTTCTTTAAACCATTTTCCTTCGCCCATCTTCTGTTTCCGTCGGGAATCACTCCAATATGTCTTGGAATACGATACATCATCCACCTCATTTCTGCAAAGGGATTTTTATTTACCTTTACCTATTGTGCATATCGAAATTTTTAATATTTTTCCAATTATTATTGGCAAAGGACAAATTATTATACTAAATTATTTCAATCAATGAATCAGCTTTTTGAGAGAAATAAAACTCCCAGTGTTCCTGGTCCACAATGACTAGATATCACTCCGCCGGCTCTGGTGATCAGGATTTCATCAAAAACTTTTAAACGATCCAGGTAAGCACGAATCATTTCTATTGTCTCTTGATCACATCCGGAATGTGTAATGAATACCCGGTCCTTTTTTGCATTTTTCAGATCATTCTCCATATCATTAACATAGTTCATTAAAATCTTATCCATCCTTCCGCGGTATTTCTTAGAGGGATTCATTCTTCCATCTTCAACCACAATTTTGGGATGAAGTTTCAATGCACTGCCAGCCATGGCAGCCAGGCCACTGCATCGTCCTCCTCTATGAAGATAAACCAATGTATCTACTACAAAACTGGATCGGACAAGAGGCTTTAATTCTTCCATTTTCTGTGCAATCTCTTGAGCATTCTTTCCTTCCTGTGCCATAATGGCTGCTTCAACCACCAGAAGTCCGATACCGGTAGAAAGGTTTGCTGAATTGATAACAGTAACCAAATGACTCCCATCCAGCTCTTCTGCCGCAAGACGCATAACATTCGCTGATGTCGACATATCTTCTGATATGGAAAAACATACTACTTCTCTGCCTGCTTCCACATAAGGTCTCAGTAACTCCATGGTTTTATCCAACGCCGGAGCTGAGGTTTTTGGTGTGCTCTTATGCTCATCTGACCATTGATAGATATCATCCGGCAAAATATCCTGACCGTCCTCAAACTCCCTTTCCCCCAAAATAATGTGTAAGGGTAAAATTGATATCTCATACTTTTGTAGCAACTCCCTGGATAGGTCACATGTACTGTCTGAAATGATTTTTACCATCGTTATCTTATCCTTTCTATCCTATTTCATTTCATGCACTCATATATGTTATGGTTTTCCAGAACATATACCAGTTTATATTGGGACTGAAATCTGTTTCTTTCTCTTTTTTAAAAACTCTAAAGAAAAAGGAAGATATGGTTCCAATGCTTTCAGGTATTCCATTGAGAAGAATTGCTGATTCATGGCTACTGCCAAAAGTGAAATTTCCACGCAGTTTTTTAGTATAAAACTTTTTATTCCCGGATTTTTAGGATGAAATCCACGAATCACATTCCAGGAAAACCATAGCAAATGATTGACACACTGCTCCAGCTTCTGCCATTCCTCCGCCTGCGTCATCAACGTATGTCTTCCGTTTTCCCGGTCTTCCTTGATATCCTGCAGATCATCTACCAGCTGTAACAGAAATCCGAATTTCAGATAGAACTTCTCCTCATCTTCCAGCCAGTCCGATGCCGCAAAAAGATAATCTGCCAATACCGAGGCACTCCCCTTCCTGATGGAAATCTCCAGAATCTGTTCTTCTGCTACACCTGCTTTCTGCTGTGTGATGCTCTGATTCTGCGCTTCCAACAGATGCAACAGCGTTTCTGCTATTCTTTTCTGTTTTTCTCCTTGATAATCTTTCAGAATCATATCTAAAAGACAGCATGTCTTCTCTTCCAGAGGTTTTTCGGGTCTTACTGCCTGTTTCATTAATTTGGAAGCAATCATCCGATTATATCGTTCTTTTTCCTGTGTAGAGACTCGTTTATCATCAATATAATTGTCCGTATAGGGATAAAGCAGGCTATACGCCAGAATCGGACTCTTTGCATTCTGTTCTTCTCCCTGCAGTTCCACAATCATAGCATAGACAAGATAATTCTTCATGCTCTGCCAGATCTGCTCCTGATTTAATGTTTCGTCAAAGTTTCTGACTTTATCAATAAAATGTTTTGTTTCCCGTTTCAATGCATCCAACAGTTTTGGGTCCATCCATTCGGAAAGAGACAGTATCTTTTCTCTTCCAAGAAAATCCTGAAAATCCTGTTCTAAATTCTGTTCCCATTGCCTTCGTGCATCTGCATTTTTTGGTTTTTGCCGGAATTTCTTCTGTACCCGTTGGGAAAACTCCTGCACAAGTGCCTCATTTTCTTTTTTCTGTCTGGTATCTGTCTTCCAAAAAACACTGGGATTCTCCTTTAGGAAAACTGGAAAGCTTTCTGGCTGTTGTTGCCATACTGCCCTGATTTCTCTTGTTTCTCTCATATTTCCTCTCCCATCGTTAGTATACTATTTCACTCACTTTCTATGTGTATTGAACACTTTCCTTTATTTTGATATGGCTCTCCATAACAAACCTAAGTACAAAATTAAAACAATCGATAACTCTTAAGGAAAAAAATCACATAAAACATTATAGCACAAAATAAACGGGATATGGGAAACTGATTGAAATGCTTTGGCAATAGACGACTCGCTTGACTATTCTTCCCGCATTTTTAATCGCGTTTTACTTTGACATATCGGACATATGATCCACTTGGTACTCATCCTAAATCCCCCAATCTTGACTAATTGTTTGGAGCTTTACCATGTGGGGATAAATTGTCCCGGTGCTCATCAGTTCCTCTGGTGTTCCCTGTTCTGCAACCGTACCATCAGAAAGTACGACTACTTTATCTGCGCCACTTACAGTACGCATACGATGAGCAATCACAAGTACCGTCTTATCTTTTATCAGCCTTGATAAAGCAGCTTGTATCAGAGTTTCGTTTTCTACATCAAGACTTGCTGTTACTTCGTCCAGTAAAATAATAGGGGAATTTTTAAGAAAAGCACGGGCGATTGAAATACGCTGTCTTTCGCCACCGGACAGTTCACAACCATTTTCTCCAATCATACTGTTATAGCCATCCGAAAGTTTTGAAGCAAATTCCTCACAATTTGCCAACCTTGCAGCCGCAATCACTTCTTCGTCAGTAGCGTCTTTTCTGCCTATTCTGATATTTTCCATAATTGTATTATTGAACAGTGTTACATCTTGAAATACGATAGAGTACAGTGACAATAATGTTTCCGGTTCTATTTTTGAAATATCCATACCGCCGACAGTGATTTTCCCTTTGTTGATATCCCAAAATCTTGCAGCAAGGCGTGATACTGTAGTTTTGCCTCCGCCGGACGGACCGACTAAAGCGGTAACTTCCCCTTGTTTTGCAGTAAAGGACACATCTTTCAAAACCGTTTCCCCAGTATTGTAGGCAAAAGCTACATGATCGAACACAATATCATAACCTCTGTTTGTCACTCTGTTACTGCCCGTCTGAACAGGATGTTCAAGAATTTCATTCATACGGTTTATGTTCGTTTTGGTAGAGATCACCGCCGCAAGATTTTGTAATGCGCCTTCCAGCGGAGCATACAATCTTGAAGCGACAAGCAAGAACATAAAGAACAGCGGAATATCAATCTCCCCGCGAATAAGCAGCGCAGATCCTACAAGCGCAACCGTAGCAATCCCAAACTTTAATATCAATGTTGACGAAACAACAAACAGGGCTGTTCCAAGTTCTGTAATAATATGTCGCTTTTCCACATAGTCAATTTTCTTGTCAAGTCCTTTCAAATAGTTTGTTTCCGCATTATTCGCTTTCAGGTCCTGTAAACATTCCATGCACTCCTGCACCCCGTTTTCAAGGGCGACATTTGCCACTACGGATTTACGATTAAAATATTCTTGTATCCGTGATGAAAAAAACGTGATTGCAAATGCAATAGGCAAAACCCAAACCGCCGCAAGAGCCATACGCCAGTCGTAAGCAAATAGGCAAACCGCAATCAGCGTTGTTGAAATTAAAGAACCTGCCAAAGCGGGTACGTAATGGGAAAATGCCATTTCAAGTGTTGCACAATCACCCATAATGGAATTTGTCAAATCGGCAAGGTCTTTTTTACCAAAAAAAGATAGCGGGATTTTACGGAGTTGTTCGGCTAAGGAAATGCGCCTTACCCCGCTTTCTACATAAGTTGCTAAATAAGTCGCATTATATTGAAACCAGGTCACAATAAATATGAGGGCAAGGCAAACGAAAGTACCAATTACATAGAAAGCAACTCGATTTCCATTGATATCCCCATTCATGGTATCAATGACAAAGTAATACAGAAGTCCGACAGGAAGCATTAAGGATATATCCTGCGCAACACAAGCAATACACCCTTTTATCAAATCAACAGCCCCTTGTCTTGATAACGCAAAGCGTCTTTGCAATATATTGATCATGCTTTTACCTCCTTTGCAATTTTCCATTCTGCTGCTTCGGAATAGTTTTTCCACATACGCGTGAATATGCCGTTTTTCTCTATCAGTTTGCTATGTGTGCCACTTTCGGCAATTTCACCATCTTGCAGTACATAAATGCAATCCGCGCCTGTAATTGAGGATAGCCTATGTGCAATCATAATAACCGTTTTTCCCTTTGAAAGAGCAGATAACGCCTTTCCCATACGCACCTCATTATCCGGATCAGCAAATGCGGTTGCTTCATCCAGAATCAGAATAGGTGCATTTTTCAAAATAGCGCGGGCAATTGCTATCCGTTGCTGCTCGCCGCCGGACAAATACACGCCGTTTGTACCGATAACCGTATCTATGCCACTCGGTAACTTATCAATAATATCCAAACACTGTGCCATCTTTAACGCATGGGTGACTTCCTTGCGTGTCGCCCCTGGCTTTGCCATCCGCACATTTTCCAATATAGATGCTTTAATCAGGCGGCTGTTCTGAAATACAAAAGACACTTTATTCATCAGCGTTTCTTTTGGGATTTCGCGTATGTCGATATTTCCTATCAATATGCGCCCTTTTTGCGGATCAAAGAATCTTGTCACAATATTCGCAAGGGTCGTCTTGCCACCACCCGACGCGCCTACTAATGCAATTGTCTCTCCCGATTTAATTGATAATGATACATCATTGAGTGCATTTTTCTCTCCGTCGTAGCTGTAACTAACATGTTCTAACGTAATAGCATGATCAGACGGCACATTATTCACCCGGCTATCAGATAGCGGTTTTTCGTTCAACACTTCATCAATCCTGTTGATCGCATCATTTACAAGCATTGCGTCCTCGCTCATAAACATGATTTTATTCAATGTTGTTCCAATAACCGGTGTAATCACAATGTAGAAGATCAGATTTAACAGCAATTCATTTGTCACGCCGCCCCTTGTAAAGAAAATACCTCCGGCAATCAGAAATGCGAACACTCCATTGATTGCAGTTGTATAAAACATCATAGGCAGTCGTAACGCCTTTGTGTAGGCAATCACCCATTTTTCATAATTATCAATCGCAGCTTTGAAGCGTTTGAAAGAAAATATCGTTTGTCCAAATGTTTTTACTACGGGTACACCCCTCACATATTCAACAGCTTCATTTGACATATCTGCAAGTGAGTTTTGATATTCTTTCATTTTCTGTTCCATGTTTTCCCCAGTCATTTTCATCATTATAAAAAAACCAAGTACGACAGGAACAAGGCTTAACAGACCTAACCGCCAATCAAACACAAGCAGCAAAAAGAGCAGTCCTATCGGTGTAGCAATTGCTCCCGCTTTATCTGGCAGTCTGTGTGCAAGATAAGTTTCTGTAGCGGTGCTGGAAGTATTTACTATTCTTCGCAGTTTTCCGCTTCCATATTTTTCTGTTACACCAAGCGGTAATGCTGTAATATGCCGCATAAGCTCTTTTCGGATATTAGAGGCAACCCGGAACGCACTTATGTGTGAGCACATCAAGGCAGCTATATAAACGACAATAGATATAACCGCGAACAATACGGCAGACCAGCCATAACGTGTAACATTCCCCGCCTGTGAATAATCAGGGGAAACTTCCAGTATGTCGTGAATGATACGCCATATGTACCAAAAAGGCACAAGAGAAAGCAACGCACTCATTACGGACAGTACCCAAGAAAGATAGGTTAATATCTTATGCCCTCCGGCATATTCCATCAATCTTGATAAATTAGACTGTTTTTTCATTAAAAAACCTCCTTAAACATATTTTTATGATATGAGGACAGAATAGCCACCCTCGAATATCCTCTTTGTAGTTAGTCATGCCATTTAATAGTTAGTTTTAACTAACTATCGTGTAAAAATTATAGGGCAGATCGCCCTTGATTATTGCCCCATAATTTTCATCCACCCGGCAGTGTAAAAAGCTCTCATTTCCTTTAAATAGTACTCCGCTTCTGCAAGTGGCATTTCATGTATAATCAATTCAAAAAATGTATTAAACATTCCTGTAATCAATATATGCTCTAACCGTTCATCAATAGGGGGTGATGGTCTGCCTAACTTTTCTAGCACCTCCAAATAGTCATGTGTTCCTTTGGTTTCTATTTCTACCATTTCATCAATCAGTTTTGAAAAACGTGTTCCCTCTGACCGGCAGAGAATGAGCTTAAATTCGTTCAAATGTCCATAGGCATATAAAAGCATATCGTGCATACACTCACCGGAAATAGTGCTAAGATTATCGGGCTGTTCTTCCGGCGGCATATCTGCAAACTCCTGTTGTGCCTTGCAGAAACAATCCATAAAGTATCCGTATTGCTCACCAACTAATGCTTCAAATAAATCCTCTTTGCTGTTGTAATAGCCATAAAATGCGCCTGTCGTAACACCCGCTGATTTGACAATATTTCGTAAGGAAGCAGATTGAAAGCCTTTTTCAAGAAATTCCTGCATGGCTGCTGTATGGATTAAGTTTAAGGTTGTTGCCTGCTCTATTTCACTCATTTCTGTTTCTCCTGTCATAACGATGTTATATAACACTGTTATATCATATGCCCCATTGAAGAATTTGTCAATATTTTTAAAAAAATCTTATATAATTTCTACTGCATTCTAAGCAATTGGGGAAATCATTATCTTTATTAGGTTTTGTAGAATATATAGGGCTTAATGTTCGATAGGATGACGTGTCAATCAAGTAGGAGAGATTTCTCTAAACGAGAAATCTCGACCTCTCACACCACCGTGCGTCAGACTGTCTAACGATTATATTTTGCGGTTTGACTGTACGGTGTTTCTGTCATTAATCATGTTGTTTTCAAATTTTTATATAATATTGAATAAACTCTATTATTATATTTAGAAATTATTCAAATTTCTTTATTAATTCCTGTGTTGAAAACATGCTTAATAATCGCTTGAAGTTGTAAGCGATAAACATAGAAGAAGCTTCTGCATCAACATTGTCTATTTGGCGACGTAAAAAGAAACTATATCCTAAAGCCCTTTTGACTGTACCAAATGGATGTTCAACAATACATCTGCGTTGCTTGTATATATCGTTATTTTCCAAAGTATCTTGACAAACAGATTCTAAGACATCCTCGTGTTCCCAACGTTGTATAGTACGACCGCTTGCGGAGGATGTACATGCGTTTTTGTACTTACAGGAATTACAGTCTAAACATTTATATCTTCTATATTTTATTCTATTCTTGGAAGTGTTTTCAAAAAAAGATAACTTATTACCTGCCGGACAAATGTATATATCTTGTTCCTTGTTATATAAAAACTTCTCTTTACGAAACTCATTGTCCTTGGTGCTGTTATTAGCTTTTGCCTTTTTTATATATACTTTCATCCCATCATCGATGCAATTTTTAATTTCTGTTCCATTATAATACCCTGTATCTGCTATTACTGTAGAATTTTCGATGTTTAGTAAATTGGTCGCATCTTTTGCCATAACGTAAAGTTGATTTTGGTCATTTATATCATTTGTAGTTGAAATATCAATAACGAAATGGTTTTGAGCATCTACAACTGACTGTACATTGTAACAGATATCTAGAGAACCATTATTTTTCATTCGGCGTGAATCCGTATCAGTTAGACTTTTTTGTTCTAACCCCTCATTTTTTAATTCTTGTTTTTGGCTAAGATACTGTTCTTTTAAATCATGATATTTTTGCAGCTTTTCCTTTATCTCAACATTGGATGTATCTTCCTTTTCCATTGCCATAAGATATGCATTGATCTGTGCCTCGGCATACTCTATTTTTTTATCTAATCCGCTTTGCGTAATGCAGTTGTGCTTACTATTTTGTGCTCTAATCTTTGTACCGTCTATAGCAACAAGTTTTCCATCAATTAAGCCCCACCCTTTAAGAACTAAAGTTAAATTTCGTAACGTATTGTGAAACGCCTCTTTATTTTTCTGCACAAAACTGGCAATGGTTCCATGGTCCGGTGTAATTGAGTTAATGAGCCACATAAGTTCTATATTTCGTTTGGCTTCCGCTTCTAAAGCTCTGCTTGATCTGATTTTGTTAAGATAGCCATAAATATGAAGTTTTAACAAATCAGAACGTCGGTATGGAGATTGCCCTCTGTTTGAGCCGCTATACTCAGTAAAACCTAAGTCCTGCAAATCAAGTGACTCGACATATGCATCTATAACACGAACTGAATTATCTCTATCAATCAAATCATTCAAAGATGTTGTTATCATTCTTATTTGATTTCTATCTGTCCCTACGATAAATGCCATAGCAAAGCACCTCCAATACCCAATATTGTATTTTTATTATAACATATATCATAATCGTTAGACAGTCTGGCGTGCCCATGGCGCGCAAACCGAAAAAGGGAGATTGCGTTACATCAATCTCCCCTTTATACGGATAATCTATCTTAATCTATTCAATAAAATCAAAACAGATCTGCCCATCAATCCAACTTTTCTGTTGTGCTTCATGGATCACATCTCCCGGCATATTACTCCCAATCAAGAACGGTGATGACGGGTCATGTTTCCTGATATTTTCTTTTACAAGGGCTGCACTTGTATTCGCATAACAGTACTTACACAGATGACCACATGTATCATAAGTTCCAATATCCACTCCAAGCAAACAGGCACATTGCCCATTTCGCTGATTATTCTTTCTCTTAGGTACATCCAGATGTGCATGAAGTGCTGTTTCAAAAATATTCACGGTCATACAGCCGGAGCAATCTGCACCATATGGAGCCAAATCATTTCCTTCTGCGCATGGCCTGATCGTCATACCATACTGCTTTGCTATCTTGATAAATTCTCTTCCCATCGTAATTCTATCATTCTGCGAAACCTCTTTTACTGAAGGGAAATTCCGTTCTACTTTTTTATAAAGATCAATGAAACTAATAACACAAGATTTCGTATAGCCAGATAGCGAAACTGCCATTTTTTCAAATTCGGATATATGCCATTCTACCGAATGTTTATCATCAACAAAAATCGGATCATATCTCCAGCCCATGCTGTCTGCACCAACCAAGTCAGATAATCTTTTGAAATCCTCTATCCCCTTTTCTTTATCCGGCACATTTGGTTCTATCTCTTTTCCATAAGGAGTTATTGTCACAAACCAATACTGTCCATATGGTTTTAATGCACTCATATGTGGCAACATTGGAGCAGGATTTTTAGAACAGAAAACAATAAGGTCTACCACATCCGAAGACAAACTATACCTTGTCACCTGGCTTGGATGATATGGATTGCGAACAAGCACAAATCCTTCCTTTATTCTATTGAGAAACCATTCGGAGAAAAATGCCGGAATATCCGTTCTCATTCCTGTCTGTATAATCATTTATCCTCCACTTCCTTTACAATATCCAGAACCCCAAATCGTTGGTATCACTGAAAGGTAATGTTCGTCCAATTGAATTTTCTCTTACACTTTCCTTGGTATAAATCCCTTTTCCCTTGTATTACGAACCCGCATAAGGAAAAAAGGAAAACCATTTCTGCATCAACACATTTAATTCATGCTCTGTCGTTAATATCTCTAGTCATATTCAACTTAAAAATACCACCATCGAAAATAATATCTTTTCCTTCTGAATCTTTATAAAACGATACTTCTTCTATTCCAATTTGCCTAAATTTTCCTGTTATCTTTAGTCCCACATCCTATATGGTATTCTTTATAAATTCTTGAATAATTGATAAAACAGATTCTGAAAAATATATGTTACCCCCATGTTCTTCAAAATCCGTTATTTCATAATAATCCACACTGTGATTTTCCTCTTCCAATTTTTGATATAGGGTTCTGCTATTTTCAACGGAAACGACAGGATCATTTGCACAATGAAACATCAATACAGGTGGCAATATTATATCTTTACTAACCAAAGACACACAGGATGCCTTATATGCAATTTCTTCATTGCCTTCAATGCTGTCCACACCCAGAAGAACTGTCGATGGTCGAACAGACATCCAAGGTGGCAGAGGCTCACTAGAACAGATCAAAATATCAGATGATGCACTCTCTAAAATAACACCTTTTACCTTCGGCATTTCAATCATACCGCAAGCGTTATGTAACACTGCCATCATAGCTAAATGACCACCTGAAGAATGTCCCATAAGATATGCCTCATTCATATTAAATGGCAGATTAAATTCTGCTATCTTCCTTACAATACATTCCATTGCATTTTTGATATCTTCTATTTGTGCCGGAAAAATTGCAATATCCGATTCACGAACCTGAATTGATACAATAGCAAATCCTTTCTTCGCCAACTCTGTAAGCTTCGGAATATCATTATACATTTCCTGTTTGTGCCATGATGCTCCCGGAACATAAAAGATAATAGGATATTTCTTTTCAAGCCCTTGTCTTCTGTACGGCATAATAACTTGTAAATGGCGCTTACAGTTTCCATAATCAAAATATTCCCAATTTTGTGAATACAACCATTCTAAATTATCAAATTCAACTTCTATCTCCTTTTTCATCACTTCTTCCTCCTCACAACCATCGATTTTTCAACTCTACAAACTGGAAGTTGTTCATTTAAATGAATTGAATAACAATCCCTATTATACCTACAGGTAAGAAAATATTCGTCATGGCAATACCTATACCCATCAATCTTTTTATATTTTTTTCTGCCAACTCATTCTCGTGCAATTTGATATATTTTTATTAATTCAAAATCTCCGCTAACCCTTGAAAACACTAAGTTTATCGCAAGTGAGTTTTCCCTTATGTTTTCCCTTGTGTTATATCTTCCCATAGGGCATTACGAATCCTAATAAGGGAAAAAATGAGAGAAACAAAATCACATAACATACAATAGAATTTTATAAAACAAAAATTCTATTGTCATACATTATAACACAAAATAAATAGGATATGATAAATTGATTGAAATGCTTTCAAAAAATTTAAGGAAAGAGGACAGATAAGATGAATATTATATATGCAGATTACAACATATACCACAACAGTATCGACTTTTCATTCCTTACAATCCATTCGCAGATTCGCCTTACCGACATGGCAATGCCATAATAGGCAGCCTGCTTTTTGGAGATACTATCATAGGCGCTGTTTTTTACATCTTCCGCAATCTGCCACATTGCTTTCTCATGGTTAAAGTGCCCCCTCATTTCGCAAAATTTATTTAATGGAATACCGGATACATTCGTACTGCTCCATGCGGCGATTTCGCTGTCGCCATGTTCGCCAATGATAAAAAAATGTATGCTATGGCTATCAACTTCTAAATACTCGCTTAACTTTTCAGGAAAACCGCTCAGCTTTACAGCTGTATAAGTAAGGATATTTACCGTAATAATGACAGCACCATTTTATATGGTGTACCGAAAGCAGGTTGGGGAAAATACGGCGGACTTACCCCTTATCCAATCTGCCTGAAATCTGCGGCTGCATATCCCGGTGAGGATATTGACTACACCCTTATCATGGCTGCAAGCGGTACAGCTTTCCGCTTTGTTGGGAACAGTACGGATTGGAATCTCAGTAATGTCGATATTTTCCACACCTTCACAGAAAGCAACGATGTGTATGGTCTTGCAACAAAGGCGTTGGGACGAGAGTTTTTTATCCTGTATAATTATCATAAGGCAATCAAAAAGCGAGATGATGAAGCAGTAACGCTTTCCTGCCTTGCTCGAAAGCTGAACTATTCTGAATTTTATATTTCCCGTAAATTCAGAGAGATCTCGGGAATGCATTTTCGTGATAACACCCGATGAGTACCGCAGTAATCCCGTCCCCGTTGTCCTTCGCACTATTATCAAGCCTTATGATTGCTACTTAATAAGTATTGGAGGAATAGGTATGGCAAATACTGAAAACGATGTAAAGGTATATTTTGTAACG
>JAGAIR010000021.1 GCA_017626435.1 Lachnospiraceae bacterium | reverse complement strand
TGTCAAGCATTTTTGAAAATGTCCCGAAAAATTTTAAACATTAGCCCCGTATACCTGGGGCTTGTTTTATTGTTTCCCTGGATAGTTCTTTGAAACTCTGCTATGGGAAGTTTTATCGGCTCCTCCGCAGTGATGATTAAAATATTGACAGCATGAACCCACCTGCTATGTTACCACAGGCTTGAGGGCAGGCTCCGCAGGAGCACCCAAAAAACGGTGCCCCTCCAAAGCCTGCCGACACCATGTGCCAGCCTAACATACCAGCCCCTACTGTCAATACATGAAACACCCATTGGATCAGCCAGGTGATAATTCACCTTCTAAGCGCCAATTTTATCCGTATCATCCAAATGATGCGGCTGCGACCGGACGAATTTTTTAAAAGCGGATTTCCGCCAGGGGTGGTTCATTGGAGGTATGTACTGTTTCTTCTCCTTTGGCTTCTGGTAGTCAGCGTCCAATTCTTTTGATTTTTCCTCATGGTCCGGAATCTGTTCAAGGACATAGATATCCTTATCATTGACGCAGCAGAACAGACTGCCGTTGAAGGCCTGTATGGTCATTACTTTGGTTCCTTTGCGGTAATGGACCTGTTTCCCGTCTGCATCCAGCATTCTGTAGTAGTTGTGATGAAACTGGATGGAATGTCCACAGTCAACGGTTCTTTCGTCCAGCACTGCAAGAATCAGGTTGATTTTTTCATCTGAGGGTTGCGTTTCAAATACAGATTTGATACCATGAATGGGAAGGGAAAACTTCTCATTGAATTCCTTTATGTAGGAGTCTAGGAATTCATTGGCAGCATCTATAGTCGTGATTCCTGCCAGCCGTAATTCGACCGGCAGGCGCGACTGCAGTGTCTGGTTTAAGCGTTCCACACGTCCCTTGGCCTGCGGCACACTGCTGGATTCCAGCTGTACGCCAAGCTGTCTGCATGCGTAGGCGAACTGTGTATAGGTATCCTCATCAAGAGATGGGGAGTTTTTCTTTTTATAAGTAAAAACCGTGCGTCGGTCTGTAAAAAACTTGTAAGGAATGCCATAGGCAGTCAGGATCTGGTGGAATACATGGTAGTAACCGTTTAAGGTTTCCTGCGTATCGAACCATGCACCGGTAATCCTGCCGGTGGCATCGTCAACAGCCAGGTGGAGGTGCCAGGTCTGCCCGGGAACCCATTCATAAGGGGTTGCGTCCATCTGCTGCATTTCCCCAAAATAAGCGCACCTTGGGCGCCTGGAATGGGCATCTTCAACAGCCACAAGGTTTGTCTGGATGGCATCGGCTTCTTTCTGGCTGCGGGCATTTTTCTTTTTATCCCGGAGCATTTTTTTGATACGCTTTTTCTTGGCTTTTGTAGCTTTAGGGGAAAGGATATATTCCCCTTCAAGGATTTTAGCCACAGAAGAGGGGGAGACTCTGATCTGTTCATGTATCTCAAGGAGTTCTGAAAAATGCTGGAAATTGGCATCATAATATTTGGTGCGGTAGAGGTCGATAACAGCATTGCGGGTGTCTTCCGGGATAGTAGTAGCCGGCTTGCGCCCTTTATTACCGTGGACAAAGAAAGCCCTGCCTTCTTTGAGGTATCCGGCCAGCATGCGGTTAATATGGCGTTTAGAGCATCCAAGGATGAGGGCGGCCCTGTCCTTATTACCATCCGGGTGATCTGCCAGAGATTTAATCACTTCGTATTTTTTCTGTTCATTCATTGTAAGCATTACCTTTCTGATGATGATTTCCTCCAATCTGAATATAGATAGAGGATATTTTACCACATCCGGGACATTTTCATATGTGGTATACTGAGACATTATCATAAATGGCTTATA
>JAGAIR010000007.1 GCA_017626435.1 Lachnospiraceae bacterium | reverse complement strand
TATTATAGCAAAGGAGCTTATCTGTACATAACGCTTAAGCTATTTCAACCACTTGCATAGCAAGTGGTTTTATTTTTTTGCTACGTTCATTTCTCTTTTAAGAGAAACTCACTTGCAAAACAGGGCATATGCCCTAACAAAAAAATCCCGTCCCCAATCTGGCAGACGGGATTTCCTTATGTAAGCTATTCCCTGCTAATTCTATTTCGTTTTTATTATCACTATTTTTGATTCTTATTTCGCTTTCCTTTTCTCCACATAACCAGAGCTTTGGCGGACATTGGATTCCACAAAGCGGTTATATCCGAGCCATTCCGTCGTAGGTGCCGCTTTATCATACACCTCTGTAATAGTTTCCAGACGGGCATCTGCATTATCCGCAAAATTTAATGCCATAGCCTCTGCGATAGCTGGTTTTTTAGGTGAACCGTATTCCAGTTCTCCGTGGTGTGCAAGAATGCAATGACGTAATTCTGTAGCTAATACCGGAGGGAAGCCTGGAATTTCCTCTGCCTTCCTGCCGATCAGTTCTGCTCCGATAAAGATATGTCCCAATAGTTGTCCATCATCTGTATATTCATTAGATGGGAACCGGGACAACTCATACACCTTACCAATATCATGGAAAATTGCGGCAGTGAGAAGCAGGTCTCTGTCTAATATTGGATAATTAGCCGACATAAATTCACACATTCTTGCCACTGCCAGTGTGTGCTGAAGCAAACCACCCACAAAACCATGATGGACTGCCTTTGCCGCAGAGTGCACTTTAAACTCTTTCACAAACTCTGTATCCTGAATAAAGCTGTTTTCTGCAAGCTTTCTGAGATGAGGCTCACGGATAGAAGTAATAAGCTCCTTCAGCTCCTGATACATCTGTTCAATATCATATTTTGAAGCCGGAATATACTCTGCTGGATCGTACTCTCCCTCCTGTGCCTTACGGAGACGGCTGATATTTACCTGACGGGCTCCCTGAAAAGAAGTCACCATACCATCTACCATGACAAAATCCATAGAATCAAAATCATCAATTCCGTTGTTTAATTCCCATATTTTTGCATCTATAATCCCTGTCTTATCCTGCAAAAGCAGGGAGTAATATGTCTTCCCTGCCTTTGTTTTTAAAACCTGTTTACTTTTGCATAAATAGATTCCATAAAATTTATTGCCTTCCTGATATTCTTCAATATAATGCATCTCGATACTTGCTCCCTCTAATTCTTTCATTCCTGTATGCAACCTTTCGTACCGCATACAGGTTTTAGTTTAGCACAATATTCTTTTTCTCACAAGAGCCGGCATGTTGAAATTGTTCTCCTGAATCACGGTTGCTCCATCTTTTCATAACATTTTCTCAGCTTTCCCAGTGCCTTTTTTTCAATCCGGGATACATAGGAACGGGAAATATGAAACATCTGGGCAATCTCCCTCTGGGTCTTTTCCTCTCCTCCATATAGCCCATATCTCATCCGTATGATTTCCTGCTCTCTGTCCGTCAGTACCTTCTTTAAAAAACCATCCAAATGACTGAGATGATTTTCCACTGTCAGACGTTCTGCCACATCTTCATCCTCGTATTCAATAATATCCAGCAAATTAATTTCATTGCCTTCCTTATCAGATCCGATGGAATCATATAGATAGACATCTCTGGCACTCTTCTTCTCAGAACGCATCATCATCAGCAGTTCATTTTCAATACATCGTGCTGCATAGGTGGCCAGACGGATTCCCTTACTTTCATCGAAGGAATCTACTCCTTTAATCAGACCAATCGTGCCTATGGATATCAGATCATCCATGTCTTTATCACCCATATTATACTTCTTGGCAATATATGCAACCAGGCGCAGGTTTCGCTCAATCAGACAGTTTCGTGCCTCCTGGTCTCCTTCTCTGCACTTTATCAGGCACTCCTTTTCTTCTTTGGCGCTCAAGGGTTGTGGAAATGACTGCACAATAACATACCTCTTTCACGCTATCCATATATCCTATGCACGCGTGAGGATGTCTGTGCAAGTCTAACTTTTCACAGGCTTATCCGTTTTTTTCAACTTATGGACAACAGACATTTCCAAAACCCATTAAGAGTGCAACTGTTCTGTCAGATATCTCGCCACATACACTCCACTTGCCGAAGCATGAGAAAGGGAGTGGGTCACTCCGCTGCAATCCCCAATGACAAACAACCCCTTTCTATTTGTTTCCAGATGCTCATCAATTGTTACCTCCATATTATAGAACTTAACCTCTACCCCGTATAAAAGAGTATCATCATTAGCAGTGCCAGGTGCAATTTTATCCAGTGCATACACCATTTCCACAATGCCATCTAAGATTCTTTTCGGCATGACCAGACTTAAATCCCCCGGTGTAGCGGCAAGTGTCGGTGTCACATATCCCTCTTTAATGCGAGATACGGTACTTCTGCGTCCGCGGATCAAATCGCCAAATCTCTGTACCATCACACCACCACCCAGCATATTGGAAAGACGGGCAATGCTTTCTCCATATTCATTACTGTCATGAAATGGCTCTGAAAAATGCTTTGCGACCAACAAAGCAAAATTAGTATTCTCTGTATGCTTTGCCGGATCTTCATAACTATGTCCATTTACTGTCACAATTCCATTGGTATTTTCACTAACCACAACTCCCTTGGGATTCATACAGAAGGTGCGTACCAGATCTTCGAATTTTGCTGTGCGGTATACAATCTTACTTTCGTATAGTTCCTCTGTCAGATGAGCAAATACCTCACTTGGCAATTCCACCCGGACACCAATATCTACCCGGTTTGACTTTGTAGGTATCCGAAGTTCCCGGCACACTTTTTCCATCCACTTGCTTCCGCTCCGCCCTGCAGATATAATACAATAATCCGCAAAATAACTTTTCCCCTTCGCCAGTATTTCATACTGCCCGTTCTCTTTTTGAGACATATCGCCATGATATATCACAGTATCTACCGGCGTATCAAAATAGAAATCAACTTTCTGGTTTAATTCCTCGTATAGATTTTTCAATACAATATAGTTTATGTCTGTTCCCAGATGCCGCACGGAAGCATCCAGCAAATGTAATCCATTCTGAACACATAGTTTTTTTATTGCTGTATTGGCAGTAGAATACAACTTTGTCCCTTCACCCCCATATTTCAGATTTAACTCGTCCACATAATACATCAGATCCAATGCTTCCTGTTTTCCGATATATTCATATAAATTTCCTCCAAACTGGTTAGTGATATTGTATTTTCCATCAGAAAATGCACCAGCCCCGCCAAATCCATTCATAATAGAACAACTATCGCAGTGTACACAGGAAGTAATCTTCTTTCCATCAATAGGGCATTTTCTTTTTTCCAGGGAATGACCCGCTTCAAAAATTGCAATTTTCAGACCACACTCTTTCTTTATCAGTTCGTAGGCGGCAAAAATTCCTCCAGGGCCAGCCCCAACTATCATAACATCATAATTCATATCATTTTCCTCCAGATCAGCAGAATGAATTTTTGCCAGCATAAAAAACAGCTGTTAATAACATTATCATACCACATTATCCGTGAGAATACTCAAATGTTATCAACAACTGTTATCATAAAACTTACTTTACTGTAACCTTCCGCTTTTTACTATTTCCTTTTGCATTCCTTGCTTGTACGGTTATCTTTGTACCAGAAGCAATTTTCTTTACCTTCACCTTATAGGTACCATCCTCTGAAACCTTTGCCTTATATTTCTTTTTATTAACAGATACAAAGACCTTTGTCTTTGTACTGGAAACAGTGGTTTCCCCTGACTTGTCCTTATCCCCCACAAGATGTACACTTCCAGTAATTTTTTTAACGCCTGCTTTCACCTTATTCAGTTTTGGCGTATCTGGAACCACCTCCGTCTTAGCAGCTTTCAGTATAGGACTCTTTCCTTTTACATTGGTAAGAGAGATTTTCAATTTTACACCAGAGTCTGATCTAGGAATCTTTACAGTAAAACGATACATCTTTTTGGAAGAAACATATTTTGCCTTCTTCACTGTGTATTCCTTTTTTCCAATCTGTACAGCAGCACTGGTACATTTCTCTTCTGAATATATTTTCACATTTTTAGAAAGATTGGTTACTTCATCAGCAATTGGTTTGGCAGGAACAACCTGTGTGACTTTCTTACTGGTCAGCATACTATTCCGGCTGACAGCATCCAATGTACGCAGCTTAATCTGCGTCTTTGCCGGCAATAAGGAAGGCATAGCAAAGGAATAAGTCCCATCCTCTTTGATGTTCATTTCCAGCTCTACAACCTTATATTTCGCGTTATAAATGCCTGATTTCTCATAGAGCTCTTTTGTTCCGTTATTTGGCAGATAAACGGTCTTCTTATCGTCTATAATAAATACCGGATATACATTGGAATCATTTAATTCTCCAGATATCGTCCTGGAACTGGTGACTACCTTATCCAAAACTGGTTTATTCGGTCCGGTTCTCTTAACAGTAACAACTGTCCTTGCACTCGCCCTGCCCTTATCATCTGTCACATAGACATAAACTTTAGAGCCCGATCTCTGTGGTGTAAGTGCGTAGGAGAAGGTTCCATCTGCCTTTACCGTAGACTGGTATACCTTACCACCCTGCAGTTCAAAATAAATATTTGCTTTTGGTTCCGCTGTTCCCTCAATATTTTTATGCCGGTTCGTATATGTTTTCACCTTCGGTGCCTGAAGAATACTCTTATTCACATTATTGATCCGGATATATTTCAGTGTTTTGTTACCAAGAAGGTCAGTGGCAAGAACAGAATAAATTCCATTCTCCGTACACATAAATGAGCTGTCTATATTCGTTGCCTGGTTCCATGCACTGGAATCAGCTGTATATTTTCCAAGCAGATATTTTACAGAATAGAGTCCGGATGGATCCGTAGCCTGAACAGCAACCTTTACATCATTATTGGTTTCCTCATCATTTAATGATTTTAGATTCAGGTTCGGTCCTGTGGTATCCAGTGTATTCATCTTAGAAAAATCAGCCCGGTAATAATAGAAGTCTTCTGAGCTATCCAGCAGCTCAGCAATCCAATTCTTTGTTTTTGCCAGCTCTGCTGCACCTTCTCCCGTTTTCACAAGATACTGGTAATCATTAGAATACCCTATACTCCAGTTATCATCCTGGATATTTTTCATCGTGCCACAAAGGGATTCTCTTTCCAGATAATTTTCTATATATTCCCGCATATAAGTTGTACTGGCTCGATTGATATATGTTGCATTAAACTGGCTTGGAACCGGAGTGTTGAGCAGTCGGTTCACCACCAGGATCAGCTTGTCTGTATCCTTTATCTCCTGTCCGTTTCTGGTCATTTTATCCACACGGAAAGTATCATTGATCTTATTTCCATCATAATCATACCGGGGTGCGATGGAAGTATCGATATGATACTCGACACCGTCAAAAATATAATAGTGTTCCCAGTCTGTCAGCCATTCATCTTTCATCATCTGCTGTAAAGGCTGAGATCCCTGATAGGAAAAAATACCTTCTAACAGTCCTGGTTTTTGCTGGATTCCCTTTCTCTGGGAAACTTGTCCTGATATTCCCTCTGCTACATTTTCTCCGGCACTGAGAGCTCCACCACTTGCTGTATCAACAGGTGTCGCCATTGGTGATTCTGTCGGAGTAACTGTTGGTTTATTAGGAGCAGGTGTCACTAAGATATTATCTCCGGTTGTTTCGTAAGCACTTGCTGACCATTCCAGCCACTCTTTCAACTGGCTTCCTGTCACTTCATACAGATACAGCTGTGTCCGGTAATTAATCAGCTGATACAGGTTGGAGCGGGTAAAATTACCCGTAATATCAAGATAATCGTCACCGCTTCCGGAACCATATTTCAAATATTTTGCACCGGATACAACCGGCAGTCCCTGATAGGCGGTATTTTCATTATTCTGATAGAGCATGCCATAGGAAATTCCAATATCATTCAACAACTGAATCGCACCACTGTCCTCAATGGTACCAAAATAATTCTGCAGACGAATGTTGGTATCCATCTCGCAAAGAATCTCACTGCTATCAGCAATAAAGGTATCTGCCCAGCTTCCCATAAAGTTATTATTGATATTTTCATCTGCTTTTGTGTCCTTTTTTACTTTACGGATGGCAGATTTTCTTCCTACAATCTGATTGCTCCCACTGGCATTGGACACGGTCAGGTCTACAACACCAATTCCTTTTCCGCTATTTGCCACCATAACCAGATTTTTACCATTGACCAGTCCGGTAGTGGTATCCACTCCAGGATAACTGTCATATTTTGTAGTACCATCTGCGCAGAAATATGCATGCTTATGTCCACTCAACACAGCATCTACACCATCAATCTTTGTCAAAGCATAAGCTACATTTTCATCCATAGCCGCAGGGGTTACCTCTCCCACACCGGAATGAGCCAAAACCACTACAATATCTGCTCCCTGTGATTTCAACGCCTGTGTTTCTTTTGTCACATTGGCAACAATGTCTTCTCCTACCAATACTCCTGTATAATCACACCTTTTCTTGGAAAGTGTTGGTATCGTTTCTCCAATAATTCCTACTTTTACAGTAATGCTCTGTCCCTGCTTTGTTGTCAGGGTTTTCTCGATTATTTTATTTTGATTCCAGACACTTGCACCGGTATTGGCATCTTTTACATTGGATACGACTACCTTGTCCAGAAGTCCGCTTCCCGTCAGCTGGTTTTGAATATATGGCAGCGTATATTCAAAATCATGATTTCCCAGAGTAATGGCATCATAGCCAAGAGATGCCATAGCACTGTAAATTGGTTGTATGGCACTTTCATCATAATCATAAATATAATCTGTCGTATAATCATACATGACATCCCCTAAATCAAAGAGGAGGGTATTCGCTGCCCCTTTCTCATTTCTTGCCTCCTGAATCAGAGTAGCCGCCTTTGCCAGACCAAACTGATTGGCAATCGCTCCTGTAGTATAGTCTACTGAAGTAAGCTGTCCATGCAGATCTGTAGTAAACAAAAGGCGCAAATCTGCCGTATCCGCAGAATCTGCGCTAGCCCGTTGTGCAGGAACCGCCCCCATAAGCTGCATACCAAACATAACAGCAGCCAGTCCCAGACACAAAATATTTTTTCTTAACTTCCCTTTCTTCACAAAAATACTCCCTTTCTGTATCATTCTGATCTTTGTTGCTAACCAAAGACATTTTAAAATTAGTATGTGGCAAAATTCTGTCAGCAGAGATTTTTTTGTTTTTTTCTCTTAGTTTTTCCAAATCTGACATATATAATACTAACAAAAGGGATATTTTATGTAAAGGGAATATATTGACAATTTTTCTTACAATTTTCTTAGAAAAACCTTAATGCTTCCTTTATAAAATGAAACATTAAGGTTTTATCTTTATCACTCTTGAATTGTCTGCAACATAGCTGGAATAATCTGCTTTTTTCGGGAGACAGTGTTATTTAATATAATCTGTTCTGTCCCAGGCGGCAGACGAAATGCTTTCTGTGCCAGTTCCTTTGCTCCTGCACCTGCATACAAAAGCTCTGTACTTCCCTGTAAAATGTTTGTCAGCATAAAAAACAGCATTGGTACGCCATGGTCTGCCATCGCTTTTTTCATATATGGTATCATTTTATCCTTAATGGCATCCAGTTCCTCCTGTGTCATAGAAGTAATCTGTCCCACACCAAAGGAAATATCACCTATCACAAACTTTTTAAAGTCCTGATAAAAAATCTCTTCTGGAGACTTTGCCTGAAGATTACTGCCTGCCGCAAACATCTCTCTGGCATATTCCTCCACCTGGATTTCTGCTATTTCAGCCAATGCCTCAGCAGCCTCCCTGTCTGTCTTTGTACAGGTGGGAGAACGGTATATCAAGGTATCCGATAAAATTGCAGAACACAGTAAACCAGCAATTTCTTTTGTAATCGGCACCTCATTTTCCAGATACATCTGATAGATGATCGTTGCAGTACAGCCTAAAGGCTGATTGCGAAAAAATACCGGATTCATGGTTTCCAAACTGCCAAGCCGGTGATGGTCTATGATTTCCAGCACCTCTGCCTCCTGTAATCCGTCTACTGCCTGGGCAGCCTCATTATGATCCACCAGAACCAGTCTCTTTTTTCTGGCACCCAGGAGACTCCTTCTGGAAATCATCCCATAATAGGCTCCATTGACATCCAGTATCGGAAAATCACGATATCTCTTCTTTGCCATCGTTTCCCGTATATCATCAATATAATCATTTCGCTGGAAGGTAACCAGATTATGGGATTTCATAAAATAACGGATTGGCATACTCTGATTCACCAGACGGGTCGCCGTATAAGTATCATATGGTGTTTTGATTATAAAACACCCCTTGCTCTCTGCCATTTTCTTAATCGTAAAAGAAACCATTGCACCATCACACACAATAATGCATTTTGCATCCATTTCGATGGCACAAAGTTGTGATTCATACCGGTTACCCAGAATAACGATATCATCTTTCTCAATATAGCTTTCCATCAAATCTGGATTAGCTGCTGCAATCAGACACTTTCCGGAAGAAATTATCTCATCCGGATTTCCAGTTACCATTTCTCCCTCCAATGTCTCCACCAGATTGCAGAAAGGTGTTTTTGCAGAAGCAATAATACGGTTGTCATAAACATCCATATAGGATTTTGCAATATCCTCTATGGTGATCAATCCTTCCAGGGTTTTGTCCTCCCTGACAACAGGAAGTGTCATCAGGCTCCCTTCTTTCATCAGCTCCCACGCTTTTTTTAAGGAGATATGCTGACTGACTCCCGGCACCTGGTCCACATCAATATCAAACACCTGGGTACGCACATCACTGAGATAATCCGGCTCTGCCACTCCAAATTTCTGAAGGACAAAACGTGTCTCTGAATTGATCTGTCCAGCTCTTTTGGCAACATATTTTTTACCAGTTACTTTTCTCTTTAAAGATGCATATGCCAAAGCGGAACAGACAGAATCCGTATCCGGATTGATATGCCCGATTACATGAATTTCTTCGATTGCCATATTTCCTCCATTCCTGCAACATCGACTTCCAATATAGAGGAAAACCATGTGCATTCAATCTTATCTCTTCGGATTACGGACATCTACTGATAGTCTGTCTCGTCATACTGGTCGATATCTATGACATACTCAAAACGGCGCGCCAGAGCAGGTGCTACCCGGAACAGGTCATCCAGTGTATTCCCCTCATCAGCCAGAACTACTACAAAATCACCATGAAAGGCATCCATTACCGCAAATATCTTCGTAATCGTCGGAAATAACAACTGCGCTGCTCCATCAATCAGCAGACAACTTCCCTTTATCTGATTACATACTCTCAATAAATCCATCTCATTTAACTGTTCTGAATAAATCCGTGCAATCTGGTTGGTAGATAAGAATCCTTTCCGGTTCATCACACGGACAATTTGCTTTGTGATTCCAAGAATTTTTTCCTCTCCCTCTCCCATCAGTACAAAGTGTTTTGGCTCCCTCTCTCCAGCAATAAGTGTCAGTATATCATCAAAGGAATGGTGCAGGGCGCGGGTAGTAGGAAGCTCTTGTTCCTCCAGTTCCGGCTGGTTTCCAAGCTCCGGACTATCCTCTGGAATCACCTGTTTTAATTCTGGCATATCCGGCTCCGGCATAATCTTATCCAATTCAATCATCGTAATCTCATCCTCATCTTTCTGTTGGTTTTCCAGTGTCATATCATCCTTTGAGATCTCTTGAGCTGCTGTGCCATTTGTTCTTACCGTTTCCGGCTCAGCATCATCTGCCCTTTTATTTTCAGATTCTACGATTTCTTCCATACCTTCCGGCTGTACCTGGGAAACCGTTTCTACATCTAATGGTATGTATTTCTTCGCTGTCTTATTCTGCATAGCCTGTGACATGCGGTCTACTACATTTACCGCCATATTGGGTACTTCCCCTGCCAGCTCCGCCACCTCGTCTGTTATGGCTGCAGCTTTTTCCTTTGTCACTGCCACTGCCTTCTCCTTTAACTGTTCTCTGTGTTCTGCCTCGAAAATAGCAGCAATCTCTTTTGCCAAATCCTTGGTAATCCCCATTCCCGACTGGGATTCCTTAACGGGATTCTCCTGCTTGTCCAAAGAATCGTTTTGCATCTTTTCCTTTTTTTCACTTTCAGAACTTCCAGATGCCTTTTTCCCTGCCATGGTTTTCTCTGAAGCCTTTCCATTTGCTGCTTCTTTATCTGACATTTCATTGGAGGACGGTTTATTACTTCGTTTCCAGAAACCGGACAGCTTCATAAGACCTTCCTTTGCCATCTGGGCAAGCTCGCCAGGCTCCATCAGCATCTCCCCTTCATCCTCGTCATGTTCCTCTTCGTAATCATCTACAAACTGCTCTTCTGCATCACCGCATTCTGGATCTTCTTCCATCCTGGCAGCCTCTCTCTTTGCTTTCTCTTCCTTTTTCTTTTGCTTTAATCTTTCTTTTTCCCGTCTCAGTGCTTCCGGGCTTAAGTCAGGAAGGGAACCTGTATCATCTGGATTCGGCTCTTCCCTATTCTTCTCCGTATAATCCCTATCTTCATAATATAACTGTTCATCGCCATCCAGATATGCAATCAGCTGTTCCGCTCTTTCTACGATTTCTCCCTGACCAAACCACAATTTAATATCCTGGCATTCCTGCCGGCAATCCTCCACTCTTCCAGCTTTCTGATAAAGCTTTGCCAGTTCGTAAGCCCATTCCTCAATATATTCTTCATCCTTTAATATTTCCAATGTTTCAATCAGCTGGCTGATAGGAACTCCCTTCGCCTTATCAAGCCGATAACGTAAAATTAGATTGTCCCGGCTGCTATTGCTGAGATTTAAAAACTCGTCATAAAAATTTTCGGCTTCTTCCAGCTCGTTGGTACGAATTGCTAAATAAATCAGACGGTATAAAATCCGTCTTGTCCGGTTTCTTTTGTACAGACGGAGATAAATCGCCTTTGCTGCTTCAAACTGCTCTGTTTTCATATAAACTTCTGCAAATGTATGCAGATCTGCTCTGGAACGAATCTGACGTACATCCATTGTTCCCAGTACAGCTGCTGCCTTTTTATATTTTCTCTCTTCTACCAGACGCTGAATCTGTGCAACTTTTATAGTCGTCTCGTATTTACTCATTGTTAGCCTCCATGCTGCGACTGTTTTTTAGAAATACCTCTTGGCTCAAGTTTTGGCGCAGCACAAAACTTGCAGGTTGTAAAAACAAATTTTTTCAACCTTCTGCCTCTTTATTTTATCGAATAGCCGGCTGTATACAAATCTTCACGCCGGTCCTGCTTTGTCTGAAATTTATCCCGAAGGCTCCATGCCCTGTCCTCCAATTGAGTGATCAAAACACCTTCCTGACCGGATAATATTCCCAGCACATTTCCCAGTACATCAATTGCCATACTGTCTCCACTATAATCCAGACCATCCCGGGAGCCGACACAGTTCACACCAACCACATAGGACTGGTTTTCAATAGCCCGTGCCTGAAGTAATGTCTTCCAATGCTCCCGTCTGGAAGATGGCCAGTTTGCAATCACCAAAAGAACATCTGCCTCTCTGGAAGCAATCTGAAATACCTCTGGGAAACGTAAATCATAGCAGATAAACAATCCGAGTCTCCGTCCCATAAATGGTACAGTGATAATTTCACTGCCTCCCTCAAACGCCTGGGTTTCACCTCCAAACCGAAATGGATGAATCTTACTATATTCTGCGAGCACCTCACCATCCTGACTGATCAGGGTAAAACGGTTTGTTCCTTTGGACTTGCCTCTTTCTGGTAATGCAGCCCATCCAAAACCCACAGCCAGCTTGTACTTTCCTGCCAGCTCCTGCATTTTTTCCACAGACCATGACTTCCCCCCTGTTTCTCCTATCTGCCTCAGATTCATAGAAAATCCGGTCAGAGTCATTTCAGGAAACAGAATGATATCTGCTCCGCCAACAGAAGCTGTTTTCATCATTTCTTCCACTTTCCTTAAAGTAGCTTCTTTATCTTCCCAAATCATATCCAGTTGTCCTAATGCTACTTTCATTGTTCCCTCCACTCTATGTTCCCTGTAACACAGCATAGTCTTTCATGTAATTTTATCACTATAGATTCTCATTTTTCCATATCAACATACTATTTTTATTATATATGCTATCCTGTTAGATTACAACTTAAAAATAAATGAGCCAGTACACCACATACTGGCTCATTCCACCCTGTTATTTCCCATACTCCCAATTCATATATGCTGTCTCCAGCTTTTCAAGTAACTTTTTCTCTGATATGTCCTCTTTCAGTTTAAACCAATGAAAGACACGGCACTGCTTACTGCTCACTACGTCTGACAACTCCATAAAATGCTTTTTCTTCCGTTTCTGATATTCCACTCGGGATATCTTCTTTTGGACGCCGCCCTCCACAGTATAGTAAGTGCTTCTCCCCTGTACCAGTTTCTTTTTTACAATATCTTCCACAGTAATTTTCCCATCTTTCAGGTACAAATCCTGTACCACTACCATTCCATTTCCTGCACCACCCCAGATACCATCCTGCACCATATAATGATATGTAGTATCTCCCGTGATATAATGATGTTCATTTATCTCATGGTAATCTTCATAATAGTAAACAGACTGATCTAGGGAGTAACCAGACCTCCAGTCCGCCTGGTATTTCACCTCAGGCGTAATATCCACAAGAGCATTTCCCGCCTCATTCACTTCATAGTAATCATTTTCCGAAACATTTCCCGATCCATGTGTGGTACTGACGATCAGCTCCAGTCTTCCATTAGAATCCAGATCGGTCAACACAAAGGAATACATATCCGGCTCAAGGTCTGCCATGTCTCCATTTTGCCATGGCATCCATTGCCGAACTTGCTGTACGATCAGCTCCAACTGCTTTGATACTGTGAGTAAATCTGTGCGGAAACCAAAATGCGCATAGGAGCGTCTCAGACGGTTTGACAATTCTTTCTGGGTGATTGGATTTTTCTTTGCTTTTTTACTGAATTTCTGTTGTTCGAAAATATCTTCAATTTCCTCTGTTTCTTCTTTCTCATTTATGGTATAAAACCAACGAAATACTGCCTGCCGCTGTTCCATTTCCTCAAAATGACTTCTCTGTAGCTTCAGCCATTCCACCGGAGATATTCTCTTCTCGTTTCCGTCATAAAATTTATATCTTTCCACCGGATAATCATCTGGACCATACACATATTCACTATCCCAATAGCTATAACAGGTTGCCTTCAACACACCTTTCTGCAGTACCATATCTGTCTGTGATATATCATAATGGTACACATTATTTTTCTCATCAAGATAGACCGGACACTGATCTGTGTAAAGATCCGTCATTTCACATATGGAATCCGATACATCGCAGGTAATCTGATCCAGACCATCCATTTCCTGATTCACCTCATAGTAATCATGATAAGGATGTTGCTCATTCCCACTATACATCACACTGAGAATTTCAAGCCTTCCATTTTGATCTAAATCAGTGACTGCATATTTATAAAACGCTGCTCCCTGATATGCTTCATCATTTTCTTCCCGGTAATCATACCGCCAAAGCGTTTCATTGTCCAAAATCACCTGAATCTGCTTTTCCAGCAAATCTTCACTGATTTCCCTGTCCTTTGTTGCAGTTAATTCTGATTCTTCCGTTGCATCTGCTTTGCTTAGCTGCTTCTCTTCTCTTTTCTCTACATTATCCATTGTTGCCCAACAGCCTGTCAGAAGTCCTGCAGCCAAAAGAAGCGCTGCTAACCTTATGCCTGTTTTTTTCATCCTGATTTCACTCCTGCTACAATATATTTATGGTCAATACCCCTTATTCTTTCCGTAATTCCTTTTGACAGACTAAAAGTTCTTTCATTTCTGTCTCTCAATACTCTTCTAAATCAGACGAATGAATCTCATAGATCGCATAGCTTCCGATAACATATGGAGTTGGTATGATTACACCGATGTAATCGTATTTTCCCTGATAAACATCCACGCAATCCCACAAATCCTGTAATCCAAAAATTTGTTTCTTCTTTTTTCCATTTGCCATTTTTACTGCTTTCCGGTAAGCAGAGGCCATCTCTGAGACATCTTTACAGTTCCCGTTTATAATCAATTTCTCCACATCCTTACGATATTTTTCAGGCAATAACTTTTTCTGCGAGATCTCCTTCTCCTGCTCCAAATCCAAATTGACCGCGTATGCCACTGCACAAGGATGCGCTGCATCTTTTCCATATCCTTGATATTCTCCGACAATACTCAGTCTGTCCCTGGCAGCATATGTCACATGAAAGTTGTGGTACCACAGAGCAAATGATTTCTTTCCCTCTTTGCCAAAGGGCTGGAATTGTTTCTTAATTTTCTGGACAATCATATGATTAATTCTCTTTTGCTTTCCCTTGTCCTCCATCCGGGTGATAACAGGCACTTTTATGGAATAACCAGAGATTTTTTTCTTTTTCTGTTTCACGGGATACCCTAATTGAAATTCTTCATAGGATTGCTCCAGTATCTTCTCGATTTCTACAACAGACAACTTTGAAGGAGCCTTTTTTAGTTGAAACCAGGAAATATTTACTGACAGCTTTCCGCAACTGGAAAACCACTCATCCGCAATATCATCCTCGTTGTATTCACGCTTTGAAACCTTTTTTTCTCTCCCTTTCTTTGTTATTTTGCAATATGTAGTATGAGACTTGCTGTCTTTTTCGTTTTCTTTCTGTACATAACCCAGGCATTCTGTAGTAATTTTTCCCTGCTGCAAAGTAAGGGCAGAAACGGAATCATAATATCCGGTGGCAAGTCCCGCAGTAACAAAATCTCCCGTAATATAGTAATATCCACCGGAATCTTCATCATAATACGCTGTCTCCATATTGGATACAATATCATCCTGCGACCACCCCTCCTTATAGGGAGTAGAAATCTTCTCCAAGCCATCTCCTGCCCTATTTACCTGAAAATACTCTGAATTAGTAAAGCGTCCAGATCCCTGGTCAGCAGAAGATGCAATGATCTCCAGCCTTCCATTTTGGTCCAGATCTGTCACGGCATAACTGAGATATGGATCGTCCTCTGACTCTCCCTTTGTCCATTTCTTGTATTTGCGGGCAATGATTTTCAACTGATCTGTTATATTATCTGGTAAATTTCTCTTTAAAGGATCTGTGGTCTCCACCACTAAACTACCATCTCCCCTGCCACTCTCTTCGTGGCAGCCACACAGACCAACTACCATTGTCACGATCATGATCAATGCTGCTATTCTCTTTCCCATTGTATCCTCCGCTTCTTTTCATCCAAAAACTGCTCTGACTGTAATACCATCCTCACAAGTTTATTCCGCTTCTTAGTAACAACAAAAATAGTATAGTTTCTCCTGCCAAAAAATACCATTACAATTCTTTTACATTTTGTTATATTTCCTTAAACTATTATTTCAAAATATAGTTTCTATGCCAAGATTACTATTTCCATATTTGCCCGAGATGTGCTATACTTAACTTATTAAATTTTGCGCTACGCGCAGGAACGGAGGATATTATGAAAATTCAGTCAGTTTTTGATGACTCATTTAAAACTTATGGCCGTATTGTAGACGGCTATGATTACAATCTGCTTCTGGAACGTCTGGAAGCTGCGACGGAGAAACCGGCAGACAGTGTAATCTATGTACCATCTGATTCACAACTGGAGGATACTCCTGCTTATGCACAGCTTCAAGATAACTGCTATGGTGGTATGCCTGTTCAAATCGGTTACTGTAACGGAACCAATACAAAACTTAACTGCTTTGAATATCACCGCGACAGCGAGATCGACATTGCTGCAGATGATGTGATTCTCCTGGTGGCAAGACAGCAGGATATCATTGGTGGTAAGATTGATTCTTCCAAAACAGAGGCATTCCTCTGTCCAAAAGGTACTGCTGTAGAATTATATGCAACTACACTTCACTATGCTCCTTGCAGTGCCAGAAAAGGCGAGGGCTTCCGTGTAGTCATCGTACTTCCAAAGGGAACCAACGAGGAGGCTCCTGAAATTTCTGTTGTCAACGAAAATGACAAATATCTCTGGGCAAGAAATAAATGGCTTATTGCTCATCCAGAAGCTTCCGAGGCTGCCGATGGAGCACAGGTTGGCATTACCGGGGAAAATATTGATATTACCGACTTAATTTAGGACAGGAAATTTTTCGGAACATAAACTGGAAAAAAGCGACCCATGCCAAAAATAGTTTGACATGGGTCAAATCCTGTACAGATAAAATCAGAAAAAAGGAAAAAAATATGAATAAAGCATTGCCAAAGGACTTTATCGAATCCAGAAAACCGCTCCTTGGAGACCAATGGGATGCCTTTTTGGACAGCTTCCATGCCCCAAGGTCTTACGGACTCCGTCTCAATCCTCTCAAGGACTGTAGCGGACTCCCTTTTAAGCTGAAACAGGTACCTTGGACAAAAGAAGGATTTTATGCAGATCCGGAAGAACACCCCGGCAAGCATCCTCTTCACGAAGCAGGTGCTTATTACATCCAGGAGCCAAGTGCCATGTCTGTTGTAAGCCTTCTGGAACCCCTGCCAGGTGAACTTGTCTGTGATCTATGTGCCGCTCCCGGTGGAAAAAGTACACAGATTGCGGGACGTCTTCAGGGACAGGGACTTCTGGTATCGAATGAAATTTTTCCCAATCGGGCAAAAATCCTCTCCCAGAACATAGAACGTCTTGGAATTACAAATGCTCTGGTCTGCAATGAACCGCCAGACCATATGGCTTCTCTTTTTCCACTGTATTTTGACCGTATCGTAGTAGATGCCCCTTGCTCTGGTGAGGGGATGTTCCGCAAAGACGAAACAGCAATCAAAGAATGGAGCCTGGAAAACATCCGAACCTGTGTCAGCCGGCAACGCATGATATTAGATTGTGCAGATGAAATGCTAAAACCCGGGGGTGTAATGGTGTATTCTACCTGCACCTTTGCGCCGGAAGAAGATGAAACCATGATTGCCTGGTTTCTTTCCACCCATCCGGACTACATTTTGGAGGACTGGAAAGAAACTGAAATAGGCAAGTCCGTGTCCCAATTCCAGGACAATGCTGGATTATGCAATGGATTCCCTCAATGGGTAGACTGGGATGCTCTCAGGCAGGAGTGTGAAGAAGCAGACGGTAAAATCCCCGATAACCTTCCGGACGATTTAAAAAAAACGCTCCGGCTCTGGCCTCATAAGCTTAGGGGAGAAGGTCATTTCGCAGCAAGACTGCGTAAAACAGGAATACCATTTCCCTCATTCACAGAAATTTCTGCCTGGCCGGAAAAAAACGGAAGCAAAAAACGTTCCTCCAAAAAGAACCGCTCTGGCAGGGATACAGCAAAAAGAAATATCCTAACCAATGCTGTTTCCGGTTATGAATCCTTTCAGAAGGACTATCTGACTTCCAGTCCTGTTTCTATCCTTAAAACAGGACTGGAATCTATCAACTCCTGTTTTGAGCTTTTTGGAGATGAGCTTTACCAACTTCCTTCTCCCGCTCCATCACTGGAAGGAATTAAGATTTTACGCGCTGGCCTTCATCTCGGCACCAACAAGAAAAATCGTTTTGAACCATCCTATGCATTAGCCAAAGCTTTGACAAAAAGCCAGGCAAGATATGTTCATGACTGCACACAGGAGGATGCCGTCCGTTATCTCAAGGGAGAAACCTTATCCTGCAACTCTGATTTAAAAGGCTGGATTCTGGTCTGCTATCAAAATTATCCTCTGGGATGGGGAAAAGCGCAAAATGGTCTATTAAAGAATCACTTTCCAAAAGGACTGCGGTGGATATAACTCCACCGCGGGTTTGTTTCCCTGAACCAGTTTAAATCTGCTGCCATTCTCTTATATTGTCATAGACAGGGCAGCCACACGCTGACAAGGTCTCCCTGTCCTGATGACCACAGGCAAGCAGAATACAGTCCACCCCCAACGCGGATGCCACTTCGAAATCGTGGACTGTATCTCCTGCAAGAATGATCTGCGTTAAATCCACCTGCTGTTTCCGGAAATAATGAACCGCCCTCTCTATTTTGCTTTCCGATAGTAAGTTGTCTGCCCCCAATATAGCTTCAAAATAAGATTGAATTCCATAGCTTTTAGCATATCCTTTAATCATATCTGTAGAAGAGGAAGATAAGACAATCTGCCTGCAGCCATTCTGTCGAAAAAGCTCCAGCTTTTCCGGTATTCCATCGTGAAGAGAAAGCTCGTCCTGATGTTCCTCATAATAGCTGTTAAATTTCTTTGTTATCCAGTCGAAAGAAGTCCTCTTTAAATCAAAAAACTGCTCATAAAAATGAATGATCGGAGTGTCCATTGCCCTCCGATACTCATCCAGTGAGATAAACGGTCTGTTCCACTCTCTCAACATGTCATTCACTGCATCCAATGCTATCTGCACGTCATCCATGACAGTTCCGTTCCAATCCCATACAATATATTGATATTTCATATAATTCCTTTTCCTTATTGCCATTGATAATACTCTTTTATCTTTTCGATTTTACTTACCCTACTGCGGATGCTGTTTCATAAGCCTCTTTATAACTCAGCACACGATTGACATAGGTGCGGCAATAGGAAGGAACCCCTCCATATTTTCTGACAGCCCCGCTTCCTGCATTGTAAGCTGCCAACGCAAGTTTCACATCTCCTTTAAATTCTTTTAGTTTTAAGGAAATACACTTGGCACCTCCCATAATATTCTGCTCTGGATCGTACGGGTCCTTCACCCCCAGCCCTTCGGCTGTAGCAGGCATCAGCTGCATAACTCCCATAGCTCCTGCACTGGACACATCCTTCGCATTAAAATTGGACTCTGCTTTGGCAATGGCCTTTAACAGGCTTTCTGAAACTCCATATTTCAAAGCTGCTTTCTTAAAATATTTATCATATTTGGTTGTTTTCATCGAAGATGCCGTAGTTGTTTTTGTGTCAGCCCCTTTAGAAGCAGCTACCGAAGTATCCTCTTTTGCAGAATCTGAAACATCCACATATCGTACCCTTGTTCCGTTAGATGGATTTCGGAATATAATACCCTGCCCCTCAGAATTTTTATCTCTACCGGAAACAGCATCCGATGCACTTTCCGACTTTTCTGTACTGCTCGTCTCGCTTGTCGTACCTGCTTTGGAAGCTGCATTCTCTGTATCATCAGCTTTCGATTGTTTCGTGAGCCTTTGCTCCTTAAACATATCTTCAAAGCTGGTAATGGTTGTTTTTCTTCCAGTATGATCATTATATGTAGTAATGGGTATTAAATTAAGACTTGTCACATAATCAACCATTTCTTTTCCCTTCCTGCCTTGAAAATAGTTCCTCTATTGTAATATCACTGGCAACATTTTTATAAGATATATTCTGTGCCTTTTTTTCCTGAATTTGTATCTGTCTGGCATTTTTATGGGAAATGGATATGCCACAGGCATGACCTGCTATCCGTTCAGAAACGGAAATGCTGCCCACAGAAGCCTGTACCACATCATCATAAGACCGTGATTCTTCCACCACTGCCTGTTTCACTTTTCGACAGATCAGCTTTCTCTCTGTGGCAGTTTTTACTCCCAGGCATATCGCCCGAACCGGTGATTTTGTCCGGGCTGACAATATGTTTGTGCTACATTGTTCCATCTTTTGTTTCTGTAGAACCATTTGTTTTCCCATTTTGCCAGCTTCCTTTCTAATTGGCACACATCGATAAGTTATTTTATCACATTTTTTTCACTTTGTCCATGAACTCCAGCATCCAGGTTCGAACCAGAGACAAATATTCCCACCAACAAAAACAGCAGAAGAAACAAGCTGCTTGCCTGTTTCTTCTGCCTTAATGTGTTAAATACAATCAAAAAAATTTGTAATGGGGCAACTGAATCCCCATGAGCAGATACCTCATATAATCATACAGAAAGATTGCCGGTCCGGATAACAAAAACCAGAGATTGCTGTTTAAAAGGCAGATCTGTCCCTTGATATTATATTGTTCACCGGAATAATCCCAGACATTTAAATGCATCTGGCGGTTTACAATAATTCCAAAAACAAATTCCACCGCAGTGATCATTAAACTACATACCAGCATCTGGGCAACAATCGAAGAAGATTCCCCCAAAATATTTTCAACCACACCGACCAACAGGAAACAAATCCCTCCTGCAAACAACATGGATATATGTGAAAATCCCCGGTATAATATTTCTATTCCACAATATACAAATCCACCTGTAAAAAACATAATAGTATATGCCTGAACGGGATTTAAAATCATGCCTTCCTCCTATCTACACATGGTAACACAGGTACACTAAACTTTCCGGACGTTACCATATGCTATGTTTCCTTTTTCCCTGTACTATTATGATACGGTTCCCTGCAATTTATTCATTCAAAATATTGAGATAATTTTTCACATCAGGACAATTTATGATATAATATACGCAAAAGCAAATTGAGTATTATGACAAGTTTGTGTCCGCGCTGCGTCACAAACTATTGTATTATTCTCAAAAGGCAGCGCAGAAATGAGGAAAAATAATGAATTATGATATCTTAAACCGTGCGGACAAAGCCATTCAGGAAAAAATAGATACGGGTGCTATTATGGGAGCCAGTCTCTGTGTCATTCACAAAGGTGATGAGGTATACCGCCGTGAATTTGGTATGGCTGATGCTGAAAAAAATATTCCCATGACCAGAGATTCCATTTTCCGCTGCTACTCTATGACAAAACCAATTACCTCTTCTGCTGTTATGACTTTGGTAGAAACTGGAAGGCTAGCATTATCTGATACAGTTTCCACCTATTTACCAGGATTTCAGAATCAGAAGGTATTGACAGAAAATGGTCTGGTACCGGTAAAACGAGAAGTGACTATCCAGGATCTTCTGGATATGACCGCCGGTATTACTTATCCGGACGCAAGCTTCCCTGCCGGCGAATATATGCAGAATATGATCGATAAATACTATGCTGATCTGGAGCAGGGAAAACCTACCAATACTTATGATCTGGCAAATTTAATTGGTCAGCAGCCATTAGAGTTTCAGCCAGGCGAGGGATGGCGCTACTCTTTCTGTGCTGATATACTTGGTGCTGTTATTGAAGTGATTGCTGGTCAGAAGTTCAGCGATTATCTGAAAGAGACAATTTTTCAGCCACTTGGTATGATCGACACCGATTTTTATGTTCCAGAAGAAAAGCAAAATCGTTTTATGCAAAATTATGAATACAAAGAGGATACCAAAAAGCTGGAACCATGTACTTGGCAACACCTCGGCTTGTCCTATATGCATCTGAAGCAGCCGGCCTTTGAATCTGGTGGTGCCGGCCTGGTTTCTACAATAGATGATTATTCCCGTTTCACTCAAATGATGCTCCATAATGGAACCTACCATGGGGTACGTATTCTCAGCAGAAAATCAATTGAATATATGACAACCAACCACTTAACAGAACAACAGTTAAAAATGTATGACTGGGATGCTCTCTATGGCTATGGCTATGGCAATCTGATGCGCCAAATGGTAGATGTCCATGCTTCCGGAGGTCTGGGTTCCATCGGAGAATTCGGTTGGGACGGCTGGCTCGGCTGTTATGTCGCGATGGATCCAAAAGAAGATCTGACCATTATCTATGTTATCCAAAAATGTGGCGGTAATGGGTATCGTGATGTACAGGTTCTCCGAAACATCATCTATTCCGCGCTGTAATTTTATTCTTTATAGAACACCGGCACATGATACTGCATATCATGTGCCGGTTCTTTTCTATCATTCTGGCACTGTCCAATTTCCGGATATCTTTTTATGTTTCCAGGAATCCTGCTTTTCATGATATTTTCCTACAGGAAGATATTGCCAGTTACTGCTGGTTTTCAATGATTGATATATTTTTTTCAGGCTGATCCATTGACGGTTATGATCCGGATCGCCGGAATCAGCTAAAAACACCTTTTCACTATTCTCATCATAAAGAAATATTGTCACATAATGACCTGGTGTATTTCTCCAAAAAACCTGTGAATCATTACTGCTGACCAGAACAATGCAGCATTCTGACTCTTTTATAGAATCAACAAATTGTTGGTATGACTTGGGTTTCTTCTTTACACTGCAATCAAAACCAAGTGAAGTCAGCGTCCTTCTCATATATCCCCACTCAATTGCCATACCCCCACCATAATAAGTTGTCTTTTTTGCATACCGGTACATCTCCATAGGAGAACACTGATACTTTGTCTGTGTAGAATAAATATTTGCCATACAGCATAAACCACAGCCAAAAGCACCGAAATATCCTCCGTCCACATACAGATCTCCCCATTCACCTGACCACACTACTCTGTTTTTCCAGGATTTAGGGCCTTGCAAAAAAGTATACACCTTTTCCTCCGGATCCGGTGTTGAGGTAATCATATCCTTTGGCTTAGAAGATGGTTTGGACGATGGTTCTATCGTTGCTTCTGTTATCTGCTGTTGTTCTGTCTCTTTTTTCTGTCTGCTGCTATTTTGCGTTTGAATGATTCCTTTTACAACAATTAAGACAATGCATAAAATTCCCAGTGCTATCACTGTATTCTGCAATTTTTGCATTTTTCTCTGTTGGTTTCTAGATCTTCGTTTTCTTCTCATCCGCTTATTTTGTCCTTTTTTTGATTCTTTATGTAAATGTATCTTCTTTTAATGCAGTTTCTCATCAAGCGTTTTAAAAACTGTAACCAGTATAACAGAAAAAAAGAGGAGATACCATACGATATCCCCTCTTTTGACAAAACATATTCTAAAGATTCAATTATTTAACCTTTAAAGATACATTCACCTTCTTAGCACCAACCTTAACAGTAACTTTTGTTGTACCTTTTTTCTTAGCCTTCAGAGATACAACTACTTTGCCTTTCTTAGCAACACTCTTAGTTACCTTTGCAGCCTTCTTCTTAGCTACCTTTGTTGTAATAGTATCTGTTGTTGCTTTCTTCTTATTCTGAGCAGTTACCTTAAGAGTAACCTTAGCTGTCTTACCCTTCTTAACAGTTACAGTCTTCTTAGAAGCCTTCACAGTCTTAGCCTTATTCTGAACGAAAACTTTGATTGCAGCTTTTTTGCTTCCAGAAGTCAGAGTAACCTTTGCAGAAGCACCCTTTGTTGCCTTCTTAGGAACGGTAAGCTTAATCTTCTTGCCAGTCTTTTTCACTGCCTTAACTACCTTGTTGTTAGAGGACTTCACCTTAACTGTCTGAATCTTGTCAGCAGCTGCGGTCTTCTTTGCTGTATACTTAACTGTCTTAGACTTACCAGCTGCGATAACAACACTCTTCTTAATAGAAAGAGACTTTGTCTTCTTTACTACAGGCTTAACAGGTACCCCCTTAATCGTTACATATACAGATGCTACTGTAGCATTGTCAGATAATACTGCTACTGCTGCATTTGTTACTGCCACTGCACCCTTTGTTGCTGTTACAGTAACCTTTACAGAATTATCAGATGCCTTCTCTGCCTTTGCATCAGCAATACTTGTAACTAAAGATGCATCATAGTTACACTTTAATGCTGAATGAGATGCGATAGCAACACCTGATACTACTGCACTGCCAGTTACAGCCTTGTTGGCATCTGCCTGGATAGTAATGTTTGCTGTTGGAATGCTCTGTGCTTTCTTTACTTTTGCTGCGTCTGCTGCCCCAACACTTGTAAGAGCTAATGCACATGCCATTGCTAAAGAAAGCGCTTTCTTAACTGATAACTTCATTCTTTTTTCCCCCTTAAAATATTTCTGTCTGTTTGTTACAGTGGTGATTCTATCACGAGAAAATTGTCAAATCAACTGTAACTTTTGACAAAAAAACATTTCATACATTCATCCCCCCTAGTAAGAATGTTACAATAAACCAAAAAAGATAGTAATTTTGTACATACCACAAAATTACTATCTCTTTTTCTTGTTGAAATTGTTCAATTTTTTTGACACAATTTCAACATAAATAACAATTTTCTTAACGTATTTAAATTTTCTTAATATTTTGATCTGTTTGGATTAAAAATCAAATTTTCCTTCAAAATACTTTGCAAGATCAGCAATCTTAACACGTTCCTGTTCCATTGTATCACGGTCACGTACAGTAACGGCCCCATCTTCCTGAGAATCAAAATCATACGTAATACAATATGGTGTACCGATTTCATCCTGACGGCGGTAACGCTTTCCGATATTTCCACGGTCATCATATTCACAGTTATACATTCTGGATAACTCTGTATAGATCTTTTCCGCAGGCTCTGCCAGTTTCTTAGACAATGGAAGGATACCAATCTTCACCGGAGCAAGTGCCGGATGGAAATGAAGCACGGTACGTACATCCCCTCCTTCCAGTTCTTCTTCATCATATGCACCACACAGGAATGCAAGTGTTACACGATCTGCACCAAGAGATGGCTCAATAACATATGGAATGTATTTTTCATTTTTTGTATCATCAAAGTAACTCATATCCTCACCAGATACTGTCTGATGCTGGGTCAGATCGTAATTGGTACGGTCTGCGATTCCCCAAAGCTCACCCCAGCCAAACGGGAATAGATATTCAATATCAGAAGTTGCTTTACTATAGAAGGAAAGCTCCTCCGGCTCGTGATCACGGACACGCATTTCTTCTTCCTTCATCCCCAAAGAATGAAGCCAGTCAATGCAATACTTCTTCCAATACTCAAACCACTCTAAATCAGTGTCCGGCTCGCAGAAGAACTCCAGCTCCATCTGTTCAAACTCTCTGGTACGGAAAGTAAAGTTACCAGGTGTAATCTCATTACGGAAGGACTTACCAATCTGACCAATACCGAAAGGAATCTTTTTACGGGATGTACGCTGGATATTCTTGAAATTGACAAAAATACCCTGTGCTGTCTCCGGACGAAGATAAACCGTATTCTTGGCATCCTCGGTAACCCCCTGGAATGTCTTGAACATCAGGTTAAACTGACGGATATCCGTAAAATTGTGTTTTCCACAGGTAGGACATGGAATTTCATGTTCTTTAATAAAATCCTGCATCTGCTCATTGCTCCAGCCATCTACGCTGCCATCCAGTTCGATGCCTTTTTCCTCAGCAAAATTTTCAATGACCTGATCTGCACGGAAACGCTCATGACATTCCTTACAATCCATCAGCGGGTCAGAAAAGCTTCCCAGATGACCAGAAGCAACCCATGTCTGTGGATTCATCAGGATTGCACAGTCAATCCCTACATTATATGGTGTCTCACGAATAAATTTCTGCCACCATGCCTGTTTTACGTTATTTTTTAATTCTACACCAAGATTTCCGTAATCCCATGTATTTGCCAGACCGCCATAAATCTCAGAGCCTGGATAGATAAACCCTCTTGCTTTGGCAAGCGCTGCGATTTTTTCCATCGTCTTTTCCATAATGATTTCCTCCAATTCTAGTCTTGCAATAATCCCTCTGTATCGATGCAGATACAAATCTTGCACATTAAGTAAAAATATACCATTATCCGGCCCAGATTGCAAGAACTCCCCTTACAAAAAAGCCATGGTTTTAAATTCATAGGGCAGATATTTATGCAGATACTGCTTCATGAATGCCGCCAGTTCTTTCTCGACCTCCGCTGACACACGGAATGAATATAGCTTTTCTATGGGAGTAGTAAGAATAAACTGTAAAGCATACAGTGCATCATTGCTTAATTTCACCGGCTTTTCCTGTTGAAGTCCGGGAATCTTCGACGCACACTCCCGGCACAAAAATCCTCCCTGGGAAAAATATATCATCTTATCCGCATCCTCCCGTCCGCATTTCAGGCATCGGAACAGTTCCAGCCCCTCCCCTTCAATCTGCATCAGACGCATTTCATAAATGCTTCGTATCAGAGGAAGAGAAACCAATCCTTTCGTGACAGCCTTACAGGTCATATATAATAGAAGCAATTCCTGTGGTGCCTCCACATTTTCCCGCGAAAAATATTGTGCCATTTCTGCAAAATAGGAAGCATAGCACAATCCATCAAAATCTTCTGCGATCTTGTCAAAATATGTTTTAATCTGTGCAGACTGAACGTTATAGGAATTTCTGCCTTCATACAGATAATAAATACCAAAGGTGAATGGAATCGTGCAGGCAGACAGTACACTGTTTGGTCTTCTTGCACCCTGCACAAATGCAGATATTCTCCCTCTTTCCCTGGTAAGAAGTTCTATTCTTTTATCGTATTCCCTGATTGGAGAGGATACCAGCACCATACCGGTCACCTCAATAACATCTCCCATGGTTTACACTCCGATTTCTCAAAAATATGGTTTCATTATATCGAATAGGGAAAGCCAGCGCAACCAGACTGATAAAAACAGCTCTATCAATCAAAAAACAATCCGACAGATACGGACAACTGCCCCGGCATCTGCGGATTGTTTTTTGATTCTTACTCATGAAAGAGAATCTTTATGTTTTTTATACTCCACCAATCCCCTACCATATTATTCCATTTCCATCCTGTTTCTCCTGACGTAGAAAATCACTTTGTCCCACTTCACTACTGCCATAAGTTGACCTTTCACCTGCATTTGTTGCATTTTCCACCTGTCTGTAATCCAGATAATCCTGTATCCTTCCAGTTGCTGCAAAACGCGTCCATTTATCTTCTTGTTCCATTCCCATTCACCGACCTTTCTGCCTATGTTCTTTTATAAGTGCTTTATTAGAATGTCAAAAAAGGAAAATGGATATACTGGAAGCTTATGGCATCCGAAAATTGTCTTTTATAATCCCTCACAAAACTGGCTGATACTGCATCATCTTACTCTTCATAATCAGATGCACGGTATCCAAAGTTTTTAATCAGAAAATCACTGTCACGCCAATCTTTCTTCACCTTGACCCAGAGCTTTAAATTCACACGGCAATCCAATAATGCCTCTATGTCTCTTCTGGCATCCGTTCCAATTTTTTTCAACATAGAGCCCTGCTTACCGATAATGATTCCCTTATGGGAATTTCTCTCACAAACAATCGTAGCATCAATATCTATCAGATTGCCATTAGGGCGTTCCTTCATCTGATCAATGGCTACTGCGATTCCATGAGGTATTTCATCATCCAGATTGCGAAGTGCTTTTTCCCTGATCAGCTCTGCAACAATCTGACGTTCCGGCTGGTCAGTGATGGTATCCTCGTCATAATAGCAGGGTCCCTCCTCCAGATATTGAAACATGGTAGCCAGCAGTTCATCTGTATTTTCTCCGTTTAATGCGGATACCGGGATAATCTCTGCGAAATCCACAATATCCTTATATGCATCAATAAAGGTGAGTATCTCTGCTTTTGTTACAGTATCAATTTTATTGATCACCAGAAAAACCGGTGTATCTGCCTTTTTCAACTGCTCAGCAATATGGCGTTCTCCCGCTCCGATAAAGGTGCTTGGTTCCACCAGCCATAAAATCAGATCAACTTCCCGCAAGGTACGCTCGGCTACTGATACCATATATTCTCCCAATTTATTTTTTGCCTTGTGGATTCCCGGAGTATCCAGAAAGATAATCTGTCCTTCCTTGCAGGTATATACAGTCTGTATTCTGTTTCTTGTGGTCTGCGGCTTATTGGAGGTTATGGCAATCTTCTGTCCAATAAGCTGGTTCATCAAGGTTGATTTCCCTACATTTGGTCTTCCGATCAATGTCACAAAACCAGATTTGAATTTTTTCATATGTTCCTCTTTTCTGCACTGATTTCACTTTCCATGAAAAGTTTGTGCCACAGTGCAGGCACAAACCTTCCAAAATTCAGGGGAGACATTTTATCTCCTCCCAAATCTTCATTTCACATTATGAAAGCGGAATCATTTTCTGGAACAATTCCTTTTCTTCTTCCAAATGCTGTTCATTACCAATCACACAAAGATTGCCGGCATTTGTCACAGCCTCCATAACAGACGCTGTCTCGTGGATATCCTCACAAGTACAGGAAAGAACCTGATCCCTTTCCTCCTGAAGTGCACCCAGAGGTGTCTTCGTCAGATAAGCAGTCATAGATCGTCGTCCCTTCATTGCCGGAGTCAGTGGAGTATCCATACCGCTGACTGTTCCGATAATGGTCTTTAAGATTTCTCTTTCCTCTGTCTGATATTCCTTCAGAAACTCTGCTGCTTTTTGATATACCTCCATAGTTTCGGAAAGCTTAGGGTCACGGTAAGAAGCAAAAAATCCCTCCTGGTCACGGTTAAACTGACAGAAGACACCATACGCTCCACCCTTGACACGTACTTCATTCCAAAGATATCCATAATTAAGCAGGTGGCGTACTACCCGGAGTGCACCAAAATTAACATTTTTTACATTCTCATAGCTGCCCGCCATAGCAACATACTGGATTTCTGCCGGTGTCATCCACCCCTCATTACGCTGCTTTGGATCGGCTGGATATGCCTGGAGAATATTGTCTAACGCTTTTTTCGGAACATCTTCTGTCTCAAATGCTGTAAGCTCTTTCAAAAATCCTGCCAATGCAGAATCCACTGCCCGAAGCCCTTCTTTGTCTGAGGTACAGGATATCAACATATTTTCCTTCCGGAACAATTTTTTCAGCAGAGCCTGACAGCCCGCTTTTAAATTTTCTTTTTCCTCATCGAAATGTTCATCCAGCTGTACCAGATACTGATAATAGCCAATTCCCACAGACGCATCATTGAGCCATGCACTTTTGGAGAAATAAGAGGTCGCTCTTCCAGCTGCCGCCTGATGGCCAGCCGACATCAGACGCACCTTCAACCGGGACCGGGTCTCTGCCACAACCTCTTTTAAATGTTTCTCATCGGAAAACAGCGTTTCAAACATCATCTCTGCCATCAACTTCATCGCCGCCTCTACCTGGCTCCGCAGCACCTTGGTCCTCACCTCAAACTGTATCCGGTAATCATCTTTATTTCCATACATGCAGAAAATATTTACATCTGAGGCAATGCCCCCAGTATAGAAATTGGTCTCTGTATCAAATTCCATGTAACTGTGCTTTTTGGTGTCCATATACCCCAGCAGGGTAGCCAGGAAACTCATCTGAGGCACATATTCCTCCAGCTCTCCTCCATCAAAAAACAGACGCAGATAGACAATGTCATTGGTATGAATATCGTGATGCACTGTTTTAATTCCCTGGAGAGTGATTTCTTCATTCACAAATGGCTGTACTTTGCTGTCAATATCCTCTCTGGAAAGCATTGGGATCATCTCCAGTACTTCCTTCGGACTAGGCTCTTCCTGATATGCTTTCAATGCCTTGGTATCTTCCATCAGTTGTTGGATTTCTTCATCAGTAAGACTTGCCTTGTAAGCAGCCAGACGCTCTTTTTCCTTCTGTTCGTTTTCTGCTGCCAGCCCAAGCTTTGGTACCATTTCCACCAAAATAGAGTGCGGATTATCCAGAAGATATTTCTGAATCAATTGTTCATAATAATCCGTAGCAAGCTGTTCTCTCAAAAACTGATAATATTTATCATAGCACAGTGAAGTGTATGGCTGGCTGTCATCATACAGCCAGGTTTTCATGGTCTTCAGCCCATACAAAAGTCCTTTCGGAAAAGAACCGAAATCTGCCTCTCTCTCCTTAAATTCTGTTCCATTGATAGCCGCTTCCAGTGCCTTTCTGTCAATGCCATCCTTTACCAGCCGTTCCAGGGTCTGGCGGATTACCTGGTAGAACCTCTCCTTCTCCCCAGCCCCGGCATTCTTTGTGGTAATGGCAAAGTAGCTCTGGCGCAGGATATCACAAAAATCCACATCCACATCATTTCCGATTCCGGCATCCAAAAGTGCCTGCTTTAACGGTGCTCCCGGCATCTCAATCAGCACATAAGACAATAGTTCAAATGCCTTACACGCCTCCTGGTCCATAGTAATATCCATAGCCGCCGCATAAGCATAATAGGTCTTTTCACTGCAGTCTGCTGTCTGGGATACTGCATATTCTTTGGTAAGACTTTTCATCTTGTTAAATGGTTTTTGCAGACCGATAGAAGAATCCAGCTCAATTGCCGGAAAATCCTTCAGATAGTTTTCATCCATCCAGTTCAGACGTTCCTCTACATCCATATCACCATAGAGATAGATGTAGCTGTTGACCGGATGATAATAACGGCGATGGAAATCCAGATATTCTTCATAGGTCAGATCCGGAATACACGCAGGATCGCCGCCGGATTCCTGTCCATAGGTGGTATCCGGAAACAGACTGTTCATTACAAAACGCTCCAGTACACCTTCCTCAGAGGAAAATGCTCCTTTCATCTCGTTGTACACGACACCATTATAGATAACCGGCTCATCAGGCTCCGTAATTTCATAATGCCAGCCCTCCTGCTTAAAGATTTCCTCATGTTCATAAATATTAGGATAGAATACAGCATCCATATACACATGCATCAGATTCTCGAAATCCTTGTCATTGCAGCTTGCTACCGGATACAAAGTTTTGTCCGGATAGGTAGTTGCATTCAGATAGGTATTTAAAGAACCCTTCACCAGTTCTACAAAAGGATCCTTTGCCGGAAAATGCTTTGAACCGCACAGTACAGTATGTTCAATGATGTGGGGGACCCCTGTGGCATCCTTTGGCGGTGTACGGAACCCAATCGAAAACACCTTATTGTCGTCTTCGTTACTCAATACCAGCACTCTCGCCCCGCTTACCTTGTGGCGCAGCGACAGGGCAAAGCTGTCAACCTCTCTGATATATTCTGACTGTTCCAGGACATAAGTTTCTGGAATCTTCACTTCCTCGATGCTTTTTATGCTTGCTGCCATTCTCTTCCTCCATTCACTTCTTTTTTTATTTTCATTTAAACCATAAAGATAAACACTGATTGATAGCATTCAAATTTCATACAGGCTGCTAAAACGGAGATAGCCTTCATCCCATTCCAGTCGATCCTGCGGCATAATTTCCTTCGTTTCAAAAGATGCCGCCAATATCCTGCACTTCTCTTCCCTCGTCTGGTAAGCTCCCAGTGCCTGGAGCTGTTCCATCACATTCCCTACTGCAGTAGCCTCACTTGCCCCTGTAATCACCGGGATGCCAAGTGCATTGGCTGTAAACTGGTTCAACAGATCATTCTGGACACCCCCGCCTACGATATAAATTTTCTCCTCCCAGGTAACAAATGGACGCAGACTCTGATATACCTGACGGTATTTCATCGCCAGACTTTCCAAAATGCATCTGACCAGGGCCCCATCACTTTCCGGTACAGGCTGACCTGTTTTTTTACAGTATTCCCGTATTTTAGTGGGATAATCTCCCGGCTGCATAAAATCATCCGGACGGATAAAACTGCGCAGCGGCGGTTCTTTTGCCGCCAGATCTGTCAGTTCCACAAAACTGTAATCTTTGCCTGCCTTCTGGAAATTACGGCGAATCTCCTGAAACATCCACAAGCCAATGATATTGACAGTTGGACGGTATCCCCCATCCCAGGTTCCTTCGTTGGAGATCTTGCTTTCGATCACATCCTCTCCGGCCAGCATTGTTTGAGAAGAAATGCCAAGTAATGACCAGGTTCCACTGGACAGGAAAGTGAATTCCTCTTCGGCAGCAGGCACAGCAGCTGCCGCACATGCGGTATCATGTCCTGATATGGAAATAATATGCAGATTTTCCTGCCCTACTTCCTCTGCTATTTCAGGACGGAGAGTTCCCAGGTCCCGCCCTGCATAATCCACAGCTGGAAACAGCGATGGATTCAGTCCTGCCTTTTTCATCAACTCCGCAGACCAGCACTTTTCCTTCATATTAAAAAGCTGGGTAGTGGAAGCAATAGAATACTCACTGTGCTTTACACCAGAAAAAAGATATTCGATCAGATTAGGCATTAAAAGTACTGTTTCTGCCGCTTCCATCTGGGTTGGCATCTGTTCTTTCATATAACAAAGCTTATACAATGTATTATATGCCAGACTGGCAATCCCAGTCTGTTCAAATGCATATTTTTCACCGGCAGCTGCCTTTTTCTCTTCCGCGGTCCCCTCTGGTGCCAATCGTTTCAATACCTTTTCCATATTTGCATCATCTAATGCCGGATCACGGTAACTTCCCGGAATTCCAAGAAGATTTCCTTCTGCATCCAGAATGCCACAGTCTACCCCCCATGTATCAAACCCAACACCAGCTAAAGGCTCCTTGCAAAGCCGCATCCCTTCTTTCATCTCATCCATCAGGGAAAGGATATTCCAGTAAGCATGACCGTTCATCATACTGAAATTATGCGGAAAACGGTGGATCTCCTCCAGCGTAATCTTTTTCCCATCAAAGCATGCCAGTATTCCACGACCACTGCTTGCCCCTAAGTCAAACGCCAATACATTCATTGATGTAATCTCCTTTCACAACCTCAAACAATTTCATTTTATTATAGCATTCCCTTCCCTGTTTCACAACTTGTAACCTGTCCAAATTTAAAAACAGGGCATCCTCCATCAGAAGAATACCCCGCCTGTCATTCTCTATGTAATCCATCATCACAAATCCATTACTATTGCAATGGTAAGAATAGATTGCTTATTTTGAATATTTTTTATATCCCGGATGCTTTCCAGTTACCTTATACTGTTCCCTCATGCTGATGAGGCGGTCAATATTTTCTTTGGAAAGCTCCTGTGCACCTCCCAGAAGATGTGCATTCAGACTGATCTTTGCAAAGAGCTCTAATGACTCCATGCGGTAATACGCAGTCAGAACATCAGCTCCCACAGCCAGCGCACCATGATTCTGAAGCAGCATAACATCATGCTCGCCCAGATAAGGAGTAATGGCATCCGGTACCTCATTGGTAGATGGTGTTCCATATGGTGTCACCGGTACAGAACCAATCGCAATTACTGTCTCAATCATAGAATACTCATCCAATGGAATATTCGCTACAGCATAGCCAGTAGCAACCGGAGGATGTGCATGGAGCACAGCTCCCACGTCTTCTCTTTCCTGATAGCATCTTAAATGCATCTTGATCTCAGAGGATGGACGATATCCCTCCAAAGCTTCCAGCACATTTCCATCTTTATCAATGCGGACCAGCTTTTCCGGTGTGATAAAGCTCTTACTGATACCCGTAGGTGTTGCAAGAAATGTTCCATCGAACAGTTTTGCAGATACATTTCCGTCATTGGCGGCAACCCAGCCCAACTGCCACATCTTATGACAGATATCACACATTTCCTCTCTTAACTCCATATGACTTAATTCCATAATATCCTCCATTCTACGCTTCTCCTGCGTCTCATTAATATAAAAATCCGTACATTCTATTTTCCGAACGGTTTGAATCTATTATAATACACTTCATCCCGGATTTCCACAGAAATCTGTCCTGCATCTCCGTATTTTTACTTCCTCATGACAGACCAATGCCACAAACTTGTAATCGGGCTATGACCCCTTGTTATGTTACTACTTGGTTTGCCTTTTTTAGATACTGGATAAATTCCTGCTCCGGAAGCGGTTTGGAATAATAATAACCCTGTAAAAAGTCACCTTTCAGTCTCCGGAAAATATCAATGTGCTCTATCGTTTCAATTCCCTCAGAGATAATCTTCTTTCCCTCCGCCTGAATCATCGGCACCAACTGGTTCAGATATTGATTCTCTCCTCTTCCATAGGACCAGACCAGACTTTTGTCGATCTTAACATAGTCCACTGGAAGACTGACGATACTTGTCATACTGGAATATCCTGTTCCAAAATCATCTAACGCAATCTTAGCACCGGAAGCACTAAGCTCCTCCAGGGTAGTCATGATTTCATCCCGGTTCATTATTGCACTTTCCGTAATTTCCAGATGCATCCGCGACATTGGAATATCATATTCCTCTGCAATCTGTATCAGATCGTGCGCCAGATCTTCATAGCAACATTGAATTGGTGACAAATTGATATTGATATCATCGATCCCCATATCAAAAATATGATTCTGGCTGGCAAAAATACACGCCTTCCGGTAAATCTGCTCTCCCAGCTGGATGATAGCACGGTTTTCCTCTGCAACATGAATGAAAAATTCTGGATTAATGAATTTTTTATTCCGGTCCTTTAATCTTGCCAGCACCTCTACAGATGTAATCCTCTCCTTTTCCAGTGAATAGATCGGCTGAAAATAAATCTCAATACTGTTATCCATTATGGCCTCTTCTACCAGGTCAGCCACTCTCTGTTTCTCTTCTGCCAGCTTCACGGTATCATGAGACAAATGGATCAGTTCTCCCGGTTTATGATGTCCCGGATGATCCGAACGGGCATAGGCAATTCTCTGCAAAAGCTCTGTTGTATTATCACATTCCGCTGGAGTTTCTACCGTATAATAACTGTAATCATGCACAACCTCTTCCCCGTCGATCACCCACACACGAGGAAGCGTTTGGCAGAGACGCCGGTATATCTCCTCCGACTCCTGACGGGTAGAAGAAATCACAGCAAAGGTAGACGCTGCGATATGATAAAATGTCCTTCCTTTACATTCCCTTCGCATAATTTGTGCCATATCATTCTGAATCTGTGTTAACCGGGAATCCTCATACATCTCCTGCATGGCATTAAAATTTATGATACGTATGATCAGATAAGAGCTGTGTGTCCCATAACTCATCCTCTCCCTGAGAACTTCTTCAAAACCATGCATTTTGAATAACCCTGTTACTTCATCCAGATAATAATCAGAACTTTGCAGGAATAAGAATCCCGTAAATACTACCAGGCAGTTAACAAAGCCAATCAAAAGCACTTCTGGAAAAAATATCTGCTGCACTGCTGCACAAAAGATAATCATTGCCGGAATCCCGTATATCCAGACCATTTCTCCTTTTTTCATCTTATGCGGACTTAATATTGCCATCAGTGAAGGAATCAGCACATAAGCAAGTGTAATAACATACAACAGCAAATAAAGACTTCCTCTGCAAAAAACCCCCCGCTCATTAAAATAAAAGATAACATGACTCCATGGAGATGAAATACACAACACAACCCCAATCAGATACGGAATCAATAGAAACCATTTATAATTCATGACAATATCCAAATTTCGGACTACTGCAAGAATATAGGCGGCATATCCCACTCCGCAGGACATAAGGATAGTTAGATAAATTATTTCTGTAGCTTGCCTTGCAAATTCAGGCAGTACAGTCTCAGATGCCACGACACATCCCCTGAGAACATCCAGACAGTCAGCAATCAGCACCAAAATCAAAAGAACTTGAAATAATTGGTTCCGATATATTTTTAAATGTTTCTGCCGATAGAGCGCAGCCAGTACTGCCACCATAAATCCGGCAGCTGCCAATTCATAATGAATGTGATATACCATGACTATCCTCCATATAAATATGCAATCTTTCCGGTGAAAGCGGACGGGAAAAATAATTTCCCTGAAAACACTCCACTTCCAGTTTTGTTACTTTTTGATACTGTTCCCCTGTATCGACTCCATCCAGACAGATGGTCCAGCCGCTTTCCTTTAGCATTTTGATCTGGTATTCCAAAATTTCACTTTCTCCATGACAATACCGATGAAGCATCTGCCGGTTTATTTTTACCATATCAAATGGCATATTCATGATACTCTGCAGATTACAGATATTTTCACCATAGCGGTCTAACATCAATCTGACACCGGATTTCTTCAGCATGTTCAGATATTTACCCAGTACTTCCTGCGATACACTCATGTCCTCAGTCATTTCCATACAAAGCTTATCCATCGAAATCTGATATTTATCTGCCAGATTCCGATATTCCCTCATCACAGATTCAGAACCAATATGGACTGGAGTTATGTTGATATGAATCCTTTCAATTCCTTTCTCAAAAAGTTTCTCCTCTGCTGCAAACCGGAGTGTATTCTCCATTACAATCCGGCCAATCTCCTTAATACAACCCATCTCCTTTGCCACCTGCCAGACATTCTCCTCCGGAATGATCTCACCATTTTCCTTTGTCATAAACGGCAATATTTCCAGTGCATTGCACTTTCCGGTTTTTGCATCTACAATCGGCAAAAAACGAAGCTCATATTGATGATCAGATAAAATACGTTTCAGCTTTCTTCCAATCAAAAGTTCTAACAAAATCTCTTCTTTTACTACACCATCAAAACGCATAAGGCTTCTGCCATCTGCATGTTCCTTCAACATTTTCTTCATACTGGACATGATATTAAAGAAATCATCCTGGTTGTAGGATGCTTCTTCCAGAGTCAGCATATAATAATCATAATTGATTGCAATATTGCGGTTGTTGACTCGCATCACGGCAGGAAGTCTTTGGGATACTTCCTGAAACAAGCTAAGCACATCCTCTTCCGTCTTCTGCATCACTGCAAAATCTGCTCCATGGATATGATACTGATTATGTCTTCCGCCACATCGTCGCAAAATAACTCCAATTTCTCCCATCACCTCATAGAGTTCCCCATCCACACAAATACTGGTAATATTTTGATAATTTTGAATAGAGATAAACAGACAGCCAAAGGCTTCCTGACAGAGGCATTTCTCGCGGACCACTTTACGGAAACCAGCCCTGGAAAAACCTCCGCTGACGCGGTCGGAAAAACGATCCATATTCTGAAAGACCAGATAGCATACTACTACCATAAAATCAGCAGAATAAAACATCAGCAGATACCGGTCTTGTAAAACATGAAACTGGAACAAAACTACAAGACCATGAATAATTGCCAGCATTACAGTGAGAACCGCATCCATACGTCGTATAATATGCGGATTAGAAAATGCAAGTATGCACATTGCTAACACATAACCAAATACCACTGCCAAAAATACAATACTTCCCGGCCCTCTATGATAATGCACCGTTTTATCATAGTAGAAAATAAAATGAGTCCACGGTGTCAACAATACTGCAATACTGATCACCCCGGCAGGACACATTGCTCCGAGAAAACCGTTATCTGTATAGGATTTAATATGTTCTGTCAACGCCAGAAAATAGACAAAAAACAGAATAACCATCCAGAGAATTCCCAAAGTAGTTAAAACACCCAAAACATAATGAATTCTGACAGTCTGCAGTGCCGGAATTTCACTTGCAGCTCTGATCGCCATATCCAGCACAGTAAACAAAACCGCTATATTTATCAGCCAATGAAACAGCTGGTTTGCCCGGAGAGGCAGCCAGTTCTTAGCAGTATAACTTATCAATACCAGGAGCAGAAAGGTCAGACCTGCTAATTCATATGCATATTCATAAGACATAAACTCCCTCCCGACAATTACTCATTTGCATCACTGCTCTGGAAAATATTAAATCGGTTCTTTCCAGAACGTTTAGACAGATAAAGTGCTTTATCTGCTTTGCGGTAAATGGTCTCAAAATCCCTCCCGTCTTCCGGAGCCACTGCAATACCGATACTTGCTGATACATCAACGCCTAAACCATCACAACAATAATGTTCTCTCAGAGTCTCACAAAGCTGCCCTGCTTTCTTCTCCATATATTTCAGGAGATTAGACGAATCAAATGCTTCGAAGGATGCACAGACAGCAAATTCATCTCCGCCAAGCCGCCCTATTATCGCATTAACCGGAAAGACCTCTTTCAATTTGCCAGCGGTATCGGTCAGTACCTGATCTCCATAAATATGTCCCAAAGTATCATTCACGGTCTTAAAATTATCCAGGTCTATCATAAAGAATATATAATGTTGATTATTCTGGCGGTTTTCAATGGCTTCTTCTATTTTTTCTTCCATGGTCTTTTTGTTAAAAATCCCCGTGAGTAAATCATTTTCCGCTTTCTGCATCAGTTTCTTTTCCTCTTTCATCCGGGAATCTATGTTCTGCATTCTTGCCACAAACCGTTTATTTTTGCCATTTTTCTTTTTTAACAGTGCTCCTGTAAGAGTATACCAGCCATAACTGCTGTCCAGCTGTTTGATACGAAGCTCTGTTTTAAAATGATGATCCCCGCTGTCAAAAAACTGACGGATGATACTGCGGATCGAGGTGTCCTCCTTATAAACCCAGTCATAAATCTCAAAAACCTCCATTCCCATCAGGTTCAGGCTCTCCTCCTCGGTCAGATTGCTGATGTTGCCAGTTACTTTGAGATTCTGCGGAGAAAACTGGTAATCCAGCCATATGTCCTGTTGCTGCTGGGCAATCAGATCATATCTTTCTTTCTCTATGCTGATCTTACGTATGTACAGCAAAAGTACAACAATCAGAATGCCAAAAAGGATATCAACAATGATCGCTCCAACTAACGATATGAATACATTTAAACTAACACTATTCCCCAACATATACCGTTCCTCGATTCTGTGCCCCCAATAGCACTTTTTTCATTTGCTCCCCTCAACGTCCACACAGCCGGGCCCACCTTCCCAGCCACGAGCTTTTTCCCTACTCATTCACATACATTATATCATTCTTTTCGAAAAAATAAAAGAATGCAGTACATTTTATTATGCTACAGAACAGACACAAAAATATGCTAATGAAAAAGACCGTTTTCTTTTTACTGTGAACGGTCTTTTTCATTCTAAACTTTATTCATGATTTCCAGAGAACTTTCTCATCATCTTTATGAAAATACCTTTTTCCCTAGACAGCAGCCAACTCATAAATTCTGGATTGGTAATCTCCATTTGTACCATCATATTTTTCATGATTTTCTCCAGAGGAAGAATCGGAAACAATCAATCCGGCACGCATTAATTCATCCCCATAAAATTCATTTTCCAAAATGGATACATGATAACAAAAGTTTTCATTCAGTCCCTGAAGACGAATTCTGTGATAAGCATCATTGACATGTTGTAGTACACGGTAATAGCCAACAAGAGCCTTCTTCTGGTCTCTACTTACTATCATCCACGCTGTCACATTGCCTTCAAATGGACTCAGGAGTCGATAAAATGTGCCATACTGAAGCAGACTCCGGTATTCTTTCACGAAAGAAACCTGACACCTGATTACCTCCATTTCTTCTTCCGACATTTTTGTAATATCGAGCTCATAACCAAATGCGCCAAAACACGCTACATTTCCTCTCGTTGTTAATGGTGTCTTCCGCAACAGCTGATGATTTGGTACGGCAGAAACATGAGCTCCCATGCTGCTGATCGGATAAGCCAGAGAAGTCCCATATTGGATTTTCAGCCGCTCTATGGCATCCGTGTCATCGGAAGTCCAACACTGCGGCGCATAGTATAGCATGCCTGGATCAAACCGGGATCCACCACTGGCACAGGACTCAAACAGTATTTCAGGAAATCTTTCAATCAGCTTTTCATACAACCGATATACACCAAGAATATATTTATGCATCACCATTCCCTGCTCCTTTGGGGATACTGCCCGGGAATATACTTCTGTCATACTTCGGTTCATATCCCATTTAATATAAGAAATCGGTGCATCAGCAAAGATTTTTTCCAGTTGTCTGAAAATCCCATCCACTACTTCTTCTCTGGAAAAATCCAGAACATATTGATTTCTGCCATGAGACATTCTCCGCCCCGGCGTAGCCAACACCCAGTCCGGATGATTCCGGTAAAGGTCACTATCCTTATTTACCATTTCTGGCTCTATCCATAGACCAAATCGAATCCCCAGCTGTTCCACTTTTTTTGCCAGCCCTGCAATCCCGTTTGGCAATTTCTCCAAATTTACATACCAGTCACCTAAAGAACTTGTGTCATCATTTCTTTTGCCAAACCAGCCATCATCCAAAACAAACAGTTCTATTCCCGTTTTTTGTGCTGTTTCTGCAATCTGTAAGATCTTTTCTTCGTTGAAATCAAAATAAGTAGCTTCCCAATTGTTAATGAGAATCGGGCGTTCCCTGTCCCTCCAGGTTCCTCTTGCCAGCCTTTTCTGATACAGTTTGTGGAAAATCTGACTCATGCCATTCAGACCATTGTTCGAGTAAACCATGACAGCCTCAGGAGTTTCAAAACTTTCTCCCTTTGCAAGGGGCCACGAAAAATTCTCAGGATGGATGCCAAGAGTAACACGGGTAACATCATACGTATCCACCTCTGTCTGTGCAAGAAAATTACCACTGTATACAAGACTGAATCCTATGACTTCACCACTGTTTTCTGTGGTCTCAGGTCTTTTCAGCGCAATAAAAGGATTGTAATTGGCACTACTGCATCCCCGAAGGCTGTAGACAGACTGTATCCCATGCTCCAACTTTCTTGACTTTATATAACGCTCCCGGCTCCATGCACCGGTCAATTCAATCATTTCATAGTTTTTATCTGGCAGGTCTATACTCAGGCTCATGGCGCGTTCCAGTGTTACAGATGTTTCTCCCTTCTGTTCAAACCTTACATTTCTGCTGATCAAAGCCATGTCATTAAAAATAGAATAGCGCAATGTCATTCTTGTATCAGTCAGCTCGTCCTCCAGATAGACTTCCAGAGAATCCGCTTCGGCTTCCTGCTCCACATAAGTTGCCGGTAATCCGGGCAACTTTGGTTTCCCAGCAAAAATATGATATCCCGAATATACAAAATCAGAAATCCGGCTTCCATTTTCCTGCGCAATAGTAAAAGCAGGATAACGCATATCACCCGTTCCATAGGACGGATATTCCTGCTTTATGTGCTCCAGTGAAAAACTCCGGTTTTCTTCATAGGCACATGCCGCCATCGGACGATCCTGTATTTCCAGTAGATAACCAAAATCCTCTCTGTCATGGATACGCTCTCCAAAATAAAGCTGACCCAGCTGGCCATTTCTTAATATCATAAATATATAGCTGATCTTATTATTGTATAAATGAAAAGTCTTGCTGGTTTTATGAAAAATAATTGACATAGTAACCTCATTTCCGGCATCGTGATGCCTTTTTCTCTTTCTATACTCTTTGCTCCTTTATTTGAGCAGATTCTTTCACTCCGCTTTTTCGTAAAGTTAAAATATTCATAATATGTTCATAGTAATCTCCATTTAGTTTAAAACACTTTTTATAGACAACAAAGCTGATAACAGTGAACAGAGCTGGAATCAAAACCATTATCACTCTCATTCCCATAAGTGTGCCTGCACTCTGGACAGCATTTGGAATATACCCAGTCAGATCAAGGGCGGCACCTGTCAGAAGTGCTCCCATTGCAGAAGCAAATTTCACCATCAACGTCTGAATGGAAAACGTCACAGATTCATTTCTGCTGCCAAATTTATACTCGCCATAATCAACAACATCAGCTAAGACAACAGTTGCTGTTCCCAGATGAAGTCCCGAACCCAATTTTACTAAAATACCTGCCACTGCCGTTAATACCGCATTCTGCGGACAGAGATATCCTGTTACAAATAGCAGAGCCAATCCAATAACAGGAGTCAGGCATGCCATAAAATATACAGATGTTCTGTTGAATCTTTTCACCAGCTTAGGAAACAGGAACAGCCCTGCGATTTCTGCAAAACCTGCAAACATTGTAAAAACAGAGAACATTCCTTTGCTGCCCGCTACGTATATAAAATAATATGTAGACACACCATTCATAATCTGCACTGCAAGATTGAAGGTCAAAATCACACCAATCGCAACCAAAAGCTGATCGTTCTGTCTGATAATATAGAGCATCTGCTTTGCCGATGTTTTTTCAGTCTGTGATGTTTCTACCCTATCAGCAGATTTTACATTAAATACTGTGATACCAATGGTTACGACAAATATAATTGCGATCAGCCAGGCAAATCCCGTATATCCCTTTTGTGCATTCCCTTTTCCAATAAAATCAATGATCTGCAGACCAAAGCCGCCGACAATCAGAGAACCACCAATAGATGCAAAGATTCTGGGAATCACAGAGAGCTTTTCTCTTTCCCTCTTGTCATCTGTCAGATTAGGAAGCATGGACCAATACGGAATATCCATAATGGTATAAGTCATCCCCCAAAGTATATACATCACTGCCGCAAATACATACAGTGCTGTTCCGGAAAGCCCCCAGTTCGTAAACAGACAAACAAATACAACGGCATTTACCAAAGTGCCGATCGCCAGCCATGGCCGGAATTTTCCCCATCGGGTCCTTGTGTTGTCCACAATCATTCCCATCCCTAAGTCATTGACTGCATCCCAGAATTTTGCGAAGAAAAACAGACTTCCTACAAATGATGCTGATATTTTCAAAACATCTGTAAAATATATCATAGCATAAGTAAAAATCAATCCACATACCATGTCTTTCCCCAATGCCCCCAACCCATATGAGAGTTTTTCCCTTAATTTTAATTTCATTTTTGCCTCATTTCTGCCGCCCCTGCGGTCTTAAAACATCCCCAGCTGTTATACCATCTCTATAATCTTTTCACCCTTCTTCACATTCCCACCACGGAGAATCTGCAGCTGAGTCATTTTTTTATTAATAAACAATAGAAAAGTCACTGTATCATAGCCTTTACCTTCTAGCTCTTTCCTGTTAAAAGAAAGGAGCAGATCTCCCGTTTTCACCTCCTGTCCTTCCTTCACCTGCATATCAAAATCTTTCCCTTGATTTCTCTGAATGGCATCAGTTCCTACATGCAGCATAATTTCTGTCCCGTCAGCTGTCTGAATACCAATTGCATTTTGCGTTGGGAAGATAAAGAAAATCTTTCCATTAACAGGACTGTATACGTTTTCACTATCTGGATAGATTGCAACTCCATTCCCCAACAACTCTTTGGCAAAAATTTCATCGCCGGCCTCTGACAACAATGCAATCCTCCCATCCAACGGACTGTATACCTCATTCATTTTTTTCTTTTTTCCATTTGCACCGTTTAAACAGTATTTCCTTAACACTTCCATGAGTGGTTTGGCATTCTGTACATTATCGGTGTCCATCTGAACTTCAATTTCTTTATCTACGCCTAAACTCACTACACCTAACAGAGACTTCCCATTTACTGTCTCCGTACCACATACTATCTTTACATCAAACGCACAATTTGATATCTCCCTGACAATTTCTGCCGCATCCCGCATGTCATGATATTGTATTTTTACAGTAATCATGGAATCACTCCTTTACATAAATATATAATTTTATGTGCTATGCGTCCCCAAAGTCTGCAGCCTTTTTTGCGCATACAATTAGTAAAATGTTACATTTTTTTCTGTTCTGTAATTATATTATCATGTATTTTTCCTAAATTACATGATTCAATATTTTTTATTTTATACCCGTATGTGTCATTTATTGTTTTTTGTTGACGTTAGGACACATAATGATATATGATACCTAAAAAGAAAGCAGGTGAAAATATGATTTCCCACTCCCTTTTGAACAATGACTTTTTTGATGTTATCATTTATCAGTATGGATACGAAAAATGCAGACCTCATCATTCTTTCGGACCTGCCTTGCGAAGTCATTATCTGATCCATTATGTTATCTCCGGCCATGGAGTATTCCGTATTCAGGTTAATAACCAGGTGCATGAGTACAGACTTCATGCCGGACAAGCATTTTTAATCGTTCCAAACAAGCTCATCCATTATATGGCTGACGCAAATGATCCATGGGAATATATGTGGATTGAAGTAGATGGGCTGAAAGCTAAAGAATATATCGGTCAGGCCGGATTGACACAGAATTCACCTATTTATAATGCCGTTTCAACATCCCTCCGGGATTCAATGGCAGGATATCTCCGTCACATCGTTGAACATCCTGATATGCCTGTCCCTGAAAGTATGGGATATACCTATCTCTTTTTGAACGCTCTGATCCAGAGTTCAGACAAAACACGTAAAATCCCGAATAACAGTATTCAGGAATTTTATATCCAGTCTACTATCGGTTTTATAGAAGAACACTATATGGAAGATATTACCATTGACAATATGGCCGCTGCTCTTGGACTAAGCAGAAGCTATTTTAGCAAACTTTTTAAAAAATTAACACAAAAAAGTCCGCAGGATTATCTAATCGCCTATCGCCTTAATAAATCCTGCGAACTTCTTCGTTCCACTAAAATGAGTATTGGAGAGATTGCTTCCCTTGTTGGCTACAGTAATCAGTTTCACTTCTCACGTGCTTTTAAAAACGCCATGCATCTATCCCCCAATGAATGGAGAAAGAAAAATTGTGTCTGAAATACCTCTATTTTTCAGCCAATCCGCTGACCATCTCAGAAACATATTCATAAATCTTCGGTCCGGCATTTTCTCCATACTGTGCGACGATTTTCACTATCGCACTGCCGATGATCGCCCCATCTGCAATCGAACTGTAATGATTTACCTGCTCTTTGGTATTGATTCCGAACCCCACTGCTGTCGGCACATCCGTCACCTGCCTGATCAGATCAATCATGCTGCTGATATCTGTAGTAATCTCACTGCGGACACCAGTTACCCCCATAGAGGAAACCACATAGATAAATCCTGTTGCCTCTTTTGCTATCATCTGTATTCTCTGTTGGGAGGTCGGGGCAATCAGAGAGATGATATCTACATTATGTGCTGCCGCAACAGATGTCAGTTCTCCCTTCTCCTCAAACGGCATATCCGGAATAATCACTCCGTCAATTCCCACATCTTCACATCTGTCACAGAATTTTTCATAGCCATATTTAAACAGGGTATTTAAGTATGCCAGAAATACCAGCGGAATATCTGTCTTCTGACGCAGACGTTTCACCATATCAAACAACTTATCTGTAGTACAGCCTGCGGAAAGCGCACGGATATTTGCCTCCTGGATTACCGGTCCCTCAGCAATGGGATCTGAAAAAGGAACGCCCAGCTCTATCAGCCCGGCTCCGGCACGTTCCATTTCCAGCACAAACTCCTCTGTTTTATCCAGGCTGGGATCACCAGCCGTTACAAATCCAATAAATGCTTTTTTATTGTCAAACGCATTGTGTATTCTAGTCATGTAAATCTACCCCCCTGTATCTGGCGATTGCTGCCACATCCTTATCTCCGCGTCCTGACAGACAGCAGATAATAATCTGGTCTTTTCTCATAGTTGGTGCTATCTTCATCAGATGAGCCACTGCATGAGAACTTTCGATGGCTGCAATAATACCTTCTTCTTTGGCAATATATTCAAAGGCAGATACCGCTTCTTCATCCGTTACCGGAACATATTTTGCTCTGCCAATGTCATGAAGATATGCATGCTCTGGTCCAATTCCCGGATAATCCAGCCCTGCTGAAATAGAATATACCGGTGCGATCTGACCGTATTCATCCTGACAGAAATAGGATTTCATTCCATGAAAGACACCTTCTGTTCCTACTGCAATGGTAGCTGCCGTTCTGTCCGTATCTACACCATGACCTGCCGCTTCACATCCAATCAGTTGTACACTCTCATCTTTGATAAACTCATAAAACATACCCATAGCATTACTGCCGCCGCCGACACAAGCCATCACCACATCCGGCAGTTTTCCTTCCTTTTCCAGGATCTGCGATCTCGCCTCCCGGCTGATTACACTCTGGAAATCACGGACAATCATCGGGAACGGATGAGGTCCCATAACAGACCCCAGTACATAAAGAGTATCATCTACACGGCTGGTCCACTCTCTCATACATTCATTGACTGCATCCTTCAATGTCATGGTTCCGCTCTCTACAGGATGTACCTTAGCTCCCAGCAGTTCCATCCGATACACATTCAATGCCTGGCGAATGGTATCCTCCTTCCCCATAAATATCTCACATTCCAGTCCTAACAATGCTGCCGCTGTAGCAGTTGCCACACCATGCTGTCCGGCACCTGTCTCAGCGATGATTCTGGTCTTTCCCATTTTTTTAGCCAAAAGAGCCTGCCCCAATACATTGTTAATTTTGTGGGAACCGGTATGGTTTAAGTCTTCCCGCTTAAAATAAATCTTAGCTCCTCCCAGATCCTTTGTCATCTTCTCTGCATAATAGAGCAGAGAAGGGCGTCCCGCATACTCCTGCAGCAATGTATTTAATTCCTGATTAAATTCTTCATCCTTTTTGTAGAATTCATAGGCTTTTTCCAGCTTCTGGATCTCATTCATCAATGTTTCCGGAATATACTGCCCGCCATGAATTCCATATCTGCCTTTACTCATGATTCTCTTATCCTTTCTCTTTTATTTGTTTCTATATTTGAATAGGAAATAAACTCCTTCACCGCCTGCACCCTGTCCGATGCTACCATCATAGTCTCTCCAATCAGCACGCCATCCACCTGATTCTCTACCAGTCTGGCAATATCCTCCGCAGTCCTGATACCACTCTCTGACACAAACAGGACATCCTCAGGTACCAGTTTCCGATATCTTATGCTATTGTTGATATCAACTGTAAAGCTATGAAGATCTCTGTTATTTACCCCTATCAGCCTGGCACCAATCCTTAATGCACTTTCCACTTCAGCCTGGTCGTGCGCCTCCACAAGTGCAGTCAGTCCCAGACTATCTGCCAGTCGAAAGAACTGTGACAGCTCTTCTTCCGACAAGATAGCGCAAATCAACAAAACCGCATCAGCTCCCATTACTTTTGCTTCATAGATCATGTATTCATCCACCACAAAATCTTTACGGATAATAGGAAGGGATACTGCCTGACGAATCTCCTCCAGATACTGGTCGCTTCCTTTAAAATAATATGGCTCTGTCAGTACTGATATCGCACTGGCTCCTCCCATTTCATAATCTTTGGCTATCTCCACATAGGGAAAATCAGCCGCAATCAGCCCTTTCGATGGAGATGCTTTTTTCACTTCACAGATGAAGGATAATCCCTCTTTCTTCATGGCTTTTTCAAATGGATACCCGGTATCTGCATTCATAGACAACGCCTCTGCCTTTACCTGCTCCAACGTTTTTTTCTGTTTACATTCTCCTACTCTTTTCCGGGTTTTTTCTGCAATTTCATTTAAGATGGTCATTTCTGTCAACCTCTTTCTCTCTGGATTGTTTATGCATTTGTTACGGCAATAAAGCGTTCCAGCTGCTCCACACCCTTTCCGCTGGTAATAATTTCTCTTGCCTTCTCGATACCCTGTTGGATGCTGACATCTTCCAATGCGATATGAAGTGCAGCACCCGCATTGAGCAGGATCGTATCCATCTTAGGACCTTCCATACCAGACAGGATATCTCTGGCAATCTGCGCATTCTCCTGTGGATCTCCTCCTACCAGGTCAGCTTTTTCACAGCGCTTCAGGCCAAATTGTTCTGGCGTAATCTCATATGTTTTAAAGTCATCTCCGTTAAACTCACAGATTTTTGTTGGTGCACTCAGGGAAATCTCATCCATACAGTCCATTCCATACACTGTCATTCCACGCTTCACTCCAACATTGTGAAGTACATGTGCCAGCGGCTCTAATAATCCTTCACTGTATACACCATACACCTGCATGCTGGCTTTTGCCGGATTGGTCAGAGGCCCCAAAATATTAAACAGGGTACGGATTCCAATTTCCTTACGTACTGCACCGACGAAACGCATTGCCGGATGATACTTCTGGGCAAACAGAAAACAGATATTGATCTCCTTCAGTACCTGTTCGCTTCTTTTGGCATCCAGATCAATCTTAACACCCAGTGCCTCCAGGCAGTCAGCAGCACCACATTTGCTGGAAGCTGCACGGTTTCCATGCTTCGCTACCGGAACACCTGCTGCAGATACTACAATAGAAGACAATGTAGAAATATTAAAGGTATTGGAGCCGTCTCCTCCAGTCCCTACGATTTCCAGTACATCTTTATCATTCTCGAACGGTTCACAGTGCCTGCGCATTGTCCTGACTGCTGCGGTAATTTCCTCAATGGTTTCGCCCTTCATGGCAAGAGCAGTTAAAAATGCTGCCTTCTGTGCATCCGTGGCCTTATTGGTCATGATTTCATCGATGACCTGTTCCACCATATCTGCTTCCAGATTCTGTTTTCTGCTCAACATTGAAATTGCTTCTTTAATCATAATATAACCTCCTGTCATTCTGCCGGTTCCGGCGTTACATTTATCATTTACTTTTTTTCTTATAGCTTTATTTTCAGGAAATTTTCCAAAATAGTTTTCCCCTCTGGAGTCAATATGGACTCCGGATGGAACTGAACACCATACACCTCATACTGGCTGTGTTTTACCGCCATCACCTCGCCATCCTCTGTAGAGGCAATCATTTTCAAGGTGTCCGGTATGGTATCTTTCACTGCTGCCAGGGAATGGTACCTTGCCACCTCTGTTTCTTCTTTCATCCCTTTAAAAAGCTTACATTCTGTATCCAGCTTTGCCAACGACATTTTTCCATGCATCAGTTTTTTAGCGTAGGATACTTTTGCCCCAAAGGCTTCGCAAATAGCCTGATGTCCCAGACAAACACCCAATATCGGCATCTTATCTTTAAAATACTCTGCCGCTTCCTCACAAATCCCCGCCTGGTCCGGTCTGCCCGGTCCTGGTGAAATAATCAGATGTGTGGGATGCATCGCTTCGATTTCCTGTACAGAATATTCGTCATTTCTTACCACCTTAATATCCGGATTGATCATTCCTACCAACTGATACAGATTATAGGAAAAACTATCGTAATTATCTATCAATAAAACCATGACTTAACCTCCTTCTTTTTATCTGTATTTTCCTCTGGCTTAGTTCTTTTTTTAATCCAGCTCCATTCCTTCTCCTACCGCATTCATGACAGCCTTTGCCTTGTTGATACATTCATGATATTCATTTTCCGGCACACTGTCAGCTACGATACCTGCTCCGGAACGTACAAAAACCTTTCCGTTCTTCTTATAGGCAATCCGTATCGCAATGCAGGTGTCCAGATTGCCGGTGAAATCGATGTATCCAATAGCACCGCCGTAAATGCCACGCTTATTATTTTCCAGCTCATTAATAATTTCCATGGCACGGATTTTTGGTGCTCCTGAGAGAGTTCCTGCCGGCAATACTGCATCTACTGCATCCAGGCTGCATTTTCCTTCCCGTATCCGCCCTGCAACCGTGGAGCCAATATGCATCACATGGGAATACCTCTCAATAGACATATACTTTTCTACCTGTACGCTGCCAAACTGGCTGATTTTCCCCAGATCATTTCTTCCCAGATCCACCAGCATATTATGTTCTGCCCGTTCTTTTTCATCTGCAAGAAGCTCTTTTTCCAGCTGTTCATCTTCAGCCGGACTCTTTCCTCTTGGTCTGGTGCCAGCCAGTGGAAAGGTATGAAGAGTTCCATCCTCCAGCTTTACCAGAGTTTCCGGCGAAGCCCCTGCCACCTCCATGTCATCACTGCTGAAATAGAACATATACGGAGAAGGATTGATCGTTCGCAGATGACGGTATGTATTGAGCAGGCTGCCTTCATAATCTGCCTCCAGACGATTAGATAACACTACTTGGAAAATATCTCCCTCATAAATATATTTTTTTGCTCTCTCCACCATGTTACAATAGGCTTCCTCTGAAAAAAGTGCCCGGAAGTCGGATGTGATTTTTCCTGGTTCCACCGAAATAGGTGTTCCCGTGCGGATTAAATCCAGAATTTTTTCTATTTCCTCCGTACAGCGCTGGTACTCTTCTTCCAGATTTTCTGTTCTGGCATTGGCGATGACAATAATTTTCTGCTTCAGATTGTCAAAGGCAATGACTTTATCAAAAAGCATTACATCTACATCCTTAAAGCCTTCCTGATCCCGGGCATCCAGATTCAGTTTCGGTTCACTGTACTTCACATAATCATAAGAAAAGTAACCTACCAGTCCACCGGTAAAAGTTGGAAGACCTGGGATTTTCGGACTGGTATAATCCTCCAGAATCTTCTTGATAGCCTCTCCTGGATGGCTCACCTCTTTTGTCTTTGTTTCTCCATTGCGTATGGTCATTTTACCATTCATACAGGTAATTTCCATTTTTGGCTCAAAGCCTAAGAACGTATACCGTCCCCATCTTTCCTGATTCTCCATGCTCTCCAGCATATAACAGTGTCTGCTGACTCCCTTCAATATCCGCAGCACCTCGATGGGCGTTCTGATATCAGAAAGAATCTCTTTGCTAATAGGTATTACCTTGTAACCCTTTGATAATTTTCTTGCTTCTTCCAATGAAATCATATTGACTCTCCTCTCCTGCAAAATAATATTCCTCTAGCCATTCATCCTGCATCCATACGCCAGTGTGCATCCATAGCGGAGCGTTTTTTGTATATTAGAAACGACTCGCAGAGGATTTTTCTATTACACAAAAAAGTCCCTGACCATCACAAAAAAATCGTGATAGTCAAGGACGGATATTTTACTCATATACCGCGGTGCCACCTTGATTCATGGTTTCCCACACACTTAGCGAAATACTAACATATTTCCGACAACTGACGTATGTCCTCACGTCATGGAATACTCAAGCAAAACATCTGCTCTTTGACCATGCCCTCAGTGGTCCATTTAATGAACTGCATCTCTGCAGGGTTCTCAGCTCTCCCCACTCTCTGTAAGCGCATCTTTCATTTTTATCTCCACCTCAACGGTTTGAAATATTCAACTAGTTAAATTATACTCTGATTCTTTTATTTGTCAAGATAAAACCTACATTTCATGAAGTAATATCATAGCCGAACTTTCTTTTAAACTTCCAGACAAGATCAAATCACTTGTTCCGATTATCTTCACCCTGCCTTTTTCTTTTCCATCATTAGAACTGACTATCTGTCCGTCAGAGATATGGCTTCAATCGCCACACTTCCTCCGCGTACCACCTCGATACGGTTGACAAAGTTGTCCCGGAACAGTTCTATCATATGATTATTCTTTTGTTCTGTTTTGACGCACTGCACCAGGACTGTATTTTTATTATAGTCAACCACTGTCAGATTAAAGGTCTGGACAATGCGGAAAATCTCTTCCTTATCCTTTTCATTACAGCTGTTCACCTTGATGAACAACAGTTCTTTTTTGTGAATCGGAATATCTGTAAAATCAATTACCTTTATTACCTCTACACTCCGGTTTAACTGTTTGATAATCTGCTCGAAGGTCAGATCATCACAGGTAAGCCCGATAGTCATGCGGGACATCGTAGGATCCTCTGTCTCCCCTACCGTCAGGGTATCCAGATTATAATTTTTTCCGGAAAACAAACCGGAAACCTTAGCTAATACACCAATTTGATTTTCCACATAGGCGGAAATCCAGCGCTTCTTTATCTCCATATTCGCTCCAATCTGCACATACCATAAAGTATGTGCTTTATACATCATATTAACATGCCATCACGCAACATATTTATTTAGCAATCCAGAATCATTTCATCCAGCGGCTTTCCAACTGGTACCATCGGGGAAACATTTGCTTCCCGCTCAATGATAAACTCCAGAAGTGTCGGTCCTTTTTTATGGGATTTGGCAAATGCAAACGCCTTTTCGATATCCTCTTCTTTAGTAATACGCATCCCATATGCTTCATAACTCTCCGCCAGCTTCACAAAATCCGGAATATATTTTGGACAGCATTTATCTTTATTCATGCAATCTTTCTGACAGCTCTTACGGTATGTCAGGCAGGTACTGGAATATCTCCGGTTAAACAGCATTTCCTGCCACTGCCGCACATTTCCCAGATATCCGTTATTGAATACGATCAACGTCAATGGCAGCTCCAATGCTACTGCAGTGGCAAACTCCTGAATATTCATCTGCATACCGCCATCACCCGAAATTGCAAAGACATCTGCATCCGGGTTGCCAAGCTGTGCTCCGATCGCTGCCGGAAATCCATACCCCATCGTTCCCAGTCCGCCGGAAGTAAGGAGCTGGCGGTTTCCCTCCAGGTCCAGAAACTGTGTAGTCCAAAGCTGGTTCTGCCCTACATCTGTAGCAACAATAGGGCGTTCAAAATGTTCGCTGATATACCGAATCACCTTTTCCGGTGTCAGCCCGGGATATTTCTCCATAGTGATCGGATACTCTGCTTTCCATGCCTGAACCTGCTCCAGCCATTTGGCAGTTTTCAGGGGAGTTACATACTCCAGAAGCTTTTCAATGGCAGACCTGGCATCTGCCACAATAGGAATATCTACCACAATATTCTTAGAAATGGATGCAGAATCTACATCTATGTGAATAATTTTTGCATCCTTGGCAAATTCACTGATTTTTCCAGTAATTCGGTCATTAAAACGGGTACCGATCGAAAATAGCACATCACATTCGCTGACAGCATGATTCGCCGCGTAACTTCCATGGATACCTATATTCCCAAGATAGAGCGGATGTCTGGTAGGAATTGCGCCCTTCCCCATGATCGTAGTGATAACAGGAACTCCAGTATTCTCCGCCAGTTTGCGCATCTGCTCATTGGCACCTGCTATATTGACGCCTCCTCCAACAAGGAATAATGGTTTTTTCGCCTTCTTCAAAGCAGCAACGGCCTTCTTTATCTGCCCGACATGCACTCCTTCATTTGGCTTATATCCACGGATAGATACCTCGGATGGATACTCATCACTGCCCATTGCCTGCTGAATGTCCTTGGGCAGGTCAATGACAACCGGTCCCGGACGTCCTGTTCTGGCAATATAAAAGGCTTCCTTGATAATCCGTCCTAAATCCTCCCGTTTTCTTACCGTTACTGCATATTTGCAGATATTCCGGGTAATCCCCACAATATCCACCTCCTGGAAAGCATCATTGCCCATCAGTCCCAAAGGCACCTGTCCGGTAATACATACCAGCGGAACACTGTCATAATTGGCAGTGGCAATTCCTGTCACCAGATTTGTCGCTCCCGGTCCGCTGGTTACCAGACAGACACCTACCTTTCCGGTAGAACGGGCATATCCATCCGCAGCATGAATCAAAGCCTGCTCATGACGTGGTAAAATCACTTCAATATCCTCCTGGTCATACAATGCATCAAAAATATCCACTGCCTGACCTCCCGGATAGCCGAATAGGATGTCTACCCCCTCTTCCTTTAATGCCTTTACTAAAAGTTCTGTTCCCTTCATCATTATGCTCATCCCTCTTTTCTTTAAACAAAAAGCCCTAAACTGAAATTTATCAGTTTAGGGCGAATCTACAAAATCCGTGTTACCACCTAAATTCAGAGATTTCTCTCTGCTCTCTGCCAATACGCAGGCATCTGCCTTGAATATTGTCTCCCCTGTAACGGTGGGACTTCCGTTGGAGTCTACTTAGGAAAAGTCTCCTGTTCGGTCCACTGCTCGAAGGCTACTTCCATAGGTTCGGAATGAAGATTTCCACCAACCATCTTCTCTCTCTAACTCCGAAAGATATGTACTCCTCCTCGTCATAGCATTTATGATTTGCAAATGATAATACTCTTTTTTTAATGATATGTCAAGCAGAATTTTTCATTCCTGAAAAATCCCTATGCAGTGTAATTTGTGTAAACACAATCAATCGAAAGATAACTTCTGATCTCTTCCAACGTAAATCTGTCTGTATATACTGAATGTGGCAGGAATATTTTCCGCACAGTGGTATCATCCGAACCATAATAAGTATCCTCATGTACCTGAAATTCATCAATGTTCATAATATCTAATGCAGTACATCCTGAAAGGTCCAGGGATGTCATCTGATTGGAATAACAAAATAAATATTTCAGCTGTGTCTGTGTTCCCAGATTAAGCTTCTTTATATTATTGCTGTTACAATCCAGATATTCCAATTCATTACACATACTGACATTGAGCTTTTCCAAAATATTATTGCTGCAATCCAGATACACCAGATCATAATTGGAGGATACATCTAATTTTGCTAATCTAACATTTTGACATTCTAATCTTTTAAGTTTTTCATTTTTTGAAATATCCAGAATATCTAAATCGTTGTCCGAACAGATTAGCGTCTCCAAATTCTTCAAATGGGAAACCATAATTTTTTTACAAGAAGTATCTCTGCAAGATAGATAGTTCAATTTTTTATTTTTACTGATATCCAGTTTATCAATCCGATCGCCGCTTACACAAAGAACTTTTAATTTAGGGTTCGAGGAAACATCTATCCTCTTTAAAGGATTGCTTTCCATTTTACAGCAGGTTAATGCTTTATACTTTGACAGAGAAATATTTTTCAGTTTGTTGTCCTCCAAAGAAAGCTCCTTAACTGTTGATGTATTGGGAAGTTTCAATGTTTTCATCGCATTAGAGTCTGCATATAATATTTCCAGCCTCTTCAAACTTGACAGATCCAACTGGCGAATTCGATTTTTTGTACAGGTAAGCTCTTTCAATTTAGAGTGATCCTTTAACTTCAATTCCTTCAGTTGGTTGTGATCCAGATTTATTACCGTCAAATTTTTATTTGCTGACAGATCCATTTTTTCCAGATTATTGTATGTAGCACGAAAAGTTTTTAACTTCTTCAAATCGGTTATATCAATGGAATCCAGATCATCATAATCCAATGATAAATTTTCCAACTTTAACAGTTCTTTCACTTTACCTGCATGATTCAGATACCATCCACTGAGATCAACCGTTGTCAATGCTTCCAGATATTGTATTCCCTCAATATCCAGATATTTTCTGGCTTCTGGAATGTCTTCTTCCGAATCCTCATCCTTCACACCACCTTCCGGCATTGCAGAAAAAGTCAGGGTCTTTGCCGCCTGAATCTCTTCTGTATCCAGAATTCCGTTCCGGTTTGTATCATAATTATCAGAAACAAACTTCAAAAATACACTGTCAGGAAAATTGTCACTATCCAGCACGATCCCCTCATCGGCCGCCAAAGCAGATAACGGATCAACCCCCATCCCTCCTGTTGCCAGTCCTGCGCATAAAATTAGCCCTCCTACTGCCATGATTTTGTTCCAGTTCTTTTTCATACCTCTACATCCTTTCCTGAAATGCAGCTGCCGTACTTGCAACTGCCAAACCATCGATACACCTGTTTTACACCGTGTATACATAATTCATGTTGTTACAGAAAAGTGTAGTTCTATCATGAGGCAATATTCGGGCTTTTCCTTGTCAATTTTTTTGCATTTTTGTGTCAATTATATGACAAACACCCACGATACACCAGACAAACGTGCCAGCTTCTCATTGTCTGAATCCTCTTCACAATTTATTTCAGACACAATAATGCTGCTTAGAGGATTTCCAGAAAACAGAAAGGAACTGGCAGAACCTGCGTTCAAATTGACACACTGTGAAACGTCCAATTGTGTCAATGCATTGTTTTCACAAGATAAAAAACGCAAACTGGAGTTTTGTCCCAAAATCAGTTCTTTCAACTGGTTGTTTTTGACCTTACATTCCCATAGTTTTGGATTATTACTGATATCAAGTGCTCCTAACTGATTAAAAGTGCAGTTCAATCGTCTCAATCTTTTGCATTTACTCAGATCAAGACTGGTCAGTTTTCCATTCATGCAGTTTATGATTTCCAGGTTTTGCTGCGCTGACAGATTCAATTCAGGAATGGAGAGATTTCTTGCATAAAGCCCTTTTAAATTTCTGTTCTGGCTAAGATCCAATTTACTTAATGAAGTATTAGAACATTTTAATACTCTCAATTTCTTCAGTTTACTGATATCCAGCGTCTTAATTTTATTATCCGAACATTCTAACAACTCTAATTGAGTATTCCGTCTCAAATCAAGGCTGGTCAGAGAATTATTATCTACATCCAGATCTCTCAAACGGGTATTACGGTACAGATTCAAAGAAGTAATATCATTTCCACTGCAATCCAGAATGCGAAGAGAAGGATTGCCCCACACACTCAGTTTTTTTATATAATTATATCCACATCTTAATTTCCACAATCCGGATGCATGTAATACATTTAGCTTTCCAATCCGGTTTCCCGCACAAGTGAGAACTTTCAGCTCTTTCAGATTTGCAACCTGCAGCTGGCTGATATGATTGTCACTGCATCGCAAACTAGTCAACTTCGTATGTTTCCTGATGTCTAACACTCTCAACTCATTCCGTGAACAATCTAATTTGGTCAGTTTCTGTACTTCAGACAAATCAAGTACACTAATGTTGTTGTCACTGCAATCCAGCTGTTTTAACTGTGTCAGTGCAGAAACATCCAATTCCTGCAGATTAGCGTAAGAAACTGTCAATTTTCTCAGAGAGGTCAAAGCAGAAAAATCTGTTCCACTCAGTTTCCATCCACTGAGATCTACATTTTTCAATCCAGTAAGATATTGAATTCCAGTGACATTCAGTTTCTGCCTCTGCTCCGTTTTCTCTGACAATGCCACTTCTTTTTCTCCCACCAGTTTAAGTTTTTTCTTTCCAGCGATCTCCTGCTCTGATAAAATTCCGTCCTGGTCTTTATCCACATACTCTCTCACATAAGCACGAAAGGTATCATCCGGAAAATTTGTTTTATTTACTGCTACCTCACTGGCACTGGCACGACATACACCCATACCACATACCAGACTTCCCCCAAAAAGAATAGCAGCACAAATTTTCATCATACCTGTCAGATTTTTTTCTCCCATACATTTTTCTCCTTTCCCCCGGAACCTCATGAAAAACATAATCTACGTATATGGCAATTATGTGTCCCTTCCCTGAGGTCATCTTATAGTTTCTTACTCATTTCATCCCTTGCTACCATCTTATTTTTTCCTGACAATTTTCCCTCATACAGATACTTGTCAGCACGGCTGATGGTCTGGTCTATATTCTCCGATTCCTCTTTACAGGAAACCCCTGCGGTAACGGTCACCGATATCCTGGTCTTATCACATAAGACCGGACTTTTTCCAAGCTCCTGTATCAGTTTCTGTATCGCTTCCCGAAGTTCTGTATAACTGGAATTTCCAGAAGCCATAATTAAAAATTCCTCACCTCCCCAGCGGCATACATGAATATTGTTATTCTGCAAATTTTCAATCCTCTGGGCTACCGCCTTTAAAACCATATCTCCTACATTGTGCCCATAGGTATCATTTATCTTTTTAAAGTCATCAATATCCAGCATGGCAATCGCAATTTCCTGCTTTCGCTGCTGCAATACTACCTGCATCATGTCACGCATCTTATGACGGTTGTTCAACCCGGTCAATTCATCCTTTGTTGCCACATGCTCTGTCAATATCGTAAGACTTTCATAATTTGCCATATAAAAAATCAGAAAACCAAAGCTAAATAAAGCATTCATCATATTACTAAACAAAATAACGACTGTGCTGTCCATTGGATACAACGCTCCAAAAAACCAGGTATATGCCCGCAGCCCCAGAAAAGATGCAATTACCATAAAGCTGCTCAAGACAGGATGGCTGGTCCTGCCATAATTACTCTGATTCAGATAATCACAAAAAAAGATGACAGGAATTAAAAAGAAGCAATAAAATTGAAAACCAAAATCCCATCCCACACAGATAATTGCAAGAATCATGTGCAACAGGATTTCATAATAGGCTATCATCAAAAAAAGATAGGACCTTCGCTGAGAGACCCATACCATGACGGAATAAATGCACACACTAAACACATTGACTACCGCCATCAGAGTAATGTGCATCACTATAAAAAATACCATCAGACAGATATGTATCATTAATAACAAAACATCTAATTTCCATGCAAGTTCCTTACTAAATGTTATGTCTTCCAACTTATTCATTACTGTTCATTCCCCCAGCCTTTCTCTCCCACAAAGCAACGGCTACTATTTCCACTAAAAAAAGCATATTATATTCAGTATACCTCTTTTCACAGAGAAAAGCCAGACTCTAATACCATCTACTGACACCGGCTCACAGCATCCCTCCAGCCTTCCAGCAAACTGTCCCGTTTTTCCTGTGTCATGGATGGCTCAAATTTTCTGGATAATACCCAGTTTTTCCGTATTTCCTCTTCGTCCGTCCAAAATCCCACAGCCAGTCCCGCCAAAAATGCGGCACCTAAAGCTGTTGTCTCAATACAAACTGGTCTGTCCACACTGGTATTCAAAATATCAGACTGAAACTGCAACAAAAAATCATTGACTGCTGCCCCTCCGTCTACCTTTAATGAAATATCTTTGATACCGGCATCCTTTTTCATTACCTCAATCAAATCGTTCACCTGATACGCCATCGATTCCACTGCTGCCCGCACAATATGATTCCTGCCGGCACCTCTGGTCAGACCGGTAATGATTCCTCTTGCCCTCTGATCCCAGTATGGTGCTCCAAGACCTGTAAAAGCAGGTACAACATAAACTCCTGCCGTATCCTCAACCGCCTCGCAGCACTCCTGGGATTGTGCTGCACTCTGGATCAGCCCCATCTCATCCCTCAGCCACTGTATCACAGCACCTGCCACAAATACACTGCCTTCCAGAGCGTATCTTGCCTGTCCATCCGAACTGGCGGCAATTGTTGTTAACAGTCCATTTTCTGAGGTTACCGGCTCCTTCCCTGTATTCATCAACAGGAAACAGCCTGTTCCATATGTATTCTTCATCTCTCCTGCTTTAAAACAGCACTGCCCAAACAATGCTGCCTGCTGGTCTCCTGCTGCACCGGCAATCGGAATCGGAGCCCCGACCAGAGAGGTCTGTGTATAACCATATATGGTACTGGAGGGCATTACCTTTGGAAGCATTGACTCCGGAATCTGAAAATATTCAAGAATTTCCGGATCCCAACAAAGCTTGTGGATATCAAACAACATGGTACGTGAAGCATTCGTATAATCTGTTACATGTACCTGTCCCTCTGTTAATTTCCAGATCAGCCAGGTATCAACTGTGCCAAAAAGCAATTCCCTTCTATCCGCTTTTTCTCTCGCCCCAGGAACATTGTCCAATATCCATGCTATTTTTGTAGCAGAAAAATAGGCATCCGGTACCAGCCCTGTCTTTTCCCTGATAATCCGGTCAAATTTTCCCTCTGCCAGCCGGTCAATATAGTCTGCTGTCCTCCGGCATTGCCAGACAATAGCATGATAAACCGGCTCACCAGTTATTCTATCCCACACAATTGTTGTTTCTCTCTGGTTGGTAATCCCAATTCCAGCAATATCCTCCCCCGATACTCCCAACTTACTCATTGCCTCTGTCATCACGCTGAGCTGGCTGGCCCAGATGTCAATCGGATCATGCTCTACCCAGCCAGGTTTTGGATATATCTGTGGAAATTCTTTTTGTGCCATACTGCAGATTTTACCACTATGATCAAACAGTATGCATCGGGAACTTGTCGTTCCCTGGTCCAACGCTATCATATATTTTTGCTTCATCACTCCACCTCGCTAAAAACCCCGTTCTTTCCCCATGAACTTTATTTAACAAATTGCAGCATCCAGTCATGAGGCAGTATCTTGCATAAAATCCGGAATCCCTTCATCAACCCGCCATAAACTGATATCGTTTTTTTGTGTTTTGCATCCAGAAGTGCACGTCGAACTACCTTATCTGCCTTTGCCATAGTAAGTTTTTTATATATTTTTACCGCTTCATACGTCTCTGCAATATCAAAAAATTCCGTTTTCACCGGACCAGGACAGACCGCAGTTACACAAACCCCCTGATCCTTCACTTCTCTTGCCAACGCCTGGCTAAAGCTCATCACATAGGATTTGCTTGCAGCATAGACAGCAAATTTGGGCTGTGGCATAAACGCCGCCGATGAAGCCATCTGGATCAGATTGCTATTGGGGGCCATATATGGCAGCACCATATAAGTCATTGCCGTCAATGCCCGGCAATTCAGATCCACCATTCCCGTATTTTCTTCCAGACTCAGGCTCTCCACATTTCCGATCAGCCCATAGCCGGCAGCATTGACCATAATCCTTATTTTCGGCTTTTCCTGCTCCAGAATCTTTTTAAACTTCTCCAAATCCTCCTGTTTCGCCAAATCCAGGGAAAAAATCTTAATACGTCTTCCCAAAAGCTGTTTTTTTAATGCTTCCAGCCGTTCTCTCCTTCTGGCAATCAGCCAGATTTCCTCCACGCTACGATATCCCTGTGCGATCTGCATGGCAAATTCTCTGCCGATTCCAGAAGATGCCCCTGTAATAATTGCTACATTACCCTTTTTTTTCATTTTTACCTCATTTCTGCACAGATTTGTGCGTTTTCTCTCCTCTCCCACTCTATTGATAGTGTTCATCCAGCCTGTTCTCCTTATCAAACAGGTAATTATACTGCACCATTTCATATTCTTTTAAAAGCTGGCCCACCTCGTTATTTTTTTCATCCCAGCTATGTAATTCTCCATGATTATCATAATATCCATTTGCACTGATGGAAGGCACCTGCTGGTATAAATCCAGCAGAAAATGCTGATAATCTGTCAGTTCCAGTCCTGCCGTCTGCATCATCAAAGTGGACAGATAATTTAATGAGGTCCTTTCAATCTCTTCTTCTCCAATATTATAATTTGCCCAAATGATAAACGGTACCAGATACCTCTTCATTGCCTCTTCTTGGTCAAATTCATCCGGTGAACTCCCCATCACTTTTTGATAGAAATAATCCGGTAAATGTGGCTGATGGTCCCCAAAAAGAACGATCATCGTAGGCTCTTCCGCCTTTTCAAAATAAGAAATCAAATCTCTCAATGCATCGTCAGACATCTTGATCAGGGACAGATATTGTTCCGCTTCAAACTGCAGTTCATAGTTAGTCAGTTCTACCGGATTTTCAAACTGATAGGTATGATCATCATAAGAACTGTGATTCTGCATAGTAACATTAAACAGACAAAGCGAAGTTCCCTCTTTCTTGGATTCATAAATCTTCTCTATCATTTCATAGTCTGATGCATCTGAAATATATTTTCGTACCTTTACCGGATTTTTAAAATCTTCAATACTTAAAAAGCGGTTGAAATCCAACAAAGGATACACCCTGTTTCTGTTATATCCGGATGGATGATAGGGGTGAATTGCAATTGCCTCCTCGTATTTCTCCTGTCCCTTGATATGACTGATCATTGATGGAAGATAATCATCCATATATTGTAAATACGGATTCCCCGGCATAAACGCCTTCGTACAACCTGTCAAAAACTCAAATTCTGAATTGGCAGTGTATCCTCCATATACAGAGGATTCCGCATAACCCCTGATTGTATTCTCCTTCAAACTATTAAAAAAACTTAAATACGGTTTTGTAGTTGCCAGTTTTCCCAAAACACTTAAATCCGAAAAAGACTCATTCATTATCATAATGAGATTGGGCGAAACTGCATCACCAGAATGCGATGACAGAACACTATTGCGCTGAGCCGGTTCCCGGTATCTCCCCAGAATTTCCTCTACCTTTTCCACAGAATACCCCTCTGGTGCTTCCACAGTGGCTTCCCCGGCATTGGCAGTCACATAAAGCAGATATCCATAATTTGACATACCAATATTGTGATCCCAGGTCAGATTGCTCACATCCCCCCAAAAGGCATAGCTAAAATTTATCCACAGAAAAAAGGCAGCTCCCAGTCCGGTCCCTGCAACACTTCCCAGCACGGACCGCATACTCCAGTAAGCTCCCTTTCTTTTTGGTGCCAGAAAACAAAGACCAATCCCAGCCGCCCCCAGCAAACACCCTGCTAAAAAATGCCATTCCAGGGAATAAGAATAATCTCCTGCCACATTGGCAGCAGTCTTAACGGCAAAAAAGTCCATATAGACAATGCCGTATCCCCGGAAAGCATCTACAAAATAATTGGCAATTCCCAAAACCAGTACTGCAATTTCAGACAGAATAAATGCAGGTCTCATTTGATGAAATAGTGAAGTGAGAATCAAATTGCCCCCCACCAAAATGGCAATGTTTTTGATTCCGTACTCCCAACCAATCTTTGCTATATTTCCATCCAGAAATACTTCTATTGTCAAATATTCTAGAATAGATAATACCACAAATAAGACTGTTTGAAAGAAAAAATTTCCGCGTATCCGATACCACCGTTTCTCCTCTTCCCGCATCCTGTCCTTCCTCTTTTCTCTATAGCATTACCTAATTTCCAAATCCAAATGGGAAGGAATCATACCAGTTGTCCGAATTGTCATCCCCCCACTCTTCTCCTTTTGTTCCGTCATCCTGACTGTCATCGTTTCTATTTTCTCCATCCTGTGAATCATCCCCTGAAACATTATTGCCAGTTGTACTCTGTGGCAGGCTCTTTAAGGAAGATTCTCCCTGTAATGTAAGCTCTACCTTCTTTTCTTCATAAGTACCATTACTGTTACGCTGTAATGTGATGGTAACCTTTGTTCCCTTCTTATAGCTGTTTGCCTTTTCTTTCAGACTCTCAATGGTAGTCACCTGAATGTCATTGATAGCAGTAATAATATCTCCCTGCTTGATTCCCGCTTTTTCTGCTGCACCATCTTTTGCCACCTCAGAAACATAAACTCCATTTGGCATATTGAAAGAGGCTGCTTCTTCTGTGACTGTTCTTCCTGAGATTCCCAGGTAACCCTTCTGGGCGTCTGTCAACACTTCTTTATTCATCAGTTCATCTATGATTGGTGTTGCTTCCGAAATCGGAATGGCATAACCAACACCCTCTACCGAAGAATCTGCTATCTTTGCAGAATTGATTCCAATAACCTCTCCCCGCATATTCAATAATGCTCCACCACTGTTTCCCGGATTGATTGCCGCATCTGTCTGGATTACATTGATTTTATTTGAACTGCTGCCATCCTCAGAACTTTCCGTAATCTCTCTGTTCTTGGCACTGATATAACCAACGGTTACCGACTGTCCATATCCCAGAGCATTGCCAATGGCAACAACCATCTCTCCAACCTTTGCCTCGGAAGAATCTCCCAGACTGGCAATTTTAATGGCATCCAGCGTTGAAGACTTAATATCTGTAAGCTTCACTGCAATCACCGCTAAATCAGCAGAAGCATCTGAACCCTTTGTTTTTGCTTCATATACCTCTTCATCAATAAACTGTACCGATATCGTTTTGGCATCCTGGATCACATGATTATTCGTAGCAATCAAAAGTTCTGTGTCATTTTTCCCCACAATAAATCCAGAGCCACTGCTTGGAATATCCTTACCCTGATATTGCTGTCCAAACAGATCATAATACTTTTCTCCCTCCTGGGTACTTGTGATCGCCACAATAGAAGGCATAGTATGCTGGGCAATTCCTGATACATCCATGGTACCGATTGCTGCAGCAGTTGATGCTTTTGTAAATTTCACGCTATCTGTTGTATAACCAATATCTGTATTAATCGCCCCAACATGAATCCCTAAAACATGACTGGAAAAATAGCAAACTCCCTGAAAACAAATTGCTGCCACAATTCCAAAAATCACAGCGAGTCCAGCACAGGCACCAACCTTTTTCCATGACAGTCCCCCAGACTTGTCATTTCCCTGACCAGATATATTCCGGGACTGGTTCTGGACATTCTGCTCTTGTCCACTGTTATTCTGATATGGTGTTTCCTGCCAGCCGCTATTCTGTGACTGTGTGCTATCCTGCTGCCGGCTCTGGTATGGTGTCTCCTGCCACGCGTCACTTTGCGAAGAAGCATCACTCTGCTGTGCAGAAGAATGAGACTGTCCCTCCCCGGAATGACAGGTATTCTCCCGGGCATAATAATCGCCAGAACGGGTAGCCTCCGACTGATGATCCTTATAAGAATAACTATAGATTGAGCTTTGGGTATTTTCTCCTGCCTCTACGGAGTTTCCATATTCTCCTGTATATTCATTTGAATTCTGATTATTCTCCTCCATAATATCCTCCATTTCTGTCCAGTTTTTTCTCCAGACACTTTTGTATCATACACCAGACTGCTTCATACGTATGTTGCTCACTGCACAGAATAGCTATTCACATATTCTCATACCAGTATAGTGATACATTGGTATTCAGCAGGCTGCTATCTTACATGCTTACGTTTCATTTATGCTGTAATAGTTTATCAGTGATTTGTGACTTCCCTGTGAAAAAGTCCTTAATTTTTTTTAATAGTTATAAAAAACAGAATCATATTGCGATTTAATCGGGAAACATTTATAATAAAATGGTTTAAATTCATGAAAGAGAAGGTGAGCACTTGATAAAAGAAAATCAAAAGCTGCTGAATTTACTTCATATCATAGTAGATGCAGTTATTATTGCTGTTTCATTTATATTATCATATAAATTACGTTTTGACGATACATGGAGCCCCTTAATCCGTTACCACATTATCCCTGCTTCGATCGGATATGTAAAAACATTACAGGACTACATTAATATGCTGGTATTTTTGATTCCCTGCTATATCATCATGTACAATTTCTGTGATCTGTACAATCCAAAACGTACCAGCAGCCGGCGTACAGAACTATTTGGTCTGATCAAGGCAAACTTTCTTGGCATTATCTATTGTGTGGCTGTATTGTTCTTTATTAAACAGCAAAATTATGCCCGTCTTTTTCTAGGGATTTTTGCTATCATGAATCTGATCATGGACTTTCTGTTCCGTATGGGAATCAGTCGTATCCTGCGTAAGATGCGCAAAGCCGGAAAAAATTTAAAACATATCCTTCTGGTGGGCTACAGCCGTACTGCGGAAGGGTATATTGACCGTCTTCGCATCCATCCGGAATGGGGATATTATGTCCATGGCATTCTGGATGATACCAAAAAAACAGGAGAAACCTATAAGGGAATCAAAGTGGTAGGTGACATTACAATGCTGGCAGATTTGCTGAGCACCAATTCCTATGATGAAATTGCCATCACTCTCAGTATCAATGAGTTTTCTAAGCTGGAAAGCATTGTAACTATCTGTGAAAAAGCCGGCGTACACACCAAATTTATCCCAGATTATAACCATGTTATCCCTACCAAGCCGTATACCGAGGACTTAGATGGACTTCCTGTCATCCATGTGCGCCATGTTCCTCTGAGTTCCTCTCTGAATAATGCAATCAAACGTACTATTGATGTAGCAGGCTCACTGTTTGGCATCATTATCCTGTTCATTCCGATGCTGGTCGTGGCTGCCCTGATCAAAATCACCTCTCCAGGACCACTGATTTTCAAACAGACCCGTGTCGGACTGCACAATAAAGAATTTCAGATGTACAAGTTCCGCTCCATGCGGGTACAAGAGGCATCGGAGGAGAAAAAGGCATGGACTACCGCCAACGATCCACGCGTCACTCCGTTGGGCCGCTTTATGCGGAAGACTAATATTGATGAGCTGCCACAGTTGTTTAATGTATTAAAGGGAGATATGAGTCTGGTAGGACCTCGTCCGGAGCGTCCTTTCTTTGTAGAAAAATTTAAAGAGGTAATTCCAAGATATATGATCAAACACCAGGTCCGTCCTGGTATGACAGGCTGGGCTCAGGTCAACGGCTACCGCGGGGATACCTCTATCACCAAACGGATTGACTGTGATTTATACTATGTCGAAAACTGGACTATCTGGCTTGATTTTAAGATATTATTTTTAACCTTCTTTGGCCGTAATGTCAACAAAAATGCTTATTAGACAGTCATATTTCCGGATTATATTATAGAAAACGAGGGATTGCTATGTTAAAGAAACATCGGACGTCCAGACTGCTTATCCGTATCTTTCTTCTGATTCTCATGCTGCTTCTCATAGCAGGGCTTTATCTGTTATCCCGCCTGGATAATATTCAAAATCATGCTCTGAAAAATGTAGCCGTAAATGAGATAAAAGATGACAATATAAATGACTATACCAATATTGCCATCTATGGGGTGGATTCCCGCGCCAACGATTTAAAGAAAAATACCCGAAGCGATTCCATTATTGTTGCCAGTATTCACAAAAAAACACACAACGTAATCCTGACTTCTATCTACCGTGACACCTATGTCCGGATAGAGGATCACGGCTTCGATAAGATTAACCATGCATATGCATTTGGAGGACCAGATCTTGCCGTAAATACTATTAACACAAACTTTGACTTAAACATACAGGATTTTATTACCGTAAATTTTAGTGCCTTAAGCAATGTCATAGATGGTCTGGGTGGAATTACCCTTAACATCCATAAGGATGAACTAAAATGGGTAAATGCTTATGCCAGGGATGTGGCAAAGATCAATGGCATGGAATTTACCAAAATCAAAAAACCAGGCAAACAGACAGTTTCAGGTGTACAAGCTACTGGTTACTGCCGGGTCCGTTATACTGCCGGAGGAGATTTCACCCGTGCCAAAAGACAGCGAAAGGTGTTGGAAGCAATTTTTGCCAAGGCAAAAAAGACTAACCCGGTAACACTGCTGCGGGTCATGGATGATGTGCTTCCACAGATTTACACCAGTATGACCACCTCTGATATTTTGAATATGGCAGTATATCTTCCGTTTTACAATATTACCAGCCAAAAAGGATTTCCTTATGATATGGACTGCCACCGGGCAAGTAATGGCATATATTATGATTTCCCGACTACACTGTCCTCCAATGTGACCAAATTACACAAGAAGCTTTTTGGCACCAAGGATTATAAACCAAGTGAGACCGTCCTGGAAATCAACCGTGCCATGGGCTATGAATAGCAATTTATCTGCGACAGGAAAGGAAGGTGATCTTTTTGAAAATAAGAGGACGTTTAATTATTGCTTTTCTGATTATTACAGCATTTCCACTTATATTGATGAGCATCTGCTCTAATCTGATCCTATCCAATCAGACCTCGATACTGGAAGACTCTTACCAAACGGAAACCTCCACCACTACCTTTATCCTGAATCCAATCCATGTACTTTATAATATGACTATGTCAGATTACAATGAATTGGTGAAAATTGCGGATACTTCCCCAGATGATTTTTCCAATAAGGACTATCTGAAAACAATCAACAAGGCTTTAAAACCCCGGGATTCTTTTATTATCGTCAGAAAAAACCAGAAAGACTTTTTTATCGGCAACCAGGAACTGTATCCACAGCTGGAAATTCTTCCAGGATTTAATGATTACCATTCCGGTTCGAATGATACCATATCTCTTAACCGGACAGTACCCTGTCTGATCAAGAAAAAAGATTTTTACTTTTCAGACAAGAGTCAGGGACAGATTTTTTTAGTGACGGACTTAACACACATCATGCCCGCCTGGGAACATTCCATCAAGCAGCTTGTTCTTTCTCTGATGATTGTCATCATCGCTACTGCATGCCTGCTGATTTTCTGGATATACAACAGCATTGTCAAGCCACTGAATATCCTCCGGATTGCAACGATGCAGATTGGTGCCGGTCATCTGGATAAGCCTGTTCACGTCAACTCTACCGATGAAATTGGTGAGCTTTGCCGTGATTTTGAAGAAATGCGCATCCGATTAAAGGAAATGATCGAAGAACGAATGCGCTACGAGCAGGATACCAGAGAAATGATAAGCAGTATGGCACATGATTTACAGACACCTCTTACCTCTATCAAGGGATATGCCGAAGGAATCCTGGATGGTGTTGCAAATACTCCGGAAAAACAGGAAAAATACCTTCGCACGATTTATGCCAAGGCTTCTGATATGAGTTATCTGGTAGATGAGCTTTCCATTTTTGCTAAGGTGGAGCAGAATACTCTTCCATACCATTTTATTCCTATCAATCTCCATAGCTATTTTAATGATTGCATTGAAGAATTTGCTCTGGATTTGGAAACAAAACATATGACGATCAATTATAAAAATGACAGCAGATCAGACACCAAGGTACTGGCTGACCCAGAACAGCTGAAACGTGTCGTTTATAATATAATCAGTAATGCAGTCAAATATCTGGATAAGCCGACTGGAACCATTGAAATCCTGATCCAGGATGTTCCCCTGCCAAAGCCAATTCCGCCATTATATCGTCAGATTAGCAAAAACGGCTCAAAAATTGAGCCTGCGGCACCTGTCAAACCACCACAGCAATTTGTTCAGATTGAAATCCACGACAATGGTCCCGGCATCGAGGCCAAGGATCTACCATATATCTTTCACCGTTTTTTCCGTGCGGATGCTTCCCGCAATTCGTCTAAACGGGGAAGCGGTCTGGGACTTGCTATCGTAGCCAGAATCATTGAGGATCATGGTGGACGGGTATGGGCACAAAGTACCTTTGGGGAAGGAACCAGCATATTTTTCACTTTAAAAAAACTGGAACAACCAGACACAGTATAATAGATCTTACATTGATGAAAGACAGATGCAGAAAGGAAGGTTTACTATGGCAAAAATATTGATCATCGAAGACGAAACTGCAATTGCAGAATTAGAAAAAGATTATTTGGAGCTCAGTGATTTTGAAGTGGTTTTGGAACAGGATGGAAGCAGTGGTGCTGCCAGAGCCTTAGATGAAGATTTTGATCTGATCATACTGGATCTGATGCTGCCCGGTATGGATGGCTTTGAAATTTGTAAACTGATCCGGGAGCAGAAAAATACTCCTGTCATTATGGTATCCGCTAAGAAGGATGATATTGATAAAATCCGCGGACTGGGACTGGGAGCAGATGACTATATGACCAAACCCTTCAGCCCAAGTGAACTAGTAGCAAGAGTCAAGGCTCATATGTCCCGTTACCAGCGTTTGACTACCAGCGGACAGGCTGAGAATAAAATTATTGAGATACGCGGGCTGAAAATTGATAAGACCGCCCGACGTGTCTATGTCAATGGCGAAGAACGTGCTTTTACCACGAAGGAATTTGATCTGCTGACTTTCCTGGCAGAAAATCCAAACCATGTGTACACCAAAGAAGAGCTTTTTAAAGAAATCTGGGAAATGGAATCCATCGGCGACATTGCTACAGTTACAGTACACATTAAAAAAATACGTGAAAAAATAGAAGATTCTACCTCTAAGCCGCAATATATTGAAACAATCTGGGGTGTTGGGTACCGATTTAAGGCATGATTGTTTACAAATTTTTCACAACTCCATCATTTCCAGTTCACAATTGCTTTTTATAATGAATCTATCAAATGAAGCGAATCATTTGATAGTGCTTAAAATTTTTTTCATACCTTCTCCTTTAAAGAGCTGCATTAGCAGCTCTTTTTTTATAAAAACTCCCTTATCTGCAAGTATACTCCTTAGAAATGCGGACTCATACGTTATGGAAGTACCACATTACGAACACGGTCTCACAGAGAATTTCTTTTGCAATTTCTGCACATACTATCTAAAACACTTACTGGCATTCCAAATGACAGTACCGTTTTTCATAACCCTAATAATCAATTGGAGGCATACTATGCAGACTACTCAATCCTCTCATTTTCAAAATGTACATCCCCTTCTATACCGACTGTTACTGTTAAGCAGTGTGACTCTCTGCGTTTATTTGTCCTTTCGTTTTCTTCTTCCATTGGTATATCCTTTCATCCTGTCCTACCTGTTTATGCGTATGCTGGTTCCTCTTGTCCGTTTTTTTCGACGTAAACTGCATTTTCCAGGGTGGCTTGCATATGGAACCACCCTCACGCTTTTTTTCAGTACGGTTTTAGGAGGTGTGTTCCTCCTTTTACAACAGTTGTGGCATCAGGTTCAGTTATTTCTCACCAATTTTCCAGTATACCGCCAGCTTTTTACCCAGATATATTCCAAACAGACAGGACGGCTCTGCCGGTGCCTCGATTCTCTGTTATGCATGCAGGATGGTACTTCTGCCTATTTCTTTAATGAACAGATTGATAATCTTCAGAAAAACTGTTATAAACTCTTTGAGGACAATGCAGGAAGTCTTCTGGCATCCTGTTTTTCCGGCTCTGTCCGTTTTTTTACAGTCCTTTTTATCATTGCTCTCTGCATGGTTATCCTGTGCAAAGATATCACACCGATCCATAATGCATATCTCCGCAGCCCATACCATTCTACCCTCCATGAAGTAGCTTTTACTCTAAAAAAAACCGGTCTTGGGTATCTGAAATCCCAGGGTATTATCATGCTGATCATCTGGTTTTTCTGCAGCTGTGGTCTGATGTTGATCGGCAACCCCTATGGCATTTTATTCGGAATGGTCATTGCTGTTTTCGATGCTTTTCCTGTCCTTGGTATTGGAATGATTTTGACCCCCTGGGCAATATATGAAATGTTTCGTGGACAATACCTGGCTGCAGCTGTACTATTTACTGTCCTCATTCTCTGTATCGTTACCCGGGAACTGCTGGAAGCAAAATTAATGGGTAATAATATGGGACTGCTCCCTTTTGTCATGACAGCAGCTATCTATATCGGTGTCTGTCTGTTCGGCATCTGGGGAATCTTTTTGGGACCATTCGGAACCATCCTGATTCGTTCCATTTATTCTCTGTTGGTATAAATGCTACTCTTCCAAAAATTTTAAGAGCTGCTGTGGCTGGTCAATGATCGCTGCCGGCTTTAGGCTTTCCAGCAGCTCTCTATCCCGGAATCCCCAAGTAACAGAAACACAATCCATCCCAGAATTGTCCGCAGTAGCCTTGTCTACATTGGAATCACCCACATAAACCGCTCTTTCCCTGGTACAGGACAAACGTTTCAACGCCATATTCACAGTATCTGGGGCCGGCTTTGGACGGAGCTGATCATTCTGTCCGATCGCCACAGAGATATACTCCGCAAAGAAAATCTCATTTAATTCCTCTACTGCCGTATCATTCTTATTCGATACGATCCCCATCTGATAACCTCTATCAGATAAGACCTTCAATAACTCCATAATGCCGTCATAAGGCTTTGTCTTTTCCTGGCAATGGGCAGTATAAAAGCGACGAAAGCATTGAAAAATCTTTTCAAAATCCTCCCGCTCCCTTCCCCCCGGAACACACCGCTCCACCAGCTTACGAATTCCGTTTCCTACATAGCTTCTTACCTGGGAAATCGTCTTTTCCTCAAACTGGTAATGACGCATCACATAATTGACCGCATCGGTCAGATCCTCCAGGGTATTCAGTAAAGTACCATCCAAATCAAAAATGACTGCATCATATCTTTTCACACTATCCCTCTTTTCTTACTGATATGTACCTATTACCACAGATGCATGATTTGCTGCATAAGCAAACTGACACCAGTAATTCCAATCCAGCAGCAAAGCCCCATAAAGATTGGCTTCCCTCCAGTCTTCACCAATTTCACAATATCTGTATTGATTCCTATGGCTGCCATTGCCAGTACGATAAAAAATTTACTCAGCTCCTTAACCGGCTGAAATACATCTGCATTAACACCACAGGAAACTGCTACCGTTGTGATAATAGAAGCCGCCACAAAATACAGGATAAAGAACGGAAATATCTTTTTAAAATCTACCTTTTCCTCTGCATTTTTCTCCTTCCGAGTGCGTAGAAATGCCAACACCAGTGTAATCGGTATGATTGCCAATGTACGGGTCAGCTTTACCGTTACTGCCTTGTCCAGTGTGGCAGATCCCAGCTTCCACATACTGTCCCAGGTGGAAGCCGCAGCCGTTACGGAAGAAGTATCATTCACTGCAGTACCGGCAAAAATCCCAAAGCTGGTACCGGATGTAGTATCAAAACCTATCAGCTTTCCAAATATGGGAAAAAGAATGGCTGCCAGCACATTAAAGAAGAAGATTACAGAAATCGCCTGTGCCACTTCTTCATCGTCCGCATCGATTACCGGAGCTGTTGCGGCAATGGCAGAACCTCCACAGATAGAAGACCCTACTCCCACCAGAGTAGATATCTTACCCGGAATACGCATCACCTTGTGAAGCACAAAGGCGATGATCAACGAGGTTGCAATAGTACAAACAATAATCGGCAGGGATTGTTTCCCTGTAGTCAGGATTACATTCAGATTCAGACCGAACCCCAGAAGGATAACTGCCCACTGCAATATCTTTTTGGAAGTGAATTTTACCCCGCTTTCAAAAGATGATCTATCCTTAATAAATAATGTAATGACCATCCCTGCAATAATAGCGATCACAGCCCCACCGATAATCGGAAACTGCTTTCCCAAAAGCCAGGATGGAACAGCAATTGCCAGACATAACAAAAATCCCTTCCCATTCGTTTTCAAAAAATCCATAATTCCTCCTATCCGTACAGCATAATATAGTTTACTAATACACTGATTTCCCGTACTATATTACTGCCATATCCTGTAACTCTTATTACCCAGCAATATCAAATCCCCAACAGTAAACTAATTGGGGATTAAACTTGTATACACTGCACGATACATATTACCATGAACTTTTTATAAAGTAAACTTTTCACATGTTAGCTCACAATTTTCAGTATATTTGTTCTATCCTGACAATTTAATGTCTCGTTATCGCAAAACCCTTCCTTCAGTTCCTCCATCAGCGCAGAAACAGTTGTCATTTCACGGATCCTCCCTACATTTGCTCCACAAAAAATCAATCCATTCTCCACATCCCCATCAACAGCACGGATCAATGCCTGCGTAATACAATATGGTATCTTTTCCGGATCGCATTTTGCCAGACAGCCATAACAGCGCGCCACCTTTTTCCTGCCTTCTGCTACCTCTTTCAGAAATTTATTCTCAATGGCTCTCCCCGGCATTCCCACCGGACTCTGTACAATCCTGATATCCTCCTCCTTTGCGTTAAGATACGCCTCCTTGTACGCCGGATGAGCATCACACTCTTCTGTGACAACAAACCGGCTCGCTACCTGCACACCATCTGCCCCCAGCTCCCTTACATGGCGGATGTCTTCTGCATCAAAGATCCCGCCTGCTACCATCACCGGAATTTTTTTATCAAATTTTTCTTCAAAGCTTCGGACAGTTCCAATTATTTTCTTAATTTCTTCATCGTATTGCAGGGAACCAGCCACATCCTCCTGAATCTGCTCTCTGGAAAATCCAAGATGTCCACCCGCCTTTGGTCCCTCTATCACAATAAAATCAGCCGTTGACTGATATCGACGTTCCCACATTTTCAGTAAAATAGAAACTGCTTTCTCTGAAGAGACAACAGGAGCGATCTTCGCATCCGTCCCTTCCACCAGCTTCGGCAGTGTAACAGGAAGACCCGCACCACAGATAATTACATCTGCTCCGGCATGGGCTGCTGTCCTGACATGCTCCTCATAATCTTTCAGGGCAACCATTACATTTACGCCCACCAGACCCCCATCTGCCTGCGATTTCGCCTGCCGGACATGTTTCTGGATTGCCCGTATGTTACTTTCCCGGTAATGCTCCGCAAAATCCTTTTCATCATATCCAATCTGCGCAGTGGAGATAATTCCAATCCCACCTGACTTTGCCACAGCGCCTGCCAGCTTGCTCCGGCTTACTCCAACTCCCATGCCTCCCTGTATGATCGGCACTTTTGCCATTTTATTTCCTATTGCGAAATATCCCATCGTAAACCTCCCTGATTTTTTCTTTTTTTACTAATTGCAATTTCCAATTTCATCCTTCTTTTATTAAGCTACCACTACGACGTTTTTATGTCAAGATAGAAAAGTATTTTTTATTGCAACACATAGTTTTTATTACTATATCATATCCAGATTCTTCTATTTTGATACCGGATAAAAAAAACGCTGCAGCTATTAAAACCATCTAGCTGCAACGTCTTTTAATGTTCTGCTTTTTCTTCTATTTCCTTCATTCTATGTGCAAACTGCGTGTAAAAATCCTCTCCAGTATCATATGGCTGAACAAAAAACTGATTCAGGACCTGCATATTTGTCTGTCGGGTATATGTCTCATCCTGACATTCCATTATTTGCTGCTGAAACGTCTTCAGATAGTAATGCCATTGACTGATAAATTGTTCATATTGTTTCAGCCGGGGTGTTTCCAGCCACTTACTAATCTTCATCTTTGTCCTGCTTGTCTTTTTGCATTCATGAACCTGCAAAAAATACTGAAAACTGCCATTTTCATAAATACGTCCCAGTGGAAACAGGCGACAGATGCCAGGTCTTGCCGTATGAATACGACATCTTCCCTCATCACTGAGAAAGGTACATTGGTTTTTCCCCTCCACCATCCGCAGATTGGGAAGAATCAGACCATCCACCATATTGAACTCCAGGCACTTTGCCATCATCTCTTCAAAACTCCATCCCAGTTCGCTGCTCATCCGGTAGATATCATAAGGATCAAGAACAATAGAACTACCCATATCGCGGCAACAGGAAGAACATCCTGCACACTCCTGGCACCCCAGCTTTACCATATCATTGGAACAATATCTTTTTCCATCGGATACCTCATCCATATTCCAGTTTCTCTCCATGTCACCCTCCTGCCTAACTTTTTATTGCTTTATCATAACACATTCTCTTAAATATACAAAAGTCTCTTGTTGTTTTTTCTATTGATTTTCATATAATAAAAGAAAAACAGGAATGAAAGGATACGAACCATGAAACAAACTCTCATCTACGTTACCATTCTGGGACTCTGCCTGTCATTGACATTCCCCGGCACCACAGTCCACGCACAAACCTTCCGAAAAGGATTTACCAGTTCCCGTCTGGATGCCTCACTAAAAAAACGAATTACCGGAACTTCCTATCCATCCAAACGGACTAAAGCTGCTATTTCCTATGATGACCTGCGTTATCTGCACGTGCTTTATGTGGATTTTCAGGGAAAAACCCAGACAGGAGAATTGATCGTAAATAAAAAAATAGCATCCAAAACCTTAAAGATTTTTTACCAGCTTTATCAGATGGGCTATCCCATTCAGCGTATGTCACTGGTTGATGATTACAACGGCAAAGACGAAGCTTCCATGTCTGCAAATAATACTTCCGCTTTTAACTACCGCCTTGTCACGGGGAGCAGCCGTCTGTCAAAGCATGGGCAGGGACTTGCTATTGACATCAATCCCAGGATCAATCCCTGTATCTCCTACCGAAATGGAAAAGTTTCGCTGATAGAACCCTCCAACGGAAGGGCATATATCCAGCGCAGCAAGAAAAAATGCAAGGGAATATATGCCAGATATATGATTCATAAAAACGATAAGGTCTACAAACTTTTTAAAAAATATGGTTTTTCCTGGGGTGGTGACTGGAATTCCAAAAAAGATTACCAGCATTTTGAATATACTGGAAATCAATAAAAATTTTCCAGCAATTCAGAACTGAGGTGTTCCCCGGTACAGTGTTTCACTTCCTTTGGCTGTTTTTCTTTTCGCTGCGGAAGAGAGGTCAGGACGGATGCAAACAGAGATACCAGAGGAACTGTCATTATAATACCGATACTTCCTGCAATCCCCTGCATCACTTCAATACCAATCGTATAGGAATTCATTAGCTGAAGATATGGCAGGTTATAGGCATAGTCCAGCAAGAGTTCACTGAGTGAACCTCCTGCAAATGCCAGTATCAGAGTATTTGCCATAGTTCCCATCATATCTTTTCCCACATTCATACCAGAAACAAATAACTCTCTCCAACCCAGTTCTGCATTTACTGCATGAATCTCTGTAATAGTGGACGCTACAGAAAGCCCGACATCCATAACTGCTCCCAGGGAAGAAATCAGAATCCCTGCAAAAAGAAGGTCTCCTACTTTAATCTTTGTCAGATTAGCAACAGAGACCAATGTGTCAATATTGCTGACATTATATCCGCTGATACGTGCTAACCTTCCAAAGCACCAGGCAGTAATCCCCGAAATCAAAACTCCTGACACTGTTCCCAGAATTGCTGCATAGGTTTTCATGGTGTAACCGGTTAGGATAAAAATAGTGCATACCGTAGTGAATACCACGGTAATCACCGCAGCCCATACCGGACTCATCCCCCTATAAATTGCAGGAAACAGGAAGAACAATACAAGAACAAAGGTCACCCCAAGCCCTGCCACTGCCTTGAGTCCGTTTCTTCCTCCAATAACCCATAGAAGCAGGAAGAATAGTGCAATAAAACCAATAACCAACCATTCTCTGTCAAAACTGTAGACAGAGGTAATGGACAGCTCTCCTGACTGATTGGTCAGCGTCACGACTTTTGTCCCCACATGGCAGGTAGCTCCATAAAGGCTGCCATTGGTACTGACAGCCTCTGCTTCCTGTCCCTTTCTATTCCCGGATAAAAATTTTACTTTTATTTTCTGATTTCCCACCCGGCTTCCATTTTCCTGGATATTATCAGTAATAATTTCTGTCACCACTGCTTTGTCAAACTCCTGTGACTGGTTTGAAACTATGGATACTTTTTCTACCTTCGACCACCGGCTCAGAAATACGACCATCCCTGCCAAAAACAAAATTGGAATTAATCCCTTCCATATTTTCTTCATTTCTATCACCTTTCTTTTTTCCATCCTGCCCTTGTCTTTGTATAAGATACAAATATGCGGCGATTTCTACAAACCGGCAAGAAACTTTTCTCGTTCAATCTGCAGACTTTGCCGCATATCAGTATTTTTATTTGTTACTTGAAGAGGAAATTTAGATATCGTATCATTTTACTTTACTGTAACCTTACAGGTTGCTTTTTTGCCGTCACATTTTGCTGTAATCACTGCAACACCTTTTTTCTTTGCTATTACCTTACCCTTACTGGTTACTGTTGCAACTTTCTTCTTGGAGGATTGGAAAGTTACCTTTTTCTTTTCTGCATGATTTGGTTTTATCGTAACCTTTAAAGTTACTGTTTTTCCTTTTTTCAGACTTACTTTTTTCTTGTTCAGCTGTATACTCTTAACCTTAACAACAGATGACTTTGTATTTTGAACATTTTGTTCCGGTGCCTGGGTAGGTGCTGCGGATGGAGTCACCTCTGGACTGACAGTTGCTGCCGGAGTCTGGGTTGGCTGGGTAGCTGCTGTTGGCTCTACAGTTGCTGTTGGCTCTACGGTTGCTGTTGGCTCTACGGTTGCCGTTGGCTCTACGGTAGGTTCTATAGTTGCTGTTGCTTCCGGTTCTTCTTTTTTTGTAATAGTAAATGTTTCATCTATCTTCTTTCCGGTGTCAACATCATAGGTATCAATACGGAAAGAATCTTCTGTCACTGTAATCACAGAGTATGTCGGTGTCCATGACTGGCTTCTGTTTGCAATATAATTCTGCTTTGCCGGAATCAGGTTATAATATTTACTTCCGGTAGAAGAGTTTGCTTCCATATACAGTACTCCTTCCGGATTGTTAATCGTTCCCTGGGTCGTATCTACAATATTATAACAAAGATTCTGTCTCTGGAACTCTGCATTGACTGTCTCATCCTTCAGATTCACGTTATTATCATAGGCAGTATGCTCCTCGCCGTCGCCAGTCAGCATATAACTTCTGGAATAAGTATGGTCATGTCCCTGAAGGACCACATCAATATCATACTCATCAAAAATTTTTGTCAACTGGGTACGTAAGATAATACCATCAGAGTCTGAATGATCCAGACCGGAACCATAGATATCCTGATGGAATGTCACAATCTTCCACTTTGCATTCTCGTGGGAAGCAATCGCTTTTTTGATCAGCTCCTCATGTGCAGCACAATTATAGTTATTTGTATTGATTGTTATAAACAGTGCATCTCCGTAGGAGTAATAATAATCATTACCTGCTGCGCTGGCATTTGCTTCTTCTGTGTATGGATTCGGTACATTAAAGTGATTCTGGTAATTTGGAAATTTAGAATCATGATTACCGATCGTCGTTGCAATTGGCACATTTGCCAATGAATCTGCTGCCAGAAAACCTGCATATTCTACTTCCTGCCCATTATCATCACTGGTATTGTTAATCTGGTCTCCTGCTGAAACAATGAAATTAATTTCCGGGTGGCTGTCCATCGCCGTCTTCAATGTTTTATTCCAGCTAAATGCATCATTTCGGGCGGCAATCTCCGCACTCTGCTTTTCGGCAGATTCTTTTGACTCTTCTGGAATCTGTCCTTTTGAAGCACCGATCTGCGGGTCACCCACATACATGAAGCTGAACTCAGAAGTATCACCAGTAGTAAAGCTTTCTGTTTCTGTCCATTTTCCATCTACAAAACACTGGTAATAATATGTAGTTTTTTCTGTCAGCCCTGTTACTGTAACCTTATTGGCATAATAGGTTATGCCATCAATCTCCTTGTACTCCTCGGATGTTCCAGGAAACTCTGTTACATCTTCCTCATAGGTATTTCCCTCATCTCCTGCGATGGTATTGCTCATGTCTGCTGACTGGGAAATTCTCACCTTTGCCTGATCAGCTGTTTTTGAATACCATGCATAGTTCATTTTTGTTGCGTCCGCACCAGGTGCCATGGACACCTTTTCGTAATCAGTCTTAATACTATTCCATTCTGTTTTCCAACTTTCCCACTCATCAGACAACGCTGTTTTTGCAGAATTGTCATTCCAGTGTTCTGTGGCAGCCAGACCTGTCACTGCCACTGCTGCGGTCATGCAAATTGCTGTTCCCGCCATCATTACTCTTTTTTTTAGTCTCATTTTTACCTCCTGTCATCTTGCGGAAGATTCTGTTCTTTTTATCTTCCACACATTCCTGCGGTGCTGTCTTTTCTGTATTAAAGATACCTGTTACCGCATTCTTCAATTTGTTTTTGTCATTTGACAGGATTATTGTAGACTTGAAAATGTAAAATCCTCTATCAGACATAAGTAAAATCTGAATAAAATATCCGTAATCTTTTATCTGTTCTGTTTTTTATTACACACGCAAAATATCCAATGTATGGGCACCTGCCCCTATTAATTCCTTTCGTTCACAGACAGACAGATGATATTGCAGAAACAGTTTAAAGGTTTCTTCGTCCATCGCATTCAGCACCGGGCGCATATAGTTTGCCGGTCCATCCGGTGTAATGATTTTAAGCCGCTGCAGACCTGCTGCCTCATTTAGACGATCGATATCCTCCAGCCTGACATAATCATATAAATCCTCCGGTTTGGAAACACAGTGAAAATCCTCTGACAATCTTCCATCAGCCAGACATTCCTTCACATGATTCTCCTTAAATCCGTACATCAAAACACCATATTCATTCATACAATAAGCTACCAGTATCACTCCTCCCGGCTTGGTTACTCTCTTTGCCTCCTGCAGTACCTTTTGCTTATCCTCAAAACAGTACAGGTGGTACATGGGTCCAAATACCAGCGTCATGTCAAAAAATGTGTCCTGAAAACGAGACAGATTCATTGCATTTCCCTGGTATGCTTTGACTGTGCTTTTCTTTGACTTTAATATTCCAAGATTATATTTGACCAGCTCAACTGCTGTCACGTCATGACCTTCCTCCGCCAGTGCTACACTATACCGTCCGGTTCCTGCTCCTACATCAAGTATCCGGGATGGTCTGCCCTTCGGCAGATATTGATGAATATATTTCATTGAAGTGATATATTCCACCATTCCATGCCGCCTGGTCAGTCTTTTTTCCTCATTAAACTTATTATAGTGTTTTTCCAGCTCTGTCATAACAGTGTCCTTTCCCATTTTCTCTAAAAGGAGTTGTTAATATCCCATCTCCTTTAATTCTTCCACTAACTGTACATAAAATTCCCGAACATCAAACCCCGGAACATTCTCCCGGTTCAGATCAATCATATCACCGTGGGAAATTCCCCTTCTTCCTGCTACATTGAGAAAATGATAGCTCTCCCCCCAAGGAAAAGAGGTTTCCCCTACCAGTCCATCATTCAAACCATCAAAGTGATTTACCAAAAGACAGGTACAGTTTAACGGAAACCGACCTCCCAGGACTGTATTTAGTTTCGACCCAATACTTTGATAATAGACTCCTTCGGCATCTTTTATCTGTTCATTTCTGACATGACAGGCAGATGCCGTCAGATCATTGACTGCTGCAAGAAAATCCGGATTGATATCTCCCAATTTACGAAGTGCCGCATTATAGGTATGGGCGATCAACTCCTGCTTTGCCTTTGATACCTTTGATAGAAGGTAATCTGCAAATTCACAACCTCGGTGCGGAGTATTTATGGTGGTCAGAGATGCCACATACTGGCTTGCCTCCGGTATAGAAAGCATTGCTCTGGCATCCAGCCCGCCCTTGGAATGGGCGATAATGTTGACCTTTTCACAACCTGTTTCCTCTATAATCTGCCGGATGCGATCCAGCAGCTCTTTACCGCTTTCCTCTACAGAAGCTGCCGACTGATGATTTCCATAATATATCCTTGCCCCATTCTTCTCCAGCTCTGCCGGTATTCTTCCCCAATAATTCAGATAACGGGAATCCCGGAAAAACACACCATGAACTAACAGAATGGGATATTTTGTGTTACAGATTTTCTGCTCTCTGCGGTTCTCATTTATGATTAGTTTTTCATTTTCAAATTCCACCTCTGCTCTGACGACCCGGAGAATCTTCCCCAATGCAGCCAGATGGACAAACGGAATCCAGCCGCATAAAATCCCCATTACTCTCCAACGGATTCCCAACTGGACAGAGGTAAGATAGACTCGGATGATTCCATTCCAGAATACGATGGCTTCGATCAAAGCCGCCCATAGCGTATGAAACAGCCAGAACTTTGGTGCTTCTGTGACCGGCTCCAGACCCACCCAGCCAAAATAGCCTGCCAGACTATAGATAACAGTACAACTGGTTGACAATAGAAACAGGCTCAAAAGTTCACATCCATTTCCACAGATGCGCAGTCTTCTGGATTTTAATTTCACATTATGGACAGATGGAAACACATTTATCACAATAAATAACAGGAATCCTATCCCCGTCAACCAGGGAAAGGTTTTTATTCTGGATAACGAATACAGATTAGCAGTATAAAAAATGACTGCTGTATTTAGTATCCTCACTGCTGCCTGGCTGATACGTCTCATTGATTCCATTTTTCTTCTCCTCATTTCCGTATATTATCACTGATTCTCTGCAAGTACTTCAACAGATAATGTTACTATCGTAACATTATAACAACCACATTATCTTCAGCCTGCCAGCCGTTCATGGACTCCCTCGAAATAGGAAGATATCAAGTTTCCTTCTTTATCAAATTGATATATTTTTTCATATTTTTCCTGACCGACACAAAGCCATCCTTTCTTCTTCCCATACTGAAATTGAACATACATCTTCTTTTTTGTTACTTTTATGTTTATCAGAGAAACCTTTTTTCCCCTCTTTAATATAAAAGCTGCTTCCTTGCCACCTGCCTCCCGGGAAAACTTTAATGTTTTACCAGTTGTAAATTTTCTCATAATGGTAGATGTAGGAGGTACTGTATTTGTCTTTAATACAGGCTTTCCGTTCTTCCATACATAGGTAAATTTCCAGCTAATCCAGCCAATTTCAGAAGGCTGAGTCCTGTTTTTCGTAATAAACCCATTCTTTGTTGCCTTTACAATTGTGCTATTATCTCCCTGGGATAATAAATCCAATACCTTAAATAATTTCTTTGATTGTTTATTATATTTGTAGATTTCACTAAATACTATATAGTCATTGTCCGTATAGGAATAAAGATGGATACATTTATCCCGGCTATTTGACTCCACTACATTTAAATGACATCCAAATGCATTATATTTACTAACATCCAGCTCTAGAGCAGAACTTCCATCTATCTCTACATAAATCTTTTTTGTAAAATCGTAGTTATCGCATGTATAATGAACAGATATTTTATTTTGAATTCCGTCTCCGTCAATGTCTGCTTTTATTGTTTTTCGTTTTCCTGCCTTTTCAGGACAGATGCTTTTCATTCCTGCCGCCGATACTCTGGATGTCTCTATTCCAACGGAACAAACCATAACCACTACAACTGCCATTAAAATACATTTTATTGTCTTTTTCATCAATTTCACTCCTTTTCAAATACTGTGTCATTCCTCCTGCACTGTCCGCATCCTCTCTTTTTTCTATATTGATTTCTTTTTCATCTTATCATTTTCCTATTTCTTTCGCAATAATATAAATTCTATACAAAAAAACCCTTTGCACCAGACGCTGGTGCAAAGGGTTTTCTCCAAAAATGTATCATCTTCCTACAACTCAACCCACTCCGCTTTTTCAAAATTGCTCTCCATTGTCCAGGTGGTTGCTTTTCCCTTTTTCAGACAAAAAACAGATAACAAATGTTCTACGCCAAGTTCTTTCCACGCCTGTAAAAACTTTCTTGTTGGGTGATTCATAATCTCTTCCTTCAGCACATCGTCTTTGACTTCAACCACTTCTCCCTTCACACGAATCTGTGTTCCTTCTGCCTGAAAACAAAGTTCTACCTTAGCATTTGAAATCATCTGCTGGTATACCTCCTTAGCAGAGGATGTATGAAAAATAATTCCATTCTCATCTGCCCGATACAAAAGCATCCCCCGTACATGTGGCTGCTTCCCCTCCACAGTAGCAAGGTGAAATGCCGGATTTTGGTTCATTGCATCAAATAATTCTTTCTTTGTCATAGTTGTCTCAATCCTTTCTTTTATTTTTGAACATTATACCCAAGTCCTAAAAGAAAGGCTTTTCACAAAGCACCAAAATGTTTCATTATACTGTCAAATTATTTGCAATAGCGTTTTCGGTATTCACTGGGTGCCATATGACAGACCTTCTGAAAGGTCGTTGCCAAATGGGAACCACTTCCAAAACCACACCGGAGGGCAACCTGGGTAATGGGGATTTCATTTCTCCGAAGAAGTTTTTTCGCCTGTTCTATCCGAACCTCGATCAAATACTCAATTGGTGTCATATGTAGTTCTTTTTTAAATTTTCTATGAAAGCTGGATTCCGAGAGATTCCCCAACTCTGCCAGGTATTTTACTGTGATTTCTTCCTCAAAATGCTGTTCTATAAAATGTTGTGCTCTTGCCACTGCATAATCGGAAGAAATTGCCCGCATATCCAGATTTTCGCCAAGAATGCTCCGAACCAGCCAGTGGGTAATGATCGTTGCCTGTGCATCAAGCGTAATCTCTGAATTCATCATATCTTTACTGTATTCAAAAGCAAATAAATTTAATGTCTTCAAAATATCATGGCATACCTGAAAGGAGACGAACTCAAACTTTGGCACATTCTCTTCATACATAAAATACACAGACTCAAAAAACTCCTTTTCAATTAAAATACAGTAATATTGATGATCCGGGAAATCATCTGTATGTGGAATACCTGGTGAAAGAACGGTTGCATTATACCGCGCATATACATCTTCTTTTTTATCAAAACTGATAACAATCAGGTAAGACGGATGTGTATGATCTGGACGACTGGCGTAGCCGCATCCCTCCTGAAAAGGAATAAAAATCCCAAAATGCTCCCGCACATAACAATCCACGTAGGACAACTCCTGCTCCTTTACACTCTCTCCGATCAATTTACGAATCCATACAAAATCTCTCATATCAACAGCACCTCTCATTTATACCACAAAACAGTTCTGTCCCGACTGCTTTACTTATGCCCCTGAAGATTATTATAACATATTTATCTCCTTCTATTCCCATGTAGAGATGTGGGAAACCTCTTATTATCATCAAATGACCAGCCATAAAGATATCGTAAATTTTATCAGTACAACTGCCCTTTCCGCCGAGTATTTGTAATAGCTGCAAAATAAAAAAATCATTAGATTTGGAAGATGATCTTTATGAAAAAAAGATTTTATATGATTCCTGAATTGTAGGAAGAAATAATTACAAATTATAAACAACATGCTACCATGGGTGGAATATTCAGCCTATAACACGACTGGTACTTAGAAGACTGTTCAGAAATTGTATATGACTGTAATTCGTCCGGCATTCCACATAAACATGTCATGGATATTATGTATACACGAAAGCCACAGAAATAGATGTTGTCCACCTGATCCAACGGCACAGAACTGCCCCCCCAGACAGAATCCTTATTCCGGCAATAACACACATTCCATGATCTCATTTACCATGGTAAATCCATTTTTACAATACCATTTTACTGATTTCTCACTTGGCCATACAAATAGCAATTCACAGCCATGATTGCCGGAATATTCTTTGATATAGGATAACAATTCTGTACCTATATTCTGATTCCGGTACTCTTTCCTTGTAAATACATTAGTCAAATATGCTATCCTTGAAGATTTTCCATTTGGCCTAGGCAGTTTAGGAATGATATATAAAAACATAGCGGATATGATTTCATCTCTTTCTTCTACAACAAAGATCTGATAATTGTTCTCTGATTTTAAAAAGGAAACAAATTCAGAAATAAACGCATCCTTATCTGCACCTTCTATATTATTTTCCTCATTTTCCTCATCATCTTCCTGCAGATGACTCCATTTCATCTCTGCCAGTTGGGAATAGTCTTCCTCTTCTCCAAATCTTATCTTCATATCTCTTCCTCCGTACAATTCAAAGCATGTTTAACCTACTATCCCCATCATATCAAACTTACCAAACCTCTTCAATCCTTTTCATATATAAAACTACTTCTATCCCGCAAATAGCCCCCCTTAATTTCATCTACAATTGAGTTTTCATGATCCTCTCATAAATCTCCCTGTCTTCCTCCTTAAATACATTAAAAATAATACGGTCAAATTTCTGCTCATGCTCTGATAAAAATTGTGTAACTGTTTTCACTGCTATCTTCGCCGCCTCATCATTTGGAAAGTGAAATTCACCCGTGCTGATACAGCAGAAAGCAACGGTACGGATTCCATTTTCCATACAACATTGAAGGATACTCTGATAGCAATTTTCTAACCCCTTCCGCAACGCATCTGTCAACTGATATCGAACAATTGGTCCCACTGTATGAATAATATATTTTGCAGGCAGGTTGTATCCTTTTGTCAGCACCGCCTGTCCGACAGGTTCTACATAATTTGGTCCCACCTGCATTTTTTTGCGATTCATATAATCCGCGCATTCTTTACGCAGCCTAATCCCCGCCGCACTGTGAATGGCATTATCAATACATCTGTGACAAGGAACAAAACAACCCAACATCTGCGAATTAGCAGCATTTACAATCGCATCTACAGAAAGTCTTGTAATATCTCCCTGCCAGACAGACAGCTTATCTGCATACGGACCTTTACTTCCATATTGCTTCCTCACGGCAGGAATTTCCGCCAGTGTAACGATACCTTTTTCCTTTGCTTCCTCCATCAAAAAATCATCCTGTACCTTCAGCACATCATCTGCCATATGACGTGGCATACGGATATTCATAAGCGAACGAAGTGCCATTCTCTTGTCCTCGTAACTGTCTCCCACCTCTAAATCCTTATACTGCACAGAATCTTCTTTCAATTTTTTCAGCAGATAATCCAGTCTTTTCTCCTGTTCTCTATTCTTTGTCACCTTTCAAGACCTCCTTTTGCAAATCCTCTATACTCCTTATGATATCTTCATTGATACCAACTGCCCGTTCTCCGAACTCTTCCGGCACAACAGCTTCATCCAGATTCAACCGGACAAGGGAGATATTTGTATGCTCACGCATCAGTTTTTCAAATGGAAAACGGATAATGGCAGGGGTGTTAAATCCTACCCCTAGTTCCAACAACACCGTTTTTTTGTCCAGACATTCACTCAGGTATTCCCCAAACCGCTTCTCTGCTTCATGCCATGCCTCATCTTCTACAAAATGCTGGTCACTACGTAAATTCATTTCCATTGGGCCTCCACATATGGGGCATTTCGGAATCATATAAGACGGAACCCGGCAGTCCTTTCTCGCCTGATCCATTTGCCGGAACATTTTAACTGCATCATAAGTCTTTGGATGACAACCCTTCTGACATTGAATCAATCCATAATCCCCCTGCGTTGCAAAGACATTTTTTTCATCGAAACCGGAAAGAAAAAACTGATGATCCACATTCGTGGTTATCACAAAATGTTTTTTCCTTTCAACCAGTTTATATACATTTTTATACAAGGGCAACGCACCGGGAAGGATGCGGTTTACCATACTGCTTTTTGACCAGTATCCCCACTTTGATTCCTCATTGGGAAACGGATAAAACCCCGCACTATACATATCTCTCATATATGGACCGCCGTATTTCTCTATAAAATCCTCAAAATGATCTATAAAACGGGAACCTCCCATGGTAAGTCCTGCTGCTGTGGACAATCCTGCCCCTGCCCCAAGTAAAATATAATCTGCTTCTTCTATCAGCTTTGCCGCCCGTTTCACCTGTTCCTTATATGGTGTCTGCTGAAACACATAATCCCTTGCTGGTGTTCCACTTAAAAAAGTCTGAAATGTGGTTTGTTTCTTTCTTCCCATTGAAATATGCTGCGTCATTTTAATCCTCCATTCTATAGCGATGACCGTTGATCTACGATTGCTCCAAACTGGCAGGTTACCATACAATTTCCACAATGCAGACAGTTTTCCTGACGGATTTTAAAAGGAACACTGTCTGCCTCAATGCATTTCTGTGGACATACCTTGAAACATGCCTTACAACCAATACAAGCATCTGTAATGTAGTATCCGTTTGATCTTTTCTCTCCCTTTCTTTTTTGCAGACCAACAGCAAATCTCTCTCTTCGAATCGGTTTTGTAGAAAGGTCAAAGAATTCTCCTGTTCCTTTTGTAATACAGAATACCTCCAATGCCTTCCTGGAAGCCACATCTGGATAAATCTCATACATATACGGATTTTTTTCAAATACTTCCTCTAGTCTTTGACTGCCAATATTCTGAACTGTGCCGCGGATAGAAATTGCGCTCATATGAATAGATGCTTCCTTTTTATCCATTCCTTCTCCGCCACAGGCCCCGCTGATAGAAACAAATCTTTGCTCCATAAGCTGCCTGTAAAACTCTTTTCCCTTTGCAGTAATAAAATACAGCGTTTTATCATCCACCAGCATTACATCAATCACTCTGGTAACAGGGTGCCCCTCCCCATCAATCGTAGCCATGATTGTTGTATGAATATCATTTTTTAATACCTGTAAATAGTCTCCTGTTTTCATAAGCACCTCTTATTGATAATTGTAATCACTTTTGTTACAACCTCATTTTAGTACCTTTTAGTTGTAATGTCAATAGTTACATCTAAATCCAAAGAAGACATGAAAAATTATACGATAGAAAAAGTGCTTTGCAACGACAAAATCAATTACAAAGCACTTTTTATTATTTAGGAACTTCAAGACAGCTTTTTATATCCTTTACAACATCCGCAATGGTATATTTTTTCATTTCATTTTCCATCGCTCTTTGGATATGTGACAGCTTATCATCCAATGCAATATGAATATTTTTCCCTACTGGACAGTTTGGATTGGGATTTTCATGGAAATGAAACAACTGTCCTTCTTCCAACAAATCAACCGCCAGATATACATCATAAAATGTAATTTCATCTATTGGTCTGGTAGCTGTAGTACCTCCTGTCCCCCTAGCCACTTCAATCAGCCCTGCATTTCTAAGCTGTGATAAAATCTTTCGAATGATAACCGGATTCACATTAATACTGGACGCAAGAAAATCACTGGTAATCTTATAATCTTCCGCAAAAGTCTCCATGCAGGCAAACACATGAATGGCTATCGTAAATCTACTGGATATTTGCACCAAACCACCTCCTTTGCTCTCATCTATTCTACATTCTTTCAGATGTAATGTCAATGATTACATTTCGGTGTCACTACATAATATCCCGCCTTAATCCCTTTCGTTATTTCTGCCCTGTTCTTGTAAGAACATCCTTCCATGCTTCTTCATCAAACTCCCGGTCTTTATAATAATATCTTCGATCTTCTTCTGTAATCTTTCGAATGACTTTGCATGGATTCCCTGCGGCAAATGACCATTCTGGAATATCCCGTGTCACTACACTTCCAGCCCCAATCACACAGTTATTCCCAATGTGTACACCTGGACAAATTACAACATTTCCACCAATCCAGCAATTATCACCTACCGTAACACCAATCCCATATTCATACGCACTATTTCTCGAATCAGGATGCAAAGGATGGCCTGCTGTGTAGATTGCAACATTTGGTGCAAGCAGACAATTATCTCCAATCACAACTTTACCAACATCAAGAATCGTACAATTATAATTAGCAAAAAAATTCTTTCCTACTTCAATATTATACCCGTAGTCACAGTAAAAAGGGGGATTAATAAAAGCGCCCTCAGATTTTCCAAGTAATTCCTTTACTATAGCTCCTATAGTCTCAAAATCGGAACGATCTATAGAATTTAACTTCTGCGTAAGAATCCTCGCCGGTTTCTGTTGCTCATAAACAGATTCATCCGAAATGTAAGGCAGCTCGTGATCTCTTCTTTCTATATTTGTCATGTTCTGTTTCCTTTCCATCTGCAATTATAATTTTTAAAATTTCTCTCTGAACGTCCTGCACCCAAAACGATCAAACCGATATGATTAATTTTAATACCATAATCAACAGGATCTGTCAAATATATTTTATCAATATTTTTAGAAATAACATCACGATCATATTTTGTAACGTCTATGGTTACATCTAATTTCAAAAAAATATCCGCTAAATTTTAGCATCAATCTATCTATTTTTTATTTACGAACTACACTAATCCGTTCCTGAATATGATTCCCTTTCGTAATCTCATCAACCAGAGCGATTGCATAATCTGCATAACTGATAATACTTTCACCTTTTTCATTTAATGTCAGTTCCTCACCAGCAAGAATATATTCACCACTTCTTTCTCCTTCTGCCTGAAAATCTCCAGCAGGACTGATATAGGTCCAGTTTACATCCTTCCTTTCACGAAGTTCAGACAATGCTTTCGCCATTGCAGCAGCTAAAGGCTTGAATACATCCGGGAAGTCCGGTCCGTCTGCTACGCAAACTGTATGTTCGGGATTTACATACAGGCTTCCTGCTCCTCCAACCACGATAAGGCGGGTATCCGTTCCAGCTACTGCATCACAGAGTGTTTTTAATGATGTACTGTGAAGGGGTAATGTTTCCTCTGTCCATGCTCCAAACGCATCCACCACAACATCAAATTCTTTCAGATCTTCTGCTGTCAGATCAAATAGATCCTTTGATACAGACTTCGGTGCAACCGTCTTGTTTTCCTCTCTGATAATTGCTGTCACATCCAAACCTCTGTTCACAGCCTCCTTTACAATCAACTTTCCTGCTTTTCCATTTGCACAAACTACTGCTACTTTCATAATATTTACCTCCGTTTTTATTGTAATATTCTTTGTTACATCTAGACAATATCACATTCCGGTTGTAATGTCAATAGTTACATCATATTTTTTTCAAAACATCCTTTAAGGCTTCTTCTATTTCTAATACTCCATATCGCATATTAACGAATCTGTTCTTTAATAATCTGCATAGCTTCATTATGTTCTATAACCCTGCTTACTTCCATATCTTTTCCACTTAACATCCACTGCAACAACACCGACAAACACGGTGCTTTCCTCATTACCCGCGAAAAAAACTGCCCTTTATGCCGAAACATAAAGGACAGTTTATTAATTTTAATATTATTTCACTACCACTTCCGCCAGTTTATTACTTCTGGGCGATAGCAGCCTGTGCTGCTGCCAGACGTGCGATAGGCACACGGAATGGAGAACAAGAAACGTAATCCAGACCAATCTTATGGCAGAATTCTACGGAAGAAGGATCTCCACCGTGCTCACCACAGATACCGCAGTGAAGCTCAGGACGAGTCTTCTTACCTTTTTCGATCGCCATTTCCATCAGCTGGCCGACACCTGTCTGGTCAAGCTTAGCAAATGGGTCATTCTCGAAAATCTTAGCATCATAGTATGCATCCAGGAACTTACCAGCATCATCACGGGAGAAACCGTAAGTCATCTGGGTTAAGTCGTTTGTACCGAAGCAGAAGAACTCAGCCTCTGTAGCGATTTCATCAGCTGTCAGAGCAGCTCTAGGAATCTCGATCATGGTACCAACTTCATATTCCATATCAATACCAGCTGCAGCGATTTCAGCATCTGCTGTCTCAACTACAACCTTCTTTACATACTTCAGCTCCTTGGTATCACCTACCAATGGAATCATGATTTCAGGTTTGATTGCCCAATCAGAATGAGCCTTCTTTACATTGATAGCTGCACGGATCACAGCGCTTGTCTGCATCTTAGCGATTTCCGGATAAGTTACAGCAAGACGGCATCCACGATGACCCATCATAGGGTTGAACTCATGTAAGGAATCAATAATAGCCTTGATTTCTTCAACAGTCTTACCCTTCGCATCTGCAAGCTTCTTGATATCAGCTTCCTCCGTTGGAACGAACTCATGAAGAGGAGGATCCAGGAAACGGATGGTAACCGGGTTACCCTCAAGTGCCTCATATAAAGCTTCAAAGTCACCCTGCTGATATGGCAGGATCTTTGCTAATGCTTCTTCTCTCTCTTCTACTGTATCAGAACAGATCATCTCACGGAAAGCAGCAATTCTGTCTTCCTCGAAGAACATATGCTCTGTACGGCAAAGACCGATACCTTCTGCACCAAGTTCGCGGGCTTTCTTTGCATCTGCAGGAGTATCTGCATTTGTACGAACCTTTAACTTTCTATACTTGTCAGCCCAAGCCATGATACGACCGAACTCACCAGCGATAGTAGCATCTACAGTAGGGATAATACCGTCATAGATGTTACCGGTAGTACCATCGATAGAAATCTCAGAGCCCTCTGTATAAGTCTTACCAGCCAGCTCAAACTTCTTATTTGCTTCATCCATGATGATGTCACCACAACCGGATACACAGCAGGTACCCATACCACGGGCAACTACAGCTGCGTGAGATGTCATACCACCACGAACTGTCAGGATACCCTGTGCAGACTTCATACCTGTGATATCCTCAGGAGATGTCTCAAGACGAACAAGAACAACCTTCTCTCCTCTTGCAGCCCACTCTACAGCATCCTCTGCTGTAAATACAACCTTACCACAAGCAGCTCCTGGAGAAGCACCCAGTGCCTTAGCTACTGGAGTAGCAGCCTTTAATGCAGCAGCATCAAACTGTGGATGAAGAAGGGTATCTAAGTTACGAGGATCGATCATAGCTACTGCTTCTTCCTCTGTTCTCATTCCCTCATCTACTAAATCACAAGCAATCTTAAGAGCTGCCTGTGCTGTTCTCTTACCATTACGTGTCTGCAGCATGTAAAGCTTCTTATTCTCAACAGTAAACTCCATATCCTGCATATCTCTATAGTGGTTCTCAAGATTCTTGCAAACCTCCTGGAACTGTGCAAATGCCTCTGGGAACTCTTCCGCCATCTTAGCAATTGGCATAGGAGTACGAACACCAGCAACTACGTCCTCACCCTGTGCATTGATAAGGAACTCACCCATAAGCTTCTTCTCACCAGTAGCAGGGTCACGGGTAAATGCAACACCAGTACCGCAATCATCGCCCATATTACCAAATGCCATACTCTGTACGTTTACAGCAGTACCCCATGAATAAGGGATATCATTGTCACGACGGTATACATTTGCACGAGGGTTGTCCCAGGAACGGAATACAGCCTTGATAGCACCCATCAGCTGCTCCTTAGGATCGTCTGGGAAGTCCTCACCGATCTTGCTCTTGTACTCAGCCTTGAACTGGGAAGCAAGTTCTTTAAGGTCATCTGCTGTAAGGTCTACGTCAAAGGTAACACCCTTCTTAGCCTTCATCTCATCGATGAGCTCTTCAAAATATTTCTTACCAACTTCCATAACTACATCAGAATACATCTGGATAAATCTTCTGTAGCAGTCCCAAGCCCAACGTGGATTGCCAGACTTGGCAGCAATAACCTCAACAACGGTCTCATTCAGACCAAGGTTCAGGATGGTATCCATCATTCCAGGCATAGAAGCACGAGCTCCAGAACGTACAGATACAAGAAGTGGATTTTCCTTGTCACCAAACTTCTTACCTGTAATTTCTTCCATCTTTACGATGTACTCGTTGATCTGTCCCTGAATCTCATCATTGATTTCACGGCCGTCCTCATAATACTGTGTACAAGCCTCTGTTGTAATAGTGAAACCCTGTGGTACAGGAAGACCTAAACTTGTCATCTCAGCCAGGTTTGCACCTTTACCACCGAGAAGCTCACGCATGTTTGCGTTACCTTCACTGAACAAATAAACCCATTTGTTTGCCATTGAATATTTACCTCCTAAAAAAGTATTGATTTTGCGGTCGGTACCGCTCGTTTGATATTAGCAGATTGACTCTGACCACGAAAACCTACAAACACAGCAAAAATACTCATCAGCACCATTTCTGCAAAAATGCAGAAAACAACTGCCAACCAGCTTGTACACTTTCGTGGCCAGAGTGCCTGCGCCAGAAAAGGCGCAATTCACCTAAGGTCTGCCACATCGCTATTAGTAGTATAACACACTATTCCATCCCGTAAAAGTATTTTTTCACAAAAAATGGATAATTAGAAAATTTTATCCATATTGTCAAGTCTTTTCAAGCAATTTGCTGCTCTAAAGCTCCCGGTCTTCATAAAGATCAGCTTGATCCTCTCCCATAAACTCCCGGTTAGACACTCTCTTTTTCTCCCGGTTCTCTTCTACCAGCCGTGAGAGCAGTTCTTTTACCTGACCTGGATTTTTGATATTTTTCAGTTCAAAATTCCCCAGTGTCTTATCAGCAGATGCCACCTGGATCGAACCCATTCCAAATATTTTCTGGAACAGAGTCCGTGACATAGATACATCCAGAATACGGTACAGGCGCACTTCATCCTCCACTGTCTTGAACAGACCTTCTTTTACAAAAAGACGGTCCTCGGAAAGGGCATATGTAGTAAACGTCCAAGGCAGCCCCAGAACATTTCTTTTCCGGTCCTTCCAAGCATAAGTCACTTCTGTCTCCATATCATACCTCTTTTCTGCGCATATTTCTGCGCGTATTTGATTTTTATCTTATTCACTCAAACTTCGCAGTTTCGTTGATCTTCAACTGTGAGGCTTCAGTGATTCATTAAAATCCCGATTTACAGAAACTGCCAGCTGCAAATCTGTACTTTCCCCTGGCATACCAGCTTCAAGCAGCTTACACGGAATGCATCCTTTACTGAAATCGGTATTCTGATGCTGCTAAAGCCCACTGGATGCTGGGATACTCCCGACTGTACTCCTGCTGCCCAGCCTTCTTCCAAAACCAGCTCTGCTTCCTGCCCTTCCTTCTTTTTATTATATGTCCCCACCAGAATATCATTCAGATAAACCTGTACGGAGGCTCCCCTTGCCATCACTGCATCCACTGCCAGCACAGAAGGCGTGCCTGTCAGGGAAACTCTGTCATACTGCAGCTCCATCGGCTTTTCCAGACAATACGTCCCCACGCTGCAATATCCCATATGTCCTTCCCACAGCCTGGCATTTTCCGAGCGGTCATAATGGTCAGCCGGAGATACACACATTCCATCCCGGCAGCCTCTGTCCGTTCCCTTCAGGAAAACGTTCTGCCTTAAACGGATATCCTGGGAGGACGCTCCCACCTGTATCTCGTATTCCCCAGGTTCCAACAACATATCCTGACAGATCACATCATAATAACGCAGATCTGCCAAAGGAATTTCCACTGACACAGAACGGAACTCTCCCGGCTGCAAGTCCTTTACCCGGACAAACCCCTTCAACTGGCGCAGTGCTCTTTTTACTTGTGACTGGCATTTTGCAACATAGATCTGCACCACCTCATCTGTGACAGATCCACCAGCATTACAAACTTCTAATGAAACCTCCAGCACCGTTCTGTCTCTGAGCGTTACCTGCAGATCACTATATTCCACCGGTTCATAGGTCAGACCATGACCGAAAGGATACAATACATCTCCCTGGAAATACTGATATGTTCTTTCTTTTTGAATGATATCATAATCATTTATTTCCGGAAGCTGACCGATATCCCGGTACCAGGTCATATTTAGTCTTCCTGCCGGTGCAGCTTTGCCAAACAAAATATCTGCCAGGGCATTTCCCAGTTCCATGCTCCCCGATGCCATCATCACAATAGACGGAATATGTTCCTGCTCCCAGTTGACCGCAAACGGAACATTACTGATCAATGCCAGTACCACCTTAGGATTTGCTGCATAAACAGCTTGAACCAGCTCATGCTGATATAATGGCAGATCAATGTCATTACGGTCTCTTTCTTCCTTACAGTTGATCACCGGATTACCGCCTGCCACAAAAACAACCGTATCTGATTTCTCTGCCAGATGGACTGCATCCTGCAAAGAATCTTTCACCAGAACCGTCCTAAAAGTTACCGCTTTTCTCTGCTCCTCGATCTTATAGCAATGGGCGGCTGGGGCATCCTCTGCCGGGGCATCCTCATCCACAGGCACCCGGAGCCTTCCTGTCTCATCAATAAAATACTCCTGTCGATCCCATGACCTGATCTGAAGTTCTCCGCCTTCTGCCAACACGCTCTGGAAGGACTCTCCTTCATACTCCACCTGAAAGACTTCCTTGACAAACCAGCCAAATGCCTCTGATTTGGAAGCAGTAACGATCCCTTCCCTCAGATTGTCATCCTCATCCCTTCCGTCCTCTGTCGTCAGCAAAAGTCCGGTACTCATACTACGCAAAGTCGCCTGATGCTTATCCCAAAGGGTGATCTCAAAGATTTCTGCCCGCTCTTCCGGCACCAAACCAATCGTCCTGCCATCCTCCAGCAGTCCCAGAAAACTATTTTCATATGCCAGTCTCACTTGTGGTATCCCCGATTCAAAACCAGCATTTTTCTGATATTTTCTGATTCCCTCCAAAGGAGTAACCTGATACGGTGGAATCCCCGAATACCAATCCTTGTACCAGACGTCCGCCAGCGGACCAACTACAGCCAGCTTTCCATGTAAATTTCCGTCTGCAGTCTCCTGTAAAGACAAACCTGACGTTTCCTTTCTCTTCCCGTCAGATAACGGAAGCAGCTTCTCATTTTTCAATAACACCACAGATTCTTTTGCCAGTTCATAAGAAACTCTTTGATTTTCTTTTGTATTCAGTTCTTCTGATCCAATTTCTGCATATGGATTTTTAGGTACGGCATCAAATAGTCCAAGACGAATCATAGTCCCAAAATGATTTCGCAATGCCCGGTCAATCTCTGCAATGGAAATCATCCCACGCTCATACGCTTCCCTTGCACCAGCCACCACATCTTCAATATCGTCGGTAAAGCAGTCAATTCCTGCCTTCAGTCCGGCGGCTATCGTCTCACTGTGAGAGCCAAAGTAACGGTGACAGTTGACTGTCTGCTTCATATCGCCTCCATCACAGACTACATGATGAAGCCCCCACTGCTCCTTAGCAATTTTCTGCACTTCATTGTTTAAAATGCAGGGAACACCGTTGACCTCGTTATAGGCAGTCATAATGCCTTCAGCTCCCCCCTCCACGACAGCACGGCGGAATGGCTCCAGATAGTATTCGTGCTTGTTCCTCGGATCTACAGAGGAAGAAATCCAGGTGCGTCCTTCTTCCACATTATTGGCATAGAAATGCTTTAAGGTCGCTCCACAGCGCAGATAAAACGGATCCTCTCCGCGCAAGCCCTGTATATAGGCAGAGGCCATTTTTCCCGTCAGATAAGGATCTTCCCCATACGCCTCCTCGGTCCTTCCCCAACGCGGATCTCTTTCCATATCAATCGTCGGTGCCCACAGGCAGAGGCCTCCTCTTTTTTCCTTACTAAATACAGCCCTCGCTTCATTTCCTACTACCTGACCAGCTTGTTTCATCAACTCTGCATCCCAGGTAGCACTCATCCCAATTGGATTTGGTAATATGGTGGTTGGCTGAGGCTTCCCCTTATCAAAACTCTGGTCATGCCTTGCCTGAACTCCATGTGCCCCCTCTCCGCCCACATAAAATGGCTCTATCCCCAGCCGTTCTATCTTCGGACACCCCGTTCCAAGGCACTGAAACTTCTCCTCCAGCGTCAACTGCTCCAACAGATAATCCAGTCTTTTCTCCATCGGAAATGCACTATTCCAAAGAGGTGTTTTCTTATAATTATCATATCCTGCCATTTCCAACCTCCAGATATTTTACTATCAGTATTTTATCACAATACCACCTTTTTCTCCATCCATTTTCCTCTGTAATAATGAATCACAAAGAAAACACTTCTGACACACCAGTCCAGTATCATTGCCATCCAGGTCCCCAATACACCGAATCCCATATACTTGCCAAGCACAAATCCCAGGATGATTCGGCAAAACCACATAGATACCATACTTACTATCATAGTATATTTCACATCATTAGCAGCCCGCAGCGTATTAGGAAATGTAAAGGATAGCGGCCAGATCACCATGGCACATACCCCGTGCAGCAGTAATATCTGTGTTGTCACCTTTGTTGTCTCTGCTGACAGATGATAGACGTTCATAATGATCGGCAATCCAAAAAGGATCAAAATATTCAAAGCAATCATGGCAATATAGGTATATCCCATCAACTTTTTCGTATAATACCGCACCTGCTGGTAATCACCGGCACCAACACATTGGCTGATAACCGTCACCAGTGCAAGTCCCACTGCCTGTCCCGGCAGAATTTCAAATGCTGCCACAGAATTGCTTACGGCATTTGCTGCGATAGCTGTAGTTCCAAAAGTAGATATCAGACTCAGCAACACCAGTTTACCCAACTGGAACATACTGTTTTCCACTCCATTCGGAACACCAATCTGTAATATCCGCTTTACCATCCCAGGCAGAAAACGATATCGGAACGGCTTACTGATATGAACCTCCAATTCCTGATTTCTCAATAAAATCACTATCACAAATGCAGCAATAACCCTTGAAACCAAAGTTGGGATTGCAACTCCCTCTACTTTACAGTGCAATCCAAAAATCATAACTGCATTTCCAATAATGTTAATAGAATTCATTAACAGGGATGTCTGCATGGAAATTTGGGAATTCCCCTGCACACGGAACAACGCAGCTCCACAATTGTATAATGCCAGAAATGGAATGGATGCCATTACGATCATCAGGTATGTATCTGCATAGTCATGTACCTCCTGGCTGATCTGCCCAAATACAATATTTAATATAAAGAATTTGCCCAGATAGATCAGTGCCATGATTCCCAGTGCCATGGCGAATACAAATACCAGCATCTGTTCTCCGGCCGTACATGCCTTTTTCCGGTCACCATGACCAATATACTGTCCTGCCACTACAGCACCTCCAGTAGCTAGTGCTGAAAAAAGCCCAATCAGCAGAATATTGATATTATCCACCAGGGAAACAGCAGAAACGGCAGATTCTCCCACAGAAGCTACCATAATGGAATCTGTCAGCCCTACTGTCACTGCCAGCAACTGTTCTACTAACAGAGGAAAAATTAATTTTTTCAAATCTCTGTTGGAAAATAAATATTCCTTTTGCTCCATTTGTTTTGACATTGCAATCATGTCCTTTCCTTCTCCAAAATCTATGTATTGTCCTTTACACTTCTTTTCATAATACCACAGCTACACAATTGTGCAAGTCATTCAAATGACTATAGACCTTGCTTTTTATTGACTTTACTACCTCTTCTCTTTATAATATTTTTATATCATAAACAAATAAACTAAATATGGAGGAAATTTTATGAGATTGACAAAAAAACTTGTTTCTCTGCTTACCGCCACTGCTCTTGTATGCAGCCTGACGGCTTGTGGCACAGACAGTTACAAGAAGGCAGACCAGGGAGCTTCTTCTGCTTCTACCAATGCCACCGCAGACAAGGATAAGGTTTATCACATCGGAATCTGCCAGTTAATGGAACATGAAGCTTTGGATGCAGCAACAAAAGGATTTCAAGATACCTTAACAGAAAAGCTTGGCAAGGATAAGGTAAAATTTGATGTACAAAATGCCCAGGGTGAAGAATCCAGCTGTGCTACAATCTGTAATGGCTTTGTCTCCGGTAATGTAGATCTTATCATGGCAAATGCTACCGCTGCATTACAGTCCGCATCTGCTGCCACCAATACGATTCCAATCGTAGCTACTTCTATTACAGATTATGCTACCGCGTTAAACGTAGAGGATTGGAGCGGTGCTTCTGGAACAAACATTACCGGTACTTCTGACCTGGCTCCCATTGAGCAGCAGGAAGATATGATCCTGGAACTTCTGCCAGATACCAAAAAAGTAGCAATTGTATATTGTTCCGCTGAACCAAACTCCATCTTCCAGGCACAAAAAATGGAAAAGGCTCTGGATGAGGACAACATTGAATACAAAGAGTATACGGCTGCTGATTCCAATGAAATCCAGTCTGTTGTGACCAACGCTGCTGCCGACTGTGACGTTGTATACATACCAACGGACAACGTAATGGCAGCCAGTGTAGAGACAGTAAAAAATGTATTGATTCCTGCAGGTGTTCCAATGATTGCAGGGGAAGAGGGTATCTGTGAAGCAGGTGTAGGAACATTATCTATTGACTACTACAGCCTGGGACAGAAAACAGCTGAGATGGCATATGAGATTCTGGTCAACGGAAAAAATCCTGGTGAAATGGATATTGAATATGCTGACGCCACTACCAAAGAGTATAATAAAGAAAATTGCGATAAATTAGGAATCAAAATCCCTGAAGATTATAAAGCAATTGAAGAAAAGGACAATTAAATCTGACAGGCTAAAGCCCAGAAAAAAGTACTTCCGATATTTACTGATCGGAAGTACTTTTCTGTTTTAACTACATATTAAGAAACTAAATCACCGGCTAATTATTTCTTATCGAAAATCTCAATCTTAGTAATGGTTGGATAACTACCAAAGGTCAAATACATTGCATCTGCATCCTTCAGCATTAATTTATCCACAGAAATACACTTGCCAGTCCAGTCAAAATCTTCATAATTGATTACGTGCATTTCTTTCTGTTCCATTGTCTCCTTATTGGTTGGATCTTTTGCTTTAAATTTGGAATAACCGAACTTTATATTACCAGTATTCTTATCTGGATCCTTCACTGTAACCCTGATATAAGGATGTGTAATAGAATTCCAGTCAGCAAAAACATTTGCCCAGTAATGATATCCATTATTACAATATACCTCAAATCCATCTGTCACTTCTGTTGTCTCAAATGTATGCGTATTTCCAGTGTGCTCTGGATTGCCATCATTCTTAATCCAGGTTCCTGTCCAGGAATATACCGGTGTCAGTTCGCTTTCATCTGCTATCTCGTATTCCCAGATACCAGTGGTAAATCCTGTCTCTGGGAAGGTCTCAGTAGAACCGGTAACCTCTAAGAGTACCTTCGTTACATCATCAAAGACAAACTTAGAATCATTCCGGCTAAACCATGTACCAGTATCCCACAATACAGGACACATACCATTTTTCATTGTATAGGTGGAAAGCTCTTTAAAATATTTTGGTATTCCATCATAACCTGTAGTCTGAACACCAAACTCACCGATAATGACACCATAGCCTTCCTCTGTAAACTTCTTCATCTTATCAAAGTTTGCATGCATCTCGGCAACATCTGTATCGGTTCCCCAGTCAGTCTGTGCTGGATTATCCTTGGAAGGAGTAAATTCTGAACCTCCACAATACTGCCATGGAGTATAGTAATGTACAGATATGCTTAGTTTGTCATTTCCATTTTCTGCTACCGTATCCGTCGGCATAACAAATCGGTCATCACATGTCTTGTCAATATTGGTATTAAATCCTGCAATCAACAGATAACGGTACTTATTGTTTCCACCACTGTTACGTACGATATCTACGAATTTCTGGTTGATCTTATTAACGGTCTCGTACTGCTCTTCTTCCGTAAGAGTACCTGTTTTGTATGTAGTGCTCATGTTTACCCAGTCATCATTCAGACGGTCACCCAGTTCCTCATTAGCTGACTCAAAAATCAAACGGTCTGAGTAGTCTTTATAACGGTTTGCAATCTGCGTCCAGAATGACTCATAACGTGCCCATGCCTGATCACGTACCGCCTGGTCTGCATCACCAAACTGTCCCCACCAGTCACCGTCCCAATGAATATTAACGATAACATACATCTCATTATTTAAGGCATAGTTCATAACCTCTTCCACACGGTTAAAGTATGCATCATCGATGGTATACTTACCATCCTTCGACATCATATTGGACCAAGCCACTGGAATACGAATTGTGTTGATTCCATATTTCTTTAAAGCATCTACATTTGCCTGTGTCAAAAGACCAGCATTCCATGCGTTTTCATGATCAGACACGGTAGTATTTGCTGTTACATCCTTTGCATCCAGACGGGCCTCCAAAGAATTTCCATAGTTCCAGCCGAATCCCATATACTTCATAAATTCTTTCGAAGTCCAATTGGTTCTCATCATACCATTATCCTTCGTCACAACACCGTTTGCAGACAAGCTTTCTGCTCCCAGATTAGAGGTTTCTTTGTCCGTTGGTGCTGTAGTCGCTCCAACCACACTACGTGGAGGAAGTGTTGGAGAAACCTGTGGTGCTGCCGTCGGTGCTGCTGATGCAGCCGGTACCGTAGTTGATGCAGCCGATGCCTTCTTCACCGTTACCTTCACAGTAAACTTTTTGGTTAGCTTCTTCCCTTTTTTCTTGTAAGTCACTTTACAAATTACCTTTGTATTTCCAGCCTTCTTACCAGTAATCTTTCCATTTTTCACGGTAGCAATCTTCTTATTCTTTGAAGTCCATGTAACCTTTGCTCCTTTTGGCTTATTCTTTAGTATCACTTTCTTGGATGACTTTACTTTTACCGTCACCTTTGATGCACTGATCTTCAGCTTTTTGGAAGCTGCTTTCCCCATAGTAACATTTGATATTCCACTAAGGGTTAATACCATTGCCAGGGAAAGAATCAGTGCGACAAATTTCTTTGCCTTTCTGTTCATTTTGTAACCTCCTATATTAAGATTTCCTTCTTAGCATTTGCACAATATTTTACTTCTGCAAATACTAATATACATAAAATAGCACATGATATAATAATTTGCAATTTATTTTTGTGCAATTTGCTAAAAAACCAAGAATAAAACCAATTTTTTCTTTACATATAGAACAAAGCACTGCTTTTTCATAAACAACTGATCCTATAAGCATCCCTGCGGAGTGTTTTTTTCTTGATAGGACAAACTTCCCTATCAAGAAAAAAAGTCTGCAACACAGATTTCTCTGTGCTGCAGACTCTTTTCGCCATTTAATGTTTTTATTATGCCTTCTTAACCTTCATGGTCTTCTTATAACCAGTCTTACTGTTAAACAGCTTCTTGTATGCTTTTACCTTAGCTTTAGGTGCTTTTATCACTGCTTTTTTCTGGATGCCCTTAATTGCATTCTTTCCAACGCTATTCAGTTTTTTAGATTTTACATTGATTGTCTTTAACTTCTTACATCCTTCAAAAGCACTTGCTCCAATTTTCTTTACATTGGTTCCAATTGTCACCTGAGTCAGCTTCTTGTTATTCTTGAAGGCACTCTTAGCAATTTCTGTTACCTTGTAGGTCTTTCCATCTGCCTTGATGGTTGCCGGAAGCGTAACTTTCTTGTTGGTTTTCTTAACTGGAGCCTTCACTACTGCAGTACCATTTGCTTTTACACTATACTTCAAACCAGACTTAGTAACAGTCTTTGGTGCTTCAGCAGGCGGTGTTACAGCCGGTGGTGTAGCTGTAGATGCGCTGCCCGGCTGCTGTGTTACAGTTGGAGGCGGGGTCTCTGTCTTGGCTGAATCAAAGACTTCAATCTTAACAAAGGAAGCACCTACTGCATTGGAAGATAACATAATGTATGGGTACTCTGCCAGCCATTCCTTATCTAATTCCAAAATGCTGCCAACCCAGCGGTCCTGATAATCAGAACTGTTTTTCCATGCACCATCTACCTTATTGGTATATGCCATCTGCAGATCACACTTCTGACTGGTAGAATCATCTGCCGGAGTTACTCTTATAGCTGGTCTGGTCATGCTTGCCCAGTCAGCGGTAAAGAATAACTGCCAGAAATATGCATTAGAAGTTACTGTCAAAGTTGGATCGCAGCTGGTCTGCTCATAACCGCCAATGGATGCAGAACCATCCGTACGTGTCCACTTACCGGTCCAGGTACCTACCAGTCTCATAGAATCAACGTCTTCAATAATTGGCATTTCTGGAACACCAGTTGTAGCGCCATCCTTTGGAGGTGTAATATCTACTCCTGTAGCATTGATAAATACTTCTGCCACATCCTTAAAACCAAAATCATTCTTTGTTCTGTCATACCATATACCTGTATCCCAGATAACTGGAAGGAAATTGAACTGTTTACTATATTCCATAACCTTCTGAATGAAAAGCGGGATACCATTTTTGCTGGAGTTACATACGCCATACTCTCCAATCATGACACCATAACCAGCTTCTGTAAACTGAGACATTTTAGTAAACAGGTCTTCCATCTGCTTAATCTCAGATTCCGTTCCCCATTTATCACTATACCCCCATGAAACGCTGGAGGATTCTGAAATACAATAGTAACTTGGTGTATAATAATGAACGGATACACTCAGCTTACTGATTCCATTTTCCTCTATATCTGTTGGCATTACATATTTCGGGCTGCAGGTATTTTCAAAGTCTGTATTGTATCCTGCGATCAGAAGATGTCTGTATGTATTATTGCCACCAGACTGACGCACAATATCTACAAATTTCTGGTTAATCTGTGTTGTCATTTCATAACATTCATCTTTGGACAGGCCACCCTTAATTGGGTCTCCCTTAGATTTTCCACTTTCATATGGATTGCCATCCGCATCCAGTTCATCATTCAGACGGTCACCCAGTTCTTCGTTTGCAGACTCAAATATCAGACGGTCTGAGTATTCTTTATATCTCTCAGAAATCTGGGTCCAGAAGGACTCAAATCTCGCCCACGCTCTTTGCTGCACAGCTTCATCTTTGGAGCCAAACTGTCCCCACCAGCCACCATCCCAGTGGATATTGATGATAACATACATCTCATCATTCAGACAGTAATTGATCACTTCCTCTACACGGTTAAAATAACTTTCATCAATGGTATATTTTCCATCATCAGAAATCATGTTGGACCATGCTATCGGCACACGTACTGTATTGATGCCATATCTCTTAAGACCATCAACCGCCTTCTGTGTCAAAGGAGTTGCCCCCCAAGCTTTTTCATAGTCTTCTGCAGAATCTAACTTTGTTGTAGATTTTGCTTCCAAAGAGTTACCATAGTTCCAACCTTGTCCCATCAACAAAATCATGTCCTTGGAACTCAGGTCTTTTCTCATCAATCCATTATCCTTGGTAGTGATCCCATTTGCTGACTGATGTTCGTCAGTCAGATTTGTTGTGTCGGTAACGGTAGCTTCCGCTGTCTTTCCATTTGTCGTGGCATCTGTCTTATTAACAGAAACAGCTCCTGCAACACCTGCATTCAGGGAAACAGCCATTGCAAGCGACAAAAACAGCGCTAAATGCTGTTTTAATTTCTTTCTCATAATATTCCTTCCTTTCTGTGATGATCACAAATCATATTGTATATTTCCGAAAAAATATCTTCTTTATTATAACAATCTTATATGCATTTTTCAATATAATTTCACTTTTTTCCATAATTTATTATACATATCGCACAAAAGAAAAGAATAGATATATTTCTTTTAAATACAAAAAAGAAGGATGTGCCGAAGCACATCCTTCCGAAAGCTCTTTTAGATTTCTTTCTAAAGAAGAAAATTATTTAACCTTTACGTTTACTTTAACTTTCTTCTTACCAACCTTAACGGTCATCTTTGCGGAACCTTTCTTCTTAGCCTTCAGAGTAAGAACTACTTTACCCTTCTTAACTGTCTTCTTAGTAACCTTAGCTACCTTCTTAACAGTAGCTGTAACAGTATCAGATGTAGCTTTCTTCTTATTCTGAGCTGTAACTTTAATTGTTACCTTAGCCTTCTTGCCCTTCTTAATAGTAACAGCTTTCTTCTTAGCCTTAATCTTCTTAGCCTTATTCTGTACAGTTACCTTAATAGTAGCCTTTACAGCAGTACCAGAAGCATTCTTAGAAGTTAATGTTACAGTAGCCTTAGAACCCTTAACAGCTTTCTTCTTAGCTGTAATCTTAACCTTAGAACCACTAACCTTAGCAGTAACCTTCTTGTTACCCTTTACAGTAGCTTTTACAGCAGCTGCCTTTGTAGCAGGAGCCTGAATCTTCTTAGTAAACTTAACACTCTTAGACTTACCAGCTGCAACAACAACATTCTTGTTCTTCTTTGCTACCTTCAGAGATGCAGTAGCTGGACTTGCGATACTACTTGGTGTAGCAGTGATGCTTCCAGCCGTAGGAGCCTTAGTAGCTGCTGGAGTCTGAGTGTTTCCTGGGTTAGAAGGGTTATTACCAGGCTCAGTCTTTACGCCAGCTTCTGGAACTTCTACAGTAGTACCAGTCTTACCAGTACCCTTTACTTCAAAGTATGCAGTGATAGTAGAACCTTCTGCAAAATCAGGAAGTGTCTCTTCAAATGCACAGATACCAGGCTCTGTACCTTCTGGAGTAAGACCTTCGTCATTAGAGTATCCAGCCCACTGATTGATGATCTGAACACGCAGATTCTTAGAATCGTCGCTGTCTGCGTAGCAGAAATCATCTTTTCCGTCAAGAGCAGCGATAGTCTCAGTCTTAACAGAACCATCAGCAGCAGGTACATGCTTAATAGAAACTGCCTTCAAAGCAATATCTAATCCAGGGATAAGATCCTCTTTTGTAAGAGTTGTCTCAATACCAAGGTATCCAATGTTAGAGAAATCAACACCAGCAACAGCAGAAAGTGCATACACACCATCACCTGTTACTTCTACACTGTTCTCCTCAAGAGAACCTGTGCAACCAAACTTAGCTGTGAAATCCTTTACTTCAGAAGCATATACAGGAGCTTCATATGTTGTAGGATCATCAACTACTGCTGCATCATATACATAGATTGCAGTAAGTGTACGACCATTAGCACCAATATAGTACTTGCTTGCATTCTTATCCAAAGAACCTTTAATAGTTGTAACATCAGCAGCTGTCTTTATCTTATCCTTCTGGACTCCGATAGAAGCCTCACTAGCTGCAGCAACAGCATTCCACTCAGTATCACAAACTGCATATGGAAGGTCATCCTTTGGTCCCTCACTACCAACAACCATGATCTGAGGATCTGCATAATTTTCAATTCCGGTAACATTCAGTACACCAATACTGTCTGCTCCCCATCCTTCACTTTCAACAAAACCTTTTACTTCAATGTTTGCAGATGAACCCTCATCTGTAGTAACGACAATATCCTTACCATCATTCCAGCCATCCTGGAATACTGCTGTACCAGTCCACTTCATTGCTGCAGGACCAGCAACTGTTAATCTAGCACTTGCAGATTCTGTGCTAATGTTTGCTCCAGTAATAGCCAAAGCACCTACCAGAAGCAAGGAAAGAGCTTTCTTCATTCCTTTTGTTAACTTCATCCTATTTTTCCTCCTTAATTTTTCCCCCTCAAGGGTTGCATAAATTATCCAAAAGCAGATTAGCACATTCAAACATCCGCATCTTTTGAGCGCACCACTTCCGCTTCCGTTACGTACTACATAATAGCAAAATACCTTTTTTTTTGATACTGGCAAATTGCACAATTTTCCTTTCTGTTTTTAGTTACTTTGTATAGCTGCTTGTCAAATTCTCTTATATTTTCTTTGTGTTTTATTTTTATTCATCTATTTTTGCCACTTTTTTTCTTTATTATAGAGTATTTTCCCAAAATCAACCGGCATACTCTCTTCCTTTTTCAATGACAAATTTCTGCCACATTCTTTTACTTTTAAAATAACTTTCCACAAGGTACAAGCATTCCAAAAAAGCCAAAAAGGATTCAGACAGTTTCCCGTCTGAATCCCCTGCATAACTCCAAAATTCTATTTTTTAATCTTTACCTTACTGCCCTGTCCTTTTCCCTTAAACAGCTTTTTGTAAGATTTTAATTTTGCTTTTGGAACTTTTATAACTGCTTTTTTATGAATCCCTTTCCATGCATTTTTTCCAACACTCTTAATTTGGGATGACTGAACCACAATGTTCTTCAAATTGCTGCAACCGGAGAATGCGTTTGCACCAATCTTTGTCACATTAGTCCCAATCGTGACCTTTGTCAGTTTTTTGTTTCCTTTAAATGCATTTTTCTCAATAGAAGTTATCTTATAACTCTTTCCATCCACTTTAAGAGTACCAGGAACAACAGCATTCTTTTTCTTCTCTGTGTTAGCTACATAGACAGCAGTTCCCTTAGCGGTATCAATACTATATTTTGCTCCAGATTTGGTAACCTCCTTCACATCAGTAGTGGCTGCTGGCGGATTTGTCTGCTGTGGTGCTGGCTGCGTCGTCTGCGTCGGTGCCGGCGTATTAGTTGTCTGTGGCTCTGCAGGAGTACCTCCCTCCACAGTAATAGAAACTGTCTTACTGAAGCCACTGGAAGCCATAATGGTGATCTCTGCCATACCTCCATTAACTGCTACGACTTTACCGGTTTTGCTTACAGTTGCCACTGCTTTATTCGAGGAGCGGTAGGTTAAATATGCCTCACTGCCCTCTGTTGCATTCTTTGCATTGAGGCGGATAGATTCTCCAGCCTGTAGTGTCTTCTGTGTAATAGATGTCTCAATCACATCACACGCTTTTACGCTGGTATCTGCTGACACAGTAACTACAATATCTTTTGATGCAGAACCGCTGTAAGACTTAACATGAACAACGGTATTTCCAATACCTGTAGCAACAATCTTTCCAGCAGCTACAGTTGCTACTGCTGTGTCATCACTGCTCCATACTAACATATCATTGGAATCTGCCGGTGTCACAGTTGCATTTACCTGACAGGAATCCCCAATAGTGAGTGATACATTCTCCTGGTCTGCTGCAATCGCTGTCACCTGATCGATCACAGTCGGTGATGCACCATCTGGTGCCGCAAGGTTATCTACATCTAATGTAGTATGTGTACTGTTGATACCGCGAAGAATAGCTGCAATATGTCTTGGATATTTTGCAGTAGCCGTATCACGGTTAAACAGCTTGAACGCATCTGATGTTCCACCTTCATACCACTCGGAATTATTATCCCAGACAATAGGCACAACCCCTGCCACCTTACACAACTGATTGACTGCCTCGTGATAATACTCTCTCTGTGCTTCCTTGGTTGCCTTTCTCTCCTCGGTATCCTTATCCTCCCTGATATGGCAGCCTCTGCCATACTCGGAAAGCATAACCGGTACACCCTTGGAGGTAAAGGTATCAACTAATTTCTGGATAGATTTGGCAAAATCGGCAGCTGTACTTGGGCTGATAACATCAGCATATTCATGTACTTCTACAAAAATACGCTGTGTTCCATCATCCGTTGGGTCTGTTGGCAGCTGAAAACCAAATTTTTCATCACAGGTCCATGAAATATTTGTATAAATACCAGGAACTGACAACCATCTCCTGTCATTGTTGCCACCGGCTGCACGGACTGCGTCAACAAAATCCTGGTTTAAAACATTAACACGCTCCATACCTTGTGCAATGGTCCATTTAGACTGATCTGATTGTTTTACCTCATTCATGGATTCAAAAACCAGATGCTCATCATAATTTTTAAAATATGTCGCGATCGCTGACCATGCTCCTGCGAATTTTTCCCTGAGTTCATCAAACGGCTCATAGGTCGGCTGGATCCATCCTAAGTATCCATTCTCATTCATAGCTCCATCGTGATGCATGTTGATCACCACATACATTCCCTCAGAAATAGCATAATCTACTACATCCTGAACACGGCTGATCCATGCCTCATCAATGCTGTATACGTTATTTCCATCCTGATCCTTTGACTCTTTGATCATATTGCCCCAGGTAACTGGTATACGAATCGTATTGAAACCAGAATCATGTACTGCGGTAATAAGCTTCTGTGTTGTGACATCACTTTGCCATTGAGTCTCACTAGGATTCATATTGCTATGTCCATCAAATGTATTTCCCAATCCCCATCCAGTTCCCATTTCTTTTACTAACTGCTCTGTTGTCATATCATGAAATGGCAACGGTTCCGTCGTATCCTGTTCTGCTCCTGACTCTGCTGCACTTACAGAAATCGACGGATTCTGCTCACTGCCGGGCAGCCATGACACAACCAGTGCAGCACTCAGACCAACAGCGATCATTCTTTTCAGAATAGTTTTGCTTTTCCTCATAATATCCTTCCTTTCCAAGCTGAACTATCAGCTTTTGATTATTTTTACTCTTTAGTACAAAAGATAATATTATTTTATTATCTCTCTTCCCAAAAAGCAATGTACTCTTTCTATATTTAATACCCCAAAAATAAGAGAATCATTTTGCTGATTTAGAATTAACATTTTAAAACAGCCCTATTCCTAATAATACCGTCACTACAATTAATACTGCTAAAATTGCTATGTAACACCAGAGAAATGTCTTATTTTTTGCCTTATTGATAAAGATTAAAATAATTCCCAATAATACTGCAATACAAATAGCCAAAGTAAAATTCATCACGATAATAAATTTAAAATTAATATCTGTCTGTGAAAATGCTTGATAATTAATGGATATCAATGAAAAAATAGCTACAAACACCCCCATTATGGTAAGGACATTTGCATATATTTTGTCCGAAATCTCCTCTATATCCTGCTTTGTTTTCTCCACTTTTTGCCTTGTCTGATTTTCATATTCCTGAGAATAATTTCCCAAACCTTTATAATGGACCTCATTTTGGAACGATGCATTTTGTTGTAAATTGTAAGGTGTATCTGGAATATCATTCAACTGTTCAAATATAATTTGAGCGATATTCATTCCCTGTTGCAATTTGATAATCTTAGTCGAAATATTCTGTACACGCAAAAAAGCATATGTTACATGACCAGGTTGGTAATGCGGACCATCTATTTTTAATCCCTGACGCATTCTTGAATTTTTTTCTGCAACCCTGCCCAAAATATTGGCAGGAATACTCAGTTTCTCTCTACTTTTAACAAATACTGTCTCTCCCGGATATAATTCGTAAATTGCATTTTCATTTCCTTTTTCATCACAAACAACGTCCATTGTCAAATCATATGAAACGCCATTTAAATTTTCTGTCCGAAAACCTTCTTCAATTAATGTTCCATTATCAACATACTCTTTTATATTTTTGTCAACTAAAATCATCATCCATCCTCCTTTCATTCATTATATCATTATAGAATCAAAGATACAACAATCGTACCTCTAATTAAAATACACCAGCTCTTCCTGCGGCTTCTCTGCCCGTTCTACTTTTTCTGCATAAAACACAGGTCCTTCCTCCCCATATTCCTTACGGAATTTAAATTCCAGCCGGGCAGTAATGGTAACATAATCTTTATTCTTATAGTCAGACCAGTCATCTGCCTTACAGAGAAATCCCAGATATTGGACATCATCTGCACAGCAGGTCATGGCATATCTTCCAAATACCACATACCCCCGCTCCAGTCCATGAGGTTTCTGGATCATTCCAGTAAGCTTCAGAGTCTTCCCGCTATATACCGGTTCATTATCAATCATGTCCACATACCACATGCCAAAATCATCGTTTCCCACCTCAATGATATCTGCATGAATATCAAACGGCATCTCTTCTTTCATTTCATAAAAAGCATCATCCTCTGACTCATAGACAATCTGTGCTCTTGGATTTACTGCCTTAACACTTCCTCTTACTGCTGCCTTGTTCGTATTCTGTACGGTACAGCGGTTGACAATGATCATTTCTGACACGCGGAACTGTTCTACCATCATGGATGGCATATTTTTCATATAGAGACTGAATGTCTCATCGTTTACCACATCTATGGTCTGAAAGATCACTTCCCTGTCAAAACAAATCTCTTCCAGTTCATCATATAACTCTGGAATGTGCTTAGTTGTCCACATGCCGTTATATTCAATGATAATCCGGTCTGGACGGTGCTTTTTTAAAAATTTTTCTATAATCCTTCCATTAAAAGATTCTTCATCCTCAATGTATTCACAGGCAGAATTGACTTTTTCCAACATTGCCTGTTCATATTCCTCTTCGCCTTCCTCACAGGCAAGCACCAGGGTCTTTGCTTCATCATCAAAAAGCTCATCCGTCAACAAATCCCGTATCAGGCTTGTTTTCCCTGCTTCCAGAAAACCCATGATGACATACACCATCATTTCTTCTTTTTTCTTTCCAAACATAGCTACCTCTTTTCCGATTTCTACCTATATAATATAGTCTTCTGTTTATACATGGAACAATTCCTTAATCGCTTCCTCATTCAACTTAGAACCAATCACACAGATACGTCCTGTATAATCTGCTGCCCCACGGCGAAGTTCTGTTTCCTCCGGCACCAGATCAAAGTGGAACCATTCGCCCTCCTGAGGTGCTACGATTCCCTTAGCACGGAGTACCTCGCCATACACACCTCCCTGTGCCAGTTTTTCTAAAATCTCTTTCATTTCTGCCTCAGAGAATTTATGCGCTGTTTCAATGCCCCAGCTGGTAAATACATCATCTGCATGATGATGCCCATGCTCATGGTGATGTCCGCAGCTGCATTCTTCGTCATGGTGATGATGATGCTCGTGGTCGTGGTGCTCACAGCCACATTCTTCATCGTGATGGTGATGATGCTCATGGTCGTGGTGCTCACAGCCACATTCTTCATCGTGATGGTGATGATGCTCATGGTCGTGGTGCTCGCAGCCACATTCTTCATCGTGATGGTGATGATGCTCATGGTCGTGGTGCTCGCAGCCACATTCTCCATCGTGATGGTGATGATGCTCATGCTCCTCTAACAGCTCTTTTTCCAGAGAATTTACTTTTTCCATTGCCTCCAGAATATTTTTTCCGTTAATGTCATCCCATGGTGTAGTGATGATAGATGCCTCCTGGTTTTTCTCCCGAATCATCTTTACACAGGTATCCAGCTTCTCATCCGAAACCTTCTGGGTACGGCTCAGGATAACAGTCCCTGCATATTCAATCTGATTATTGTAGAACTCTCCATAGTTCTTCATATACATTTTACATTTCTGGGCGTCTACTACAACAGCGGTGCTGTTTATGACAACATCCTCACCGATATTCCTGACTGCTTTTATTACATCAGACAACTTGCCTACACCCGATGGTTCGATCATAACACGGTCCGGTGAGTATTTCTGTAGCACCTCCTGCAGTGCCTGTCCAAAATCTCCTACCAAGGAACAGCAGATACATCCGGAATTCATCTCTGTGATCTGAATTCCTGCTTCTTTCAGAAAACCACCATCTATTCCGATTTCACCAAATTCATTTTCAATCAGGACCAGCTTTTCACCCGGAAATGCCTCTGCGATCAATTTTTTAATTAAAGTTGTCTTTCCTGCTCCCAGGAAACCTGAAATAATATCAATCTTTGCCATATTACTCTCTCCATTTCTGTGCCATAAGGCACTGTTATACTTGCGCGAAGTCAACTGTACTTTCACTACTTATATTATAACCATTTTGTCAACACCACTTTTCATTCTGGATCAGAACTGCTTTTTAGTAGCTTCATACATAGCGATGCTGGCTGCAATCGGTAGATTCAGACTATCTATCCGATTGGAATGAGGAATGATCACAGAAGTGCCAACCTGTAAAAATTCTGTCGGCAGCCCGGTTGCCTCATTTCCAAAAATCAAGGAAAAGGTGCCCTCTGGACAAACATCGTGAAGACTTTTCTGTGCCTGAAGCATAAACGGATACATCTCTCTGTCCCCATACTGCTTTTGGTATTCTTCAAAAGTCTCAAAATACATAAATTCTGTAGAAAAAACAGCACCCATAGATGCCCGGACTACCTTTGGATCAAAGGCATCTACGCCAGGACGAATGATCGCCATCTGATTCATACCAAATCCCAGTGCACTTCGCATGATTGTCCCCATATTTCCGGCATTGGATGGATTGACCAGCACAATATGAGACTTCTCCTTTTGTAATTTTCCTGGAAATTTACGGAACTCTCCGATTACATAGCAGTTTTCTTTCTGGGACAATACATGAAATATTTTATCCGTCTGCACGATTTCAATCCCCGCCTCCCGGCATAGCATCCGCAGCTTGTCAAAGGTCTCCCCTTCTTTCAGTCCCGAATGGACATAAACCTTGTTCACATAGCTGGTCTTAAATCTTAAGAGTTCGAAGGTCAACGTAATCCCCAGTGCATAAGATACCGGATCATCCTTTTTATATCTTTTATATGTTGCCATTTTCATTCCTTTCTATCATTCAGAGCCGTTTGCAGACACGAAAAAAGAGGCATTCCCACCTCTTTTTTATTCATTCATTTATAAATACATCTACAGAGATATCTCCAGCCTCTGAGCTAAACGGAATACTGAACATCTGATTCCCATCTCCGTGATATTCTTTTCCAAGGCAATAGGCAGGTGTGGTGATATCTATTAAAATATTACTATTGGCAAATACAGTAGCAGCATTTCCTGCAATCATATTCCCCAGTTCTGATATGGCACTCTTACCGATCTCATCAATTATGGTTACTGGCGTCATCATCATTTTGGAAACAATCTCCAGTGCTGTGGAATGTTCCAGATTTAGAACTACCGTCCCCGTCAGGCTGCCAATCAGACCCAGCTTTATAATCGATGCATCTTCCTGATAATTTCCTATCGTCATGCTGGGCTTTCCTATCTTCAAATCCAGCATGCACATATCCTTTACTACCTTACAAACAGATATGATAAACGGGTTGACATGTTCTGCTCTCACGCAATCACCTGTCCTTTCTATATACACCTCTTTAGTATATCAAACTTCTAAATAACTGTAAACGACAAACTGTCAAATGGAAAATTCCGTCCAAAAGCTTTGATTGATATCAACCTTCTTGTCCTTCATCCAGTCTGCATATTTCTGCATAAACATAGCCGTCTGACGTTCCTCAATGATTTCTTCTTTCCTCTGATAGGTGGCATCCTCGTCTTCTTCATCTACACAATAAACAATATAATATCCATCTGCTCCTTCAATTACATCACTAATCTGACCTGCTGTCATAGAAAATGCTGCTTCCACCACTTCTTCTTCCAGCTTGTCTGTCTCCCTTCCAACAATCAATTCTGTCTGGGAGGCATCCGTATTTTTCTCTGCAAATTCCAGAAAATCTTCCGCTGCTTCTGCTTCCTTCTTCAACTGCTTTGCCCGTTCCAATGCCTTCGTCCTGGTATCCTCATCCATAGAAATCTCTGTTCCATTCCGGTCAGTCCCCGAAGTCATCACCTCGAGATACTGCAAGGAAACCTGTCTTGCCTCCTCATCCGATACATTGGTATCTGCATCATTGGTAGCAATGTAAAACATTTTATTTGCAAGGGCATTTTCCTGATAAATCTCGCTGATTTCCTGTACATTCAAAGAATATTCCTTCTTGTCCTCCTCTGAGGCATTACGCATAAGTTCTTCTGCATGCTGCAGTGCTTCATCAATCTCATCTGCAGTCAGCTTGATATCCTGGTTTCTGGCTGTAGCACAAATAACCTTTAACTGGGTGATCATATTGACTATTTCCTGTTTTGCCTGGTCTCCTATTGTTTCGGACTCACCCAGAGGATAATCCCATAACTTATCACCAAATCCTCCCTCATACTGGCATTTCAAAAAGTAACAGTAGTCCCTGATCTCGCTAAAACGGACCGCCTCATTTCCTACCATCATAACAACAGAATTTTCAGAAATATCTCCTGTCTCCAGCTTAGCGTTTTTCTTATTTTTCCCACATCCCGAAAGACACAATGATACTGCCAGTAACATTGCTATCCCTTTGGATATCTTCTTGTCTATTCTCATAATCTAACCATGCCTTTCTCAAACCTTTCAAACTTGCCGGCTTGCATTATCCCGCCAGCTTAAACAAAAGAATACTCCATTCCCCTCACTCCTTCAATCGGGAGATTGCTTCTATCATTTCCTCTGTAATCTGGAAAATCTCCTCTGCCTGAGGGGTTTTCCCCCTGATTCCCCGCCGGCTGTCTGCTGCCGATGGCAGGATATACAAAAAGTAAGGTTCCTCCTTGGAAATGTACCGAAGCTTTCCCTGATATGATTCTACCATCTTTGGCACTTTTTCGAAAGCTATTTTTGCCTCTGGCTGCAAATAAAAATGAATCCCATCTGATTTCTGGCTGATCTGGGTAATATGATTCTTATGTGCATTCGCCTTGATCACGGCAATCCGTAGAAGATTCTGCGTTGCAGAAGGAATATCCCCAAAACGGTCTGTCATCTCATCCTGCATATCGGACATCTCCTCCAGAGTTTCTACTCCGGCAATCCTCTTGTACATATCCAGCTTTTGATATTCACTTTTGATATAAGCCGGCGGAATAAACGCATCCACCTGTAAATCAATGGCAGTCTCAAATTCTGCTTCCTCTGGCTTTTCTCCCTTCATTGTCAGAACGGCATCATTCAGCATCTTACAATACAAATCATATCCCACCGCTTCCATATGTCCTGACTGTGCCGCTCCCAGCAGGTTCCCTGCACCACGGATTTCCAGATCACGCATTGCCACCTTAATCCCAGAACCAAGCTCTGTAAATTCCTTGATTGCCGCCAGTCTTTTTTCCGCTACCTCCTTCAGCATTTTATCCCTTTTATACATCAGGAAGGCATAGGCAGTCCGATTGGAACGTCCGACTCGCCCCCGAAGCTGATAGAGTTGGGAAAGCCCCAACTGATCAGCATTATCTATGATCATTGTATTGACATTGGAAATATCCAGACCCGTTTCAATGATCGTGGTAGCTATCAGTACATCGATCTCTCCATTGATGAAGGACATCATGATATTTTCCAGCTGCCGCTCACTCATCTGTCCATGAGCAAATGCTACATTGGCATCCGGCACCAGTTTTGCCACTTCCATTGCTACCTCATCGATATTCCGGACCCGGTTATACACATAATAAACCTGCCCGCCTCTTGCCAGCTCCCGGTTGATCGCCTCCCGGATAATTTCACCACTGTGTTCCATCACAAAGGTCTGTATCGGCAAACGGTCTACCGGCGGCTCCTCCAGTACACTCATGTCACGGATCCCGATCAGACTCATATGAAGAGTCCGTGGTATCGGCGTTGCACTCAGGGTAAGTACGTCCACGTCCCCCTTCATCTGCTTGATTTTCTCTTTGTGGGTCACACCAAACCGCTGCTCCTCGTCAACAATCAGCAGTCCAAGATTTTTAAATTTCACATCCTTGGAAAGCAGACGGTGCGTTCCTACGATGATATCTACTTCCCCTTTTTTTAACTGTTCCAGTGCCTTTTTCTGCTGTGCCGGTGTCCGGAAACGGGATAACATCTCCACATTGACCGGAAAATCTCCCAGACGCTCCTTCAGGGTATTGTAATGCTGTTGTGCCAGGATTGTTGTAGGAACCAGAAATGCCACCTGTTTGTTATCATTGACCGCTTTAAATGCCGCGCGGATGGCAATTTCCGTTTTTCCGTATCCCACATCACCGCAGATCAGACGGTCCATGATCTTCCTGCTTTCCATATCCCGCTTGGTGGCAGCAATGGCATCCAGCTGATCCTGTGTCTCCTCAAAGGGAAATAGTTCTTCAAACTCCTTCTGCCATACCGTATCCTTGCCAAACTGATATCCTTCTTTTTCCTGCCGCCTTGCATATAACTCCACCAGTTCTTTGGCAATTTCCTTAACGGCACCCTTCACACGATTCTTGGTCTTTTTCCATTCCACAGAATTCAACTTGTTCAACTTTGGTGCTTTTGCCTCCTGTCCGGCATATTTCTGCAAGACATCCAGTGCAGATGCCGGTACATACAGGTTTCCTCCATCACCATATTCAATCTTAACATAATCCTTTGTCGTGTTGTCCACTTTGATTTTTTCTATGCCCCGGTATATTCCTAAACCGTGGTTCTCGTGAACAACGTAATCTCCCACGTTCAGCTCATTAAAGCTCTGTATCGCCTTACCACTGTATTTTTTTTGCTTCTTTCTTCTGGACTGCTGTCTGGCCCCAAAAATATCGCCCTCCGTAATCACCACAAAACGCAGGGTCGCATAGGAAAATCCTTTTGACAGATTTCCATAACTTACCATAATTTGTCCCGGCTCCAGAGAAACATCCATCTTTTCCCTATAAAATGCTGGGATTTCATATTCATTCAGATCGCCGGCAAGACGTTTTGCTCTGGTACGCGAACCAGACAATAGCAATACCCGGTATCCATTTTCCTTCCACCGTTTCATATCCTCTGCCAAAAGTTCAAAATGGTGATTGTAAGAGCCAATGGACTGGCTTTGAATGTTAAATCTTTCTTTTACCTCTATATACTTGGGTAAAATGTCCAATAAAGATAAAAATACAACAGGTTTTCTCTGTATCATTGCCATCACAGCATCCGCACCGTAAAGAACCTCCATTTGTCCCGGCAAAATATATCCCTTTTCCAGTCTTCCCTCCATACTCTCCCGGAATTCTGTTTCTACTGCTTCCATAGCTTCCATACAATGACCTGCTTCATCCACGAAAAACAATGTTTTTTCCGAATCAAAGAAGTCAAAAAAGGATCCAATCTCTGTATCGAAATAATTTAAACAGCTTTCCAGTCCTACACCGCTTCTGGTATACTGCACTCTCTCCTGCAACTCTTTCATAATTTCAGACAGACGGTTGGATGCCTCATAATTTTTCGCCTGTTTCCACTTTTTCTGAACAGCCTCCTGTTCCTTTTTCATTTTCTCAAAGCCAGCCTGAAGCTGTTCTTTACTTAGAATAATCTCCACTGCCGGAAAAATTTCTATTTCCTCTACCCGTTCAATAGAACGCTGACTTTCCACATCAAAGGAACGGATCGTATCTATTTCATCCCCCCAGAGTTCAATTCGATGCGGACATTCCTCGGTAGGAGAAAAGATATCCAGAATACCTCCACGCATAGAGAACTCTCCAGGCATATTGACCTGTGCCTGCCTTTCATACCCCATATCTGTCAGATGCCGGCTCAACTCTTCTGTATCTATCACTTCTCCCTCTTTTATCTTTTTCCTTGCCTTTTCATATACAGAAAGAGATTGCACAAATTCCATCCCCGCCGTCATGGTGGTAACAATGGTGCCACTCTCTTTATTCAGAAGCGTCTTCATCGTCTTTAACCGTTCCACCTCCAGTGCACTTCCATGTACGTCTGCACTGTAAAAAATCACATCTTTTGCCGGATAGTAGGATACCTCCCTGTCGAATAAACGGTAATCCGACAGAATTTCTCTCGCCTTAATTTCATTACTGGCAATAATCACCGTCCAGCCACTATGTTTTACCAGTCCACTGACCAGGTGACACTTCTGGCTGTCAATACAGCCAGATATGTGTATTGGAAATTTCTTCCGCTGAATACACTCTCTGGTGCTGTTATATGCATTTAATTCCTCCAGTGGTTTCCATAGAGTTTCCATTGTCTCTCACCTCCGTGTCCTCTATTACATACCCCAAAAAGACAGACAAATCTGTTTCCAGAAATATCTGTCTTTTGCATTTATATTTTCATCTGCCTCATTTGTTGTTAAACTGGTTCATTGCCTGTGTGACATTCTCTGTCACTATGACTCTGCAGCTTTGTACTACATGCTCCAGTGCTTCCCGGATCATTGGCTCCTCCTCCTGGCTGAATCTCCCCAATACATAATCGGCTAAATCCCATCCCTTTGGTTTCTCTCCTACACCAATCCGTATCCTGGCAAATTCCTGCGTCCCAAGATGGGAAATAATGTTCTTCATCCCATTATGGCCGCCGGCACTTCCCTTCGCACGTATCCGCAGCTTTCCTGGCGCCAATGCAATATCGTCATAAATTATGATCAGCTCCGAATCCGGCTCAATCTTATAAAAATCCACCAGTTCACGGACACTCTCTCCGCTGAGATTCATATACGTCTGAGGCATGGCAAGAATCACTTTCTGCCCTTCTATAATGCCTTTTCCACAAACGGCCTTGTTCTTCTTGAAATCAATTGGTATTCCATAGGCATCTGACAGTGCAGTGATTGCAGAAAATCCAATATTATGTCTGGTTCCATCGTACTTTCTTTCCGGATTGCCCAGACCAACGATTATATACATACTCTTTTCCTCTTCTAATCCATCATATGGTACTAATATGTTTTCCGGTCACGTTTCTCTCCCATATGCACAATCTGTCCTCTATACTTCTCCAACAAATCCTTGTCAACCACATGACGATTGTCCATTGTTCTCATAATATCTTTAATCTGAATTTCTTTGGAAACATACCGGTCCGCCATATTATAAATGACATTATCTTTAAATGATAAAACCATAGGTGCAAGCACCTCATCATCATTTCCCTTCACTACCAGCCCGCGTTCACCATTGGTAAGTTCTACACAAACTCCCGGCTGAAGGATATTTACACTTTCAATCAATGCTTCTACTGCTTTCTGGTCAAAACCATTTTTCTCATCCAGCAGATATCTCAATGCAGAGATTTCAGATAATGGTTCCTCATTGAAATTCATTGCAGTCATGGTATCAAAAGTATATGCCACCTTTAATATTTCCAAGCCGACAGACTGAATTCTGTTCTGAATGTCTTCCCCATCATTTCCTACCTGGTACAGGTCCATGACCAGACCTTTCAAAATCCGTTTCACTTCAGAGTCCATATCATAATCATTGTCAATCAACTGGCACGCTGCATAATGATAAGTACGGATTTTTTTCTCATCCTCCGGGGTAATCTCATTTTTTCTCTTTCTGCGGATATGCACTGGTATCAGAAGACTTCCCACATCATGAAGGATGGATGCCACTACCACATCCAGCTGTTGTTTAAACTCCAGCTTCAGGCGGTGGGACATCAATGCACTGAGGATAGCCGTATTCAGCGAATGCTTATACACATAATCCTCTGTGCTGCGCAGATTCTGGATAAAATTGATGCGGTGGTTCAGATTTCCATATTTTTTAATGATCTGATTGGCGAACTGATAAATTCCCTTCGCCTCTTTCTGCTTGCTGACTGCATCCAAAATTTCACGGATACTGAAAACAGCCATTGTCTGAAAACGCTCAAACTCGACATCCTCTGCTGACATAGGAGGCAGTGGTTCCGCTGGCTCCAGAATATATACTCCGATCAATCCAAAATTCTGTATACTGACAATACCCTGTCTGGTCAGCTTGGAGTTCCTTTCATACAGCATAACCCCATCCCTGTTATAAATCGGCTTTGCCAGACGCATTCCTATTTTTAATTCATCTGCTTTTACAAATAGCATCTCAGTCCCCTCCTTTTACTTGGCATTTTTTTCTGCTATGTTGCTGGTAACACGGTTATATAATTCCAGAGCGGCATTATATCCCATCTTCTTCTGTCTATGATTTACTGCTGCTGATTCACAGATCACTGCCAGATTTCTTCCCGGACGAATCGGAATGGAGTGACAAACCACCTGATTGCCTAAAAATTCAATATACTGTTCCTCCAGCCCCAGTCTGTCATATTCCTGATTTTTGTTAAACTCTTCCAGCTTAATGACCAGATCAATCTCCTGTTCGTTTTTCACACTCTCCACACCAAAAAGAGTCTTTGCATCAATGATTCCAATCCCCCGAAGCTCAATAAAATGTCTGGTAATGTCCGGTGCACTTCCGATCAGGGAAGCATCACTGACCTTCTTGATCTCAACTACATCGTCAGACACCAGACGATGACCTCTGTGCATCAGCTCTAACGCTACCTCTGATTTACCGATGCCGCTTTCTCCCATGATCAGAACACCTTCTCCATATATGTCCACCAAAACTCCATGAACAGAGCATCTTGGTGCCAAAACCGTGTTAAGCCAGCGAATCAGCTCTGCCATAAAGGAAGAGGTTGCCTTTTTGCTGCGAAGCAATGGAACCTGATATTTATTGGCAAGCTCTATCAACTCATCTTCTATCCAGATTTCCCGGCAATAAACAATACATGGAGGCTTTGGATGCTGGTCACTTCCCGACATGATCTTTTCCATCATATCGAGACTATGTTCAATCCCCTTCTGTTGCATATACGTATGCTCTACATGACCGATAATCTGTATCCGGCTGGAATCAAAGTAGTCAAAAAAACCTGCCAGCTGCAATGCCGGACGGTTTACATCGGCCTGTGTAATCTCAATTTTCTGAATGTCCACTTCCGGAGTACAATTTTCCAGATGCATTTCTTCAATTAATTTTTCTAACGATACACTATAGGTTCCTGTCATTTATTTGCCCTCCATCTTCCTTTGAATTTCTGAATCCCCATGAAAAAAATCATATACTTTCCGGGCGGCGGCACGGTTCATTGTCTCAGTCTGTGCAAGCTGTTCGATTGTAGCCTCTTTGACAGCTTCCATCGACTGGAACTGCCGCATCAGTGCTTTCCGCCTCTTGTCACCAATCCCCGGAATATCATCCAGAATAGATTTCACCTGGACCTTGCTCCGAAGAGAACGGTGATACTCTATTGCAAAACGATGAACCTCATCCTGTATCCTGGTCATCAGATGAAATCCCTCGCTGCTGACAACAACCGGCAATTCCTGATTTTGAAAATAAATCCCTCTGGTGCGGTGATGATCATCCTTTACCATACCGCAGACCGGTATGGTCAGTCCCAGACGCGCAAGTACCTCCTCTGCTATATGAACCTGTCCCTTTCCACCATCCATCATGATCAGATCTGGATATCTGGTAAAGCTCCCAAGTCCCTGTTCCTCGTCACCAAGCTCTTTCTTTTCAGCCATTCCATGTTCAAAACGCCTGCTAAGAACCTCCCGCATACTGGCATAGTCATCCGGTCCCTGGACTGTCTGTATCCGAAACTTCCGGTAATCACTTTTTTTGGGCTTTCCATCTTCGAACACCACCATGGAACCTACTGACTGAAATCCACTGATATTAGAAATATCATAAGATTCCACCCGGTGTACATCCGTAAGCCCGATCCAGCTGCATATTTCTGCCATGGCACCTGTGGTACGCTCCTCCTCCCGACGCAGCTTTTCCGCATCCTGTGCCAGAACCAGCTGTGCATTTTTGTGTGCCAGTTCCACCAGACGTTCCTTCTGCCCCTTCTTTGGCACCAGAATACGCACTTTACTGCCGCGTCTCTCACTCAGCCACCGGCTGATCAAATCCGCATCTTCTATTTCATATTCTACCATGAGTTCCCGCGGAATAAAAGGTGTTCCTGCATAAAACTGTTTAATAAATGATTGTAATATCTGATTTCTCTCTTCCCCGTCCACTCCATTTAAATGAAAATGGTCTCTTCCGATCATCCGTCCTTCCCGGATAAAGAACACCTGGACCACTGCCTCACTATTATCCTTTGCCAAAGCTATTACATCTCTGTCCATTCCACCAAAGTCAGTAATTTTCTGGTGAACAGAGGATTTCTTTACACTTTCTATCAGATCACGGTACTGGGCAGCCTCCTCAAATGCCATCTCTTCTGAGGCAGCAAGCATCTTCTCATTCAGATACTTCAGTACCTCTGTATCATCACCCTCCAGCAGCTTCAGTGCCTTTTTGAAATTTGTCCCATATTCTTCTTTGCTGATATATCCCTGACAAGGTGCCTCACACTGTTTGATATGATAATTCAAGCAAGGTCTTTCCTTCCCGGTATCTCTCGGCAAAACCCTGTTGCAAGTACGGACATGATAAATTTTCCGCACAAGTTCCAACATATCCTTTGCTGCACCTGCACTGGTATAGGGTCCAAAATATTTCGCCTTGTCCCTTTTCTGTTGACGTGAAAAAATAAGCCGGGGAAAGTCCTCCCCAACTGTCGCTTTAATAAAAGGATAACTCTTATCATCCTTTAGCATCGTATTATATTTCGGCTTGTGCTCTTTGATCAGATTACTCTCCAGCACCAGCGCCTCTACCTCTGAATCCGTAATGATATATTCAAAGTGGTCAATCTGAGAAATCATCCGCTCTATCTTTGGCGAAACATTTCTACTGGGTTGAAAATACTGCCGGACACGGTTTTTTAAACTGATTGCTTTCCCCACATAAATAATGGCATCCTTTTTGTCATGCATCAGATAAACACCTGGCTTGCCCGGCAGTTTCTTCAGTTCTTCCTCAATATTAAACACGGTTATTTTTTCACCTTTGCTTTTTTTACTGTGCTACACTTTCCATATACTTTTTTCGACCCGCTCAATTTATATGCTCGAACCTTTACATAATATACCTCACCCTTGGTAAGCTTTGTCAGATGGCATTTTTTTTCAGTCTGGGAAAGGGTATTTTTCTCCTCAAAACTTTTTTGTGTAGAATAGATCACCTGGTAGCCCTTAGCACCAGATACCTTTCCCCATGAGGTAGTCAATGTTTTCTTTTTATTGTTTTTAACGGCCAGACTAGAAACACGCTTTGGAGCTGTCACACTCTTTGACGGAGCAGCAACCTTTGAAGTTGCTGTCGCCTTTGGTGTTGCTGTCGGTTTCACTGTTGCCGTAGGTTTTGCAGTCGCTTTGGGAGTTGCTGTTGCCTTCGGAACACTGTTACTGTCTACTTTTTCATGAGAAATAATGTTTCCTGCCGTATCTGTCAGATACAGATCTGGACTGGTAACATACCAGATATAATTAGAATCTTCTATAGAAATAGTAGCAGACGACATCGGAATCCGTCCCTCCTGCGCTCCCGGTGAAGGATCTGCACAATAAAAGACTCCATCGGTGTAATCGGTCACCAGAACAGCATGGTTCTGGTCACTTTTTTTCTTGTAGAGTACAATTCCTTCCGGATGCTCCGCCAGAAGCACTGCCAGATCTCCTGCATCCCCTGAAAAGTTTCCATGTGTTACCGTAATGCCCCCACAGTTAAAATCCCACTTTAAGCCTGTCCCTGTAATCCATGCAGCAGTCTGCATAACATCCGTCGTAATACCAGACCAGTTTGCGTTGCCATTTAACATCGCACCACGGCGTACCAGCATAGTAGCCGCTACCAGAGTGCAGGTATTGCTCCCACTGGGCTGTTTTAGAAATACTTCACTTCGGTTAATATCATTAAATGTAGCCGCCTGCACCAGAATAGAACGCTCTCCCAACAGACATCCAAAAATAATCATTACAGCCAGACTTCCAGCCAGTATCCGTTTTGCAAATCCCTTCTCCATAATTTGTATCTCACTCCAGTTCTTAATGTATTTTCAATATCTATACTATCCGTTTACCATTCTACAACCGTATCACCGATTATTGTAGCACGTTCCCGTAAAAATTACAACGAAAAAATCCTGCTGTCATAGAAAACTTTTTTAAAAAATTTCCTAATACGCAGGATTTATTCTACAAAAATAGATCAATTCTTTGTTTTTTCTACAACCGACTCCTCCTGAGGAATCTTTTCATCTGCTCTTATCTCCTCTTTTTCAGGCTCTGTTACCTCTTCCTCTGCTTTCGGCGTCATAAACTTTTGTATAATTTCAACAACGCCATCCTCGTCATTAGATGCCGTCACATAATCTGCCGCATTCCGTACCTCTGGCTGGGCATTCCCCATGGCAACACCCATTCCTGCATACTGGATCATCGGCAGATCATTATAACTGTCACCGACACAGATTACTTTATCCCTCTTGATATCAAGATATTTCATCAGCTTATCCACAGCTACTGCCTTGTCAATAAACCTTGGAAGAAGTTCAACATAACACGGGTCAGAGCGGAAGATATTAAGACGGTCTCCAAATTTTTCCTTCATTTCCATCTCTACTTTTTTCATATAGGAAGGTTCCCCGGAAAGAAGGAACTTATTGACAGGGAAATTGACTTCCTTCACGAAGTCCTTTGCCTCCCGGATTGAAATCTCACATGCCTGGGCATCCATCTGAATATACTCATCTACACCATTGCCGGCAATCAGCTCCTTGTTCTGGTCATGATATACCAGAATTCCTACCTTCGCCGCCTTCGCCGCCTCATAAACCGGCTTGATCATATCCGCATCTACGGTCTGGTTGTAAATACATTCTCCTGTCTTACAGTTGATTACTGTAGTTCCATTATAAGCAATCACATAGCCTCCAAATTTCTCCAGGCTGATACTGGATGCCGTTCTCCGGATGCCGGAAATAGACCGTCCCGATGCGATGGCTACAGTTTTCCCTCTCTCCTGTGCTTGGATGATTGCCTGTTTTGTTTTCTCCGATACCTTTTTATCAGAGCCTACCAGCGTCCCATCCACATCAAGAATCAACGCATCATAGAGATCTCCCTCCGGCTCAGAAATCCCTTTTACCTTACGGAAAATCTTCATAAACTGTTTTCCTGTAATGGTTTCATGTTCAATCAGGTATTCCGCCAGCTTATCCAGAGCTTCCCTGTCACCGGACAGCAATTCCTCTGCCTTATTGTAACATTCCTTCAGGATACGCATAACTTCCTGATCGATTTCTGCCTCCGTGGCATCACCGCAGTTCAGAACAGACCGTCCATCCAGATAACGGCTTTCTATCGATTCCAGTCCGATCATACCAAACTTTTCTGACATACCATACTGTGTTACCATCGCTCTTGCCAGCGAGGTTGCCTTTTCAATATCATTAGAAGCACCTGTCGTAATGGAGTTGAATACAATCTGCTCCGCTGCACGCCCGCCAAACAATGTAACAATCCGGGTCAGAATCTCATCCTTACTCATCAGAAACTTTTCTTCCTCAGGCACCTGCATTACATAACCAAGAGAACCCATAGTACGCGGTACAATAGTAATCTTCTGTACCGGCTCTGCATCCTTCTGCAATGCAGTTACCAGAGCATGACCAACCTCGTGGTATGCCACGATCCTTTTCTCTTCCTTGCCCAGAATCCTGTCCTTTTTTTCCTTACCAGCAATAACCACTTCTACTGCTTCAAACAAATCAGCCTGGTTCACCGCCTTGCGTCCTGCTTTGACCGCCATAATGGCAGCCTCATTGATCATATTTGCCAGATCAGAGCCAACCGCTCCACTGGTGGCCAGTGCGATGGCGTCAAAGTCTACGGATTCGTCCATCAGCACATCCTTTGCATGTACTTTCAGGATATCAACACGACCCTTCAGATCCGGCTTTTCTACAATGACTCTTCTGTCGAAACGTCCTGGACGGAGTAATGCCTTATCCAGCACCTCCGGCCGGTTCGTCGCACCCAGGATCACAAGTCCCTTGGAACTGTCAAAACCATCCATCTCTGAAAGCAACTGGTTCAGTGTCTGCTCTCTTTCATCATTCCCACCGCCATACTGGCTGTCACGACTTTTACCAATGGCGTCAATCTCATCTATAAAGATAATACAAGGTGCCATCGCCTGTGCCTGCTTAAACAGATCTCTCACTCTGGAGGCACCGACTCCTACAAACATCTCTACAAAATCCGAGCCAGACAATGAGAAAAACGGGACACCGGCTTCTCCTGCAACTGCCTTGGCAAGCAATGTTTTACCAGTACCAGGAGGACCCACCAGCAAAGCTCCCTTTGGCAATTTTGCACCAATCGCTGTGTATTTCTGCGGATTGTGCAGAAAATCAACCATTTCCGTCAGAGAATCCATAGCCTCTTCCTGACCTGCCACATCCTTGAAGGTAACTCCTGTCTCCTTCTGCACATACATCTTGGCTGTACTTTTGCCAATCCCCATCATTCCGCCGGAATTTTTTGACATCAGCCGGAATACCAGAAACAGTCCGCCCCATAAAAGCAGCAACGGCAAAATATAGGACATAATCATATACAAGGTACTGGAAGAACTGTCAGAAATGTCCTTTTTAAACTCTACCCCTGCACTGTTCAACCTTTCCACAAGCCCATAATCCATTGAAATGATTCCTGTATAATAAGTAATCTGATATAAACTGTTTGATTGTGTTTTCGGCGTAATCTTCAAACGGTCAGAAGCCAGTACCACTCCTTTTACCTGGTCATCCTCCAGCATCTGTAAAAACTGGTCATAAGTGATTTCTTTATTGGTCATTTTCTGTACCTGCTTATTCATCATAGAAAATACCAGGAACATTCCCAGCGCTACAACCAGACAGATAATGATTCCTTTTCTATTCTGCTTTTTCTGCTGATCATTGCTGCCTCCGCCAGCATTATTCATATTATTATCCAAAGTCAGGCCTCCTTTATCCAAAAGTCATAAAAATAATTATAAAGGTAGTGTTCCCATAAATCAATATATGATTAAGTAAACAAAATCTGAAATTTTTGTGATTTTTCTATGCTTCTAGATTTTCCGCAGTCATTTTGAAAAAAGCAATTGAACTTACCACCTGTTTTGAGGTATAATAAAAAAATGTTGATTACAGCAAAAGAACCCGATTACAAGGAGGATAATTTACATGGCAGTCAAGTATGTATTCGTTACAGGGGGCGTTGTGTCCGGTTTGGGCAAGGGTATTACCGCCGCATCCCTGGGAAGACTTCTCAAAATGCGCGGTTACAGTGTTACCATGCAGAAGTTTGACCCTTATATCAATATTGATCCCGGCACAATGAATCCGGTACAGCACGGTGAAGTTTTCGTGACAGATGATGGTGCCGAGACAGATCTGGACCTCGGACATTATGAGCGGTTTATTGACGAAAGCCTGACCAAGCAGTCAAATGTAACAACCGGTAAGGTATACTGGTCTGTGTTAAATAAAGAACGCCGGGGAGACTACGGCGGAGGCACTGTTCAGGTTATCCCTCATATCACCAACGAAATCAAGAGTAGATTTTACCGCAACGATGGATGCAAAGACACACAAATCGCTATCATTGAGGTTGGTGGCACTGTGGGTGATATCGAAAGTCAGCCTTTCCTTGAGTCCATCCGTCAGTTCCAGCATGATATCGGACATGAAAATGCTGCGCTGATTCATGTTACTCTGATCCCTTTCCTTCACGCATCCGGAGAGATGAAGACAAAACCGACCCAGGCAAGCGTCAAGGAATTACAGGGAATGGGGATTCAGCCGGATGTAATTGTTTGCCGTACAGAACGGGAACTGGAGGCAGGTCTTAAGGACAAGATTGCCTTATTCTGCAATGTACCGACCAAACATGTTCTTCAGAACCTGGATGTAGAGACATTGTACGAAGCTCCTCTTGCTATGGAGAAAGAACATCTGGCAGATGTAATCTGTGAATGCCTCCATCTGGATTGTCCAGAGCCTGATATGACCGAATGGCAGAATATGGTAAACACTCTAAAAAACCTGGAAAGAGATGTTACCGTAGCATTGGTCGGAAAGTATACGTCTCTTCACGATGCCTATATCAGTGTTGTAGAATCCTTAAAACATGGCGGCCTGGCTCATAAAAGCAATGTCAATATCAAATGGATTCCTTCCGAGGATCTGACGGAAGAGAATGCAGATGAGTTGTTAGGCGATGTCAGTGGTATACTGGTACCAGGCGGTTTCGGTGACCGTGGTATTGACGGTAAGATTCTTGCCATCCAATATGCCCGCGAACATAAGATTCCATTCCTGGGACTCTGTCTTGGTATGCAGCTTGCTATTGTAGAATTTGCAAGACATGTTGTAGGATTTCACGATGCCCACAGTATTGAACTGGATCCACAAACCACTCATCCAGTCATCCATCTGATGCCGGAGCAGGATGGTATCGAAGATATCGGAGGAACTTTACGTCTGGGCGCTTATCCTTGTGTACTGGACAAGACCTCCAAAGCATATGAATTATATGGCGAAGAGACCATTTACGAGAGACACAGACACCGTTACGAAGTCAACAATTACTATCGTGATGATTTGGTAAAAGCAGGCCTGACACTTTCCGGTCTGTCACCAGACGGCCGCATCGTGGAAATGATGGAGCTGGATTCCCATCCTTGGTTTGTAGCAACACAGGCACATCCTGAATTTAAGTCAAGACCAAACAGACCACATCCATTGTTCAAAGGTTTTGTAGGGGCTGCACTGGAATATCAGAGCAATAAATAAGAACGAGTAAAATTATAGTAAAAACAGGGGCTGCCATATAATGGCAGCCTTAAATAATATAAAAACAGATTCAGATTTTAATACTTTCGATATTCATTGATATCCTTTACCAGTATCTTAATTCCACGAATATAGCTTTCAAACATGCCCTCCCTGTAGCAGGCGAGAATTACCATTCCTGCCGGTATACTTAAAAGCAGTCCCAACATTCCCCCAATCCGGTAACCAATCAGCATAAATATCAGAATTTCAAAGGAGCTGATTCCGATACTGTCTCCAATCAGTTTTGGTTCTAAAAACTGTCGCACTACCATAATGACAAGATACAGCACAATTAAAATAATCCCATAACGATAGGAACCAGTCAGCAGCTCGTAAACCGCCCATGGGCCAAGAATCGTTCCTGCTCCAAAAAACGGCAGAAAATCTACAAAAGCAATGAGCACCGCTAAAAGTCCACTATAGCTGATTCCCATAATAGCAAATGGAATCACAGTAATAAAAAAGATAACTACCATGATTTTAAAATGTGCCTTAAAATATCCGCCAATCGCTCTGATACAGATATTTTTCACCTTTCGAACAAAATCCTGAATTCCCTGCGGTGTATTCTTCCGCAGCAAAGCATTGATATTATCCTGCTCCACTGTCATGAAATAGGATGCCAGAATCGTAAGAACTGTATATACAATAAAATCCACCACAGAACTTGCCACAGACCCTACTTTTGAAAAAGTGCCGGACTTCAGTCCATTCAGGGCTGACAAAATATAATCATCTAATGCAAATCCCTGATCATTTCCCAGAGCCTGTATATTGGCAGGAATAAAATGATATTTGTCATGAAGCTTCTGAAAGACCTCCTGAAGATTTTCCATCACAGAAGAATAAATGCCTGGAAGCTCCTGAAGCAGAGAACTCATCTGAGTGACTAGCACGGCGATGATCCCATACAGAAGTGCACTGATCCCTACCAACACCAAAACAATAATCAGTGCCGTGCCATGTTTTCGCATCAGCTTGATCCGCTTCTCCAGAAAACGGATTACCGGGTTGGCGATCATCGCCACCACCCATGCCACGATCAAAGGCATAAAAAACCGAATTGCCTTTGGCAGCACAAAAATCAAAACGAGAAGCACTGCCAATGCAATGCCCAGATTCACACATATTTTCTTATGCAACTCTTTTCTGTCTTCCTGCATATCCTATCATCTCCCGTGTCAGGGAATCTGTTATTTTCCCAGACAAAGAGCGATCGCAATGCCTACTCCCATTGCAACAATACCAGTAATCACACTGGCAACACTCAGTCCGGCAAGTACAGTTCCCATTAAGATTACTACTGGTGAAGATATCACCAGCCCCATAATGCCGCAGTATGTCAACGCCTCATATTGATTCAGCAACATTTCAATCAGTTTGGCAATCGCAAAAATACCGATCACTACTCCAATACCAAAGGGAACCAGTATACCACAGATACGAAATACCGCATCAAAGTCTCTGGAAACAAGACCTGACACTAAATCCGTAATAGAATTGATAATTGGGGTATAGTACCCCAGAATCATCAGCATCATGGATCCGCTGACACCAGGAATTACCATGGTAGCAGAAGCAATCACTCCAATCAGAAACAGCTTGATCAGAGATATGGCATCCATTGCCAATGTGACACTGACCTCCTCTTTGTCTCCTCCAAAATACTGTAATAAAATGACTCCGACAAAGAAGATAAAAAACACCAGAACATTGGAAAACCCCATTTTTTTCCCTTTTAAACGTCCTATCAAAATCGGAACACACCCTAAAATCAGACCAATAAACAGCATGCTGGTCTGAAATGGAATATGTTCATACATTGCCTGAATGGCATATGCCAGACCTACAATACCAATCGCCATGCCGATCAAATAAGGAAGCAGTGTTAAAACACTCTTTTTAAACTGTTTAAACAGATGGGTAACACAATAAATAATATTGTCATAAATTCCCATGGAAACCATCATGGTCCCGCCGCTGACTCCTGGAATGGCATTGGCAATACCAATCACTATCCCACGCAATATGTCTTTTATTATTTTCATATCTTCCCCTCCTCTTTTTTGTCTAATGACACATTTTATACATATTTTCGCCACAAAAAAACTTTATGCTATTTTTGTGGTATACTTATTGTATATAATAGTATATATTTTCTTTAACGAAACAGTATTACTATAGCATAGATGCTTTTTCTTCTCAATATTTTTAAAGGCTTTCACAAAATATTAAGATTTATGCGAAAAATAGAAATGGAGGTTTTTTATGATGAAAACAAATAATACATATTTCTTCTACAAGCCAAGACGTTCCATAGGATTTCTCCTTGCTGCCAGCCTGATACTGGCACAACCAGTTTACAGCAATGCAGAAACAGAATCATCTTTTCAGGATCAGGTATTGACCCGCGTAGACGAAACGACAGATGGCGGACTGATCCGTTCCCATCTGGAGGATTCCGACGGAAATATCTATACCGATAATACAACAGGAACAGAATCATCCTCTGAAACCAGCAGTCTATCTGATCCGGACAACATAATTTCACGGAAAAGCCCGCTCACCGGCAAGTCCGTCTCTCTCCCTGCAGCCTATGATCTCCGGGATTATGGATTGACCACCTCCATCAAGGACCAGGGTCTGACCGGATGCTGCTGGGCATTCTCTGCCGTGAAAGCAATAGAATCCAACTGTATTAAACTGGGTCTGATTTCTGCGGATGCTGCAGATTTTTCCGAAAACCATCTGACCTGGTTTTCCTACAGTCCGTCTACAGATACCAATGACCCTCTTTATGGAGACGGAATTGCCGTCACTTCTCCTGGAAATACAGCCTATTTCCCAGACTCACTTCTGGGCAGTACTGTTGCAAATACTTACCCATACGACAATGGCGGCTCTGCCACATTAGCAACCTTTACCCTGGCAAAATGGTCTGGTCTGGAATGGGAAAGCAATGCACCATTTTCAGCCGCTACCGCTGCTGCACTGAATGCCATGGCTGCCAATATGGCACAGAACGCTGCACTCCGATATAATTCCCGTGCCCATATGCAAAATGCAATCAGCTTCGATGAATACAGCCTGGGAGAAAACTATTACTATAAAAACAGCAGTATGATCGCAGAAATGAAACAGGCAATTATAGAAAACGGTGCAATGTCTGTAGCCTTTTATTATGACAGAAATTATGTCAATACTAATTCCCATGGCACCTCCTACTACCAGACAGCTTTCAGTGGTTCTAAGGCAGTAAAATCAGCCAACCACTGCGTCACGATCGTAGGCTGGGATGATAATTATTCCCGTTCTAATTTTTCCTCCCAGCCATCCGGAAACGGTGCATGGCTTATTGCCAACAGCTATGGATCCGACTATGGTGATAATGGTTATTTCTGGCTCTCTTATTATGACCAGTCCATCTGCGACTGCTACATTTTCCAGACAGAGTCCGCTGACAACTATGACTCCATCTATCAATACGATGGATTCGGCTGGAGCAACGCCAATTATTCCAGCAGCAATAACATTAAGGCAGCAAACATCTTTACAGCAGACAACAGTAAGCCACAGCTGCTGCGAGCTGTTTCCTTTTATACGCTGACAGATGACCAGGAATATAAAATCCAGATATACCGCGGTGTATCTTCCAAACCAGAAGACGGTGTTCTGATCAGCGAAAGCACAACTACCGGTGTCCTGGAACACAACGGATATTACACCATTCCTCTGGCATCTCCGGTCAGTGTAGCCGCAGGGGAGAAATTTTCTGTGGTAGTTACCTATATACGCTCGGGTTCCTCCACCGTTTACGTTCCATTTGAAGGAAAAAACAGTACCAGTTCAAGCTATTCCCTGCAATACGCTTCCAAACCAGGGCAAAGCTTTTTATATACAACAATGACAACAGACGGCAAACAAAGCTGGTATGACACTTCCAATCTAGGATACAATAACGTATGTATCAAGGCGTTTGCCGATGATACCGATGCCGCATCTCCTCTTCCGGTAGCCAAAAAGAAAGTGACACTGGGAAAAGGAGAAACCTATAAACTGGCAAGTTCTTCCCGGACATTCCAGAGTGCGGATACCTCTATTGCAACTGTGTCCTCCAAGGGAAAGGTTACAGCAAAGGCAACAGGCAAAACAACCATTACCATCTCAAATGGAACTTCCACTACCCTGTTGACAGTAACAGTAAAGAAGGCTCCTTCCTCCATCCGTTTAAAGCCTTCCGGTAAAAAGAACATGAAATGCGGAAAATCTTTTCAGCTGACCACAAAGCTCTCTGCTGGTTCTGCCAGCCATAAGCTCACCTACAGCACTTCCAGGAAAAAGGTGGCAACGGTCTCTTCCTCCGGCAAGGTAAAAGCCAAAAGGAAAGGGACTGCTGTGATAAAAGTAAAAACCTACAATGGAAAAACAGCAAAAATCAAAGTAATTGTAAAGAAAAAATAAGCATGATTGGAGTTTACGATGTCCGAACGAACAAAAGGAATTTTATGTATCATCAGCGCAGCATTTTGCTTTGCGCTGATGAATCTTTTTATTAAACTTGCCGGAGATATCCCCACCCTGCAGAAAGCCTTTTTCCGCAATCTGGTGGCTATCTTCTTTTCTTTGTATATTTTGAAAAAGAACCGTATTTCTTTGCATTTGGAATCCAAAAACCTTCCTCTTCTCTTTGGAAGGGCATTGTTTGGTACACTTGGAATCTTTTTTAACTTTTATGCCATTGACCATCTGAATATTGCAGATGCTTCTATGCTCAATAAGCTCTCTCCTTTTTTTGCCATCCTTTTTTCTTACTTTATTTTGAAGGAGTCAGCAAAGGCATATCAGCTTTGCTGTGTGTTCACTGCTCTGGCAGGCACTCTGTTTATCTTGAAACCTCATGGAGACTCTCTTCTGTCTCTCCCTGCCTGTATCGGACTTCTTGGAGGCATGGCTGCCGGACTGGCATATACTTTGCTGCGAAAAGCAACACAACATGGAGTTGCCGGACCTTTGATCGTGTTCTTCTTTTCCCTGTTTTCCTGCCTGTGTTCTCTTCCTTATTGCATGTTCCACTATACACCAATGAAACCGATACAGCTATTCTTTCTTCTCTGTACCGGTCTTGCGGCGTCCGGCGGCCAATTTGCCATCACTGCTGCCTATACCCACGCTCCTGCCAGTGAACTTTCCGTTTATGATTATTCCCAAATCTTTTTCGCCGGTATCCTCGGTTTCCTCTTTTTAGGCGAAACACCAGATATCCTCAGCTATATCGGCTATATGATCATTATCGGCGCATCTATTGTTATGTTTCTGATGCGGCCGAAAAATAGAGTACAACCAGAACAAAAAGCACCCATTACAACAGCTCCCGACCGATCATAAACACAGGAAAAAAGGTACCAGATTATTCTTCTGGTACCTTTTTTAACAAAGAAGCAAAAAATTCCGGATACATATCAAGCAGTGTAGGTTCCTCTTTTTCAGGCCGGAATAAATCCAGAACAGGTTTCATCACCCGTTCAAATTCATCCGGATCTTTAGATAACCGTAATATCTCTGCTGTGTTTACAGCATCAGCTAATGCTGTGTGCCGGTCTCCAGTAAATTCATAGTCTGCTGCCGCCACCGCTTCATTCAGTTTTACCTTTTTAGAAATCCCAAGCAGCTCACTGTACTCTTGCTGGAAATCAGTCCAGTTACGCTCCATCCTTGAAACAATCTTTCCTTGATACTCCTTAAAATCGGATTCATTCTGAAATTGACGGATATCAGACAGACTCCAGGAATAAAACCTTGCCGGCTCCTCCCCAATCCATTTAGCAAAATCATCCATAGCCTTTGCAAACCGGGGTGCTCCTTCCAGCATTTCATCTGTAATCCCCGTCAAATCAATAATCAACGGGTCCATCCGTCCAAAATCCGGTGCAACATAACTCTGGTATTTATCAATCAATTCAAAATGTTCATCCATCCTTACTGCACCAATTTCAATCAGCTCACTGGAAAGCTTTTTCTGATCCTTTATCTGCTTTTCAATTTTATTCATTTCTAGATCTATCATAATATGCTGCATCTGACACAACACTCCAATCCTGCAAATATTCCATTCCTTGTATCAATTTCTTCTATCATACAAGGTATACAGGCAATTTGCAAATTATTAATTTTACACCTTTTTCTATTTTTGTCAACAAGAATAAACGTTCTGTTTGATTCTCCACTCACAAAATCTTGTTGTAATCGACATTTTTCTCACCCATATCTAGTGCTCTCTCCTTTTTGCATTTATTTTTAGGCAATACCCCTATATTTCCCCATTTCTTTTTGTTTATTTTGCCTTTATTCAGACATTTTATTTTCTAAAATGTTTTTGCCAATTAGAAATATCCACCAATTTTCCCAAAATTTTTTTATTATTTTTTGGTATTTTATTACCCCCAAAAACCCGCAAAAGCCCATAAAAATTGACTTTTCTGCTTTTTCATGATAAAGTAGGAATGTAATTGTAAACGATTGTTATAGAATCGTCCCCCATTTACGATCTATAATGATCCCGTAGATAGGAAGGCAGAGGTGGAAAATGAGTCAGTCAGATCTTAGAAAAGTAAGATTATCTGTAGATAAGAATATTGGCAGCAAAGTTAAAATCCGCGCTAACCGCGGCAGACACAAAATCGATGTGACAGAAGGTGTTATCAGCAAGACGTACCCGAGCATTTTTTTGGTAGAAGTAGTGAACAAGCTGGATGACACTACACAAATGATTTCTTTCAGTTACACAGATGTATTGACAAAAGATGTACAAATGCAGTTGATTTAATCATACAAAAAAGCTGTACACCTGCAACGATTGTTGTCAGTGTACAGCTTTTTCTTTGTACTATTTTATCTCTGTCAATACACGTTTATGATCAAACTCTGCCACAACAGAATTTATATTTCTTCCCACTGCCACAAGGACATGGATCATTACGCCCTACCTTCTTCTCTTTCACAACAGTGCCGGACTTTTTCTGCTCACGGTAGAGTTCTTTTCTGCGCTCCGGAGTCAAAAGCCTGTCCCATACAGGTAACTCATAGAGCCAGTCTGCTTTCGCTTCCACCATATGATAATATAACTGTTCCAGATCAATATCCAGACTAACCTGTGTATCCTCATCCATCTCTTCAATTGGATTGGGGGTCTTCAGGCTTTCGTTGATACCATCCAGAAATCCTACCATATATTTCAGTTCCATATTATATTTTTCAGCCAGTTCCTTAACAGTACCAGATACAACCTCTTCCGGCTTTTCTAAAAGCTGCTCATAAACTGCCTTTTCTTCATTAAAGTACTTCCCCCAAATAGCCTGTCCTGCCTTGGAATTGATATCTACGCCATATGCGTATTCTCTCCAATCCTGTAATAATCCCATGATTTTTAATCCTTTCTTCGTTCAAATATTTTGTATAATACAGTATACCATTAGTTGGAAAACTGGTCAAATCTCCTCTCCGCCTGCGTTTCCAAATTTTTGTACCTGCTTTCGGCTCCATACAAGTAAAAGAGGAACCGCTTCCGAATGCGATTCCTCTTTTGGAGAAGGTATTTTTGTTACTTATGGGGTGTAGCAAAAACTATATAATGTATTGGGGTTTACGATGATTAGTATAGCAGTAGGGACAGATAAAGTGTGCATAAACTTGCCTGTTTTTCCAAAAGGTTTTTGTGCATTTTTTCATTTCCTAAAAAAAACAGCCCTGGTATTGTCTAAAAAATAGATAATACATGGCTGTTTTTCATCGTTTCTTTTGTAATCCGTTAATTTTCTGCTGTTTTTGACTCAAACAGAACCTCAAACTCTTCTCTGGTAATTCTCTCTTTCTCAATCAACAGCTTGGCAGTTTCATGCAGCACATCCATATGCTCTTCCAGAATTTTCTTTGCCTGCTGATAACAATCCTGGATGATACGCTTCACTTCCATATCAATATCTTTGGCAGTCTCCTCGCTATACATCCTGCTGGTATGACCGAGATCATTTCCAATAAACACCTCGTCTGCATCTGCATAATTGATCATACCGATATTTTCCGAAAAGCCATATTTCGTTACCATATCCCTTGCTGTAGCGGTCGCCTGTTTAATATCCTGAGAGGCACCTGTGGTAATATCATCAAAAATCAAAGACTCTGCAATCCGTCCACCCAGACTGACCACAATATTCTGCATCATATATCCTTTCGTCACATGCATTTCATCCTTTTCCGGAAGCGGCATAGTATACCCCGCGGCACCTTCACCAGTAGGAATCACTGACACCATGTGTACAGGTCCTACATCCGGCAGTACATGGAACAAAATAGCATGACCTGCCTCATGATAGGCAGTAATCTTTTTATCCCTGTCTGAAATGATCTTACTCTTCTTCTCAGCACCAATACCAACCTTAATAAATGATTTATCAATATCTGACTGACAAATGCACTTACGGCCTTCTCTGGCACAGGCAATGGCTGACTCATTCATCAGATTTTCCAGATCGGCTCCAGTAAATCCTACTGTCGTCTGGGCAATCCTGTGAAGATCCACATCGTCACTGAGAGGTTTTCCCTTCACATGAACTTCCAGGATTTCTTCCCTCCCTTTGACATCCGGACGTCCCACTGCCACACGGCGGTCAAACCGTCCCGGACGCAAAATCGCAGGATCCAGAATATCTACACGGTTGGTGGCTGCCATAACGATAATCCCCTCGTTAACACCAAAACCATCCATCTCTACCAACATCTGGTTCAAGGTCTGCTCGCGCTCATCGTGACCACCACCCAGACCAGTTCCACGCTTTCTTGCTACCGCATCAATCTCATCAATAAATACAATACAAGGAGCATTTTTCTTTGCTTCTGCAAACATATCTCTTACACGGGAAGCACCTACACCAACAAACATTTCAACAAAGTCTGAACCGGACAGACTGAAAAACGGTACACCGGCTTCTCCAGCAACCGCTTTGGCAAGGAGAGTCTTACCAGTTCCCGGAGGTCCCACCAGAATAATTCCCTTTGGAATACGCGCCCCGATATCTGTATACTTTGCCGGATCCTGCAGGAAATCTACGATTTCTTCCAATTCTTCCTTTTCTTCCTTCAGCCCTGCCACATCACGAAAATGTTTTGCATTGGGATCATTCGGATCAATTCTCTGGGCACGGCTCTTGCCAAAATTCATCATCTTGGCATTGCTTCCTCCCTGTCCCCCCGACTGGGCAGAAAGAAAAGAAAACAGGAAAAATATTGCCACAAACCCTAATGCATATGGCACCAATGTAGTGATGATCCAGGATGGTTTTTGAATATCCTTTAACTCATATTCCCCTGACAGCTTATCGTCTGAACGGAGATACCGTTCTACCTCTGTCACATCAGATACATAAAAACTCTTTACCGATTTGTCCTCCAGCACAACCTTTACTTCTCCGGTAGGTACCTCTTGATTGGGAAGAATGGTCACTGAGACAATCTTCTCATCCTCGATATCCCGGGTAAAGTCCGACATGTTATAACTATCCTTGCCCGTTACATTCATTGCTCCTGAAAAATAAACAGCGGCGGCAATTATCACTAAAATCAGCACATAAAAACCCATCCCTGTTTTCATCTGTTTCTTCATGAAAAATCTCCTTACTTAACTTAATTTACTCCTCTACAAACTCCAATGTTCCTATATAAGGCAGGTTACGGTATCTCTGAGCATAGTCCAGTCCATAGCCCACTACAAATTCATCCGGTATCACAAACCCTGTATAGTCAATGTCTATCTGGATCTTTCTTCTGTCCGGCTTATCCAGAAGAGTACACAGCTTCAGGCTGGCTGGCTTTCTTTCCAACAGCATCTTTTGGGTAAGCGACAAGGTATTACCGGTATCAATGATATCTTCTACTATAAGACAGTCCACCCCTTCTATGGATTCATCCAAATCTTTTTTAATGTTCAGCTTTCCAGAGCTTTCTGTCCCGTTTCCATAGCTGGATGCAGACATAAAGTCCAAAGTCACAGGCATTGTCAAATGCCTTGCCAGCTCACAGAAAAAGAAGATACTCCCCTTTAAAATGCAGATAAGACGAAGTGGCTTTCCTGCATATTCCTGGTTGATCTGTTCTGCCATCTCTGAAATCTTCTCATTGACCGTTTCTTCAGAAAACATAACATGTACGACTTCTTTCATGTTGTTCACCTTCCTCATCTAAAAATCTATTGTACATCAGTCCATAAAGTACCACACAGTACCACTTCTGTGTCCTCATTTACGTAAAAGCCCGCACTGCTTCGATTCAACTCTGGAATCCATAAAACATGCTTTCCCATCGCCAGTATCCAAAGCCTCTTTCTCCGTTCCAATGGTATTTTCTGGTCAATCAGAAAGCGGCTCAGCCTTTTGCGTTTTCCCGCACAGTCCAGTTGGAAATAATCCCCCTCCTGCGGATGCCGAAACTCAAGCATGCTATCTATTCTAGCATAATCAAACCATTTCGTACAGTCGTTTTTCGGCACTTCTTTTGATTTTTCTTCCGAAAGTTCTGCCAGCAGCACCTTCTTCAATATAACACGACACTGGTTTCCTATGGAATCCTTCCAATAATATTCTCTGAGACTGTCCTGCTGTGCATCCCATATCAGATTTTCTGAGATGCTTTTCCATCCGTTTTCCTGACCCGGCTTAGACATTCCCTCAAGCCAGAGTACTCCATAGTCCTTTCCGGCTGTCATCCCATAGGGAAGGGAAATCCTCTTTCCCGTAGCACCTGCTGCTATATCACAAAACCCTTCTACATGACGGCTGGTAATATCTTTCCGGCTTCCGGCTGTCCTTTCAAACAGGCACATTGCCAATTCCCTCTGTAATACGGGAGACAGCCGGCAAAAACCATCCGCATCCAGCTCCAGCCGTTCTCCAGATAACTTTGTCAGACGCTCCAATGCCTTCTGGGTCTCTCCCTCCAGATACTGAAATACCTCCTGCAGCTGTCCTGCCATCCTGGCCAGGTGCGCCACTGCCCCCGGAGCCACTTCCTTTTCCAGATATGGCAGCACCCGTCGGCGCAATTGATTCCGGGAATAGATTTCTTCCTGATTGGTAGAGTCCTCACACCAGCTTTGTCCCATCTGGTGAAGTTCCTCCTCAATCTCCTCTCTTCGCACAGACAGAAGCGGTCTTACGATGCATTCCCTGACCGGACGCATTCCACCAATCCCTCTCAGGCTGCTTCCTCTCAGCATCTGGAACAGCACAGTTTCTGCCTGGTCATCCTGATGATGGGCTACCGCAATTTTATCGAAACCAAGCTGCTGTCTGGCTTCCTCCATACAGCAATACCGGAAATGACGTCCTGCCTCTTCCTCCGACATATGCTCCTTCCTTGCCAGCTCAGGAACATTCCCCTGATAAACGGAAAGAGGTATCCCCAGACGCTCTGCAAGTTCTCTGCAAAACAGCTCATCTCTGTCTGCCTCCGCTCCGCGGATTCCATGGTTCACATGGACCATTGCCAGCTCAAGATTCCATTCTTCTGCCAGCATTCTCATCAGATATACCAGAAAGACAGAATCTGCCCCGCCCGACACACCTAAAATAACTCTGTCACCTCTGGAAAACATCTGATTTTTCTCACAATATATTTTTATCCGATGATACCTCTCTATATTCATATGTACCTCACATTCCCATATCCTCTCTGCATTCATTCCGCATTATTTCAGAACTTTCTATACCCGTTCCCAGATTCCGGCTACGATCACACTCATATCATCATAGGCAAAGCCTCCGCATCTCTCAATGGTCTCCTCCAGGATATACTCTGCCAGTTCCTGCGGATTGACAATTTTTTTCTCCAAAAGAAGGTTTTCCAGTTCCTCCTCTCTGCCGGAAAATACATCCGCAATTCCATCCGTCATCATTATAACATAATCTCCAGAATTTATCTGTGTTTTCCCTAAATAGGGCTCTGCATCCTGCACCACACCCACAGGAAGTGCCTGTCCCTCTACCCTCTCTACCTCTTTTCCGCGGCGGAGCCAGGTAGCAGCCGCTCCATTCTTGATAAACTGACATACTCCCTGGTAGAGATTGAGTACTACCACATCTGCCGTGGCATAATGGGTATCCTCCTCCTCCGGCATATACAGGGAATTGATCAGCCGCATAGCAGATATTTTAGAAAATCCCGCTTCTGTCATTTGCTCCAGCAGTTCGATCACGGTCTGGCTGTCCTCCAACGCAGACTCCCCGCTCCCCATTCCATCAGATAATGCCAGAAGCAGTTCCCCATTGGGAAGAGACAGGCAGGAGAAAGTATCGCCGGAAACCTCTTCCCCGTCTTTTGCCGCTCTCGCCACACCAGTTACAGCATAAAGCGGTGTATCCTCCACAAAGATCATCTGACATTCTTCCCGTGGTATCACATTACGACTCTCCACTGACGGCATAAATGGCTTCCCAATCAAATCCGTCAGCACACCTGCTGCTTCACGCGCCGTCACCAGCCGTCCTCTGGTAGTGCATGCCAGCATATGTACCTCCAACCGTCCATCTTTATCCTCATAGATTACCAGATTACGCACGTCCACCCGCATATTCCCCAATTCCTTTTCAATGACCTCTTCCATCTCAGCCGGAAGCTGGTTCACCTGACTGATATCCTCTGCCAGTTCTTTCATCAGCGTTCCCACCTGTGCCATCTGTCCGGCAATCACCTGACGGTTCTGCGCCAGTTTGTTTTGAAAGCTCATGATTGTTCTTGCCATCCGCAGGCTCTGATTCGTTTCCATCAAAAAGCGGTCCGGATGGATACATTCCCGTGTAAATTCTATCGGCATCTGCTCTAATACCAGATTCCCCTGCTCCTGTGCCATGGCAAGCATGCCAATACTCTCTGGTTTGCTTAGAGCCACCTGCCCCATACAACGTTCCCGGTTCTCACATTTTTCACACACCTGCTGGGACATTTCCTGTATCAGAATTCTCACATCATGATTGCTAAAACCTGTCTTTTCTGCACTTTGCCTGGCAAGTACCTGGGAAAGATTCTGGAAGGACTCGGAAAAATCTTTCAGTTTATGATTCATCAATACCTGAAAATATTCCCCGGCATGTCCCTCCTCCCATCCTTTTGCAGGAAAACGAAGCTTTCTCATATATTTATCCGGAAGCAGCATAAGAAGAACACTGTCTATCACAATTGCCTTTAATGTTCCCTCCTGCAGCATCTGTCCATTCAGCATCACTCCCAGGGAAACAGCGGTAACAAGAAAAGCTGACAACATCCATACCTTTCCCTGTTTCCTCAGCATGCCAGCGCAGATTCCCAGCAGGCAAAGACTGCCTATCATATCACCGCTCTGCCCGGTCAGGACCAGAAGCGTCCCTCCTGCAGCTCCAGCCACAGCTCCCACTCCTGCCCCATATTGATAACCCATAGCCGGCAACAGAAAATATACCGCCAGTTCGATTACAGAGATATCTGCCACCATGACATCCGGCAGACCATAAATTGCCAGTGTCCCTATTATGATCAGGCTGATCATTTCCTCATTTTCCATTCCCTGTCCTTTTCGGGCATGAAGCAAAAAATTCTGCCCCTCATACAATATCCTGGAAAAGACCAGCACCAGGATTACATCCATAACAGAAAACAGGATATCTTTTCCCTGAAACGGCAGAAGATAATACTGCACAACCGATAATACTGCTAAAGTAAAGGCCATGACCAGGGCACAGTGTCCCATTTTAATACGCATATGGCGTTGCCGGAATAAATCAGCTGCCACTGCCACTGCTGCCATTGCAATTCCATAACGTATTACCATTTCAATCTGCAGGGATGACAGCATCCCCAGACAAATAGCGATAGCAACAGGGAAAACTGCTCCACCCTGCGGAAATCCTGCTGCAAAATATGCCACACCAACAGGATTCCTCTCAAAAAAAATCACCCTTCCCAGCAAAAAACCTAAAAGAATCTGTAATAACATCCTCTTTTGAATCTGTTTCATAAAAATTCCCCCTTTTTACTTTCTGGCTTGTCCTTTCCCCAAAGGATATTTTGTCAGTGCCACAAAGTATAAGAAAGAAAACTTGCATTTTTTGTCAAAATCAGGATGCACACCAAAAAAATACTTCGACTTTTTTTAACAAACCACGAGCCTTTTGCAATACATTTTTTCAAAAAAGAAAAAATAGAACCTCATAAATATGAAGTTCTATTTTTCATCCGGTTCAAATATTATCTCATTTGGATATACCAATCCAAGCTTTTCTCTGGCAACCTCTTCCATATATTCATCTGTCTTAACATAAGATTCGTAATCATCCAGTTCCGCTTTCTCATCCTCCAGCTTTTTCTGTTCCTTTTTCAGCTCCGTTATCTGTGCAGAATACTTTGCCGTCTGCGCCTTTAACGCTGCTGTCTTATATGCCATGGTGCCACACAGCACAAAACAAAAAACCAGAACTCCGAAAACGGTAAACGGGCTTAATTTCTTTTTACGCCTACGACGTGCCATTTGTTCACCAACTTCCCCTGAATTTTCATCCAAGCCTCGTCCCCCAACGAAACTCCGATAAACTTCCTCTGATCCAACCCAATATATGTACAATATCCATACTATATACACTACATATTGTGGTCGTTTTAAAATGTCTTGAATTTTGTCCAATCGTCCATTCCATAAGGCTTTGCGCCATATGGGCTAGTTATTTTACTATACACCTTTTTGGACATTTTATCAATCCCTATTCACATTTTTCTTCATTATTTTTGTTCTTCTTCTGCGTCCTTTTTTTCTCTTTTTCTAATTTTTTTGCCTTCTTCTCTTTTTGTTTTTCTTCCTGCCTATTTCTTTGTATTTCTTTTTGTCTCCCCCTCTGTGCCTTCTTTTTCTGTCTGCGTTCTTTTTTCTTTCTTCTTATTTTTTCGATCGGTACAAGAAGTTTTCTCCGAATCCAATTTCCATATTTTACTAAATGCCTCCTCAACGGAAGACTGATTCCCGCCTCGTACAAGACAGCACCCAGTAAGATTCCCACCAGTCCATACCACCGGATCACTCCTTCATTGTAACGAAAAAACAAATAAAAGGTGGGCAGTGCAGCCAGACACCAATATATGGTGTCCTCCACCCAGAGCCAGACCTTTCCGTGGGGAATCAGCCAGCGGATAAAACGCAGTACATCATATCCCGCCATAAGCAGCATCCCGTTAAAAAGAGATGCCAGCACAAACAGAACCTGTCCGATAATAATCTGACTCACTGAAACATCCTCCCAAAAAAGGATGCTGCTTTTTTCTCCGTCTGGTCTTTATCAGAATAGGCAAAACTGTCAATCCTGCCATCTACATCAACCTCTCCCTTTTCCAGAGAAAGACGGTTCACATGAAGTTCATCTCCCCGTATCAGCAGGATCCCCTGCTCTGTCTCCAGATAAACCTCTTTGGCATCAAAGGAAAGCACATCCCTCACTCCTGACATCACAGCAGTTTTTCTGGCATTTAAATATACTTTATGTACTCCTCTGTTTTCTCTCTCTTCCATAAAAAAAGACCTCCTTTCTGTATCTCCTCCAAACTATGCTCATCTAACCAAATGCATACCTTGAATCAATATATGAAAGAAAGTCTCTCTTTATGCCAGAAATAATCAAAGCACCTTATATAGTTCTCTTGCCTCATCCTTTTTATAGGTCTCTTCCAGACTAAGGACTTCCACCTTCATGGTTTTATCCCCAAATGCAATCTCTATGATATCTCCTATCTTCACATTCAGAGATGCCTTCGCCACCTTACCATTGACAGTAATACGACCAGCATCACATGCCTCATTGGCTACCGGTCTTCTTTTGATCAATCTGGAAACCTTTAAGTATTTATCTAATCTCATTCTTAACCTCCATACCAGGAATCCTTATACAGAAAGGAAAAAGGCTGCCCACAGGCAGCCCAAGAACATGTACATCCAATGCCAAAGCTTAATTTACAGCATCCTTTAAAGCCTTACCAGCTTTGAACTTAGGAGCCTTAGAAGCTTTGATTTTCATCTTCTCACCAGTTAAAGGATTTCTACCCTCTCTAGCTGCTCTTTCGATCACTTCAAATGTACCGAAACCAACTAACTGAATCTTCTCACCCTTCTTTAACTCCTCTGTAACAACATCGATGAATGCCTTTAAAGCCTTCTCGGAATCTTTCTTAGAAAGTTCTGCCTGCTCTGCAATAGCTGCAACTAATTCTGTCTTGTTCATGGATAACTCCTCCTCAAAAAATTAATATTTCCGTAAAAAACTTACAAATCTATTTATACCCTTATTATGCCTGTTTGTCAAGGTTTTTCCCGAATTCTTTGCAAAGTTTATACACAATTTGCTCAACGCAAAAAACCTTTTATTTTTCTACAACTGTAGTCTCTGTTCTGACTTTCTTTTTCTTCCAGTCACCAAGACATACCATAATTCCTTTTTCCAACAATTTACTTCCTATTGTTCCAGCTGTCTTCCAAGAAAACCTGCTGCACTGTGTGCCAGCTTTTTCTCTGCATCTCCCAGTGTCTCCTTTTTATTTCTGGTGAATATCATTACTGCTCCTACAGCATCTCCCTCCGAAATAATAGGGCAGATGACCTCCCAGGCATAAGGTTCCGTCTCATCACACATTTTACGGTATTCCTGGCTGTCTCCAGATGCCACCTTTGCTTCCCGGCGGTCAATCATCTGTTCCAGCTCCTTGCTGATAGATTTATCCATCATTTCCTTTCTGGCACCTGCTGAGGTGGCAATTATCTGGTCTCTGTCTGCCACTGCAACCTGATATCCTGTAGTCTGTGCCAGCGAATCCGCATACTGCTGTGCAAAAAATCCCATTTCTCCCATCAGGGAATACTTCTTTAAGATTACTTCCCCTTCCCTGTCTGTATAGATTTCTAACGGATCCCCTTCCCGTATTCTCAATGTCCTTCTGATTTCCTTTGGAATAACTACTCTTCCTAAATCGTCTATACGTCGTACAATTCCTGTTGCTTTCATGAATATATTCCTCCATTTGATTACTTTTCCTTGATTGAAAATAGTATTTGTCAAAAGAAGGAATTTATACCCTTTTCTGATTCTAATATTAATACAAACTGTTAATCCTACTATTTAGGGATATTTAATAATCATTAAAGACTTTCATAAAATTTACTGTCAATCCTTAATTTATCAATATTTTATTTTCCTCTTGAATACAAGTATCGGTGGTGGTATTAAATATAATCTTGTCTTGGAGGTGTAAAAACATCAATAACCTCTCCTGCTTCGATCACTTTGAATGAGTGAATCTGATTACCGGGAATTGCATAAGTATCCCCAGCCTGCAATTCATATTCTTCTCCATCAATAATAAGCTCATATCTGCCCGAAATGACATATCCGCTCTGTTCGTTTGGATGCTGGTGAGGAGAGGCATAATTCCCAACAACATAATTCATTTTGGTAACCTGTGACTTTTCACCTAATGCAAGGGAATCCAAGGATACTCCCTTGAAAACCTTTTTAATTGCATTCTCTTTTTTTACTACTGTTTTCATTACAGATACCTTCTTTCTGTACTCAAAGGCAATATCACCTCTGACATATTCATAATCATCTAATTTAATTTCCCTAAAACCGTATTTTTCATAAATATGAAGTGCCGGCTTTAATTTGCTGTTTGAAAGGATAAAAATCCGCTCTGCATCATGCTCCAGTGCCCATTTCATTGAGGCTTCAAACACAGCGCTCCCAGCACCTTTGTGTGGGATATTTTTATTAGAACCCATTTTACATAGTTCCCATGTTGTTCCATCCAGCGGCATTGCCATGCAGGTTGCCAGTGCGATATCATTCTCCACAGCAAAAAATATCATAGCACCCGCTTTCATTTTTTCGTCAATTTTTTCAAAAGTTTCCTTGTCTTGATCTTCTAAAAAACCAAAATTTGAAACAATCCAGTCTGTATTAAAGTCAATAAAACTCTGCCTGTATTTTTCTTCAAACGGAATCACTTTCATGTCTGATCTCCTCCTTGCTTAAAATTGAAATGACTATATTTAAGGCTTTACATAATTCATCACATTCCTCATGCCTCAAATCTGTAAGCTGTGATTGTATTTTGCTATTAGTTAATGCAATTAGTCTTTCCGTTTCCTTCTTTCCGGCTTTAGTCAATGTGATTTTTGTTGCTCTTTTGTCATCATCCGATTTTACTTTCTCGACCAGGCCTTTTTTGCAAAAACGTTTGATAATCCGGCTTAGATAACTTTTATCAATATGCAGTGTTTTTACGATGTCACTTTGTATGCAAGTTCCATGTATATTTATTTCAAACAGGATTCTTGTTTCTGCTATGGAATAATCACTGTCAAGATACCCAGAACTCAAAAAACCCATTGTTACGGTATAAAATCGGTTAAATTTTCGTATTTCATTTACGGTTTTGTTGTAAATCTCCATATATACTCCTAATTTCAAAAAAGTTGACATTGTCCACTAACTATCATATAGAATTTGATGGACGTTGTCAACTTTTTTTATTTTCGATTTTGCGTTTTCAATCAAAAGAATATTCTCCTGCACCTTTTTCCAGACAAAATGCAGACTATTTCACTACTCATACCTTATTATATATACAATCAACAACCCTCATTACCCATCGCAACCTCTGCTTATCTTCAAGGAACATGTTCCTCCTTGTATGTCCTATGCACAGAACGGTTATCCCTTGCATTTTCTGTCGTTTTCATATCCGCTATGGAACTCTCCAAAGCCTTCACATAGAACACCGCATAAAATGGGTATTTGGGTAGGGTATGTTCGTTTATAAGAAATTTTTATATCGTAATTTACAATTAGAATAATAATTTATACTGACCATCCGCTTTTAAAATGGCAGTGCTGTAAAATGCTGTAACCGCCTGGATCAGATACCAGGTATCCCTGATTCCTGCCGTTTCATAAGGCGAGTGCATAGCAAGCTGTGGCAGTCCGATGTCTACCGTATTAAGAGACACCTGACGGTTGGCAATATTCCCCAGGGTAGAGCCGCCCGGCACATCAGAACGGTTCACATAGCTCTGTACCGGGACTCCTGCTTTCCGGCAAATCTCCTGAAAAACAGCGGCTGACACAGAATCGGTAGTATATTTCTGGTTGGCATTATACTTAATCACAACTCCCCGGTTCATATAAGGGCGGTTAGTCGGATCTGCCTTATCCAGATGATGAGGATGCACTGCGTGGGCATTATCTGCCGAAAGCATAAAACTGTTTGCTACAAGCATTTTATACTCCTCCCTGTCCTTTCCCAGACAGATACAGATGCGTTCCAGTACATCCTGCATCATGGTAGATGCTGCTCCCTGCTTGGTCCCGCTCCCCACTTCTTCATTATCAAAGACACAACATACACTGATACTTTCCGGATGACCACCTGCCAATAAACCTCTTATGGATGCATAGGCACATTGCAGATCATCCAGTCTGGTGCAGGAGATAAATTCCCGGTTAGCTCCCCATACCGTTCCAGGCATCCGGGTATATAAAAACAGATCTGTCGATAAGATATCCTCCTCCGGTACCCCAAGATTTTCTGCCAGAAGCTTTCGGAAGCTTCCCTCTGCTGTTTCATCCCCAAAGAGAGGAATCATGTCCTTCTGGGCATTATAGGTATATCCATCATTTAATTTATGGTTCATGTGGATGGCCACGTTGGGTATCATGACCAGGTCACGGTCAATATGAACCAGACGGCTGCAAACTCCGTCAGTGCTTCTCACTACCGCTTTTCCTGCCACAGAAAGGGGACGGTCAAACCACGGTGCGCAGATCATTCCCCCATATTTTTCGGTATTCAGCTCTACATAATGACCGTCCACCTTGATGTCCGGATTTTCCTTTACCTTAAAGCTCGGAGAATCACTATGTGACGCAGCGATCTGAAAATTCTTTATCTCTCCATCCGGTATCTGAAAAGCAATCAGAGACGAATCATTTCGGGTAATATAGTATTTTCCACCCTTCTCCAGCCTCCATTTATTCTCCTCCTGCAGCTCCTGATATCCCTCTGAACCCAGCATTTCACAAAAATTCTGAACTACATGATAGCAGCTTGGACTCTTCTGGATAAACTCCATCATTTCCCGTGATACCTTCTCATACATAGTTTCCGTCTCCTTGTATTTATTCTAATTAACCCTGCCTCATACAGGCACGTTATCAACACTCTTTATTAGTTTACAAAAAAACTCTCTACTATTCAATGCCCTTACTGCCTCTACCACCACTGTCATATTTTCACCCCTGACTTCATTCATAGATTCAAAAATCAGATGTTCATCATTTAAAATACATTGAGGATATCAAAAAATAGGGCATGACCCCCGCTGAATACAGGAAAAATCATGCCAAATATTGATATCTGTTTTCCCCTATTTTAAATGGTATTCACTGATTCTTGACTCCAGGCTTTCCACCATAGCAAGCAGTTCCTCACTTACCGCTGCACTTTCCTCGGAAGCCGCCGCTGTATTGGAAACAACAGACTCTATCTTTTCAAGACCATTTAAAATTACCTTCAGATCGTTTTCTTCCTTAGAACAAATACCGGAAATCCGGTTGATCAACTGAGATGTCTCCGTTGAAGACTGTACTACCTGTTTTAAAATACCAGCCGTCTCATCCGCCAGTCTGCCCCCAATAGCCACTGCCTCTATCGTCTTGCTGATCAGCTCGTTGGTATTATCTGCAGCAGTTCCGCATTCACCAGCCAGCTTGCCAATCTCATCTGCCACAACAGCAAACCCTTTTCCCTGCTCTCCTGCTCTTGCCGCCTCAATGGAAGCATTTAAGGACAGCATCTTAGTCTGGTCAGAAATCGAGTTGATCACCTGGATAATGTTAGAAATATCATCTGCCTGTTTCTTAATGGAATCCATGGCATCCAAAAGCTGAAGCATCTGCTGGTTTCCATTTTCTACCACATCCAGAGAATCCATGGCAAGACCGGATACCTTCTCCGCGTTTTCTGCATTGACAGTAACATCCTCTGTAATTAAATGGATATGCTCTACCAGATTCTGTATTTCATTGGTCTGTGTGGTTGCACCTGCGGCGAGGGATGCCGCTGTTTCTGTCATATTCTGTGCTCCCAGACGGATTCCTCCAGTAGATTCTTTCAGCTCACCCAGCAGGATATTCAGAGAGGAAATAATATTCTCGATAGACTGTTTGATTGGAATAAAATCTCCCACATAATCAATGTCCACAGAAAGATCCATATTCTTATCCGACAACTGTGACAAGGTTTCTGAAATGTTACTGATATACGTTTTCAGATGAATGATCGTAGTTCTGGTATCATCCACAATTCCAGCAAACTCATCTCTTTCCTTATAGGTAACCTCCGTCTCCAGCCTTCCCTCAGATAAATCCTTGATCGAACTGCTGATATCATCTAAAGGCACCCGAATCCTTTGAATGATCTGTAATGCCATTTTGTTCAAAATAATATCAACTGTCACAATAATAATAACCGCCAAAGCTCCCAGCAGGATGCCAAGCAACGCTATCCAGTCATGACTGTTATCCCCTGTTTGACGATAAAGATCTCTCATATGAAGGGACATAAAAACAATAACAGCTGCTGCCAAAACGACCAGCACTCCCATGATTACTCCAATGGTGACAAACCGCTTATGTAAGAACCACTCTAACGATTTTCTCTTTTCCATTTTCTCTTCTTTTTGCCCCATAAAATACCTCCATCCCATCTTTTCTATCATTGTTCTATAGCAACGACTGCTCTTATATAAAATTTATCATACAGAAATACTTCACGTCAATCAGGAACCTCTCTCCAGACACCATATTCGACATAAATCGTCAAATTTCGCGCAGCTTTATCGTAAGCTCTTTTTTCCTGTCCTCCAGCCAGTATTCCTGTTACCTCATACAGCGCAAAAGAATACGCTTTTGCGGGGAAATAATCGCACCCAGAACCGGAACCAGTCCGGTCCAAAAAAGGAACATGATTACCGCAAAATCTGGATCAGGCATCCTTAGACTTGATCAATTTCCGATACTCAGAAGGGGAAAGCCCTTTTTGTTTCTTAAATATCCTGCTAAAGTACAGTGGATTGTCATATCCTACAATACTGCTGATCTCTGTCATATTATACTCTGTTGTTTCCAGCAGACTCTCCGCATTGGATATCCGGATGGACAAAATATGCTGCATAGGGGTAGAGCCTGTATACTTCTTGAAATTACGGATAAACCAGCTGGTGCTCATATGTCTTGAAGCTGCATATTCTTCAATGCTGATATCCTTATTATAATGTTCATTGAAATAGGTCAGTGCCAGATCAATCTCTTCTATTATAAATCCATTGCCAATTTTTTTTGAGCTGCTTCTCTGCCTGTGTATCAGAATAAATAAATGGCGGAGCATCATTGACAACAGCTCCTGGTAATCTTCCCTGCACATTTGCAGCTCCTGAATCATCATGCGGAACAAATTCTGGTATTCCAGCGCAGAGCCAATGTAAAAAACCCGGGTATCATCCGTTATTCCATACCGTCTCAAAATATTCTTTACATCACTGCCAGTAAAATGTACCCAGTATACTTCCGTCTGGTCCTTTCCATAATATACATATTTCTGAACCTCCTTGGGACGGTATATAACCATGTGTCCAGCAGTGACAATTTCTTCCTTTCCATCAAAAAAGAAATGTGCCTTTCCTCCTACAACATATAACAACTGATAATCAATTCTTCCACGGGGCCGGTAAGTCGGAAGTTTCGGCTGTGTATAAAGACGGTAGGTACCACAGCTGCCCACGATCAACGGCCTGCTTTTGTCCTTAAAGTCAATCCTTGAATTATTAAAATAAGCCGAATTTATATACATAATTTCTCCTATTTTTATACAAAATTTAATTTCTGTTGTTGTATTGTTGTTTTTATTTTGTTTAAATTGTTGATTATTTTCATTTTTTTACAATAATATTGTATCATTTTGTGTATATTTTGTCCAATATAAGCCATGGATATTCCTTATTTATCTTTCTATAATAGAAAAAAACAAATAAGGAGGTTGTCGCAATGATCATTCCAAGATACTACGAAAAACTGCATATTCTCCATGAGAATACAATGCCCGATAGAGCTTATTACATTCCTGCATCTACAGCAATGGATTCTCTGGTGCAAAGCAGAGATACCTCAGATCGTTTCCAACTGTTAAACGGCAATTGGAAATTCAAATATTTTCATAGCATTTACGATTTAAAAGATCCTTTTTTTGAAGAAGAGTATGATACTTCATCCTTTGATATCATTCCTGTTCCAAGTGTTTGGCAAAATCACGGATATGATACTCACCAATATACCAATATCAAATACCCGTTCCCCTTCGATCCACCCTATGTTCCCCAGGATAACCCCTGCGGTGCTTACTCCGTAGAGTTTGAGTACCAAAAAGACGAAGCAGCGCCTAACGCATTTCTCAACTTTGAGGGTGTCGATTCCTGTTTTTATGTCTGGCTGAATGGCAATTACATCGGCTACAGCCAGGTATCACATTCCACCAGTGAATTTGATGTAACAAAACTCCTGAAAAACGGAAAGAACAAATTAGCGGTACTGGTGCTTAAATGGTGCGATGGCAGCTATCTGGAGGATCAGGATAAATTCAGGATGAGCGGAATATTCCGTGATGTTTATCTGCTCCACAGACCAGTAAATGGTGTTTTTGATTATTTTATTACCACTAAAACAGCTGCCCCATATGACAGGGAAAAAGCACTGGTCACCATCCGTCTGAAGTATTTTCAGGATATCGTTCCAACTGACCTGACAATCCGTGATGCAGATGGCTCCCCGGTTGTTAACACAACCATCATCAAGACAGACGGATCTACAGCGGAGCAAAACACGAAAAAAGATTATCACATCTCTGTAACCTTAGAAATTGAAAATCCTAAACTTTGGAACCCAGAAACACCATATCTCTATACCTTAACAATAAAGACCAGTAACGAAACCATCACAGACCGTATTGGTATCAGAGAGATTGCTATCAGCAATAAGGTGGTGTCTGTCAACGGAAAAGCAATTAAATTCAGAGGTGTCAACCGCCATGACTCCGATCCTGTAACCGGATTTACCATAAGCATTGACCAGATGATAAAGGACCTGACCATGATGAAGCAGCATAACTTTAATGCCATCCGTACCAGCCACTATCCAAATGCTCCTGTGTTCTATCAATTATGCGATGAATATGGTTTTTATGTTATAGACGAAGCCGATATCGAGGCACATGGTCCTTCTGAGCTTTTCTATGAAGATGACAGATGGGAAAACAAAAGCCGAAGATGGAACGAAACAATTGCTGACAATCCCGAATTTTCAGATTCCGTCATGGACAGAGTCAAAAAATGTGTTCAACGGGACAAGAACCGCCCCTGTGTTGTAATCTGGTCTATGGGTAACGAAAGTGCTTTTGGATGTACCTTTGAAAAAGCCCTCAAATGGACCAAGGAATTTGACCCAGAGAGACTAACCCATTATGAAAGTGCTTTATATCGAAGTAATAACCGGAAATATGATTTTTCCAATATCGACCTGTTCAGCCGGATGTATCCCTCTTTCGAAGAAATCGATGAATATCTGGAAAACACCCCCGACAAACCATTTATTTTATGCGAATACTGCCATTCTATGGGAAACGGTCCTGGAGACTTTGAAGATTATTTTAAACTCTTTCACCAGCATCCTGAGATTTGCGGCGGTTTTGTCTGGGAGTGGTGTGACCACGGAATTTACCACGGAAAAGCTGACAACGGTAAATCAATCTATTACTATGGCGGAGATCACGGAGAGACACTGCATGATGGCAATTTCTGTATGGATGGTTTAGTTTATCCAGACAGAACACCGCACACCGGATTACTGGAATATAAAAATGTCCACCGTCCTGCCAGAGTAATTTCCTACAATCAGGAAAAACAGGAACTCATGATTCATAACTATCTGGATTTCACCGATCTGCAGGATGAGGTGAACATGGTGTATGAAATATGTTGTGATGGAATAATTACAGAAACAGGAGAAATAGAGACAGCATCCGTTCCCCCACACAAAACAACTTCATTCCATTTTAACCCGGCTATTCCGGAAAAGGGGAAAACGTATCTGAAAGTCTACTATTACACCAAAAAGACAACTATGTTAGTTCCAAAAGATCATTTATCAGGCTTTGATGAAATTCCACTCGCTAATAAAGACAGCAGAAACCAGACAATCCTAAACATGTTAAAAGATAAAAAGAATTCATCTGCTCCCATCGATCTATCCGAGGATGACAGCTCTATTACGTTAAAAGGACTCCACTTCCTATACGTATTCAGCAAAAAAACCGGATTATTGGAAAAGCTGGAGTTTGATGGGAAAGAACTTCTTACCCGGCCGATGAGTCTAAATATCTGGCGTGCACCTACAGATAACGACAGAAACATCAAAACCCAATGGCTGCGCGCCCAATATGACCGGGTTGTTGAACGTGCCTACAATATAATATGCGAATCTTCCGGCCTGGAAACACGAATATACAGTACCCTGTCTTTATCTGCTTCCGGTATACAAAAAATCCTGGACATTAATTCCGTATGGACAATCCAGAATAACGGAGAGATCCACATTTCCATCTCCGCCAGAAAAAACGATGAATTCCCAGAGCTTCCCCGTTTCGGATTAAGGCTCTTCCTTGCAAATGACTTAGACAAAGTAACTTATTATGGCATAGGACCTTATGAAAGCTACCGGGATAAACATCAGGCAGGAAGTCATGGATTATATTCTGACAGCATCCTCAATTTGCACGAGGACTATATCAGACCCCAGGAAAACGGAAGCCATTACGATTGTGATTACGTCATAACAGAAAACGAATCCCATGGTTTGATCGCTGCAAGCAGCACTGCATTTTCCTTTAACGCTTCCGTATTTACCCAGGAAGAGCTTACAGCAAAAAAGCACAATTATGAGTTAGTACCTTGCGGCAGCAGCGTCCTTTGTCTGGACTATGCTCAAAATGGCATTGGTTCCAATAGCTGCGGACCAAGGCTGCTTGAAAAATACAGACTGGATGCAAGGGAATTTCATTTTGAGATTAAATGGATTCCTTTTTCCAGAAACCATTCATACAACATTTCATACAGAAAAGGAGTGATACTATGACCGAAAAAAAATATTTAATGTGGTATAACAAAGTCGGATATGGTTCCGGAGATATCGCTGGTAATGTGGTATATGCGTTCCTATCTTCATTTGTGATGATATTTTTAACAGATACTGTCGGCTTAAATGCGGGCATTGTAGGAACTTTAATGATGTTCTCAAAGCTTTTTGATGGTGTTACCGATATATTTTTTGGCTCCATGATCGACAAGACGAAAAGTAAGATGGGGAAAGCCCGTCCCTGGATGCTCTGGGCATACTTTGGCTGTTCTGCCATGATCATTGCAATTTTTGCAATCCCTGTGTCCCTTGGAGAAACTGCTAAATATGCATGGTTTTTCATAGCCTATACGGCATTAAATGCTGTTTTCTACACAGCAAACAATATTGCATATTCTGCTCTCACATCACTGATCACCAAAAACAACAGCGAACGTGTCCAAATGGGCTCCATAAGATTCATGTTCGCCTTTGGTACCAGCATGCTCATCCAGACGATTACGGTCGGTGCAGTCCAGGCTCTCGGTGGCGGTGCAGAGGGCTGGAGAACGATCGCTATCATCTACGCCGTTATCGGTTTAATCGTAAACACCGCCTCCACTTTATCCGTAAAGGAACTGCCTGCCCAGGAACTTGACGAAACCGATTCAGAAACCGAGATAGAGAAAACAGAAAAATACAGTCTGAAGGATGCCGTCAAGCTGCTTGCAGCAAATAAATTTTATCTCATTATCTGCTGCATTTATATCCTGACACAGATTTTTACAGCTACTCTCAATATGGGCATCTACTTTATGACTTATATATTAGGCGATGCTTCATTACTTGGCGCCTTCGCACTTGCTATAAACATCCCTCTGATATGCGGCCTTGTATTTACTCCAATACTGGTGAAGAAATTGAACGGAATGTATAAGATCAATCTTGTGGGCTATGCCATAGCAACCCTGGCACGGGGACTGGTCATCGTTGCCGGATACATGGGAAATCTGCCTTTGATGCTTCTCTTCTCAGGTGTTGCCTCCATTGGTATGAGTCCATTGCAGGGCGACTTAAATGCTCTGATCGCCTCCTGTTCCGAATACACCTTCCTGACCAAACACAAGAGGATTGACGGTACGATGTTCTCCTGTACCTCCCTCGGTGTTAAGATTGGTGGCGGTATCGGTACTGCACTTGCCGGATGGCTGCTTGCGGCCAGTGGCTATATTGCAAATGCCCCGGAACAGGTTGAATCCTGTATCAATATGCTTTATTTCATGTATTTATGGGTTCCAATGATCATCAACCTGATCATCACAGTTCTGCTTTCCCGCCTGAAAGTAGAACAGGCAAATAAAAAGCTAGAAGCACAAAGGAATAACTAGAAGTCAATGATACATTGATAAATTTTTCCCTAAAAAAGTCAGATTACCTAACAGTAATCTGACTTTTTCTTTAAACAGTTCGTTTTTTATTTACGAAAGATTTATTTTACCCTGTATCTTTTTGTTTTACTCTTATAGCCTTTCTTAGACACCGTAACCTTGATCTTTGTATTGTGTTTCAGCTTTTTGCTTACTTTCACCGTAAAATTCCCTTTTTTTCCAGCTATTTTTAAATACTTCCTTTTGCCGATCCGGATAACTACTTTACTGCCTTTCAGAGTCTTACCAGATATCTTCTTGGTTCCTTTTTTATAACCGGTAAGCTTCAATATTTTTATCACCTTTTTCTTCTCAGTTCCAACCGGCTTCTCCACTGGATTTCCCTGATCTTCCAAATTGTTATTTTGAACATTATTCTGGCCACTGTCTGGAATTTTTCCCGGATTCTGGTTATTAACCGGATTATCATTCTGATTGCCATCATCAACCTTAGAATCATCCGGATCATCCTTTTCACCATCTGGTTTTTTATCTGGCTCTTGCTGCGGTTTATTTGCAAGTGTGTAATCCTTGACATACTGTACTACAATCTCTTCACCACCTGAAAGCTCCTGAGCATTCATATAGGAATTCACCAGCACATTGCCAACCGTATACATCCATCCGGAACGGTCCCCATAATCAAACTCTGAAACTCCGTTAATGGATTTGATATAGCTTCCCTCTGCAGTATATGGTATCTGGTTGTCCGCCAACACTTTTTTGAATACATCAAAAACGGTTGCACCCTTTGTAAAAGAAGATTCCTTTGTTTTGGAAATAATTTCTGTCCCCTCCGCTCCGATCAAGGTAAAGCTTACCTCTATCGGCTGATCCAGTTCATTTTTATATGCGGACAAGGAAGACTGGTAAAATGCCTCTTTTTGCTTTGTTGTCATGACAGAGAAGTCTGCTGTATAATTGCCGGCTCCTACCGCCATAATATATGCACTGACCGGCTGTTTATAAAGCTGCTTAAATTTTATCAGAGCTTCTGCGTCATACTCCTTATCATTCTGAAACTTGGTATAATATTTTCCAAAATTAGCATCTGTCAATACACTGTTGATTTTAACAAAGGTATCCTCTGCCGGTGTCTCATTCAGGATCAATGTTTCATTGGATAGCAGTTCTCTGTTGCTGGTACGGAATAAACGCCAGTCCTCCTGCTCCTCCCAGTCCGGAAGCTCATCAACAAAAATGCCATCATTTTTCCTGTCTGCATTCTTATAAATAAATTCTACTCCTGTTTTCCCAGCATTCCAGACAATTTCTTTATACGGAGTCAGATTATCAATCACACTGTAAACATCTGTATTATTTCCAAGGAGACCTGCTGCATAATTTGTTTTCGCCTGATCCATAAGGGCAAGTGCCTTGTTGATCTCCACCCTGCTCAGATGTTTCACCGTAACCACAATCTCTTTTGATACAGACAGGTTCGGATTGTTTTTGCTTGCCATACTGACGTTCAAGGTTACCTGCCTGTCTGAGGAATTGTCTTCTCCCAATGGTCTGTATACATTAGCACGGAAACGATTGATTTCAATCACATCCGTATCTGAACTGGTCACGGTAAATTTATAATTCCAATAATCCCAATACCTGCCATAGTCCAAAGCAGCAAGCTCCTGTGCCGTTACTACATTTTTAGGAATGACAAGCTGGATATCGTTTTTTACGGAGGCAGTATCCAATTTCTCTTTCGTTGAAAAGTCGGTCAATTTGTCCGGTGTATAACAGTCCAAAATCTTTTCCATTCCATCCAGAGTCTGATTCAGGTCCTCTTCAGAAAGAGCCTGAATGATAATGTCAAATTTCTTTTCTACTGTGATATCTGTGGATGGATTTTTAACCGTTGCTGTCAGAGTTACCGTATGCTGTTCCCCATCCTGATAAACCTTGCCAACATATGGGTTATAAAGAGAATCTGCACCACTCTTTCTATTTTCATCACTGATAGCAAGATGCGATTCATCCGAAGATTTCCAGGTAATCTGTCCAAAGGAATACTTATCACCATCCATACAGGAAGGTAATGTCAGGTCCGATACAACAGAAGACAGATTTTCATTGTCACCACAGAGTGCCTCTTCTGTCAGAACGGCATCTGCCGAATCATTCAGTATTTTTCCTATATCACTGGTATCCCACGGCACCAGAAGAGAATAGGTATTCGTCGTAGGATAGGTTGCACTCTCGTCCCCCACTGTCAGACAGAAAAATACCTGCACCTGTCTGCCATTTGCAAAACTTCCGCCTTCCGGTATTGCCGGATAATAAATTTTTCCATTTCTGGATATCAGATTTTCATCTTCTGTGGACTGTACTGTGACCGCTACACCATCAAATCCCTTCTCATTTAAAATATTTTTGAATTTAACTAAGATATTGGTATCCTCTCCAAAAACAGGCATTAAACTTTTAAAATTCCACTCCATACTGTCCAGCACTTTCCGGAGATATACACTGGCATCCACATTAGCAGACCAGACGTCAACTACAAATTCCTTTGTATCAGTTTTTGTCCCACAGGTTATGTCCGCTGTTAACGTTACACTTACAATATCCTTCTCCGGCAACATAACAACTCCTGTGTCACTGATAATATCTGGATTGCTGCTTGTCCACTGAATGGAACAGCCCTTAAATTCTTTTGGAAGGTCTAATGTAGCAGCCTCTTTTATCACCGTGGTATGTAATGATAGGGATGCCTTTGCCTCCTGCACCTTTTCCTGATTTTCCTTTTCCATCAGGGCATCAGATTTGGCAATAGGTCCAACAATAAAAGAGGCTTCCGATTCTTCCTCTCCAACTGCGGTAAGTCTGATATATTGATTGACATATTCCATTTCATCCGGAATCGTAAAGGTACTACTGTTTTCATTCTCCAGATTGGTAAAAATCTCTTTGTCTGCAGAAACTGCCCACTGATATTTCACATTAGTCGCTGTCTGATCTCCCTCACCCTTCGCCTGTGCATTCAATGTGGCACCTGTAATCACATTTCCAAGAATGTTAACACTTGTAACCGGCACGGATAGAACAGAGGAAATAAGCTGCCATCCCAAAACCGGATACCCGGCATTGCTGTTTTTTTCATCCCCATGGAAGAGAATCTCATTCCCTGCATTCAGATTAATTAAAAGTGCTTCTTTGTCAGTGATCACTTCATAGCCAGTTGCTGTCCCGCCAGGTGCTGAGGTTTCATCTGTTGTATTTTCTGCAAGATAATAACAGTTTGTCACTGTGGCATTACTGAAGCCAGAAATACCATTCGTACTTTTTCCTATGCTGTAGCAATAGCTGATCGAACCACCGCTTTGCTGGCCGGCAATTCCGGCACTCCGGGTAGATCCGGTAATTTCCCCAGTATTATAACAATGACTGATAACCGCTGCATTTTTATTGTACCCCAGAATCCCACCAGCATATGTTCCGCTGACAGATGCCGTGTTACAGCACCCTTTTACAACGGCATCCTTGGCAGCGATTGTACCAATAATGCCGCCGGCATAACCCTTATTGGTTTTCCCCGTAGAAACGACAGAACCGCTCATAGAACAGTTTTCTACCGTTCCGGTCTGTAATTTGCCAATAATTCCTCCGACAACATTATTTGACTCTACTGAGCCTTCCACCTTTAAATTCTTAACAGTTCCTGTATTGACCATTGCAAAAAGTCCGTAATTTGCAGCTGTAGCATTCATTTTCAATCCAGATACCGTGTGATTCTGTCCATCAAAGGTACCTGCATAAGCATCTACAATATAGGCTGTCAATCCAATCGGAGTCCAGGATTGATTCCCCAGATCAATATCCTCTGTTAAAACTGCATCCTCGTCTACCAATCCAGTATCCGCATCACCTAAAGTGTTTACATAATCAGCAAACCATGCCAGTTCTTCCGCACTGCTGATCTGATATACACCTTCCACTTGTGCCGGTTCCGTTTTTGTAATTCCATTCCAGGGTGTTTTCGTCTCCGCCTGTGCGTCTGCCGGCATAACCGGCAACAGCGACAATGTTACCGCAACGGCAAGCAACAGGGATATAAGTCTTCTTTTCATTTTAACCTCCATATTTACCCATGTTTTTTGGGATGTTCTTTTCTGTATTTTATCTGGTTCTCCCTGGCTCGCTGTCGTTTCTCCTTTTTTCTGTTGATGCGTTCCTGGTTCGGCTCTTTTATCCCTGCCGCTTCTAATGCTCTTGGCCACGGACCAAAAAAGGATTTGATCATGCTGACCGTTCCCTCATCAAAATCAGATTTTTTCGGAAAACGTCCGAGTTCATCCGCTTTTTGTTTTATCGCAAGGATACAGTCCTCTCTTGTAAGTTTCACCATTCTTCTTTCTCCTGTCTTTCACACAAAAAGAAAAAGCACATTTCTACTACATAAAAGTAAAAATGTGCAACATAGCTTTTTGCAAGTTAAAATAACCAGAAGAATGCAACAATTCCTGTGGTACTTACATTAAACGGCTGCACTCTTCCTTACCCAAAAGTGATTTACGGGTCAACCCCAGATAACCCTGTTTCCAGCAGGTATTCCGACTTATTAAAATCAAGGATTTCAAATCACGGTAATGGTGGTTGCGACGGATTCTCACCGAACTTCCCCTTTCATGTCCAAAGACAACACTGAAAAACAGACATATTAAATTTGCTGATAATACTAACATTATCTGCAAATCTTGTCAAGGAAAACCAGCAATATTACATTTTCCCTTGACAAAAAAACCCTTGAAAATACCTGATTTTCAAGGGTTTCATAAATTCGTGTATTCTCTTGAAATTAACGCTTGCTGAACTGTGGAGCTCTACGAGCTTTCTTGAGACCGTATTTCTTACGCTCTTTCATACGAGGGTCACGAGTTAAGTAACCAGCCTTCTTTAAGGTAGGACGGAAATCTGCATCTACTGTCAGAAGAGCTCTTGCGATACCATGTCTAATGGCACCAGCCTGACCAGTAAATCCACCACCGTGTACATTTACCTTAACGTCATATTTATCAGTTGTATTAGTAGCCTCCAGTGGCTGACGAACAATAATCTTTAATGTTTCCAGTCCGAAGTACTGATCCATATCTTTCTTGTTGATTGTAATCTTACCGGTACCAGGTACTAAATATACTCTGGCAATACTGCTTTTTCTTCTGCCTGTTCCATAAAATTTATTAGCCAATGTCGTTTCCTCCTCTCAATTATGCTCTCTCTTTAATTTCTAATACTTCTGGCTTCTGTGCCTCATGATTGTGCTCTGCACCAGCATATACATGAAGCTTTGTCATCATCTGACGACCAAGTGGTCCCTTTGGAAGCATTCCCTTTACTGCATGTTCGATCACATACTCAGGCTTCTTTGCGAGCATATCCTTGAGTGTTGTCTCCTTCATTCCACCAACATAATCGGAATGATTATAATAAATCTTCTGTTCGAGCTTCTTACCTGTTACCTTAATCTTATCAGCATTGATCACGATCACATAATCACCTGTGTCAACATGAGGTGTAAAAACAGGTTTATTTTTACCTCTCAATACGGATGCGATCTCAGAAGTGAGACGTCCTAATGTATGTCCTGTAGCATCAACTACATACCATTTTCTTTCAATCTTGGATGGGTTAGCCATATAACTTTTCATCCCAGTACCTCCTAACTTGTTCTCAACGAATGAACTGAATTCTACTATTAAGGCACAAAAATACTGTTACCGGGGCTTTGGCTTAAGTATTTTACACGCCACATTGAATCATTATATTATGTAATACAAGGCTTGTCAAGCAATTTTTGGAAACTGCTTTTCATTCATAAAACAATAGGAGCTTTTCAGATCGTGGTTGTTTCTTCCTTTAAATCCTGTATGGATTCTCCTTTTTCCAAAGTAGCATTTACCACAATCGGACGTGTAGAGACATTCTTCTTTTTCTCTATCAATGCGATTAATTTTTCTGCTGCCTTCTTCCCGATCATTTCTGTATCCTGCCGTACAGTTGTCAATCTAGGCTGTAACTGTCCCGCAATAAAGATGTCATCATAGCCGGCTACCGAAATATCCTCTGGAATCTGAAGTCCCATGGACTTAATCTGTCCAATCCCTCCCACAGCAGAATAATCATCCGAATAAATAATACAGGTTGGAGGATTTTCCATCTCCAGAAGCTGTTTTGTGTATGCACTTGCCTTTTGTAAATTACGGTATTCTGACGGAAGTACATAGCCTTCCGGCACCTCCAGTCCATGACTCTCCATGGTCCTGGTATAGCTTTCAATACGGGACTGGGTTACAACAGATGTACTGTCACCTGTAATATAAGCAATCTTTTCATGTCCTTTGGAAATAATGTATTCCACCAGTTCACTCATCCCCGCATAGTTGTTGGATATAACAGAAACTCTATTTTTAAATTTATAGTCAATCGACACCAGAGGAATATCACTTTCCACAAGTTCCAGCACTTCCGGATTTCCAAAATCTATACATGCAATAACAACCCCATCCAACCCCCGGTATCTGCAATGCTCCAAATATGTTTTGCTTTTTTTATATTTTTTATTACTGTTTATAAAAGTGATATCATATCCCTTTCCCTCTGCTGTCACCTTAAAACTGTTCAAAATATTAGAAAAATAATCATGTGTCAGACCACTCATGGCCTCATCTACAAAAAGCACTCCAATATTAAAGCTCTTATTCATACGGATCGCTCTGGCATAATACTGAGGAAAATACCCCATTTTCTTGGCAACCTCTTTGATATGCCTTTTCGTTTCTTCACCAATATCCTCTTTATCATTTAATGCTTTACTGACGGTAGCTACCGATACCCCGCACATTTTTGCTATATCCTTTATAGATGCCATTCCAGGACTCCTTTATTTCAATTTATCACGTAAATGTTTTCGTTAAAAGTATAACATAATTTTTACCTACAGACAACAAAAGAATAACTGATCAGGAAAATAAAAAAAGATTCAAATATCCCCATCGCAGCACTGCACCTGTCAGCATAAAAGCATACTGTAATATGATGTCAAACCACTTTCGTTTTACCTTCTGTTTTCCCGTCCTGGAATCCTTTTCCATGTAATCAATTTTCAATGAAACACTTCTCAAAAATCTGGTATAAACCGCCATCAGTAAAAACCATACCAGAAATAAAACTGCGCCTGCCAGCTGTATCAAAATCCCCTGCTGCGAACTATGATAACTACTATTGGGTCTGCTATTAGTCAACAACCCAAATGCGAAATATAAATAATCCAGAGAAATAAATCCCCCTATCAGACTGACTGCTGAAAAAAATATCCTCTGCCACCATTTCATAAACTATTTTTCCTTTCATTTATACTACAATCGTCAGGCATCCCGTAAAGTAAAATGACACAGCGACTTTTACATCGTGTGTCATTACGTTCTTTCTATTCGGAATACTATTAAGCCATTAGATCAATATTCATCCCTGCAACCAGCATCCCATCAACAGACATTCGGGCAGCTTCATAGGGATTGGATCTGTTATAATGAAGCTCCTGTCCCTTTTCATAGAAATCTTTTAACTTTTCTGTCTGTTTTGCAACCGCCGTATTCTCAATTCCAGTTATTTCATCCTCTGCCGGACGGTAGGTTGCAGCCAGACGCAGGGAATCCTCCTCATCAGAGATCTTTGATACGCCTGCTGTTTTCTGCACCGGTGTCACAGGCACTGTCTGCATCTGATTATAATGCGTGTTGTGATATGCATAGATATTCTGGATCTGACCATATCCCGAAATCGCTGAAACTGTCATATCATCACCTCCTGCCTGTCATTTTAATCGTACAATTCCTTACTTATTATTATAATATGATTTGTAAAAATGTGCAATCATGATTTTCTGCACTTCAAACTCCCAATCCAACATCTATCTGCATTTCTTGATCTGCATCTCAAATGGCTGCAACTCCCAGACTTCCTTCCCTGATCCTACCTTTTCCTGCACCAGGACCAACCTCTGCAGGTTATCATCGGATGCTTTCCCTGTCACAAGTTCCGGCAAAAAACGCTGTACTTTATCTGTATTATTAAAAAGAAAGCTCCAGCATTCCTGTTCTCTCTTCCGCTGTGTAATCTCTACTCCCAGCGGAAGATTTGCGATATATGTCATCTGCTTTTCTTCTGCAAGGATTTTTGCCAGAGTAATGTACATCTTCCGTTCCAAAACTGTTCCCAGATAATATGCCCTGCCTCTTCCAAAATCGTTGACTGTAATTGCCGGAATCCCTTCATAAAACTGGTCCCCATATACAGCAACTGCTCTGGCAGTGTCCAGCTTCAGCAAATCACACCACTGGGTACAAAAACAGGTCTCCCAGACACCCATTTCTCCTTTTCTTTCCAGTTTTGAAATACTGTTCTCTTCTGCTCTGCCTATAGCAGAATCCATATTCTGACAAGTTTTCTTCCAGTGTATTTTCCATGTCTGATCGACCAGCCGTACCGGTTGAGTCTGTACACCAACAGGATCATATTCTGTCACATGAGCACCAACCAGTTTAGAAAAGACAGCAGGAAGCGGCGACATAATACACTTATTCCATGCATCCTTTACACCGGAACGGTTTGTCAACACAAGGCTTCCTCCCTTGTCCACAAAATCGTATAGATTATTTACTACATTTTCTTTTGCGATATACAGTGTAGGAGCCAAAATAATATCATAACCAGATAAATCAGCATTTTCATCAATAATATCTACACCGATTCCAATACTGGTAAATCCGTCGTGCAGTGACTTTAACTGTTCCAGATAGTACATCCCCTCTGTCTGATGCTGCAGTTTAAAACCGTATTCCTGGTCAGAACCGTATAAAAGAGCAACCCGGTTCTGTATGACAGAGCCGTTCAACTCCTGCAATCCATTGACCGTCTCGCAAAGTTCTGAAAACTCCTGATACCTTCTCCCCGGTATATTGCTGTGGTCCAGTATCCCATGCCAGAACATTTCTGCCCCCGACACTGCTGTTCTCCAGCGGAAATGCAACACTGCATCTGCACCGTGAGCAATCGCCTGAAGGGCATACCCTTTCAGCATCCCTGGACGCGGAGCAGGCGACATCGGCATCCAGCTTCCTACACTGCCACTCAGCTGTTCCATGATCCAGAAATTCTTTTGCTTGATGCCTCTCATCAAATCCAGATGGAAGGCATGGGAATAAATCTCCTGCTGACTATCCGGCAGTTTTGTAGCGGGATAGTTGTCATAGGATACAAAATCCAATTCTTCAAACATCTGGTAAAAATCCGGCATATTTTCACAGAGCCAGTTGTTCGTAGTAATCAATGCTTTTTTATCGATACTGCGGATCAATCTGCTTTGGAACTCCACATAATCTACAGTACTGTCAGAAGCATATCTGTTAAAATCTAAAGTCAAGGAAGGATTCTGCCACTGTGTATGCTCTCCCATCGGTGGCATCACCTGTGAAAAAGAGGAATATTCTCCACTCCAGACTGTATTTCCATATGCCTTGTTTACTGTTTGAATATCTGCATATTTCTTTTCCATCCAGTCCCTAAATTTCCCCTGACATACCGGGCAGCGGCAATGGTTTGCTTCCAGCTCATTGTCAATCTGATAACCGATCACCATAGGATTATCCCGATAACGGGACACCATCTGACGAATCACCTTCTCTGACAGCTGACGGTAAACCGGACTGTTCATACAGCGGTGTCCCCGTATTCCAATCGGTATCCGTTGTCCGTTTTTGTCAATCTGGATCACCTCTGGATATTTTTCAAACAGCCACAGGGGAGGGGTACAGGTAGGGGTGCATAAAAACACTTCTATTCCCTGGTCCGTAAAAAGGGACACTGCTCTGTCCAGCCAGTCAAAATCATAGACTCCTTCCTCCGGCTCCAGACGGCTCCATGCAAACTCCGCCATCCGCACGATCCGTACACCAGCTTGCACCATTTTTTCTGCATCCTGTTCCCATAATGTTTCATCCCACTGTTCCGGATAATAATCTACTCCTATTTTCATTTTACCTCATTTCCGAGCCATCTTACGCCAGCAGGGATATCTCGTTTCCATACGATATCCTGTTTATTTTCCAGCATCATCCAGCTCCTGTAAATGTTTTTTTACCTCCATCATCTGGTCACGCAGGGATGCTGCCAACTCAAAATTTAACTCGGCTGCCGCTGTATGCATTTTCTTGGTAATCTTCTTTACCAGGATGTTTAGTTCCTTACGGTTCATGGATTCCAAATCCTTCTGTACATCCTCTGCACTTCCCTCTTCTGCCTTCTTAGAAATACGGATCAGATCACGCACCGCTTTCTTAATCGTCTGTGGTGTGATTCCGTGTGCTTCATTGTAATTTTTCTGAATCTGACGACGGCGGTTTGTTTCGCCAATGGCACGGCTCATGGAATCTGTCATCACATCCGCATACATGATAACACGCCCCTCTGCATTTCTGGCAGCTCGTCCGATAATCTGCACCAAAGCGATTTCCGAACGGAGAAATCCCTCTTTGTCCGCATCCAGAATAGCCACCAGACCAATCTCCGGAATGTCAAGCCCCTCACGGAGCAGGTTGATCCCTACCAGTACATCAAATACATCCAGGCGCATATCACGGATAATCTCTGAACGTTCCAGAGTATCGATATCTGAATGAAGATACTTTACCCGGACACCTGCCTCTCTCAGATAGTCGGTCAGATCCTCTGCCATCTTCTTGGTAAGCGTATTGACCATCACCTTATTGCCTGCTTTTATCGTCTTGTTTACTTCACTTAACAGATCATCGATCTGTCCCTCAACCGGACGGACAGTAATCTCCGGGTCAAGCAGTCCGGTAGGACGGATGATCTGCTCTACTCTTGCCAGTTCATGCTCTTTCTCATATACGTTTGGAGTGGCAGAGACAAACAGCATCTGATTGATATGGCTCTCAAATTCTTCAAAATTTAAAGGACGGTTGTCCAGAGCAGAGGGCAGACGGAATCCGTAATCTACCAGCGTGGTCTTACGGGAACGGTCTCCGGCAAACATTCCACGAATCTGCGGTATCGTAATATGTGACTCATCCACCATGATCAGAAAATCATCCGGGAAATAATCCAACAGTGTATGAGGTGGTTCTCCCTCCTTCAATCCTGACAAGTGTCTGGAATAATTCTCGATACCAGAACAAAATCCTGTCTCCCGCATCATCTCGATATCGAAATTGGTCCGTTCCTCAATACGCTGCGCCTCCAGCAGCTTGTCCTGTGATTGAAAGACACGCACCCTGTCCTCCAGTTCCGCCTCAATATCACGGATTGCCCGCCCCATGGAATCTTTGTCCACAACATAGTGAGATGCCGGAAAAACTACCATATGCTCCAGTTCAGACAGTACCTCTCCCGTCAGCACATCAATCTCAGTAATCCGGTCCACCTCATCGCCAAAAAATTCAACACGGATTGCCCGCTCTGACTCGGAAACTGGGAAGATTTCCACTACATCGCCACGAACCCGGAAAGTACCACGCTGAAAATCCATATCATTCCGCGTATACTGGATATCAATCAGACGATGAATGACCTCATCCCTTTCCTTCATCATACCCGGGCGCAGGGAAACGGTCATATTCTGGTAATCAATGGGACTCCCCAGTCCATAGATACAGGACACACTGGCAATAATGATCACGTCCTGACGCTCCGTCAAGGCTGCTGTTGCTGAGTGGCGCAGCTTGTCAATCTCGTCATTAACAGAAGAATCCTTCTCAATATAAGAATCTGTCGATGGTACATATGCCTCCGGCTGGTAATAATCATAGTAGGACACAAAATATTCTACCGCGTTTTCCGGGAAGAATTCTCGAAATTCACCATACAACTGTGCCGCCAAAGTTTTATTATGCGCGATAATCAGTGTGGGTTTATTTAACTTCGCTATGATATTTGCCATAGTGAAGGTCTTGCCAGAACCCGTAACCCCTAGTAAAGTCTGGAATTGATTACCTTCCTTAAAACCATTCACTAGTGCTTCTATTGCCTGAGGCTGGTCCCCGGTTGGTTGATACTCGCTGTGAAGTTTAAATATACTTTGTTCAGTTTGCACAAAACCACCTCCATCATTTGATAATAAAAAAGTTCGTCTATTCGCCCAAAATTCGTCCATATGCATTTTCACTTTTCATCAAGAACACCCTCTGGACGAATGAGCGTAACCTTTTCCAGTTTTCCTTACTCCACAACCCCACGTATCACAGCATGGACTAAATGGAACGAAATTACTTTTTAGTATAGCACAAATATACATAGTTGTCTATTATTTCCGAACATTTGTTCCTTTATTGTATGAATCATACCATAAACATTTTTAAGATACCTCATCTAAGTATTCTCTGGTATCTATTACAATATCCAGAAGTTCTTCCTTAAATTCATCGTCCGTTTCTGGTCCTGGCATCACTTCCTCCATGAAATCAGCAATCTCCGGTACACAGTCGGCTATAATTCCCTGATTATCACCATACACATCTATTGTAATAATCTCCTTCGCATGCCCCATCAGCTTCGATACCGCTTTTGGATTAAAGTCATTCTTCAAAAGCAGGGTACAAAAGGTAACTCTAAGATCATGCCAGCGTATATCAGGAAGACCGTTATCTGAGAGCAGTTTCTTATAATGCTTCCAATGAAAACTCTTACTCCGGGGTCTGCCATAACTGGAGCAGCAGATATAATCCAGATCCTTAAATTCCTTTTTTCTCCTGTTCCTGCATTTTTCATACCACTTCCTTTGCTCTAGGATTGCTTCAAAAACATAATCCGGAATTGGCAGCGTACGATAACTGGATTCACTTTTCAGTCCCACTTCCTGTTTGGTAAATGTCTTAGGAGCAAAATCTTCCTTCTTCCCATTTAACTTTTTCCCCAACTGCCTTTGAACGGTGAGTGTCCGGTTGACATAATCAACATCCGAATACTTTAATCCGTTAATTTCACTGCGCCTTAAGCCCATCAGTACATTAAACAACACCTGCATATGAATAGGCGTTCCTTTGCTTGCTTCTATGAGAACCATAATCTGTTCTGCGGTGAGCGTCTTCTGCGTATCAATCGTTCTTACATGATAAGCTTTTTTTACCACCTTTTTCGGTAAATTGATTCCCTTTGTGGGATTTACCGCTATAAACTTGTGATTTACCGCATAGCGAAAAGAGATGTTCATTACTGTTTTTACCAATCTAGCAACAGATACTGAATACTCCGTTTTAGAATTGAACAGTTTTTGAACATCTCCTGCATTTACTTCTGCCATTCTTTTATTCCCGATGACGGGTATAATATGGTTCTTCACAATTTCAGAGTAGGTATAATATGTTTCCTCACTTTTTGACCTCTCCCTGATATCATTTTCCAGCCAATATTCCATATAATCCCTGACCGGAATATTGGCATACACAATATAACTTCCATTGTAAAGTTCTGCTATTGTCCGCTCCCTTGCTTTTTCGGCTTCCTTTTTTGTAGGGAAGCCTGCTTTCTGCTGAGATTTTTCCGTACCATCTGCATATTTTAAAATAACACGGAAGCCATATCCATTTCTTATTTTCATTACAGGTTTTACATACCAGTCTATGTAATTCTGTATTGACATATCCAGCATTTCACCCAACGCCTCCTTCCGGTATAAATGTGCTGTTTAAAAAGGAAATAATCTTATCATTTTCATCCATCACCTCACAATAATATTCAAATGTCGTATTCACAGAGGAATGACCGAGCAACGCAGAAATCTTCACTAAAGGAACGCCCTGTTCTACAAGAATTGTAGCGTACATATGCCTTAATCCGTGTACTGTTACATGGGGTAGTGCATTTCTCTCACAAAGTTTTGACAATGCGACATTAAAAGATGCTGTTCCATGTGGCAATCCATTTTCCTGACTTGAGATATAGCCATAATCCAAATAAGAATCACCGAGTTTTTCCCGATTGCTCTCTACAAGTTTCTTCCTTATATTAACTTCCTTTAATACGGCAGCCGGAACCCTTATGGTTCGATAGCTGTTTTCTGTCTTTGGAGCACGTTCTATAATCTGGTACTCTTCCGGTTTGCTTTGCCCTTTAGGAATTATGGGGTTAGATGTAATTTGTCGTCTAATTGAAACCGTTTCCTGCTCCATATCAAAATCAGAGAATTTTAAACCTCCGATTTCACCCTTCCGCAGACCACAAAATACTGCCAACAGAATTTCCAAGTACCAGTTACTTTTAGAGGCTGCTGCAAGCAAAACCCTCAACTTTTCCTTACTCAGAATAATCACATTCGTCTTTTTACGCTTATACGGCATCGTTCCCGGCACGGGATTGTTTTTTACATATCCTTGTGTTACCGCATCTTTAAAAGCCATATTGAGAAGTTCCCGACATTTGTTTCCTGCAGACTCCGTTGCTTTGGCAGCCATCTTCAAAAGAGAATCCAGATACTCCACATTTACCAAACGAAGCTTAATGTCCTGCTCCATATGTGGCAGTATCAGATCGTACAGAGTATAAGCACCTACCATACGGGTTGTATTCTCTATTCTTGAAGAATACATCTCCTCAAACCAATAAATCAGATAATCCTTTAACCCTATATCTGTATTTATTTTATTTGACATCTGGTAAGTCCTATATGCTTTTTTGAATTCTTCCTCATGCTGCCTATAACTCCTTTCGGCTTCAGCAGCCGTCGAAAAGCCACCTTTCTTACTATAACCGGTGCTTCCATCATCCCGAAGTATTTTGACATAATGATACCAGGAATTTCCCCTCTTAAAGACGCTTACATTTTTTGATTTTCCAGCCACATAATACCTCCTTTCCTATCCGCATCCGTTTAACCAGTTATCAAAAGACTTCTTCGGTATGCGGAACAGCTTTCCGATTTTGATTACCCGGAAGGGCTCCTGTTTCTTATAAACCTCTTCCAGATATGTGTAACAGCGGCTCCGCCCGATTCCTAATAAATTTTGGATATCCTGAGCAAGATATACTTTTTTATCCTCTATGACTTTTTCTGGTTCAGCAGAAACTGGTTCTGTTAGGCAGTTGCATTGTGCCTCCTGTTCTACAGGAATAACATCTACCACGCATCCCTTTTCTTTGTCCCAATTGATAATATTTCCCATCCATAATCCTCCTTTCCTTAAAAACAATATGTTTTTAACCTCACGGCTTACCCGTTTTCAGCTTCATTGAACGTATTTTACAACTATTTTCATTAAAAAAACATAAGCGAAAACCCACGAAAACCACGTCTTTTGAACGGCCAAAATCACAGCCGTTATAATCATTTTTGCAAAAAAAATACCGGGACAAGCAATTTGTTCCGGTATTTGGTCTTTATTCTTTTGATACAGTGCTTATTATCGCACGATGCCTACAACGCAAAGATTGAAAAAGAACCCATCTTCACGAAATTTTTTCAAAATATTTTTCAGCAAGCCTTTTTTCATATACCGCTTCAAAGAATGTACACAACACTTCCTTATCTCCAAGGTTCTGGTCGCCACATTCCAAGAGATTTGAAAAAATCCTGTCATGATACTTAAATTCCAATTTAAGTTTTTTCTCAAAAAGCTCATTAGGCGAAAACGAACTATCCGATTTCAAGCTTAAAATCGGAAGCATATCTGTCAGTCTGTTCTTCAATATCTGCGCATAATGCCAAAAATCGCCGTTTAATCTATTGACATCAAACGGATTATTTTTAGTAACATAGGCAGTATCTATCGTTTCAATAGAAACCTGCCTGAGAGCCAGACCGGAATACATTACGAAATCCGTTCTCCCACTTTTGATTTCAGTTTTGCCTTTTAGCTTGCCATGTTTGCATGAATCCAAATATTGTGAATACAATACCCAATCTGTCAGATCATCCAGGCACCTGACAAATAGAGCCTTACTGTATGCAACATCGTTTTCTGAAGCATATTTTATAATCCCTTTCAGATACTCTATATCTGCCGAAAATACTTTCTGGCTTCTCCATGCTTCATTGGAATTATTGGAAAGAAGCTCAATGCAATTCCAGATATGATTTATGCACTGCTCCATGTCTGCCTTCATCTTTCCCGCATTTTTTTGAAACCACTGTCCACATTCGTCAATCTCCATCTGTCCATTTCTATCATGATTGATTGCTTCAATTTCATTCAGCATCTCGCCAATATGATGGTGGGAAAAATCCATATATGCCTCACAAATCTCTCTTATTAACACAATCACTTCCTCGGACAACGGTTCCTTGCTTTTTTTCATTTCTGCAATTTTTACGGATACTGTAGCATGAAGTTTTTCTATGCTGCTCACAAATTCTGTAACCCACTCTGTTGCAGCTCTATCCTTCCTTTTTGCTATCTGTGCATCACTTTCCCTCCGTTCACTTCTGCTCTTTCCAGTAAATCTTCGGTAACTATGATTGACCTGAGTTATAAACGCCTGGAACATGCAATGTCCCCTTGTATTACTGCTTTCTCCCAGAAACATACTCAATATATACACAGGCTTAAAATATTTTACTCTTTCTATCCCAATTTCATTAGGAACATATCCATCTTCCCAGATAAGTGCATAATATGGAAACAGTGCCCATCCTAAAGAATCTTTTGGTACATCTTTTCGTGTGTCGCTAATTACTGCAAAATCCTGTGTCCGATCTCCAACCCAATACCTAAATGCCAGATTCTTTTTTGACTTGTCACTATTCCTCAATGTCTTCCTTTGGTTATTTTCTTCTATCTCTGCTTTCAAATTTCTTATATTTGTTATGTATTTTTCCCGCTCAGATGATGAAGTCGGCATATTGTATCCTTCTATCTGTCTTTGCAATAAATCAACCTCAATATCCTCCCATAATGCATCATTGTACTTCTGAATATTCTCTTCTGTGTTAAAAATTTCCTGCGGAAGCAATATCTGTAGTTCAAATGCCTTTTGAAAAAAATCCAAAGTATAGCATTGAAGCAGATCTATGCTGACTTTCTTCCCCTGTCTTTTCACTGCTTTTTCGCATAGTTCGATTACTTTTTCCATGCTCTGGCACAGTCCGGTGTTCTTAATCTCCTCATCCATTGCTTCCTTGAAACTCTTCATTTCCTGCTTTTCTCCTTACAATTCTTATTTCCGCTATCATTTCCTTGTTATCATTGTCTCGTTTTGTTTTCAGCATGTATTCTTTTAACTGGTTGGATTCTTTCATCTTTTCGTTGACATAAACAGTCATCCATGCATCATTCAGCCCTATCATCTGGTCATGGAATAAATAGCTTACGACATCTCCAATACCAACTCCGCCTTTTTTCAAAAAAACACTTATTTGTTCCAATGTGATATTGCAGTCAATTTCGCATCTATGCCTGCCATTGCAAACCAATTCATACACAGTCCCAATCCCCTTAGATGTAAGGGATTTTATCTGATAAGCACTCCATTCACTCCGGGTACTCAATGCTTCATTGACAGTAGCAATTCTAACCGAACCAAAATTTTTGTATCTTTTTGGCTCTGACTTTGAAACGACTGAAAATAATTTGCTCCAAATTTCATCCAGCCCGTCTTTATTAAAAAAACTCCATTCGTCATATCTTTTTCTCAAAACTTCCAATGCCTTTTCTACTTCATCCGGCGAGACAGCCACTGATTCTGTTTCTTTCCATTCTGCAGTATAATCGAGCCCCATCCATTCTAACTGCTTATCAAGAAAAGCATCCTCATTTACAAGCATCCTTCCAGCCATCTCATTACAGAATAAACCGCGAAGCCATGCTGCTCTTATTGTTAATTCGTTACTATGAAACCATCCATATTCATTCGTGTTGTAATACGAAAGCTTGTTAAACCCATCTTTTGCAGCCAGTTTCAAAGCTTCCATCGGTGAAAATCCGGGATTATCGCAGAGCATCCAGTAAATATTGTAATATCCTCTGTCCCGCGTTACAAAAGTCTTTCTCTCTCCGCAGCTTATGAAAACTTCAACAACCTCATCTTCAGCAAGAAATCTTTTTCTACCCAGCATCTGCTTAAATTCAACCTCATCATCCGTTATCAGAACAATATTCTTTACATCCGGGTCTTTAATATTCACGCCATTATCCAAAACGGATGTTGTAATCAGGACATCACAGTTAAATTTTCCACATTTACGAATATTTTTAATTTCACTATAAACCGGATCATCTTTTCCATCCCCGTTTGCCATGTCCCCTACCAGGTCTGAATCTATATATACAGATTTTTTGCTTCCATTTTCTTCAATCATTTCCTGTAACTTTTTTCCCCTTTTCTTATCTGCTACAAATATCAACCATTTTCCAAAGTATTGTCCGTTCGTAACAAGCGGAGCCAGCTCTTCTATCATCCTAAAATGATGTACTCTTACATTTTCTTTCAAATTTCTGTGAAAATCATACAACCTTACATGTGGTACTGTCGGACCTTCTCCCCTGATTTCACATTCTTCATAGGTTTTAAAGGGAGCACCGTTTTCTTCCATAATTTCAATATATTCTTCCAATGACCGTTTCTTACCAGATTTTTTGTACCACCATTCATCATCCAGCCTCTCCTTCCAGTCCACAAACCTTTGATTGTACAAATCAACGATTCTCTTTTCAATCAATTCCTGAACCTTTTCAATCGTTGCAGATACAAAAATCAGCGTAGTATGATAATACAGCTCTGTCAGGAAATCAAAGGATTCCTGTACATTGGGGTTAAATAGGGCATCTGACAAAAAATAATGACATTCATCACAGATAACATAACGACATCCTCTAACAATATTCTGAATTGTTTCTGCGCTCTCGCCTCCTGCTTCAAGTTGCTGGTATGAAAATATATACAACCCCACTTTATCCCGGTTTCTTCTCCATTCGTGCATTCTGGCATCTTCAAACACCTGGTCTTTCAATATCCTCCGGTTGAGAAAAATTGCCACCTTCTCCCCCTTATTGTAAGCGTATTCATAAAGTACATTCATAACCCAATATGTTTTCCCTAATCCGGTTGAAGCACTGATAAAAATAACATCTGCAGTATTCCATTTTTTGTAATCTTCCCCCAACAGATCTGCCACAGTCTCATCAAAAGCCACTTTTCTTACATCGGAGCTGATTACGGAAAGTTTCTTCATTTCTTCTAGCTGCATTTATTTTCCCTTCCTTCTCTTACTCTATTTTGAAATGTGATGTTTAATATATAGATGCGAATTTTGAAATGGAATAGGAAAAGCTCTCCTTATTCTGTTACTCACAGATTTCTTTTGATATCCGAGAGAAGCTCGTCCATGCTTGCTGTCGCCCCCAATCCATATGAATATATACGGGCATGCTCATCTGGGGGATAAAAGAATTCATAGGCAATTCTCTCTATCTGTTCTTTCATTTCTGTAAACTTACTCCCGCTGTAATCACACTTTTTTCCATCCGCTTTCACAGAACTTAGGACGAAATGAATATGAATATTCTCCGTCCCTGTATGCACCGCATACAACATCTGGCAATCATGGAAAACTTCAAATGCGATTACTGTTCCAGCCCAATATGCATCTAATGGGGCTACTCTTTCATGAAAGGACAAAACGAATTGATACATCCTTCTGCCCTTGTCCTTTCCATAGCACTGCTGAACTTTTAATATTTCCAATGCAGCCTCATCCAAATCATTCCGTGGAAGATTTACAACATCATAATATGCCACTCCTTCCCCGTTTTCCCTATACCGGACAGCATATTTCAATAGATTCTCTATACTCTCTTCGTTGTGGTAATATTTAGGTCTTCTTACCATCTTATTTTGTTTCTCATCCCATTTGCTCTCATCCGGGACTGTCAGTGTACAGAATCGCATAAACGCTTCCCTACCTCCTCCAGAGTTTCGATCAGTTCATTAAACTCTTTATCCTGCTTTGCATCTTCGTGCGTCATTTGATAACGATATAGTTTCGCAACCAGATTATTTGTATCAAAGAGATTCCTAACTTCCTCCTTTACTACTCCTGCTTCCCTTGCTCTTTTCTTTCTCTGTTCCTCTCTTTTAGCGGAATCCTTTAAACATTCCACAATACATCTTCCATCACTCTTTGTTTTTCTTCGTACTTTCTCTTTTTCCAAGAGTTCTTTTTCATTTTTCGTTATTCTCGCAGATATACGATATTCCTTTTTTACTGCTTTTCTATTTCCTTTTCTATCCATTGGTATCACCTCATTCCAAACATAAAATCATGTATTATATATACAGGGAACGGATACTTTTATTTTTCACCAATTCTAACCACCACTCCCTAAGCATAATCATCATCAAATGTCACACACATTTTTCTACAATTTTACTTTTGTGTTGATACCAAATAAATTATTATGCATCCTGTAAAAGTCTCCAGTGCGTTGTAATCGTCTGCATCATATTTATATTTTTAATCATAACAACCATATAAAAATACACTCTTTCCATTTTAACCTACCAAAGCAAAAAAAATAATCTCTCTGGGTTTGTAATCGCACTAAGTTTTTCGTGCTTACCCTCTTCATTCCTTTATGGAAACAAAAAATATTTGCACATCAACAAGGCATTAACCAGATGTCTTTAACACACAGTAAATCAAAGCATTCTTACCCGGATAAAGGAGGATGATTATGGATGATAACAAACTATATACAATGGAAGAACTTTGTAGGTTGCTGGGAATAGGCAGAAACACAGCACTCTCCCTAATACGCGAGCAGAGACTAAAAGCGTTCAAAGCCGGAAAGCACTGGCTAATCCCGGCATATGAAGTAGACGCTTACATTAAGAACGAAATGGAACTACAAAGCAAAAGATGCACCAAAAACAAAGATGGGAAATAACCACATTGACACTAAATCTATTGATTACAGGAAATATCTTCCTTGAATTTTAGTGTTGTAAAAGCGAGATGCACTGACCATAAGTCAGTACACTAGACTGTAGATGAAGTCAAAAAAATAATACAGCTACGCATATTTATTCGTTAATATGCGTAGCTGTATTATTTTAACCTCTAACTATAAATATCAAGTTTCCGGTCTATCGTCATATTGATCCACTGGAATTTACATTATACCTTTTCTTTCGACTTATACCGGAAAAATTCTCATATACTCGGCACCATTCACTTATTCCCTATCCAAGCAGCTAATAACTCAAGATTTTCTCTCTCAATCAAATTATTCTCTAATAAGCTATATTCTTCAATCATAGACAGTTCAGCTCCATCATATAGCTTGCTTCTAGCTATCAAATACCAATAATCCCTCAAATCATCAAATACATCTCCTCGTAAATTTTTTCCAGGACACATTTCGCATTTGTCCATATCCGTACTCGCTTCATCCTGAACGCAAAGAGATTTCTGTCCAAATCTAAAACAGCTTTTTACCATAAGCTTCTTTATTTCGTCCTTCTCTTTTATTAATTTGTATGGCTGTGGTTGATCCGCACAATATTTATCAAACTCCTCTCTTTTTTCTTCTGAAGAAAGGTTCTCTGGATGTTTCTTAAAATATTGTATTATCTCGTCTGAAGCAATTTCTCTATTTACAACAATTTGCTTTGCCTTATAATGTCCATTTCCTCCAACAACATTACTATCGAGAGTATCAATTTCAAACAATCTCATATCAACACTTATGTTTCGATACTTGTTCTCAGTAAGAAAATCCATCCATTCTAAAACAGCTTCAATAGTTCCACAAAAGCTATATCCATTCTCAGAAAAAGCCATTCCGTCATCAATATCTACTATCTGCTTGGGAACTCCCATTTCAAATATATCCCCCACACCTGTTCCATTAGATTTTGCTCTCAAAATCCCCCGTCGTAATTCAATACCTTTATATCCAATCATATATTGCTCCTTCTACAACAAACAACAAAAAAATATCATTTTCTTGCCTATCAATGATAACATAAAAAAAAGCTGATGTATATTTATTTCACTAATATACATCAACTCATTTAATAAACATACGTTGTCCACACTCTGATGCACTGACCGTAAATCAGTGCACCTTTTTATGGGAAATCTGTGATAGTATCAGCATTCTGTAATTTTCGTTTTGCCCTCTGCAAACTGCTTACAGAAATTCCGGTCATTTCAGCTACTTTCTTATATGAATATGAATTTAACAATTCCAAAGCATGGCTCATCTGTGCTTTGGAATATTTCTTTGGTCTTCCTTCTCTAAAATCCGGATTCTGCTTTGCTATGCTCTTACCCTCCTGCGTACGCTCCACAATCATATCTCTCTCAAACTCAGCAAAGGCAAGAAAGATATTCCGAATCAGCTTTCCTGTCGGCGAATTATCCATAATACCAATATTCAGCACATGGATTATTACACCTTTATCCACAAGAGCCTCGATCAGTTCAATGCCCTGCATGGTACTTCTGGCGATACGGTCCAATTTTGTAACAATCAACATATCGCCACTCTGAATGTCTTTTAATAGCTTATCCAATTCCGGTCGGTGCGATTTAGTTCCGGTAAAGGCATCCATATATATGACTTCTGCTCCGGCATCTTTCAAAGCATGCTCCTGATGTTCTAAGCTGTTTCCGTCTTTTGCCTGCCCTTTGGTACTGACTCTTGCATATCCGTATTTCATATTCCACCTCCAAAAAATGAACATCCCCGAAAGAACCTATGTTGCATCTTTCGGGGATGTTATGGTCAAAACTTTTAAGTTTTGGTGCGGTTTTAATAGTGACGAAAAATCAAGGGATTTGGCATGGTCATAACTTATATCCATAAGTCCATACCGTTTTAAGCAATCTTTTATGGAATTTTGCTGTTCGCTGCCGCCATGCCGCGAAGAAATCCCTGGACAAAATAATCCTTTGAAGAATCCACAAGCAGATTCTGAAATTTCTCCTCGATTTTCTCATATGCTTCTGAGTCCATGTGGTCTGAAATCAATTTACTAATGCTGTCATACTTCCGGTTCAGCCTATTGATGACCTCTGTAGAAAATTCGTTGTCCATAATCTCTTCCAGTTCTTCCATTCTCTCACCTACTTTTTCACATCCTCTCGGATTACCTTTTCGACATACCTTTCCTGTTCCCTCGCCAATACACTTAACAGTTCCTCTATATCGTTCCATAGGCTGTAGCGAAGATATTCATATTTCAAGTACAACTGGTAAAGGCAGTCAAAGATACTTTCACATCTCAGACAGGCTTCAATATACTTTTTATCAATATCCTCCGCATACTGGAAATACTCATATATGCACTCGTAAAAGCAGATGATATTGCATCCATCGTATATTTCAACCGCAGGTGAAGCAAGCATACGGTACTTGAATATTGTATGCTCCGTTTCAATACGTTTCATTAGTTCTATTTCTTTGTCCGACATATTGCTTCGTCTCATATTCCGTCACCTTCCTATGCTGCAAGTTCAATCTGTCTGCTTTTTCTGCAATAACGATACACATGGTTAGAGAGAACCTCTGTATCCAGCACTTGCGAATGATTCACACAAGATACCATTTCCGCAAGTTGATCAGCCCCATCTTCATTTCCCATAACCGGGACAAGAATTGTCTCATGTATGGATGACGGCAGGATATAAAAATCATCTCCAATGGTTTCTGCAGCTTTTTCCATGGCTCTGTTATTCAGTATCTCCACAGCACCATCCAACTTTCGAGTGTTTGATAACACATACATGGGCATCATGCACATATTTTCACGTACTTCATCCATCTCTCCCTGCAGACAATCTGCGCCCTCTGCCAGCACATCTATAATAGACTGAAGCTTGCTCCTGTCATCCTGCTCCATGTTTTCCTTGAACTGCCTGTATAAGTCTTCTTCTGTGACATTCCACATTTTAATATGATCATTCGTTACCCTGATGCTGGCACATCCCAAATCGCCATCACGCGTAACATCCACAAAATAGATTAAGGAAAGGTCAATGAAGTTCCTGTGAGGAAGTTCCTTTAAAAGCTCCCTGTTCTTCTCCGTATTTACCAGCCGCCCTTTCAGATTATGGCAAGCTATGGAATAATCCAAAAATTCAGAAACATTAAAATTCTCCTTCGGCTTGGACTGTTTATATATTTTTATAACCGATTCAATTACACCATCCATGTCTGTATATCCATTCTGATAGTCATAATACATATCTTCTATGTAGATACATGGTGCCATGTTGCTGCTATTGTCCTGAATAATGATACTGGAAAATACCACTCCATTATTTTTCTTTGTATCCTGTGGAACGATTACTGCGTCAGGCATTCTATCTTGTAATCCTTTTATCAGTCGCTCTCTGAATTCATTATTTGTCATATTGGTTTCCTCCTGTTCTTTATGCTGCCGATTTTGTCTTTTTCAAACTGTTAATCGCATTTTTGTATGTTGCTTCGGACATCTCCGCAATACTGGATACACCGTAACGTTCCAAGACAGCATCCAAAGCAACACCTGTTCTTGCCAGTTCCTTATTGATTGCCTCAACATGGGCATTCTCTACTTCCTTTGTTTTCCCAGTTGCCGTTGCTTTCGGCTTGTCCGCTGCTCTCTGCTGTGCCTTCGGCTTCTGTACTCCACTTCCCTTATCTGCCAGTGAGTAAATTACATTTCCATCCTGATTGATAATGGTAAGCTCCGTTATCTCCCTATTATCGTTATAGGAAATCCCTTGAACGGAAAACTTGTCATAAGTAAAAAACTTCTCCTTGTTTCCCTCCTGTCGTTTCTGAATATTGGTCTTAGATGCTGACACCCAGATAAAAGGAGCCGTATAAAGCTCCCTTCCAATCCCAACGGAAACACAAGCCCTTTTGAAACTATCTGAAGCCTGTCCTTTTTCTTTCTCCGTATAGCTTTCCGTGCCGACATCCATCTTGTCAATCCACTGCTTCTTTTCTTCATCCCATACGCTGACAATACAATACAAATTTCCACCGATTAAAACGTGCTGTCTTTTCCAGCCCATAGGACCGAATACTTCATCAAGAATCTTCATATCTGCTCTCGCATCCTTATAAAGCAGGAGAGACAACCCTTTATCGCTGATTGTCCCTATCCTGCATTCAATTTCATCGGAGCGAAGCAGACGTATTTTATTCTGCTCCATAGTCTTTTCCTCCTGCTAATTAAAAGGTAATTCTTCCATATCATCCGGAATATTCATAAACCCATCAGAATCCACAGTGCTTGAATTGCCTCTTGATGTATTTCCCTGATTTGCGTTCTTACTCTCAGCAAATTCCTGTTCTTCCACAACGACTTCAAAGAATGGCATTTTTATACCATCCTTCTCATATGTTCCTGTCTGCACATGACCGGATAATAAAATTTTCGTTCCCTGCTGCAGATACTTCTCCGCAAATTCGGCAAACTTGTCAAATGCAACAATACGGAAAAAATCAGCAGTAATACCATCCTCACGCTTTTTCTTCTTATCAACTGCCAGAGTGTAACGTGCTATTGCCATTGGGTTATTACCCTTGGAGTATCGTATCTCCGGATCTCTGGTAAGCCTTCCCATTAAAATGATCTTATTCATCTAACACCCCCCTAGGCAACAGAAAGTCTTCTGTAACTGCTGTCTTTCAAAAAGCTGTTATAGATTTCCGGCTTCTCAGTTTTCAGCCGCTTTGCATCCACTGTACTTTTACTGATTTCCTTCCATGTAACCGTCCTGTCCCCGACAGTCCCAGCCTCAGCTTCTTTCAGATAACTCTTGAGCTGGTTTGCCGCTGCATTTTTCGCCGACTCAATCTTCTTCAGTTCTTCTGAAAGTCTGTCATATTCCATGCAGATGGAAAGGGCTTCCTCCGGCAGTTCAATCGTCATGCCATTAGAATGGCTAAATCTGCTGTTAAAATAATTCGTAGTTGCATCCGAGCCGTCAGGCACAGGCTCCACACCACCCAAAACATGGGTTTCCCAAAAATACTTTTCCATAGCAATAATCTTTCCAATCATTTCTTCATCACGTTCTACCACATGATAAAAGAAATGATTGCCTCCGACCAATGCCGCAATATAAGTACGTTTTGCACCTGTAACCGCCATGTAATGCTGTACCTGTAAAATATACGGTGCTGGTACTCCGTCTTCCCAGACTTCCTGCTTATATGCGGAAGCAGTTTTTGCTTCAAAAACTGCCATTTCACCATTTTCATTGATAACACCATCCAGATCAGCAAACATAAACGGATAATCCTCAGACTGTAAAAGCATGTGCTTCTGACGAACCTTGATACCTGTCCTCGCTGTAAATTCCCTGCGGACAATCGGCTCTAACAAACTTCCAAAATGAGCATAGTCACTATCCGTCTGTTCCGGCTCTATCTGCCCGGTTTTTTCAAGCCAGAGCTGATGCACAGACTTAAACGGATTGATTCCTGCGATGATGGACACATCCGAACCACCAATACCTTTTGTACGATATTTCAGCCATTCCTCCCTGCTGAGATCTGCTGTTTTCACAACGATTTTCATTTTGATTATGCCTCCATTTCAAATAATAAAAAGAGCAGATAAAACACAATGCTATCATACGGTTTTAAGACCGTAGCATTATGTCATCTGCCCCGTTTAAAAGTAACATAGAATTATGCCGCCACAAGCTGGTACGCCCTATCAATCATCGGATTCCCTTCGTAAGTCTTCATAAAGAGGTTTTCCTGATAATTCTTGGTTCTCCTGATTGGCTCTGCATGGGTTGCGAAATCTGATACTGCATTGATAAATCTGTATGCATTATTACCCACACCCTTTAGATCCGGTGCATCAAAATAACGCATAGCCATATCATTGCGAAGTTTTTTCATATTCTTTACCGTAACACTGCTTGCACCCGGCTCAATCGGAAGGAGCTGGTCTATATACTCCCGTACCTGCTGGTCACTGATTTTCTGCTTTCTCAAACGTTCAAACTCACGCCCAAGATTCTCCATGTAATTATCTGCCATAAACAACGTCTGCTTTGCTTCCGAAACCTTTTCTTTCACATCCCCGGTGTGCACCATGCTGAAACTTCTGGCTGCTGTACTTAATGCCAGATTCAGTGTATTGTTGCAGCATACCCTAATTGGTGTTACCGCCACACGAACTGCCCCCGAACCGTCATGGGTATTGCTGAATACCAGATATGGAGAGATTCTCTCTCCTGCAATAATAAATTCTCTCGGCAATCTTGCCAGAAGCCATACCTTTCTTCCTCCCATAAGAGAGCCTGCGGTTTCATAACGGACACCCTGCCCCAAAAGCTCATCCGTGAAGGAAAACGCCTCTGTATTCTGCACAATTCTGTAACGGTCGCTGACAACTCCCAGCACCTGCCTGTCTGTGCTCCGGATATTCGCTTTATAGCCTTCTACCTTTCCGTGATTGGTATAAATCGGTGACTGTACCACATCCCAATCTAATCCTGCTAATCTCAAAGCTTCTTCGGAAGTCGGTGCCTCCTTAACGATTGTTCCCAGACCATGCCAGGGCTTTTCCCTGACGCTAAACATTGATTCTACTAATGCTGCCATTGTAATTCTCCTTTCTGACTTTATCTTCGTTTTTCAAAACTGTCGCTGATGATATCCAAAATTCCTATAAGTGCTTTCAACAAGGCAATGACATGATCTAACATAGGGCGTTTCCCATCTGTTCCCATATCTTCCCTGTATTCCTCTTCATAGTCCATATCGGAATCATAGCCATAACCATACTCTTTCATCCTGCTTCATCCACACCTCCAGTCCGCCTATAATGTAAGCACTATTGCAAATGCAAGGGCAGCATTCAGTACGCACTTCGCAATCGAAAGAACCTTAGTAAAAATACGTTTCACCTGCTTTTCAACCTCCTTTTTTTGATAAATATGTTATTTCCGGAATTTATTTTTTCCGGTGACAGCAGTTCCAAAAACACCCAGACTCCGCCATTTACGCAGTCTGTATGCTTTACATCAAAACAATATGTCGGTTTATAAGCCACAAACAACACAATAAAACCAGCAAAGTCCCATCATGGGCAGAAAGGGGAAAGTTCATATGTTTAAAGAATATTCCGATTTTATGACAGCAAAAGAAGCAATGGATGCCCTCGGCATAGGGAAGAACCTCATGTATTCCCTCTTAAACAGCGGTGAAATTCCCGCTGTCAGAGTCGGCGGCAAGATATGGCGGATCAGCAGAAAAGCATTATCTGATTACGCCAAAAAACAGACAAATTGAGAAAAAAAGAGTTCTACGAATCATTGAAATTCGTAGGACTCTTTTTATTCTCACTGCATATCTCTAATCCGGCTTATTAACATATGAGATATTAGCGTTTTTCTTTATCCACTCTGTTGCCAGCGTACCTTTGTAACAATTTTTCAGATACTGCTTTCCGTCTATTTCATCCATTCCGTTTTTGCTATAATACTCCTCCTCACTGAGTACGGAATCCCTTGACAGACGCATTGAAATGTACTCCTGCAGTCCTTCTTCCGTTCCCTGCAGTCCTTCTGAATCCGCAATAGCCTCCAGAATTATTTCCGAAGTCCATTCTGAAACAGTTATGTCCATAAATTCATCATGAAGTTCATCCTCTGTTTCGTCAAAGAAATTCGCCAGTTCCTGTGTGGTGGAAACGCCATTTTCATTCATGTAATACGCTATATAATATCCATATACCGTATCCACCAGTCCCGGCGGGAAGGAAGTCAGTTTGAAGTTCTCCCTAACACTTTGCTGGATTGCCATATTGGTCAAACGTTCTTCCCCTACAGTATCCACATATGATAAATCCACCGTAATATTCATATTTCTATAATCGTCTAAAGCAACATAATCCAATGCATTATATGAAAAAACTGAATCACGGACATTGCCATTTACTAATTGTCCATCTGTTTCCGATCCTGAATTGCCATGTAAGGCAAGCAATCCGCTGCATTGGTCTGCAAAATAATCTATGGCTGCTTTATATTCCCGATTTTTTATGTGTGGTATCATGTCAGTCCAAAAATAATTATCAAGATAATCATCTGTTATTGCTGACACTGCACTTCCAGAAGTATAAACATACGCATCCCCATGTCCATCATCATCTATTGCAACAAGAAATAACACTCCCGATTTATCAGATCCTACACCAATATTATTCTGCCAATAGTAACTATCCGAATATTCTTCAGTTGTTTCCCCATTCAGTTCATCGTGTGGTACTATGACCGCAACCAATTCGCAATTTTGAAGTTTTTTAATATTTTCCATATATTCTGACAATTCTTTTTCTTCCGAAATGGATAGGACTCCTGCCATATCTACCATATTTCTTGCATTATACGTTTCATCATATTGATGCAGGACACTCGTATCACCTGCGACTTCAATTTTTTCTGCCTGTTCTGGTTCTTTATTTCTGAATAATTCATCAATTTTAGATTCATTTCTTATAATAAGCATCACTACGACAATACAGCACACTGTACACATTAGACTCAGTATTATCTTCTTTTTTCTTCCTAATGCTGTTTTGTATTTTTGCTTGGTTTCTTCTCGTTTCGGCACAAACTGATGCTGTTCTCCCATATCTTTTGTAGCATTTTGTAAATCCTCGCCAGCCGTTCTGTTTTCCAAAATCCTGTTTCCACATTTGGGGCAGAATTTTATATTATCAGGTATTTTCAAACCGCATTTTGCACAAAACATACATTATCACTCCTTCCGTTTTTTATTCAATTATCAAAATTACCGAGATTACCAAGATCCTCAATCAGGTCATCATACTCATGTGAAACATCCTCTCTCTTGATATGGTCTGGTACAGATGTGTCAACACCATCACGAACATTCTGGTCGCTCGTATAATAGAATACCCTGATTGTCAGGCTCTCGTCCATATGACCAGCAATAGCATCCCACTCCGCAGGTACCGTAACTGCATATCTGGCATAACGCAATCTTCCATATCCAAAATCATAATATTCAAATTCCTGGAATACAACATTATCCTTGTCATAATCCTCAATTTCCAAATTGGATGCATCCGAGAGCAGTTCTTCCACTTCTTCTACAGCAGAGTCATACATAGCGGTATATAATTTGTGTTGAGTAAAGTTGCTTTGTATCCAGTTCTTTGCTCCTATACACAGTCCTATAAGAAGAAAAGCAGCACACACTATCCCAACAAGGTTCATCCATTTATCCTTCCCTGCCTTGGTTTCATCCAATTCCACGTTTTCCTCTTGCTGTTCCAGATTATTGGCATGGTGTTCTTCTGACACGCCCCCTTTTTCTGATTCTACTTCATTTCTTTCCCATTCTTCTAATCCCGGAATAAATAATTTATCAGTCCCACAATAAGGACAGACATTTGCCCCTTCTGGCAGTTCTTTTCCACAATTTGTACAAAACATTGTTTCTTCCTCCTTTTTATTTTTCGCCTTGCTTAATTCCTGCCGACTTATAATGTTACACACAATCAATATGTCAGTATCTTTTGCAAAGATTCGCCAGTGTTATAATAGATTCTTCCTTCCACTATATAAAATAGATATGTCCTACAGGAGTGACACAAGTTTTTGCTTTAAAAATCCCCTGCCCTAAAATGTGGCAGGAAATTGCAGAAATCTAATCTATCATCACGAATAAGTAGTGCAGCCATCCTTTACAATATCAAAAATCTTTGATAGCATCTCATAAATGATAGGCAAATCGTATTCATTGCCAAGTACAAGTCCCAATCCCTTCGGCTGGTAAAAAAGTGCTATTGACGGGTATGTATCATTCATTTTTACACAATCAAAGTCAATATATCGGACATAGAGTGCTTGATCTTCGTAATTCTTATACAACAATCCCTCTTTGCAAAATACAATACACCTGCACAAATGATTATCCTTCATATAATTGTAATCATCTTTCCATGACTTTTCTTTATATATGCCAATAGTATCCTCCTTGGAAAAGCGGATTCCGTATTCCACTGCCACATCTTCCCAAACATTTTTTAATATCCGCATAGTTTCTTCTGATATTTGGGAATAACTTTCCCAACTGTTGCACTCCTTTAATCCATTGACAAGTAATTCACGTATCTGCGTAAAAAAATCGCCTTCTTCATTAGGTACACGTACAGAGAAACTGATATTTGTTTTCTTAAACAGATTCTTACGGTTTTCCTTCAATTTCCTAGCCGTTTCATAATCGCCAATCTGCTCACTGGCATGCTGCGCATAAGCATATTCACAAGCATAGGTAAAAGAAATAGTTTGCTTCGTGCTTGTTTCTTCATCTTTTTTATCCCCAGCCTTCTTCACCACCTGCTTGATCAATAATCCGCCAGCCACTGCAGCAGCGGCAATTTGACCTATTCCCGGTGCAAAACTCATAAAAACCATAAGCAGCGGACCCCACGCAAAGGCATAAGCCACACCAAATATTCCAGCAGCACCAACAATGGCGGCAACATTTTCTATTGCTTTTCTATATTCAGCAAGTGATACCTTATTATCTAAAAATTCTTTTTCCTTCCTTGCAGCTTCTATAGTCGCCGAAAGAGCCTTATCCGAATCATCTTTGTCGATATTATCCTTCAAAAAAGGTTTCAGATTATCAAAGCATCTGTATATTGAGCCCGACAGTTCATAACTGTCTTGTGCACACATATATGACCTGCATACCTCTGTGATTAAAGACACTGCCACAGTTTTTTGGGAATATATTAGTTCCTGAGATTCCATCAAATCCTTAAGGTATGCCTCATAGCCTTTATCATCTGAGATAAGGTTTACAATAACTTCCCATTCCCTCTCAACCTTGTATTTGGAAGCCAGCCTAAACACTTCAAAATCATCGCACTTTGCTTTTTTAATGATGTAACATGCAATAGCCACATATTCCATCCTGTTCTTTCTTTCCATATTTTGCGGCTTGATATAGCAGTCGCTCTGTGTATACTGACCATTTTCTCTGATTTCATCAAACATTCTTACCAAACTTTCATAATCTTTTTTCCGTTCAATCGTATGTTTTTCATCAGCCTGAAAGATTATGACCTTTTCCTTTTGTTCATATATAACTTCTTTCAAGTCAGAATATTTGATTTTCCAATTCTTTTTTTTATCGACATAGCCAACATAATAAACAGCATGTGTTGTGACAACTATTTTTTTAGAGCCAGATTTAATCATTGCACACACAGACGATAGGGCAATATTACTATACCCTGAATCATTAAGGATCTTCTCCCATTGCTTAACATCGTGCTCTAGACCGCCGTTTATTTTCTCCGCATATTTACCAACAATCCCACGAATAACTTCATCCCTTTTTTTTGCATCATCCTCCTGTAATGGATAATCGAAATCTGCATCATCCTGAGCTTTTTCGCCACATCCTGATAACCCACTGTTATCATACGAATCAGGTGTATTATCAGTTCTGTCTGTCTGACCGAGCAACATTTCTGTCCACTTTGACAACTCGTAGATTTCCATATTTTTACTTATGTTCTCACTGATGCATTCCAAATCATTTTGCGAAATGGTAAGGTTTTTGCAGAGTCTATTATAAATATTTTCATCATATTCTTTTCCCCATAAAGAATTGCAGAAAGAAATCAATTCAAAAAGCAGCTCGGATGCTTCCGCCCTATCTTCCGCCTTTTTAATATCTTCATATGATACGGATTCCTGAAATACGGGTATCCTTTCTGCATTACCAATCTTTTTTACAAAATTATGTATTTCCTCTGAATTTTCACAAAAACCATTATCATCGCAATATTTCCTAAAAATTCCCACAACAATGGCAACATCGTGATCTTCCTTCAAATCGTTAAAAGTAATTATTCTCTGTATTCCAAGTGATTTGTCCTTCTTTTCAGTTTCAAATTGATACTGATTATCCAAAATCTGTTCTTCCACATCACAATGTTGTTTATTGGCAACTTTCATCTCTTTTTCCAACCCATGAAGTCCTTTAGCCAATGGTTTTGCTACTTGTTCTCTTCCCTCTTGTAATCCCTTTTGATATGATTTTTCATTTTTCTTACCGTTCATTTTCATACACCTCCTGCAGTGCAATTTCTGTCCAGTCGCTCGTTCCTAGTATTGCCTTCTCTATTCCTCTGGCAATAAATTCCTGCTTTATGTCTGAAATAAATTTCTTTGATTTGAAAAGGTTTAACAACGTTACTCCTATCCCAGCCACATCAAGCTTCCCAATCCTTTTTGTCACAGCCACATATAAAATATTACTGCTAGAAGAAATGATGTTGGAAACTAATAAAATCTTCTGGATTCTGACTTTAAGGATTTCAATATCCTCTTCTCCATCCATGCAAAACAGATAGATTGACTTCAAAATTAGGTTAATCAATATGCTAACTGCCGCATTTATCCCCAAATTCAATAAATCTGTCCTTAAAAGATATTGGAGTTCCTGACTATTCCATCCTTTTTCAATCAACTCCTGCGCCCTTTGGGGATCAATTGTTCCCAATAACGGTATCGGCAATCCCTCAGTGCAATACTTATCAGACGCAAAATGCATAGACTGACGTACAACCGCAGCCGGGATTCGTTTTGGGTCTTCCACTGCACTTCCAATGCAATATCCCAACATTTCTGCATATCCGTATGGTCTGGCATAATTTATTGTCTGTTTCCATTTATTGAGCTGTGGGTTTGTCTGACTGACCTCAAAAGTTAAAAAATTCACAAAGGTGATGGTACTGGACATAATGTTCATAGTTCCAAATATCCATCCCAAAACAGGATCATGCCCCAGTGTCGCAGCATGATGATTTCCCCCGCAGATATTTTTATATTGCATCATATTTTCATCAAATCCATTTAAATTAGCTATATTGGGAATCACCCCGTTATCATCCGAATTTGTCGCATCATAAGGAACCGGGCGCATCAAAATTTCTATCCAACTACGATACCGGGTATCACGCCCTTTTTCTCCATGATACTCTTTCTTGGCTGATTCTACTTTTTCTGGATGTTTTTTCATATATTCATTTATTTTCTTATCTTCATATTTTTTTCCAGAACTTTTTCCATCATAAATTCCCCCTTTATGATTTTTCTCATCACTTTTCAGCCTTTGGTCTTTTTCCACATGAAGCTCCTGATTTTCCATATTGAGTGTTTTTAGCTCCGGACTGATAACCCACCTCAACGATTGGAGCATCACAGCCACAAACAAATATTTCATATCATTGGGATTGAAAATCCCAGTTCTCTTCTCAAATTCGGCATCTAAAGAACTGACTAACGTATCAATATTTTCAAGAACATCTGCAACACGTTGCGTTTCACATACAATGTTGTCCCCATATAGCCTAGTTTCTTGAACTCGCTGCTTTTGTTCTTCAATTTTACTAAGCCTCATACCACACCTCCCCACTTGAAAATATCATTTACTTTTTTGGTCATTCCAAACCTCCACAAAATCCCCCTGGCTTTTCAACCACATATCAATTCCCTTGCCAAACACCTCGGCTTCCACCACATACTTCCCATCTTCCTCCGACAAGATCTTTGCGGTCGGGAGTCTGTCTAATATGGCATCTATGTCAACTCCGGAATAGACAAATCTCACTTTCTGCAGCTTTCCACCAAGCATAAACTGAATCCGTTTTCTAAATTCCCCTTCCTCAAAGCGGTCGGCATAGGGTATGTGAAATCGTTCATCCAGAACCCTAAGTTTCTTTATCCGGTCCATCCGATAAATAGTCGGAAAGGAATCGTTTATCACATCAAAATCTTTTCTCACTGCTTCATCCTCTATAAAAGCAGTCAGATAAAAATAATACTCCGAAAACATAATTGCCACAGGCTGAACTTTTCTTTTCACTCTACTCTTATCCTTACTCCTGACATACTCTATCTCTATGTACTGACTATGTCTGATAGCCTGTCCGATTTCCCACATAGTATCAATGAATACCGTTTTATGTCTCGGCTCAACATAATGGTATTCCTCATTTGCAATTAACTCTCCGATCTCCTTTTGATTGGCTTTGGGCACACAACAGGAGATAATTTTGTGGAGAATTTCCGTCATTTCCTTTTTTGTAAATGCCCTACTGTCAAGAAGGATTTTGCAGACCGCCAGAACCTCGCTGTCAGACAGCTCTACCTTATGAATTTGCTCCAGACGGTACCCTTTCTTTTTCCAGTCATATACAAGTGAATTGGCATATCCGGAACCAGCGGCACTATTTTCCAGAAAAACTCGGATGTCCTCTATGTCCCTCTGTATGCTTCTCTCATTCACATTATAATTAACCGCCTCTTCCTCTTTTCGGATAAGGCTTCCATTCATAAGCTTCGTGTATATATCAAGCACTCTATCTATCTTGCCCTTGCTCTCATTTGCCACGACAACCCCTCCTTTTGGGAATCCATACCGATATTCCATGCTGATACTTATTATACATAAGTGCAACGACATTATCTGTCTATCTTATAAAAACGCCGCTTTTATTTATTATACAGGAATGGTGCGTTATGCACAATCAAAGCTTCTATTCCGAAGATACGGCAAATTAGAAAAACAGAGCATGAAAAGCCCTTTTATTCCCAATATTCAAGGCTTTTCCAGCCGCATTTTCCATCGTTAAATCCCTCTTATGCATAATTTATAAAATTCATTCCATACTCTTGTACTAAATACAATGCACTTTGTCTATCTAATGATAACACACGCTTAATAAGTGTACAACTTTTACTTAAAATAAGTGTATAGGTAGCAAATACAAAGGTGGTACTGCTTATGAATAGTCAAGAAGAAGTAAAAAGACGGCGTCAGCCGAAAGAACTTAACAAACAGATTGGGGAACGCTGTAGAAAAGCCCGTGAAGTTGCTGGCTATACTCAGGAACAGTTAGCAGAGCAGGTTGGTGTTTCCACGCAATTTTTATCAGATGCAGAAAGAGGTGTTACGGGGATGTCTGTAACTACCATCATAAAGATTTGCAGCATACTAAATATATCTACCGATTATCTCCTTTTGGGACAGGAATTCTCAAATACCAAAGATGGTCCTTTGTCTATATACACACGGATGAAGCGACTTTCTCCACGCGAACGGGAGCTGGTAGAGGCTGTCACAAATCTTATGATGCAATCTTTTCATTTGTCTAATTAGCAAATCTATCAATATCACTGTCGTTCGCCACCAAAATTTCCATATTTACTTATCAAAAAAATCAGAATATAAGGAGATATGGATCATGAGAGATAAAACAGATGCCGGGTGGCGACGCCCGGTAAAAGAAGTAAATGTTCAGATAGGCGAACGCTGCCGGAAAGCCAGGGAAGCGGCTGGATATACCCAAGAACGGCTTGCTGAAGCAGTTGGCAAAAGTACCCAGTTTATTTCTGATACAGAAAGAGGTATCTGCGGAATGTCAATTAACACCATTATGAGCCTTTGCTCTGCATTATCTGTCTCAGCGGATTATCTGCTGTTCGGATGGTCAGAGGAAGGCTCTTCTGCTCTTTCTATGGATACACGCATTAGCAGACTGACCGATGCAGAACGCTCTATTGTCGAACAACAGTTGAACCTTATCATACAGGCATTTTCAGTTAATTCTAACAATAACGAATAATATCTGATATAAGTTAGAATTCCCCGCCTTGGAGAGTTACATATCCGGGGCGGGGTGATTATGGCTACAACAAAAAAACACCATTGGCGGCTATTATAGCTTCCAATGGTGTTTCCATGTCCTAATGTATTCTGTTTATTTTATGACTTGCATTTTCCCTGTTACGCCCTTTTTCTTAAACATTTTTTTATATGCATTCCGCTTTGATGTTGGAACTTTAATCACAGCATTCTTATTTATGCCCTTAAATGCCTTTGCTCCGATAGTTTTATCTGTCAGCTTTTTCGTCTTAATCTGTATTAGCTTCAGCTTTTTACATCCATAAAACACTGCTTTTCCCATTTTACTAACCTTAGCCGGGATTGTCACTTTTGTAAGGGAAGTACATTTATAAAATGATTTCTCACCAATACTCGTAACGTTTTTTCCAATAGTAACAGTTTTGAGGCTGTTACAACCATAAAACGCATTTTTCCCTATCTCCTTAATGCTGCCACCCATTTTTACCCTCGTAACTGTCTTATTTTCCTTAAAGGCACCTGCCGCAACACTTACTACTTTATATTTTCTTCCCTCTATCGTAATAGTTGACGGAATTGTAACAATTCTCTGCTTTGTATTTATAGGCTGTTTATATGCTACTGTCTTTCCAGAAGCACTTAACACTTGAAAAACTGCACCCGAAGCAGTATCTTTCACCTGTTCCCCTGTCTTCGGCTGTACTGCATTTTCATCCTCAGTTTTTTCCGTATCCTGTTCCTGTTCCTTAACCGGAATTTCCTTCACATTCTCAGTATTTGTATTCTGGTTGTCTTCTGTCGGCTTGTCCGGCGACGGGGAATGTGTCGGCTCATTACCATCACCATCTGAAGGCACTGGAGTAGGTGTTACCGGATGATCTGTCGGTTCTGGTGTAGGTGTTTCCGGATGACTGCTCGGTTGTGACGGAGATGGAGTTATATCATCATCTTCTTTTCCGGGTATCTGTTGCTCTGTAACCGTTGGTATTGTAATTTCTTCCTTGCTAGTCTCAACGGAAGCATTTTCATCCAAAAATAATCTGCCACAGCGTTCACATACCCAATGCTCTTTACATCCTGTTTCCTTGACTGTCGCTGCCTTTTCATTTACCTTTGATAAATTATGCCCCAATGCATCAACAGTAATCTTTTTGCGGCTAATCTCTTGATTGCAGGATTCACAATATACTACCTCGTCATAAAAGCCGACTTCCGTACAGTTTGCACTCACAGAATTCTCACTGACCGGATTCCCTGATACATGGTTAATTTTTGCAACCGTTTCTGTTTTTGTAACTCCGCAATTATCGCAGACAAAGAGCGTTTCTCCATCTTCCTGACAAGTAGCCTCATGTGTAACTGTGCCTTCATCCCAGCTATGCCCTGTTGCATCAATTTCTGTAACATGCTTTGTTGCATCACATCTTTTACAATGAATCGACTGATTCCCTGCTTCTGTGCAAGTTGGCTGCTTATCCACAGTAACCGTATTGTCCCAATCATGCCCCAATGCATCTATTTCTACATTTTCTCTGATAATGTCACCACATAATAGGCATATCGTATGTCCATTTCCCTTCTCCAGACAATTCGGTTCAGCATCAGCAATCACTTCCGATTCCTCACACGCTGCCCTCGTAATGGTGATTTCTACGGAAGTTGTTTCATAATAGGCACTGTCACCCGCCGTATATACTGCCATAGCACTGACTGAACCACCGGAAGGAATGGTAATATCCCCAGCATTATCTTCCCATTCCCATCCATCGGGAAGTATCATGCTGTCAGCCACATTTTTTATTGTATTGACAACTTCAATCGGACTTTGAGGAATGTTAAAAGGGTATGCTATTTTTTCTATTGTTCCAATATTTGCGGTGGCAGTATCAGATGATAAAAAGTAATTATCCCTATCTGCCCCGCTAATCTCTATATCTTCCGCAACAATAGTCTTATCCGTACCGATTTCAGAATCAGTATAATGTAAGCTACTCCCACTTACCAATACATTATCACCTTCTATCACACCATTCAGTTCAACGGAAAGTGTACTGTCCGCTCCGTCTATAGAAACAGATCCATCATATATTTTTGAAATGTTTCCAGAAATATATGGAGTTATCGTTTTGGGACTTATGATAATCGGTTCGCTGATTACGCTAGACCCCCGCTGCGTTCCTGTATCTGGTATAGATGCTACAAGATAATATGTACCTGCTTCTCTTGGTGCTGAAACAATTTTGTTTTCTTTCAATACGCTGTTTTTATACCAGTCAAACTTCACATCTTCATAGGAAGCCCCCGTAATGATAAGCTCATCTTCTTTTGGCAGGGTGAGAACACTGCCAGAATAAACGCAATCTGCATGATAACCATTATATTCAATTCCTGTAGCATTTCTGCCATCTACTTCAAGTTCAAAATCTATGGCATTACTTGACAATGAACCTGTAGGAAATCCAAAGCCCATATAATCAGCCTTTTCCTCATAAAGCATATCTTCTGCAAATAATTTCAGCGTATATTTTCCATTTTCCACCCCTTCGGGTATCCCTATATCTACAGTTTCAATACCGTTACCCTCAATATCCTTTATCTTCCCATAAGAAATAACTGTACCCGATTCATCTACCAACATAGCTGATATCTGGTCATAGTCTACGTCATCCATAACGGTACCCATTGATGTTATATTGACAGAAACACTGTTTCCTGGTTTTACCACCCCGGAATCTACCCTTTCTGCAGCAAAATTTTCATTTCCATCAAATATGGTCAGTTTCCATGCATTGCATTTTCCTTTTTCTTCTGTAGGCTTATAACTCAAGTCTGCAAATTTTGAATAAGAGCCAACTATAATTGATGAATTTTCCTCCCTGTAAGATGTAAAGAATATAGAAGAATACTTAATATTGTATGCAGCATAAATCGGAACATTACTCGTTGTCACATTTTGTGAAGATATTGCGCCCCTGACAACATCAAGATTTTCATCCACATAATAAGTTATTCCAGCTTTAGTATCATCACTGATTGATGGTGAACGCAACCACCCGGCACCATTACCAAACTCCCTGCTCTTAGACTGCATATGCGTATGACAAAAGCCATATTCTTCATGTTCCGCTTCCCTCGCATCAAGCAAAAATAGTTTTTCCCCACTCAGTGCTGAATATGCAAGATCACCGGATGTTTCTTCCCATTCACCGTGGCTGGTATTATAGTTTTCTATCAGGGCTGACTGTTGCGCCTTATGAAATAATTTATCAATAAGTTTTCCACTATAGCAGTAATTTGATACTTCATTTTTCCCATTCATGTATAAATATACTTCACTAAACTTCCAATCATTTGCCTTATCCTGCCCATTGCGTGGTTCTGTTTTAGTATTATAATATCCACATCCCACGCTCTTATCACATACGAGAAACATCGTATGCTCCCCATCCTTACTGAAATCAGTTGTATCAGCATCAAGAAGCTTGCTTCTTTCCATATTCCCAAAATAAATGTACGTACCTGTTCCATTGGACCATTCCGCTTCTGTACTTTCAGGAACAGTCGGATTTTCAAGACCGGCAATTTTTCCATCAATATTGAGATTGACGCTCCGGACTTCCGGTTCTGCTGACACCTTTACCGTTTCATTTGCATACACTGTTTCCACATTTCTTGGCAGATACAAAGACGAACTAAATACAGCCACTGCTGTTATGCCTGCCAGCAATTTCATCATATATCTGCGTTCTTTCTTCAAATTCATAGTCTACATCCTCCCATCGTTTTGCCACCAATTTCTTCCCAGACATTTTCAAAATGGCAGCATCATCGTTTTTATACTATGCTAATAGCAATAACATAACTTGATAAGAGAACCGGGTGCGTAATTTTAGTAAGTATGAGGACGGAAAGCACGATACTTATATTTCTAACCCCGAAAATAAAAATTCATGACAAATTTGTAGCAGATAAAATTATAAACAAATTTCTGATGCAGATTTGCAGCTCCTCCACAGCAATAAAAAAATAGGCACATCCACAACAGATATACCTATTTCCTAGAAACGGCACTAATTTCACTCATTTAAGAAATCCAATGCCCCTTCTGGTATTTCCTCACTCGGTGCTGGAAGTTCGGTACTGTCCTGCCTGTCTGCTAAGATAGCATCGGTCACTTGTATGTCTCCAGACGACACACCGCAATTTTTAATACAATTCCTAATTACCCTCTCCATATCTGTTAAAAAATCCGCTCGAAACTGCTCTAACAGTTCTTTTTGATTATCCTGTCTGTCTTTATTTGCAAAATGCTCTGCAAGAATTCGCTTAATATAGTCTGGTACAGACAGTCCAGAATCTCTTTTCCCATCTAAAAGTTTCTGGTACAACTCTGCTTCCACGCCTTCCGTATGAAACCGAACTGTTGCCACATACCTATCACCCATATCACGCCTCTCCCTGCTTCTTCAATATTTGCATGGCAAGAAATTCATATCCTTTTGCATTGGCGTGTATATCCGGATCAAAAGCAACATTCGAGCGTGGTTCGGAAAAGTTTTTTACTGCCACTGCACCTCCACCAACATATATGACATTGGTGTATTGCAGATCAAATTCTCTTTCTTCCAATTCCAGCTCCAGTCCACGAATCTGTTCCCTAAGTGTTTCTCTTATATGGTTTGCCTGGCTTCTTGGAAGAAAACTGTCTTTCTTTAGTATTACTTTCAGTATTTCACTCTCAGGCACATTCTTCCCATACTGCACCTGCAAACTACCTTGAATCTGCTTTATCCATTTAACCATTGCTTTCTCTACCGTAACAGATTTTCTCTCGACAGGCATACCATTCTTCAGCAATACAACATCCGTTGTCTTACTCCCGATATCCACAACCAGATAATCAGCTTTCATATTGCAGAGTCTCGGTGCTATTGCTGAATAACACTGTGGAAATACAAAAACCCGGCTGATTGTCACATCATACCGGATTCCTTCATACTCATATTTCAATATTGGTTTTTCCTCATAATATTCCATCAGAGATTTCTTTTCTCTCCCGTAATCAGAGAACGGAAGCCCTACCGCTAAAACTACTTCTGCTTTCTGGATGCTTTCTGTGCGAAGTTCTTTTGCTATGGCTACCATTGTCAGAAGCCTTGCGTTTTCATCTGATACTTTGTCCTCTGTGATAGCAGCCCTTCCCTCGCCGACCTTATAATATTTCCGGTTGTACTTTAAGGAATGTTCCTTAATCGTCGGCTCTATTACCCCCATTGGGTAAACGCCATTGTCGAACAAGAACTGTGCCGTTTTTCCAAACTGATAGCCATTATCAAAGCCAATCACATACATACCGTTACTCAGTTTCACCATTTTTGTCCACTCCTTCCATCTGTTCAACCTCTGAAAATGAATAGGAACCGTCTGTAAATGCCCATTCACCTTCATTGTTAATAAATCCTTCCTGTTGCTCCACATCATCAATCGGCAGTTCTCCTGTTGTAAGAAAAGTACCATAAAAATTTACAAGAATACCAGGTTTATAGCGGCATGGTGTTCCGTCACTGTCACCATCAGCCAGTTCCCAAAAATGAAAACTCTTTGATACCGTTACCCGGTCTATCCTTAAATCACAGAAATATCCCTGTACTCCTTTTATCTCCATAGGTATCCATCGTTCTTCTCTTGCGTTGAATCTAGTCATTTATATACATCTCTCCTCCATTTCCTAACTTAGCCATCCATTGTTTTTAGATGCCCAATCAACGGCTATACAATTTTTTCACTCTACACTCATTCTGAAATCAAGGTAAAATTGCTGCATTTTTGTAGCAGTTTTTCAATATCTGAAATGCTCTGCTACATTTTTGTAGCAGATACAATTCTGGGGCATACTTTTTATTGATATGCCCCTATACTGACCTTAGAAATATCTCAAAATTCTATGCTGGAATCCTGTCCAAAAATTCCTGCTCCGTAAGGATTGGTATGCCAAGCTCCTTTGCCTTTGTCAGCTTGCTGCCCGGCTTTTCCCCACAGATGAGGTAATTCGTCTTTTTAGTGACAGAACTCCCGGCAGTGGCGCCGATGCTGCTGATCTTGTCATTGATAGTGTTACGAGTAAAATTCTCTAATTTCCCTGTTACCACGATAGTACACCCTGCAAACGGGTTACCCTTTGTGCTGTTGTTTTTCTTTGCCATGCTAATATCCTCCATTTTCTTAAATTTAAACTCTTTCTGTAGTGATTTCCAAAGTTTCAAGTTCTCATAATCATGGAACCATTCCCATATATTCCGGCACATTATCTCTCCAAAATCCGGAAGAGATGTAAAATCGAAGCAGTCCACCGCTGCTTTTGCAAACTCCTGTAAATCACCATGAAAATATTGCTCCAATACCCTGCTTGCTGTTCTCCCAATCATCGGTATATCCATTGCTACCAGATACCTCGCAAATGTAGTATTGCGGTTTTTCTCAACGGAATCCATGATTTTCTTATAAGACTTCTCGCCAAAGCCGTCCATCTGCACAATCTCATTCCTATAGCGATCCAGATGATAAAAATCATGGTATGTTTTCAAGAATCCTTTTTCAATAAACCGCTCTATAGTAGCTTCTGAAATTCCCGATATATCCATAGCCCTCTTCCCTGCGAAATGGATGAATCTGTGCAGAATCTGGCTACTACACTCCGGATTATCACAATGTAGAGTTTCGATCACACGCCCCCTTCCATTCTTTCTGGAATAAATCCTGCTTGGTTTCCCACAGCATGGGCATGTCTTAGGAATCATATTCTTTCTAAAATGTCCCCGGTCAAGGTTTTCTTCAACATGAGGAATAATCATGTTTCTCTTGGAAACGAGAATCCGGCAACCAGAATAAAGCTCCAAATCCCTAATGAATGAAAGGTTATGCAGGCTCGCTCTTGATACGGAACACCCGTCAATCTCCACCCTATCAAATACTGCTACAGGTGCAATTTCCCCAGACCGCCCCGGCTCCCACTCAATAGAACGGAATACCGTTTCATAAGTATCATCCTCAAACTTATATGCAATACCATCCTTGTAATGGTGTCCGGTTCTTCCGCATCTCTTTGAATAGGAAAGACTGTCATACCGTAGCACCATGCCGTCAATCGGAATATGTCTGTCCTCTGCAAGCGTCTTTAACTGGCTAATCCGGTTCTCTAGCTCCAGAAATGTTACATTTTCCGGCAGGAATGTAAAGGGACAGGTATCGAATCCAAACTCTCCAATAGTCTCGAGCAATCTTCCACGACTGTCAGCGATTTTCCCGAATTCCTCCATTCCCTCTAAAATATTAAAGGCATAGAAATACACATTGCGTTCTCTGCAAACTGCCGGGTTTAATAACCGGATTGAACCGGAAGCCAGATTTCTTGCATTACAAGCTGTTTTATCCTCCTTCCCCAAGACCTCAACCTTCATTTTCTCAAAATCATCCTTATTGATGAAGCCTTCGCCCGTAATGACAAGCCGCCCCTTATGTGGTATGCTTGTCGGCACATTATGAAAAGCGGGGATGTTGTGGGTAATCACTTCCCCGACATCCCCGTCTCCTCTTGTAGATGCCTCTACAAGCTGCCCCTTTTCATAACAGAGCTTGATTGTAAGCCCATCCAGTTTCAGCATCAATAAAGCCGGTGCTGTTCTCGCCATTTGTAATAGTTCCTCCGTCTGTTTGGTCTTATCCAAGCTTAACAGCGGAATTGGATGTCTCACTTTCTCCAACTCGCTGACTGGTTCAAAGCCAACTGTCTGCGTTGGTGAATTGTTAAGGATAATGCCAGTCTTCTTCTCCAGTTTCAGCAGTTCATCAAAAAGATGGTCATAGACTGCATCCGACACACTTGGTTTCGCTTTGTTGTAATACTCGTGGCAATAACGGTTCAACTTTGCCACAAGCATTGTAATTTTTCTGACATCCTCCTTTTTAGATTTTGAATGTAATCTGTTCATATCTCCATCATCTCCTTTTAAAAATTTGCTATAAAAATAAGGGATTCTACAACAGGAAAGATTCTGATAGCGTTTCCCGCATCGGTTCACACTCAAACCGTCTCTTTCCTCGTCGCATTATCCCTTACATTAACCTTTGTAGTTTTGATGTATAAATACCTTCGTCTCAACACTATTTGGCTCTATTACACTGCCGTCTGAATCTGTGAAGATAAAGTCAGATTTCTTATCTGATTCGTCAGGTCCCGTAATCTCATCCATCCGTTTTAACTGTTCCGTTTTCTTCTTTTTTGGGTTTCCTAAATCTGGAAATTTTTCCCACCATCTTCTCTTACCTTTTTCCATATGTCTTCTAACCTCCTTCCATTTTTGCATAAAAATACCACAGAACAGATTTCTCCATCCTGTGGCATTTCCATAATCACTTAGGCTTGCACTTTTTCAAGCTTTTCCAATTGTTTTTTCTTTTTTTCTAATTCCTTCTGTCTCTCTTGCTGTATTCTTTCACGAATTTGTTCATGTGACAGCTTAAGCAAATCTTCCGGAAGATCAAAACGATCTTCTTGTACATATACGATTCTTTCCATACTACTGCACCTCCCAAAATTCAATGTCATAAGTTTCTGATAGTTCCTTTAATGCCTCGATCTGTGCTAAATATTCATCATGAAGTTGCAAATAATAATCTGCTACATATAGATTATACATCATTTTCGTTATTGTTTCATCAGATTTATAACAGAAAATTTTCCCATCATGACATAATACTATACCGAGCATATAATTGTGGTCTTTTACTGAATTAAAATCAGCAATACTTGGCGGCATACTACAAGGATGCGTATGCACAGCTATAACATTACTCCTACCTTCTATTGCTCTATTGATTGATTCAGAATAAAGAATCTGTTCTTCTTCAAATGAATTAACTTCCTTCGCTATCACTTGACCTGTATCTGCGTCAAACCAGTACATATCCTCATATAAAGTTCCTGACCTGTGCAACAGCATCTCTTTAGCTTTTATATAAAGGGCTCTGTTTACATCTTTATTATCGGTAATTTTATCAAATTTATTACGATATTCTCCACTTGAAATATATGTACTATTAACAAGTGTAGATTTATTCCTTCCATACCTCTGAAATTCAAGGTTTTCACTCATATATTACAACAAACTCCTTCCTCTTTCCTTATTAGATTATATGATCTACAAACACAGCAGTCATGGCAATCGAGATTTCCCTCTCCACTTTGCTTAAATGCTACGATGCATTCAGTTGCTCTTACATGCTGGACGAATGAGCGTAACCTGTTGTACCCTTTCTATATGGTGTTACCCAGTCCATCTATACCATATATTCCACAAAATATGGATTAAAAAACACTACAAGGTACTATATATAGATGAAATTTTCAGGTTCCATAGTAGGAGACAAAATATTCCACTGCGTTCTCCGGGAAAAATTCCTTAAACTCACCATACAACTGCGCCGCCAGCGTTTTGTTGTGGGCAATGACCAGGGTTGGCTTATTTAACTGTTCGATGACATTCGCCATCGTGAAGGTCTTTCCGGAGCCTGTGACACCGAGTAAAGTCTGGAATTGATTGCCCTCCCGAAAACCTCGGACGAGGTTTTCGATGGCTTCCGGCTGATCGCCGGTGGGCTTGTATTCGGAATGTAAAACAAAATGATCCATGATGGATTTTACACCTCCTGTTTGCAAAAATTCGTGTCGAAAATGACGCTTTTCATTGCTTATGTGGTAAAAATTGTCAGAGAATCCGTTCAGGATTCTTTCGACACAAATAAAAGTCACAAATCCTGTTTCCGGCACTTGGTAACACTAACTAGCATTACATAACACTTAAATGTTACTATTCACATCTGTTCTAAACATCATGCGCAAAACCTGTCAGTAAGCTGTCAGTCGATGCTTACGCATCTTATATTTTACTTATGCTGTTTAGAACAGCCTACACAGTTAATTTTCCCATTTTGTCTACCTTTTACGTGCAAGCACGACAATTCAGACAAAATGGGAAAATTAACTGTGAATAGTAACTTAGGGAACAAATCTCTCCGCCTGCGGGTGATTCATTCCCTATGTATCTTTCATCGCTCATGATATTAGTATAGCACAGCACTATTGTCATTGCAACGAATTTTTTGAACATCTGTTCGTTTTCTCTTATTTATGCTACATGAAGCAACTCCTTTATCACATCGTCCATAACAGTAATCTCAGAAAAATCTCTATCTTTACTTTTCCTTGTATCTGGTAATACATCGTCTATAAACGGCTGCAACACATCCAGACAGTCAGCAATGATTTCCTTTGTGTCACCATACACATCTGCGGATATGATTTCTTTAGCGTGTCCTAGCATTTTGGAAATACCCTTTAAGTTGAAATTGTTCTTCATCAAAATGGTTGCATAGGTACTCCGCAAGTCGTGAAAACGGATATTGGGCAATCCCTGCTCTGCCAATATCTTCTTAAAATACGGATAGTGAAAACTTTTACTTCTTGGATTCCCATAAGTGGAACAACAGATATAATTCCAGTCATGAAACTCTTTTTTCCTACGCCTGCGGTTCTTCTCATAAATCTTTCTCTGTTCCAGTATGGCTTCAAAAACAATATCCGGTATATCCAGTTCCCGGTAACTGGATTTTGTTTTTAACTTAATTTCCTGTTTCGTCAGCATATTCAGCGGAACATCTCCTTTTTCAGTATTCGGCTTTTTTCCCAACTGCCTCTGTACCATAAGTTTCCGGTGGATATAATCCACATCGCTAAACTTCAGACCATTGATTTCCCCCCGCCGCAACCCCATCAAGACGGCAAATAAAATCTGCATATAGACAGGCATTCCACCTGTTCCTCTGTCAATGTCCTTGCCACGTCAATCTCCCGTTCCCGGAATTTCTTTTTCTTAACATTCTTCGGCAGTCTCACATCCTCTGTCGGATCAGCACAGATAATATTTTTATTCCTCGCATACTGCATGGCTGTTCCCATGACTGTTTCCATATATTTATTGCCAATCTGCGGAATAATATAATTGTTGACGACATTCCGATATCCATGATAGGAATCATAGGTAATCCTTTTCTTCATCACTTCCTCCAACCAATATGTCATATATTTGGCAACCTTAACCTTGCCGTAGGCTACATATGTCCCGGCGTATAACTGTGCAATTGCGGTGTCCCTTGCCTTATTTGCTTCTTTTTTGGTCTGGAATCCGCTTTTTTGCTGTGTAGTGGTTGTGCCATCGCTGAATTTCAGCTTGCAATTCTCATACTTACTTCTGCTTCCTGCATATAAACACCTCACATAACAAGGCTAACTCTCTGCGAATAATTCGGACAATCAATTGTAATTTCTTCCATTTCCAATTTTTCTATCATACTTAACAAATTAGAAAGCATTACTTTAACATCCTTTCGATATGGCTTAGGATCTGAAACTAAGGCATTATGTAATTTTTCACTTAATGCACCAAAATACATATACCCACCATTATCCTTCACCGTATTTAACAACCAAAGATAAGCATTGCTCCAACGAAACGCCTCTTTTATTTTTGATTTATCGCCATCATATGTAAGGTCCAAAAAGGATAAATACTCATTCTTTTTCATTTCATATTTGTCTGGAAGTTCATACGAAAATAATGTTGTAACAGTCGGACTAAATAAGGCTGTTATTGATGAATCCCAGCTAATAACCTCGCTTCGATTTGATTCCTTTATATTCCCTAGCTGATTCTTCATTTTTTCAAGATCTCTCTATCATGATATCTCCTACTTTTATTCATATTATTTCTGATTTCAGTATTGTTCTATCAATCTCTGCTTTATTATTTTCATCTCCGCCTCCACACTCTTAGTACCAACAATCTTCACGCCGCCAATCCCGATAATTCAGCCAAGGAAATTACCACTCACCCCGACCTCAAACTTTACTTCAAAATGTTACTCATCTACCGGTCGCATATGAACATTTCTGCCAAATCGGTCTACGATAACATTAGCCATGTGATTCTCACAAAGCAAGGTTACCATTTCTTCTTTTCCGTCATATATTCCAAATAGCTTCTTAAAATAAACAGCTTTATCTTTATTCTTAAATGCAGTTAACTTTTCGATAAGCTGCCTGCTCTTTTTCTCCGTTACAATCTTTGAACTCTGAAACATATCTACTAGGAACTTAAGTTCCGCAATTTTAAATTCGCAATTTCAAAATCATTTAAAGCATCTAAATCCTCACACAGCTGCGGCATTGTAAGACGATGCATATCATCTGTTTCTTCTTGCATAATCTTTGCCGAATATAATAATCTAAGTTTTTGATTCTTACCTCTTGCCATTATATCCTCCCAAAATAGAAATCGGGGTATGGATAGACAAATCCAAAGCTAATTATACCACAAAATTCTGTTTCTATAAAGAGACAGCCTTAATATTATAAGCCCCGGTTACTTTCAAGTAATCGTTGCAACTTTTTTCATACATGATTTATACGATATTACAAACTTGTCCAAAATACCATTGTTTTCTTTATGACTGTTAATACCCTGCCGTTACTACAAATGGTAACTTTACGACTTCGTCTTTGGTTGCAGACCCACCAAACAGAGCCTAGCCTTATATGTGATTTCTGTCCGTCAGGTCAGAAATTTGCCTTCTGCTTCCTTCAATTTCACCTTACCATAAAAACCTTAGTTCTACTACTCCCCGAACATATTAAATTTACCTATTCATCACTAAACTTTTTGAGAAAGCATTCAACCTCTGCTATTACCTTTTCTGCTGCCAAAATCTGCTGTTCTGCTTTCTCTGTAGATGCAATAAAGAAATCATCATAATCAGACTTTTCTCTTAACTGCTGGAGTTTTGCTATCTTGCGTCCTAATTCTCTCGGAAATACCTCTGTTGCCACATACATTTTATTAAAATATGCTACCACATCCTTATGACGCTTAAAGTCCTTTTCCTCAATTGCCAATACAGCCTTCATCGCATAAAATGACGCATAATAGGAACGATTGATGGCATCTTTTATCATCCCATTATCCAACATAATTTCAGATGCTTTCAAACTTTCTTTTGCTTGTTCCAATCGGTATTTACACAAATCCCAACGTCTTTCATCCAACAATCTCAACCCCCTCACGTTCCACATTATCATAAAAAGGCAGCGCACCAAGCCAATACTGGAAATGTTTTTCATTTTTCACAATGACAGAAATGTGTACTCCATATTCCATCAAAAGGTCAAATGCCACATCATATAAAGCATCCTCTATCGGCTCAATCTTATCCTCTGGCAAGGAGGTTAGAATCATAACATCTATATCCGAGTTTTCATTATAATCCCCACGAGCGTATGAACCATACACAAGAATCCTGCTTAAATCCTTTCCCATAAGTTCTCTAACACTCTGTGCAAACAGCAATAAAATATTTTGTATGCTTTCCATAGCAATCCCTTCTTTCACTAATAATTACATTATAATCAACTCGCAGAAAAATAACAACATCTTTTCTGACACGAATAAAAGTCACAAATTCTGTTTTTCCATGTACTATTATCCAGTCCATATTGTCCATTTAGTCCACAAAATATGGATAAAATAACACTAAAAACCACAAGATAGCAGGTTCTTTAACCCCTTCCCGCACTAGCTTACAAAGTATTCCACTGCATTCTCCGGGAAGAACTCTTTGAACCCCTCATAAAGCTACGCGGCGAGGGTCTTATTGTGCGCGGCTTCTATGTTTTTCATAGCGCACATGTCCATCCATTACTGCCTGAAGCACACATGCCGGCATCTCCAACTTCCTTCTGCTTGACGGAATGTTAACACGGATTTCTTGTTTTCTACAATCTGGATATATTTCAAGACCCGGAAGTGATCATGCAGATTCATCATGTAATTCTAATTTATGAAAATCCGGGTATCTCTTTAACACCTCCATAATCTCATCAAAGGCGTTATTGTCACTATCGGAAAATTCCATAATAAGTAAGCTTCCTATATTATCACCCACTTCTTTTCACAGCAAACCTCTTGACATTCTAATTGATAAAATATCATTTGCAAATTGCTCTGCTTCACTCCTATTCGTTATCATACCTTTATAAGTCATGCCATACAAGGTCGCATACCGTCCTATTGTATATTCGCCTGCTGCAAGTTGTTCCTTTGTTGGTGAAGCACCCTGAAAAATGAAAAACAGATTTTTCCCCTGAAAGGTTTCCTCTGAGATTGTTCCATAGGAACGATCTAAAAGATTCCTAACAGCACCGCTCATACTATGCCAATACAAGGGAGAACCAAGAACAATGGTATCTGCCTTTTTCATCTTCGAAATAACTTCCTCAAATTGATCATCCGAATATTCCTGTCCATAAGAATAGATTTTATAATCAACAAGATGTATGGTTTCAAAAGCCTTTCCCTGTAATAGAGTGTTTGCAAGAGAAACCGTATTTCCGTTCTTGTTTGGACTTCCATTTATAAATAAATATTTCATTGTGTATACCTCCTGTTTTTCATTCTAGTTTTCAGTTTCTTTTGAACTTAGCACATTTACTTTCATGCTGCTATAGGAATCATCGAGTGTAAACTTCTCTTGTATTCCCTCTGTGAGATAAATTTCTCCATCTTCTGTTATCATGATTAATTCAAAACCTAAATGCTGCCTCCAATATTCTACTGCCCCGTCAAGCCCCATAACATACAGAGAAGTAGAAAGTGCATCACAGAGTTTTCCTTCCTTTGCAATGACTGTAACCGATGCCAGACCGTTTTCCGCTGGATATCCGGTGACAGGATTCATGATATGCCCATAACGTTTACCATCATCCCCTATAAAATACCGTTCATAACTCCCTGATGTCACCACCGCCAGATCATGGATTTGAAGTACACCAAGATTTCCTTCATCAAAGGGATTTCGCAGTCCCAGACGCCAGTCGGTGCCATCTGGTTTCGAGCCAATCACCTGAATATTTCCTCCAATATCCAGCAATGCCGATGTAATTCCTTTTTCCTTTAATACTTTTACAGCCTCGTCTCCTGCATATCCTTTCCCGACGGCACCAAAATCAAGCTGCATTCCTTCCGGCAGTTGTACCTTATTTCCTCTAAAAATCACCTTTTTGTAACCTACATTTTGCAGTAGCTGTTTTAATTCTGTTCGGGATGGGATTCTGTTCTCATCTGTTGTAAATCCCCATGCAGTAAGAACAGGATAAATAGTAGGTTCTAATGCACCCTTTGTCTTTTCAGCCATCTGAAGTGCAAAAGATAGTATTTCTACTGTCTCACTGCCAATGGAAACGGGCTTTCCTCCACTATGATTTACCTGATATATCTCGCTTTCTTTATCAGTGACTGACCACATCGTTTCCAATTCCTGGATTCTTTCCTGTGCAATATGGTTTGCCTCTTCCGCCTGACTTCCATAAGCAGTAAAAGAAACATAAGTATCCATTGCAAAAAATTCTGTCGATGACATCTTTTCATTCCCAGCGTTTTCACTTTTAGAGCAAGCAGAAAAAAACAGCAATATACATACAGCCAGAAAAACTATGTATTTTCTATTCATTTTCCTTCCTCCTCTTTTGCCTTATCCTCTTTAATAATAATGTGGAATAATGTCCAATCCATACAAATAGTCCCATTATTGCCAAATAGTCCCCAAAGAAGAAAATAATTGGTTCTTCAAAGTCAAAGAAAACAAACTGGTTTTGCAATAACATATAGGATGCAATTTTTCTTTTTATCACTGCATAAATACCATATCCAGCAATCAGTATCGCCAAAATACGAAATACAGTTGTTCTTATTTTGGATGGCTTTTTTGCAAATTTCTTTGCCACGCCCACCATAATACTCCAATGCAAACCAAGGTGCAGTGCCAAACAGATATATCCCCAATAAGCACATAACAGGTGAATCGTTCTTGCGAAACTCCTGCCACCACTTATCGGTAAAAACAAAAATAAATGACGAGACAGAATGACACCGCTAACCATGGAACCAATCATACATACCAGCACAATAAACACAAGTAATGTCTGCAGAATGCGAAATGGTGTATATGCCCCCCGAAACAAATTTCTAATCCAGTTACGATTTAAAATGTGATGAGATAAGAACAACACAAACATTGCAATGCCAAGCCATTCATGAGTAACCCTCCCAATGCGTTCATACAACATGAGAAATAAAAGTATCCCTGTCATACAAAAATCAACAACTAGTTTTACTATTAATTTCGGTTTCATAGAAATCACCTCATCAATCTTTCAAAAGCGATAATTTCATTCTCTTTACCCCTTTTTACAAACATTCTGTCAATATTTCATATATTTCATCCCGGCTCAGTTCACGAGGATTGCACGGAATGATATTGCAGGTATCTGCTACCTGTCGTAATACTTCCGGTGTGATTTCTACTTTGGACTTTAACTCTCCCATTTTGGTTGGAAGACCACATTCTTTCATAAAATCATTCAGGGCTTCAATACCTGCTTCTGCTGTATCTACACCAAATACTATCTTTGCAATCCGTGTGAATTTCTCCGGTGCATCCTTCACAATATGGCGGTAATAGGCAGGATGGATAACTGCCAGCCCTTGCCCATGATTACAGTCGGTATAAGCGCCCAACTGATGCTCCATCTGATGTGCCTGAAAATCCGTGAGTCGACCACATTTCAGAATACCGTTTTCTGCCATGGCGGAATCCCACATCAGATTGCTCCTTGCCTCCATGTCATGCACATCCACAAGTAATCGGCGCATATTGACTACTGTATTTCTCATAATTGCCAATGCCACATCATCCGATACATTATCCTCATCGGAACTTCCTAAATAGGTTTCCATTGCATGACTGAGCGTGTCAAAGGCACCGGATAGAACCTGCATAGGTGGTACAGACATGGTATAAGCTGGATCAAGAACGGCGAAGGTCGCTGCTGTTCCAAAAATCGGTCCCTTCCATGTTTTTTCCTCATAGGTGATCACTGCGCCTGCATTCATTTCTGCGCCAGTGCCGGAAGCAGTAACAACGGCACCCATCGGAATCCCTGCTGTGGGAAATTGTCCTTTCCCATACTCCATCTCCCAAATATCCTCGTCTAGTACAGCCTGTGCAGAAATCACCTTACAACAGTCAATCACACTGCCGCCGCCCACAGCTAAAATGAAATCCACATGCTGTTCACGGACAAGTGCTGCACCTTCCTGTACTTTCGCATAAGTAGGATTCGGCATGATACCGGAGAAATCTACTATTGTCTTGCCTGACTGTTCAAGTAATTCTTTCATTTCATCATAAATACCATTCTTTTTGATAGAACCACCTCCATAAGCCAGCATAACCGTTTTGCCAAACTTGCCAAGTTCTGCAAGAAATGCTCCTGCTGCACTCCCTTCACCAAAATAAACCTTTGTAGGATATGAATATGTAAATTTGTTCATAAGAACACGCCTCTCTTTCTTAAAAATATTAGAATTTTGTTTTTCTGCTTTTTTCTAGCCATGGTGTCATCTCTTCATTCTGCATCTGTTCCCGCTGCTTATAAACCTCCCACGCATCTGCTCCAAGAATAAATTGAAACGGTGGGTTCGATGTTTTGACAGCTTCTATAATCAACTTTGCACATTTAGACGCTCCATAGTATCCCAATCCGGCAAATAATGCCATAATTTATTCAGAATAGCGTACTTGCAGCTCCAAAAGAGCTTCTTTTTTTCGTGCAGTCGCAACTACATAATCTCCATTTTCCACAATCGCTTCACAAAACTCCTGCCAAGACCAGAAGAACTTCCGGTCACTATCCATACCTTCTGTTGCCCCGTAGCAATCATTTATCTTTCCTCCCATTTCTCTGATACTTCATCAATGATATTCATAGCGTTCAAGCTACGTGGATAACCAATGTATGGCATACACTGCTCCACTACGCTGTACAATTTTTCTTTGTCATTGCCTACTCCAAAGTTTCCCGCCGTATGACCTCGAAGCTGATTCTCACAGCCGCCCTGTGCAAGAAGAAAGCAAAACGTAATCATCTCTCGTTCCTGATCATCCAGTCCGTTCCTGGTATAATAATCTCCAAAGCAGTTATCCGCTAGCCAGCGGTTGATATTCCTGCGAAGGACAGGTCCTTCTGTCTGCCTCTTAGCCATATCTGAGCCGAACAAATCAACCTGCTTTTTTAATCCATCTTCAAATCTTGTCTTTTCACTTGTTGTCGCCTGTAACGAAAGCGGCAATTGGATGCCATGCTGCTCCATGATTTGGTTTGCCACTGTAAGAAAATCATAAACACGACCAATTCCCAGATATGCGGTTGCCTGATAAATCACTTCTTTAATGGCAATCGGATCAATTCCCATATTCAGTGCCACATGAAGCATATTCTGAAATTCTCCGATCCCCTGACATCCAAGCAGAACAGAAAGAATACAAAGCATCTGTTCTTTCATCGTTAATCTGCTGGCACTGGTTGTTTCATCTTGTGAAAAATTTGCCACAATATCAACCCACTCCGGATCTGTAGCTTTTAAATTGCTATTCACTCCTTTAAATAAATCTTCTATTCTTTTTCTGATTTCATGATTCATCTTGTTTCCTCTCTTTCCTGTGAAATTTGACAATTTGCTTCTATAATCTCCTGCAGGGAAATGTGTTCATTGCGATAACGTGCATTTGGATTCTTTTCCGGAATCGTCAACTGAATCGCTTTCTGCGGACAGGAATGGGTGCAAGCCAAACAAGTCTGGCAATTTCCCGGAATATGTACCGCTCTTCCATCTACTACATGAACAGACCCTGAAGGGCATACTCTTTCGCAAACACCACAACCAACACAAGCATCCGTGAATTGAAGAAGATGTTGCCATGCATCCTCCGGCATATTTTTCATAGCGTCAAGAAACTGCTGATGGGCGGCACGGTCTGTATCTGTAACCTCTGAAACCTTGCTCTTATGAGCTGCCAAATCATTTAGAATTAAAGCCAGGTTCTCTTCTACTCGCTTATCAATTTTCTTCTGTTCATTCATATCAAAGCTTGGCAGCCAGTTATCTACCATCATGATTACATTGATATAGTTGACTGAAATACCACATTCATCACAGAGTTTCTTTGCCAGTTCTGCAGCTCCTCCATGACGATTTCCGTAGGTCAGAATTATATAGAAGTAATCCGTGTGGAAAACTCCATTCCTCAGAAACTCCTTGACCATAGTTGGCACTTCATGTCCATAGATGGGTGCAACGATACCAATGCTGTCTGCAAAATACTCCTGATTTTCCCTATGTATAATCTGTGGGATACTAATAGGATTTTCTTCTATTTGTTTTGCAATATACAAACTGTTTCCTGTACCAGTAAAATAAAATATCATAGTGTATCTCCTTCCTGAATATGCCATTCACATTTAATTGATGATATTTCCTTGCTTGTCAGTTTACAATCGTGTCTATTTCTTTATTTGCCATGCAATCTGTCATAATACTCATAATCTCATCCAAAAAAACAGAGGTGAAATTTCTTCCTATTTTCGTACTTCACTTTTCTTTTTTCTTAATCCATGATTTCACTTTGCTGTCACTACCTGTTACATCGGTTCGGTAAATTGCCAGGCCTTTATATACCGTTGCCTGTGGCTCTAGCTTTTTAATCCTTCCAACCGTACCGGAAAGGCCGCTTCCTGCATGCGTGCAGAATGGAATGATGTTTTTCCCTTTTAAATCATAAGTATCAAAAAATGTGTACATGATCTGGGGCATATCGGACCACCATATTGGATACCCCACATAAATGGTGTCATATTGAGAAATATTCTTAACCTTGTTCTTAATTGCCGGGCGCTCATTCCGTTCCTGTTCCTGCTCTGCCCTCTTTACCATCTGATTATATGTGTTTGCGTATGCTTTCTGCGGTATAATTTCAAACATATCCGCCTTTGTCTCTTTACGGATCAACTCTGCAATATACTCTGTATTTCCTTTGTATGTTTTTCCTGTAGTCGTCCGGCTCGCAGAAGAGATTCCGTCAACCTGCCCGCTGCGTTCCTGTACTGGCGCACTGAAATATACGACCAGGCTCTTTCCCGTGGATTTCTTCTTGGTGATCATCACTTTGCAGGAAAAATTCTTTGTTCTTTTCTTCCCCTCGCTTTTATATACCAGTTTCGCCTTAATAGTTGTCCTGCCCTGCTTCTTTGCCGTAACAACGCCTTTTTGGGAAACAGTAGCTCTTGATTTTGAAGTACTTCTCCATGTAACTTTTCCATTCTTCGGGACATTTTTCAGAGAAAGCCGCTGCTTTTCCCCCACCTGCAGCGTGACTACCCTCTTGTTTATCCGTATCCTGCCTGCTGCACTCACAGGTATATGATTACTTCCCAAGATATTAATAATCATACAGAGCACTAATAAAATACTTCCTGTCCTTGTTTTAATCTTTGTTCTCATCTTCATTCTCCTTTCCTTTTTGCCTGATTCCATAAACAATATTTCCATTTACTTTACTAATTCCAGACGCACCTTGCCTTTTTCATGTGCCATGGCCTTCGCCCCGAATCAGCATGACCTTAGATGCCGCATCCACTTCGGCTGACAAATTGCCAAAAACCGATACCACCGTTAGCGTAAATGCCCCGATTATCTTTCCATCCAACGCACTTAATATATGGCAAATCGTATATGGTCTGTTCATTCTTCTGCCCTCCTTCTTATAAACATTTTCCATTTCTGTTGCACCCAGATTAAAATGGTGCTATAATTTGCTTCGTATTTCCGATTTATACTTCCGATTATATTATCCGATTGTAGCAATCGGTCAAGAGGTTTTTCTAAAAAAATAAAAAGGTCTTATGAATGGAGGATAATTATGTATACGATGATGCAAGTCTGCCGGGAATTGGATATGACCTATCAGACCTTAAAATACTATTGCAACGAAGGACTGGTTCCGGGCGTCAAACGAGACGGCAATAACCGCCGGGTTTTCGATGAAAAGGATGTGAAATGGATTAAAGACCTTACCTGTCTGAAAAAATGTGGTTTGAGTATCCAGGAGATGAAAGAATATCTGGAACTGTGTCTGCAGGGGGAATCAACCATCGTGCCACGAAAAGAAATGCTGGCAAAAAAACAGGAAGCACTGCGTACTTCCATTAAAGAATTGGAGGACAGTGTTGCTTATATTGACTGGAAACAGAATTTCTATGATGAAGTGCTTTCCGGCAAGCGTCCTTATGTCAGTAACTTAATCCGGACAGAAGACTAAAAATCACTGTGCATCTATTATGCCATAAGAGACGTATAGATGCACAGTGATCTTTTCTTATATAGAAATCTGCATAACAAAATTGGCGAGTTTTACGAGCTTAGTGAACCTTCAACTCTTACACACTTTTTTCAGATAGGACAAAATATACCTGACCGCTTCATCATCAGCAGCCCCGTCAAAACCATGACCGGCTCCTTTTATTACTTTCAAATCTGCTGAGGAATAAGTCTTTACTGCCTTACGGGAATAAGATAATGGCGCAATATCGTCCGCATCCCCATGCACAATCAGAACTTTTTTGAAACTATGAGTACCATTGCCAGACTTTTTTTCAAAACCCTCATAGATTTTCCCCTTTCTATTTGATAAGCCTATTCCCCTCGAGGTAATTGTAAATACCTGTTGTATCGGTTGCTCTGACAAATAATCCGTCATGTACAGTTGCCCCCAATGCATTTTCCCGGATAAAATTCATGGAATTTCCAAACTGTTCGATGTCCATCGAGGCCGACTGTGTAAATGGATAAATATCCATTCCTGACAAATCATAGTTTTCCAGAAAGGTTCCTATAATCATAGGTGCGGTATGCCACCAAATTGGATAACCAACCAAAATGGTATCGTACTCGGAAAGGGAAACTGGAAGATTTGCGATTTCGGGACGTGCATTATTGTCGCGTTCCTCCCTTGCGACATTACCACACTCCCCATAATCCTCCGGATACGGATTTACCGGCTGAAGCCTTAATAAATCTCCGCCTGTCTGCTCCTGAATATACGTCGCCATTTTCTCTGTATTGGAAGACCATGAAAAATACACAATCAACTTCTTTTTCCCGCTGTCTGTATTTTCCGGCGGAATTGATGGCGGCACCACAGGGGAAGGCTGTATAGACGGTTCCGGTGACTGAGATTCCTCTGGTGGCTGCGGTGTACTTGGTGTTGTCGGCGATGGTGATAGTGTAGGTCCCTGAGATGGCTTTACGCTTGATGTATCATCAATTTTGTTATCTCCAAGCATTCCAATCCGTATCAGCCAATTTCTGATTTCCTTTGTACTGCCGCTGTCAGCCGTATAGCCTTCCAATATCGTGGAGCCTTTACAAAATTTTTTGATTTCATCCATAGATTCTGATATGTCACTGCCTCCACTGGTACAGAACGGAATCACTGTCTTGCCTTTCAGATTGTATTTTGCAAGAAAAGTATCCACAACTTTTGGTGTGGAATGCCACCAGATGGGATAACCAATATAGATAATATCGTAATCTTTCATATTGGCAACAACTGACGTGATTTTCGGCCTTGCATTTTTATTCAGTTCTCTTTTTGCCCTGGCAACTGTCTTGTCATAATCCTTTGGATATGTATCCTTTTCCCTAATTCGGAGAATATCACCACCTGTCAACTTATGTATCTTTGATGCCACTGCCTTTGTTGTTCCCGTTTGTGAGAAATAGGCAACTAGTACTTTTTTGTCCTTTTTCCCGGCAGCGCTTACCCGCACTTTGCAGGTATATTTTTTCGCGGATTGTTTTTTATTCTGCTTGACTGTTCCGGTAACCGTTGCCGTTCCTCTTTTCTTTGCAGTCATCTTTCCTTTGGAATTCACCTTAACCACTGACTTTTTTGATGATTTCCATGTTACTTTCTTCTTTGTACCAGATAATTTTAATGTTCTGCTCTGCCCTTTTTTCATGACAATATCCGTAATATTGATTGCTGCCTCGTTTTTTGAAGCTGCCAACACGGTTACCTTTCCCGGCAGTGAAAGTCCTGCCACAATAATTGCTAAAGAAAAAATAGCACTCATAAAAAACGGTTTCTTTTTTCCCATATATTTTTACCTCCACTCTGAAATTGACCTGCGCCTGCACCCGGTCCACTGCCCCAGACAAGCCGCTACCACCATGCGCAGCAAAATCATCATTACTATTTTAATAATGCGTCTGTCCATTCCTTTACATCTGCCTGTGCCTTTGCCACATCATTTCTGGATACGGAAAGTCCTTCGCTGATCACCTCGGCACCCGGTTCCAGTTCCTTGATGGTATCAACAGTATCTGAAAAACCACTCCCGCCATGTGTCACAAACGGAATCATTGTCTTGCCAGCAAAATCATAGGTTTCAAAGAACGTATAGAGCGGCATCGGCAGATCCGCATTCCAGTTCGGATAACCAACCAGAACCACATCATAACCGTCCATGTTTTCTATCTGCCCGGATAACTCCGGTCTTGCGTTCTTACTCAGCTCATCGTAGGCAAAATCCAGCAGTTCCTGATGTTCTCCAGGATACTTCTGTACCGTCTCAATGGCAAACAAATCCCCGCCAAGATTCTTTTGGATTTCTTTTGCAATAAACTCTGTATTACCTAATACTTCCCCGTCTTTTGCCACTCTGCTTGCCCCCGCCACAGTATCTACGCCATCCGTTTCCGGAACGGTAAAGTAAGCAATCAATATCTTACTTCCACTACCTGGTTTCTCTCCGTCAGAAGATAGCTGTGTCTGTTGTTTTTCAGACTCAGATGATGCTGCTCCACCTGATTTTTCAATCACCCCCTCCTTGGGCAGCGAAGCTTCGTTATCCCCACTGCCACAGGCAGTCAAAGAAACAGTAAACAAAAGTGTCAATACAAAAATAACCGCTTTTTTCATGATATTCCTCCATTCTTTTAGTTGTTTTTATCCAGATAGGATAAAATAGCTTCCGTATTTGTCGCCTCTGTAAACAGGCCATCATGCACATTTGCCTTGCCAGCACTTTTCCGGACAAACTCCATTGATTCCTCAAACTGATCTTCATCCATGGAGGCAGACTGTGTAAAAGGATAAACATCTATACCTGAAAGGTCATAGTTTTCTAGAAAAGTCCCAATTACCATCGGTGCAGTATGCCACCAGATCGGATAACCGATATAAATCCTATCATATTTTTCTATGGAATCCGGCAGACTGGCAAGTTCCGGACGTTCATTGTTTTCTTTCTCTGCCTTTGCCACTTCTGCACATTCCTCATAATCATCCGGATATGGCTTTGCCGGTTCAATTTCAAATAAATCTCCCTTTGTCTGTTCCTGGATTACTTTTGCCATCTTCTCAGTATTTCCTGATGCAGACCATGAGAAATATACAACCAGAACCTTACCATCCTCTGCGTTTGGTTCTTTATCTGATATTTCCTCTGCATCTTCGCCCATGTCAGACGTTTTTTCATCTCCTGTAAACCCTAAATCCAGTTCTTCCAGCCACGCATCAACTTCTCCTGCCCCCTGAATCCGCTTACCCTCATGGACTGCCAGACCTCCACAGGAATTTAAAAATGTAGGCATGGTCTCGTCTATGTCACTCTCTCCACTGGTGCAGAACGGAATAATCAGTTTTCCTTTCCAGTCATAACTCTCCAGAAAGGTATTAACGGGCGCAGGCGTGGCATGCCACCATACCGGGTAACCCACAAAAACAATGTCATAAGCCTCAGGCTGTTCCACAGCATCAGCTAGCTCCGGTTTTTCATTTCTTCTGATTTCGCTGTTTGATTCTGTATACACATTGGAATACTCTTTTTTGGTTTTGATTTCAAACAAATCTGCTCCCGTTCTTTCACTCAATGCTTGGGCTACCTTTTTGGTTGTTCCAGAGTATGAAAAATAGGTGACTAACACTTTTTTGTCTGCTTTTGCATTCAATTCCTGTTTCAGCTCATCTACCTTTTCTTCATTTAAGGAATGATCTGACAGATTTCTAAGAGTCGCAGGAAATCTGTATAGATTGTAACCTGCAAATCCAAGACCTAAGATTACCAGCAATACCATCAAAACAATCAAGTTTTTCTTTCTTTTCCCTTTCTCATTTTTTAATTTCATTCTCTTTCCTCCTTTACAAACATTCTGTCAATTTTTTAATTCCTGCTTCGGCAGTATCCACACCGAACACAACTTTTGCAATCTTGACAAATTTTTCTTCAGCATCCTTCAAGATATGACGGTAATAGGCAGAATACTCCTGATTTTTCTTGCATCTTTGCTTAAACAATGTTATAATCCGATTGTTTCCACCGTTTAATACTACCGATTATATTATCCGGTTGTTGCAATCGGTCAAGGGATTTTTTTAATTTTTTACAAAAAAAGAGGATTTTTCCTAATGTATACAATGAAACAAGTATGTAAAGAAACAAATATGACCTATCAAGCTTTAAAATATTACTGTAATGTAAAATGATAAGGCATGAAACACTGTGATCCACGCTATTAGAGAGAAGTTGCAAATATGGAGGTCAAGCATAAAGGATGGAATTGGAATGAAGTGAACTCAAGTTCATGGAACCAAATATCGGAGGAATTTTTTCCTATAGCATATAATTGGAAAAATAAATTCCAATCAATATTGGATATAGGAGCAGGGAAAGGGAGACACGCATTCTTTTTTGCGGAAAATGGTTTTGAAGTAGGAGCTATCGATCTATCCGAAAGTGGCATTGAGTATATAAAAAACGTTGCAAACGAGAAGAAACTCAATGTTAATGCTGTTGTAGCAGATATGACCAATCTGCCATTTGAGGACAATCGTTTTGATTGTGTCATTTGTTTTCATACTATTTATCATACAGATTATAATGGAGTAAAAAAAGCATTACAAGAAATCCGTAGAGTACTGAAAAATGGCGGAGAAGCATTTATTTCATTTAATTCAAAGGAAAATCCCAATTATGTTGAGTCAGAATCCCCAGATGGATTTACGATTATAAAGGATGAAGGTGGAGAAAAGGGGATACCACATTGTTATTTAAATGAATATGATTTATTTGATATTTTGTCAGATTTCAAGATTATTTCTATGAACAAAATTCAAAATTATGTCCGAAAAGGAAGAGACGCACGGGGCATACATTTTTATGTACATATTAGTGCGGAGAAATAGTAATTATTAATGCAATAGAAAAATATAATATATACGCATATGAAAAAGCTTGTATTGGTAATTGTACTGAATTACAAGAAGAACCTTGCAATGCTGACCTATGATACAGAATTTAGGGGACAATGTCGGCTTAAGTTGACGACATTGTCCCCTAAATTCTGTGATGGATTTCCTGTCTGTTTTCCCTCCATTTCCATGGTTTCTTCTGACAGCTGCGTTACTCTCTTGTAATATCACCATTCGGCTGATAACAAAGAAATTATTGAATAATCCCTACATAGATGTCTCCCCTGCATATTCCAGGATCGTAATACCCTGCTTCTCACATTTCTTTAGAATATCCAGCCGTGTCTTCATACCACGGTTAAGAAAACACAGGAACATTATGACAGGTATCTCACAGAGCAATAGTATACTTCCCAGTATCACTCCATTTATTACGTCACTATGAATACACTCAAATGTCCCCATCCCCACACAGAATAAAATGATCACGATCATAATTCCCTGATCCAGCTTTAATGTTGCTATGGATTCCTTTCGCAGTTTCTCCGTATAATCTTGCGGTGTCACTGGCTCTTTTCCCTGCCGTGTAAGCCGCCTGTTCTTTTTTTCATATCTCTTTACCAGTTCCAGTGGCATCTGTTGTTCTACACGTTCCATCAGACTCTCCCCCATAGACTGCTCAAAAGGTTCTTTTGGTTTTCGGACAGATCCATAACTCTGATACCGCAATATGGCACGAATTATAATATAGAAAAATACATAAAAACCAGAAAGAAGAGCCAGCGGAAATAAATGAACATTCAGTTCTCTATCTTCAAGCAGAAAAAACCCGCCAGCAATCAGTACCAGAAATACAATGATAACCAGCCAGCTATACATAACAGAAGACAAACGCTTCCACCGAAACAAAAACGGACGTACCAGACAATTCAGCAGGATTATGAAAAATCCGCCAAAAAGTCCCACAAAATATGCCGCAACGTCCATAGTAGCTGTCAATAGATGAAATCCCTCCTCCCCCATCTTGGCAAATAGATTGATCAGACATAAGACAAAAATCACCCACATCATCCCGTAAATCTTCTTTGGAATCTCTTGTAGACGGTTCTTCCAGTCATAATCCTGGAAATATTGCTTGCAAAAAGTCTCAATATCCTTTCCTACAATCTTCTCTACCGGTTTACCTTCCTTCTGGGCAGTCAGCATCATATCCAGCAGATTCATCATCATTTCTTCATCCGTCTTTGAATCGATATTCCGGACACTGGAATAAACCTCTACCTTATCAAATACCTGTTTATATTCTCCCTCTAATTCTTCTTTTAGTATGACATAATTTATAATCCCCATAAAATCTCCTTTCATGGCTGTTCTATCCTTTTTATAAAGCCTAATCTATTCCCAGTACGGCGTTGGCACTGTCAGTTACCTTCCTGTAATTCTCTTTAAATGATTTCAGCCTGGCTTCTCCCTCTTTTGTAATAGAATAGTATTTCCTCACCGGTCCCAGCGGCGACTTCGCTTTTCTGCAGTCGATAGAACCGTTTTTATTGAGCCGGGTCAGAACGGGGTACAGTGTTCCTTCTCCCAGTTCCTCAAATCCATACTGCTCCAGCTGGGATAATATCTCATATCCATAAGTCTCCCCCTTTGCGATCACTCCCAGTACACACCCCTCCAGAATCCCTTTCATCAGTTGGGTATCTTCCATCGCAATATCACCTCTGTTTCAGAATCTAAAAAGGCACTCTGTCCTCTTCATCAGCACCACGCTACTTTGTATTATCAAGTAGTGTAACACAAAAATAGCATGACTACTTTGTATTGTCAAGTAGTCATGCTATTTTTTACATCTTATTTTATCAATTCCCAATCTAAATCTTTGTTTCTGAATCTACAAACACTTATCTCCACTATTTTCTCTTAAGCATATTTTTAATAGACGGAATAATGGCAACCAGAGTCAGCGCATATCCCACTGCCAGATCTCTTATGTATGCTGTATCAAAATCAGAAGACATATCTCTGAAAAAAGGAATAGACTGATATGCAGTTCCAAAGGAATATCCGTCAAGTTCCTGCATAATGCTCACTGCCATGGCGATATTGTGTGAAAAATAAACGGCTGCCAAAACCATAATAACACAAATCACAGCTCCCGGCAGGTTGACTCTGCCTCCCAGCAATTCAAATCCCTTAAAGGCACAGACCATCATCACAACACCTGCAATACCTGCAATATAACCCATCTGATAAATCAGCACCCATAATACCACACCAATCAATACCCCTAAAAATGCACCAACGATTCCAGTTATCATATTCACCGGTTTCTCTGCAACATTTCCAGCTGGATTTGTATCATAAGATCCATATGAGTCCTGCATTCCCTCATCACCAGCCTGTCCGGTATAGACATCCTGGGTTGCTCCCATTTCATTTGTTGTGTTCCGAGTCCAGCCATCAGACTGTGACACGGATTGTGTTCCCTGTTTAAATTCTTCTTCCATAGTAACCTCCTGTTTTTTATTTTCCAATAAATACTCCTTCTATATGATATATCAAATTTATCATTTCTTCAACAATTTCCACTACTTTCAGAAATGATACCCCCCAAAAAAAGAAGCATTTCTTCTTCTCCCCACATCACAAAGAAAAAAGGAGACAGCTCCCTTACGGCGTGTCTCCCTTACAACTATTTTTTCTTTAAATATTTCATTGCACTGTATAACTGATTATCCATAACCAGACCACTCTTTGTCTGTTTTATGAGCTTATCATTAAGCTCTACCCTGACATCTGGCTCCAGACCGGTTCCATGGATATTACGTCCCTTTGGCGTATAATATTCTGATGTAGTCAGCTTAATGGCTGTACCGTCACTCAGATCAAAAACACTCTGTACGATTCCTTTTCCAAAAGTAGTGGTACCTACCAGGGCAGCCTTTTCATAATCTTGCATTGCACCGGAAAATACCTCTGATGCACTGGCAGAATTTTCATTTACCAGGATTGCCACCGGTTTGTCAAAGCTTTCTTTCCCATCCGAATAATACTCCTCTTTTTCTCCGCTTTTATTCTTTGTATAAACCACGACACCCTCTGGCAGCATCCGATCCAGCATATCGACCGCAGTTGCCAGCAGACCACCTCCGTTATCACGCAGATCGATAATCAAGGACTTCTGTCCACGGCTCTCCAGATCATCCAAAGCCCCCCGGAACTGCTCTTTCGTTACCTCTTCAAAGGCACTGACCCCGATATAACCAATCTTGCCATCCAGCATCTGATACTTCACTGTCTCCGACTCAATTTCCGCTCTGATAATTGTCACATCCAATGGCTTCTTTTCATCTGCTCTGACAATTTGAAGTTTCACCTTAGTCCCCGGTTCCCCCTTCATCAGACTGACTACCTCAGATAAATCTTTTCCTGATATATCCTTATTGTCCACTCTGGATATAATATCCCCTGACTGTAATCCCGCTTTTTTTGCCGGACTTCCCTCGATTGGCTGTATGATAGTAATCGCTCCTGTAGTGGCGTTCTGGCTGACATATGCACCGATTCCGCAATAATTCCCAGACGTTTTCTCTGTCAGCTCCTCATATGCCTCTTCATTATAATATGCTGCGTACTTGTCACCAAGACCCTCCAAAATACCGTTACAGATAGAATCCTCCATTTCTTTCTGATCAACATCATCCAGATAATAAATATCCACATATGCTTGAATCTCACGGATTTTGCGTTCCATCCCTGCCCCCAGCACACTTCCTTTTGTACCAGGCAGGACCTGCCGCCAATCTACTGCTCCTGTCAAAGTAGTTCCCAATATCAACAAAAGCAGGCAGGTTGTAAATGTTAATAATCCCGTCCCAAACCCTTTCCAAAATTTTTTGTCATTCATATCGCATCTTTTCCCTTCACAAAGAGCGTCATTCCGTCTCCTTTTTTCATCCACAGCAATATATTACGGCTGTGATACATAATACATCGGATTCACATATGTTCCGTTTTTATAGATAGCAAAGTGAAGATGAGGACCTGTTGATATTCCGGTAGAACCTGACTTGGCAATCACCTGTCCCTTTTTCACCCTGTCTCCCGCCGAAACAGATAAACTGGAACAATGCATATAATAAGAGTATGTCCCATTTCCATGATAGATTGCAACATAATTCCCAGCAGAAGAAGAATAAGTTGCTGTGACTACCTTTCCATCCTTCGTTGCCAATACAGAGGTGCCAACGCTGACAGCAATATCCACACCCTTATGGTAACTGCTTGCACCTGCTGTCGGAGCAGAACGGTAGCCAAAGGAGGATGTAATACGGCCACTGGTTGTCAATGGCCATGCATAATCTCCTGTAGTGGGTACCACTTGTTTTTCATCATTTCCACCCTGGCTTTCCTGGGCAGCAATCTTATCTCTCTGTTTCTGCAGCAGAGCTTCGATTTCTTCTTCCTGACTGGCAATCTGCTGCGCATAATCACTGACATCCTGCTGGCTGTCCTGTATCTGACCCTTGTAAATTTTTACCTGCCGGTTTTTTTCCCGAATCAGCCTTTTAACGGTCTTCTTCTGATACCGCAATGCCTCTCTGGTGGCTTCCATCTCTTTCAGCTTACTCTGCGCCTTCATCTGCGCCACTGACACTTCATTCAATACAGACTGATATTGCAACAGCAGATTCTTATCATAGCTGGTAATCTTCTCTATGTATTCCTCCCGGCTAAATAAATCTGCCAGGCTTCTGGATTCCAAAAGATACTGCAGATAATTATTATCCGAATTTTCATACATGTATTTAATCCGCAGCTTCATACTTTCATACTGCGTCTTCTGCCTCTCCTGTGCCAGTTCCAGTTCCTGGTTCACAGCCTCTACCTGATCCTCCATATCAGCAATCTCATTTTCATTTGTCTCTATACTGACAGTCAGATTATTTAACTGCTGATCCAGTGACTTAATATATTTTTTCACATCACCAGCCGCATTTTGAATATGGTCAATCTCTTTTTCCAACTTTGACTGTTGGTTTTTTAACTGCTCCTGCTTTTTCTGAGCAGCATCGATCTGACTCTGTAAATCTGAGGAAGCCCCGGGAGAATTTTGTGGTGCCTCCGTGGTTTCATTAGCAGCATGCACCTGGTAAGATGCCGGATTCTTCAGGTCATTGGAGAGTGTTTTCATCTGCCCCATTCCAATGACCAGAGCTCCTGTCAGCCACATTCCTGTTATTATCTTCCATCTTTTCATACTAACAACCGTACCTTTCATGCTTATACATGCAAATGCTTACGTACAGACATCGTACTTCCCAATACTCCAATGCCCACTCCGACTCCCAGGGACAAAGGAACCAATACTGCAAATTCCTCTCTGGTACTGACAAATGCCAGCCATTCGGACAATGTGGAAAAATGTGTAACGATAAATGAAATCACCCTATCATACATAACACGTAACAAACAAAGGGGGATGGCTGCTCCGATCAGTCCCATAACAATACCTTCCACAATAAAAGGAAGTCTGACAAATAAATCGGTAGCACCGATAAATTTCATGATAGCAATTTCATCTTTACGCACATTGATACCCATCGCCACTGCTGAATTGATCAAAAAAACAGATACCAGAATCAAAAGCACAATGATCGTAATTGATACATATGCAACCAGCATATTAAAACTATTCAGGCTTGCCGCAGTATCTGCGGAACCGTTTACCTTTCGTACTCCATCCAGAGACCGGATATAGTTTACCAGCTCTGTCTGTTGGGATACATCGTTTAGATATACCTCATAGGAGGAGGAATGTTCCAGCGGATTATCCTCGCCAAATGCAGATGCCAGATCCTGGTTTCCTTCCAGCATTTCATTTTTAAAACGCTCCCATGCTTCAGCAGCAGAAACATATTCTACCTTCTCCACTGCCTTACAGGATGATATCTGCTGACCAATGCCATCAATCTGTGCCCTTGTCACATTCTCATCAAAAAACACAATGATGCCTACTGTGCTTTCTGCATGATAAACCATATGCTGAAAATTACTGAATAATGCATAAAACACTCCCAGCAGAAACAGACAGGCTGTAATAGTGCCTATTGCCGCCAGTGAAAACATTTTATTCTGAATAATACTCTTAACTCCCTGTTTTAATCCATACCATAATGTACTCACTGCACATACCCTCCCTGCTGTTCATCACTGATAATCTGCCCTTGCTGCAGGGTAATCACCCTCTTCTGCATCTTATTGACAATATCCTCATTATGGCTCACAACCAGCACAGTCGTTCCCAGCTGATGAACCTCCTTCAGCAGATTCATGATCTCCCAGGAATTTTCTGGATCCAGATTGCCTGTAGGCTCATCTGCCAAAAGAATAGATGGTTTATTTACCATTGCCCTGGCTATGGCTACCCGCTGCTGTTCTCCTCCTGATAATTCATTCGGGTATGCCTTCAGCTTTTTCATCAGTCCCACCATCTCTATCATTGCCAGTGCATTCTTCCTGCGGCGTTCTCTGCTGGACACACCAACCACGCGCTGTGCCAGGACCACATTTTCAAATACATTCATTTCGTCCAGAAGCCGGAACTCCTGAAATACAACACCCAGTTTCCTTCTATAATAAGGCAGCTCCCGTCTGGTCATATTTGCCAGATCCTTGCCAGCTACCTTCACCCGCCCGGAACTGACCTGTATCTCTCCCAACAGCGTCTTGATCAAAGTAGACTTTCCAGAACCGCTGCTTCCTACAATAAATGCAAACTCCCCCTTCGCAATTTCAAGGGAACAGTCCTTTAATGCAACTGTTCCTGTCGGGTATATCATATTCACATTCTGAAGGTGAATCATTGCATCTGTATCGTTTTCTATCATCCTCTTCCTCCATTCTGTTGAGACAATTCCCAACTGTTCCCCCTGTGCAATCGTATTTTCTTCAGAGAAACATATTTTAATTATCCTCTGGCATTATGTCAGTTATATGTCATCCACAAGAAAAACCACGAGCGTGAACTGCACCTTCCGGTCAATCCACGCTCATGTCATCGTTACATTCCTAATACTCAAATGTTTCCATATATTTCATATATTTTACTACCATCAATGCAATCTTGAAGGTAATTGCATCTTCAAACACGCGCAAATCCAAATTGGTACTCTTCTGTAATTTATCCAGCCGGTACACCAGTGTATTTCGATGAATATATAACTGTCTGGATGTTTCAGATACATTCAGACTATTTTCAAAGAATTTATTGATCGTAGAAATCGTTTCATCATCAAAATCATCTGGTGATTTCTCACCAAAAATCTCTTTGATGAACATCTTGCAAAGCGGCATCGGTAACTGATAGATCAATCGTCCGATTCCCAGGCTGCTGTAAGCCACCACATTCCGATCACTGTAGAATATCTTTCCAACATCCAGTGCCATCTTAGCTTCTTTATAGGAACGGGATACATCCTTGATCTCATTGACTATCGTGCCATATGCCACATGCACCATTGTCATTGCCTCTGTATTCAGCATATCAAGAATGACCTTCGCCGTTTTATCCATATCCTCATAGGTTTCATTTTGTTTTACTTCTTTCACCAGAATGATATTTTTCTCATCTACCTGTGTAATAAAATCCCTGGTCTTATTTGCAAACAATCCCTTCACGGTCTCCAGTGCATTGGTATCTTTTTCGTTTTTCGTTTCGATCAAAAACACCAGCCGACGGACAGAAGTATCAATATGGAGCTTCTTCGCACGGTTATAGATATCAACCAGCAAAAGATTATCCAATAGAAGATTTTTTATGAAATTGTCCTTGTCATATCTTTCTTTATATGCAACTAACAAATTCTGTATCTGGAAAGCCGCAAGCTTGCCCACCATATATACATCATCACTGTCACCCCGTGCCAGAATCACATATTCCAGCTGATGCTCATCGAACACCTTAAAAAACTGATATCCCTGAAGCACCTGGCTATCTGCCGGAGAATCTACAAACGCCATAACAGCTTCTTCATATTCCTCCACATTGTTAATGGTGGTGGCTAAAGCCTTCCCCTCTGTATCCATCACACAAATATCAATACGGGTGATATTTTTTAAGCCATCAATCGTAGTCTGCAGTACCTGATTTGAAATCATACAATCCCTCCAACTTCTCTATTCACGTAATCCCCAATTCATGCTATATTGAGCCAGTTTACCTATTTTTTATTCTATCATCATTTTGCACAAAAGTAAATAGCCCTTCAAGCAGTTTATCTATAAATAACAATAGATATTCTCTCTTTGTTGTAGCATTTTCACAAAATACTTTTTTATTCCATTTATTTCGTATCTTTCTCAAGATGCAAAAAGAGCTGCCACATAGTGACAGCTCTTTCAATGTCATACTTTCCCTTTTTCTGGAATATACGATGATCAACTTGATTAGTTTGTGATCGTTCTCTCGGTATCTTTATCAAAAATATGAATCTTGCTGGTATCCAGAGCAATCTTAATGGTATCTCCAGGACGAGCAGTTGTACGAGGATTAACACGAACAGTAATATCATGTCCCTCTACATTGAAGTATAAGAATACTTCTGCACCGAGCATTTCATATACCTTAACAGTAGCATCTAATACATTGCTGCCACCATTACTAACAAAGATTTCTTCATCCTTGATATCCTCTGGACGAACACCCATAACAACCTCTTTATCTATGTATCCGCCTTCTACCAGCTTCTCAGCTTTTCCTTCTGGAAGCTTAACAGCATATGAACCAAATGCGAGCTTAACACCCTCTTCATCCTTCACAACCTTACAATCGATGAAGTTCATCTGAGGAGAACCAATAAATCCAGCAACGAATAAGTTACATGGCTTTGTATACAGATCAATTGGTGTAGCAACCTGCTGCATGATACCATCCTTCATAACTACGATACGGGTACCCAGTGTCAAAGCCTCTGTCTGATCATGTGTTACATAGATGATAGTAGATTCCAGTCTCTGATGCAGTTTAGAAATCTCGATACGCATCTGTACACGAAGCTTTGCATCCAGATTTGATAAAGGCTCATCCATCAGGAATACCTTAGGATTACGAACGATTGCACGACCCATTGCCACACGCTGTCTCTGACCACCAGACAAAGCCTTTGGCTTACGGTCTAACAGATGCTCAATATCAAGAATCTTTGCTGCCTCGTGAACCAGCTTGTCAACCTTATCCTTTGGTGTTTTTCTTAATTTCAGTCCAAATGCCATGTTATCATATACTGACATATGTGGATACAAAGCGTAGTTCTGGAATACCATTGCGATATCTCTGTCCTTTGGCTCAATGTCATTTACTAATGTGTTGCCAATCCATAACTCTCCAGAGGTGATTTCCTCCAGACCTGCGATCATACGGAGTGTAGTAGACTTACCACATCCAGATGGTCCTACGAAAATAATAAATTCCTTGTCTGCGATGTCAAGATTAAAATTCTTAACTGCAACAAATCCGTTTGGATATGTCTTACCAATGTTTTTTAATGATAAACTTGCCATTATATGTTCCTCCTATATATTCATAATATGATACTTATAAACCGTTACGCGTCATCATTCTTAACGCTTAACCTAGAAATCATGATACACTATAGACTTTTTGTTGACCATAGCATAAATAGCCAAAGAACATTTTCCTCTTTTGTGCAAAGCGTATATTTTATTTTTTTTTCGTTCAAATCGTAAAAAAAATCTCAAAAAAATAGACTCTTTACTGTCGGTTTTCTACAAAACCTTCTCCTAAAACCTCTCTGACATCTGAAATAATGACGAAGGCATTTTTATCATGCTCATGCGCAATTTTACTCAGCTTCGCAATCTCCTTTTTACTTACTACACACAGCAGTGTCTTTCTGGATTTTCCAGTATACATTCCTCTTCCTTCCAATGCTGTCACTCCGCGGTCCAGCGACTCCATAATCTCCCTTCCAATGGCTTCATACTGGTCTGATATGATATACGCAAGTTTCGCAAACTTTCCTCCTTCAATGATAGCATCCATGATTCTGGCAGACAGATAAACTGCTATCACTGCATAAGTTGCTATATAGAAACCAAACAGGCAGGCACCTGCCAGAATAACCAGACTATCCATCACAAACAAAATCCGTCCAACTGGATAATAGGGAAGATAATGATGAATGATCGCACTTAATAAATCCGTTCCACCAGTAGAATATCCATTTGCAAAAACCAATCCCAGCCCAGTTCCATTCAGTACACTTCCCACAACTGCTGCCAACAGATAATCTTTCCGGGCAATATTTGTCTGGGGAATAAAAAATAATGCTATGGTAAAACACAGATTGGCAAACAGTGTTTTGCCAATATAACCTCTTCCCTTTAGGCGCATTGCAGCCAGAAATATCGGAATATTCAGAACAAAGTTAGTAAGCCAGACCGGTATTCCTCCTGTTTTCCAATGTCCGGATAATTCTTTGATTACGATTGCCAGACCGGAAACTCCGCCTGTTACCATTCCAATCGGCTCAAATACAATATTTACTGCCAGCGCCATGCATACCGTTCCCACCATGATCTGAAACAGTTCTAACGCTTCTCTTTTATAATTTATCTTTTCCTTATTCATTCCCCTATCCTTTCCTGTGTGTCCCGTCTAAAAAAGTGGAATACTGCAATTGCAACAATTTTTTATAATCGAAAGAGAAAAGGACAACGGCACTTCTCTATGAAATGTCATCATCCTTTTCCTCCGTATCATGAATAGCATCTTCTACCTGATTATTATATTGTACTATTTTTTTACGAAATATTCGCGCCCTGAAATCCTTTTTCACTGTCTGCTCTTTGACAATACACTGGTATATCCCTTCCAGATGAAGCTTCCTGATCCATCCCGGCGGTTCCTTCTGCTCTGCCAGGATCAAACCGGCAACACCTCCAATAGCAATACACAATCTCGCATTGAGCAAAGAAGCATGTTCCATGATCCAAGTTTCCTGAATTCCTGTTTCCAGATTCAGAAGTATCATATCCGGTGTATGGCTGTTAATCTCATTGACTACTGCTGCATCTTCCAGCTCCTTATCATATGCATAGTTACCTACAACCCGAAGTTCTGGCTGCATTGTCTTACAATATGCCTCTAATTCGGAAACCTGCTCCTCATCCTGGGCAATAATATACAGCGTCCGGTCTTCTTTTGTGAGATTTTCCAGCATCATTCCGAGACTTCGGCAACTGACCACCATTCCACCAGCTTCTAAAATATCTACATGATGGTTCGTGAGCAGTGCTTCTTCTCCAGGCAGAAACAATTCTGCCTGATCGATCAGCTCTCGATACATCTCATCCTCTACCGCACGGTTTAATAAATCAGTAGAAGCAAATAAAATAACATCCAGATGCTCATCTGTCAGATATTCATTCATTTTCTGAATAAAAATATCATTCGTCATCATATCGACATCAATGTCCATAATTTTCACTGAAGCTTGCATACAATCATCCTATTCTTAGTTGGCATCCACCGTACCCAGGATGATTGTAATCTCATATCCATCCTCCACAGTTCCTACAACAATCTCCGGATTTTTAAAGTAGGCTGCCAGATCTTGACCCATTCCATCCTTGGTTACAATGATTCTCGTCTGTGTCAAAATTTCCTCTGTATAATCCCCCACCTTAGGCACTGTATATCCAGCATTCACTAATGTCTCCTGTGTAGAACTTGCCAGACCGGTAATCTTACTTCCGTTTAAAACCAGTATATTTTTCCCCTTTGAACTGATTGTTTTTTTGGAACTTGTCTTGCCAAATTTCTGTTCCTCTGTATATGTTGTATCATTCTCCTCCAGCTTTTGGATAAAAGCGGATGCAGAATCTCTATCTATCACAAACACATTGCCGGAAAAACTTCCCGGAATTCCCCAGTAATGATAATAGGCTGCATTTATTTTTTCGTATGATTCAACATAACCAATCTTGCTGTATACGGTAAGATTGGAAAACACATCCGCCTCCTCAGCATATTGTGCCTTAATATGATCTACAATTTTTTCCCGGTCTCCTGCCATGGCATTTAACTGGTTCAGATACGTATCACTGACCACCGATAATTCCATTGTAACAGATGTATCATATCCCTTATCAGAAGAAGAATCGTTCTCTTCTGTATCTCCTGTCCCGCTGCCTGCAACCTTATCATAGGATGTCGTCGCTTTTATCTCCTTATAATGACTCTCGTAAAGCTCCTCGCTCAACACGGTGTAATAACTGATATCCGTACCAAGCATCTTCTCCATAATGAGCTCTCCATATCCATACGCCTTATCATCCTCTAAGTCTGAAAAATAATTTCTCAGCTTTGCAAGGCGTACGATTTGAGGAATCTCTTCATCTACAACACACAATTTCTGATACATCTTCGCAGGGATGGTATAATCCGTCTTGACCGGTATCGTAATATAATCCATATTGTTTGTATTTGTATTACAGATTTCAATCATCATATGGGTAACATTTTTTTTATCATCTACCACATAAATGAGATTTTTTGAAATTTCATCCGGTTTCGCCTCATCGAGAATCTCTTCAATCTCCTGCTTGCTGACATTAACTTTTCCCTCTTCCATCTGACGCGATAAAATCTCATAAGACACTTTATAACTAATAACACCTACCGCCAAAACAGAAACAATGACCAGTACAGACTTTAACAGACTTTTCATAAAAAACATCACTGCATTCTTCTTCATATCGGTACCTTTCCTTTATCATACATCATTTGAATATAATTTCCATCAAACATACGCTTCATTATATCAAACTTCCCCTCACGTGTAAAGTCTTGCACCACATCGTTTTTCTGAGTATAGTATTATCCATAAAACCGCTGATAATTCAGCAGATAGGAGATTTTGTTATGAAACAGAAATCCGCAATCGTCACTGGCGCATCCCGGGGAATCGGCAAGGCAATTGCCTTGAAATTGGCAAGACAGGGCTATCATATTGCTATCAGTTGTCTCCACAACGCCAGCCAGCTGGAGGAAGTCCGCAGAGAAATTGAAAGTTTCTCTGTTTCCTGTATGACATTTCAGGGGGATATGGGAATTTACGAGCAGGCACAGGATTTTATAAAACAAGCTGTAGCACAATTTGGCACCCCAGATATCCTGGTCAATAATGCAGGAGTTTCCTATGTTGGTCTCCTACAGGACATGAGCTGCAATGACTGGAACCGCCTGTTGCAGACTAATCTCACCTCTGTCTTTCACTGCTGTAAACTGGTGATTCCTCACATGCTCCAGTCAAAACAGGGAAAAATCATCAACATTTCTTCTGTCTGGGGCAATGTCGGCGCTTCCACTGAAGTCGCCTATTCCGCTTCCAAAGGTGGTGTCAACGCATTAACGAAAGCTCTGGCAAAAGAACTGGCTCCCAGTAACATACAGGTAAATGCAGTAGCCTGTGGGATGATCGACACAGAAATGAACCATTTCCTTTCTCCAGACGAACTACGGGCAATTACAGATGAAATTCCCGCCGGACGAATCGGACAAACCGGGGAAGTAGCCGAACTGGTCTACCAGCTCACACAGGGACAGGATTATCTGACTGGGCAGGTTATTACCCTGGATGGCGGCTGGATTTAAAGATAACTATCCACATAATATATCCGTATACTATAAAATGCACAGTTTAACAAAATCAATGTATGCTAAGCTGTGCATTTTCAGGTCTTCGCCAATTCAAAAACAGGACTGCGCTGTGCTTACAAATCCCTATAGAAATCTCTGGTAGCTACGATTTCCTCCGGCACCTGTACTTTATCCTTTTCCCATATTCTGAATTTTAATTCATATTCTTTATTCTTCTTGCTCCGCTCTCTGTTAAAACGTGCCATGGCATCCCGAAAAATCGGTTGGTTTTCAACGCTCTCACGAATATCTGCAGCAAATGGACAATAGGTAGCCAGAATCTCCCTGACCGGCTTACTGAGGACGATGCCGCCCTTCGCCTCATGACGGATCCAGTTTTCATAATCTGTAGCAAAAATTTCTCTTGTATTATTCCGGTTCTTTTGAATCTGAAGCTTTAACTTCTCCTTCTTGTCATCTGATAAATCTTTATTTTTTCGATAGAACTGCAAGAAATCGGAATATTCACTTGTCAGGGATTTTGACTGTATGTTATTCCAATATGCTCCCTGCATGGTACGGCAAAGTTCCCACCGGAAACCTCCAACCAGACGGATCAGGGTCTTGTCCAAATCACCTTCCATAAATACCGGAAGCAGAAAACGTCCTGGGGAATTTCTTCTGCGCCCACTCAGCTCCTGCCACATGATACCTCGGGAACCGGTAGTTGGAAGCACGATCACATCCGGATAGATTTCCTGCTGGATAAATTCTTTTTTAATCCCCTCTATTTCTTTCGTATACAGACTTTCCCTGTAAAATGCAGAGAAGTCAATACGATGGATCCGGTTGATCGCTGCGTTTATTTTATCCTTGGATAAAAACATCCTTTCCAGAGAGGAACCACACCCCTCTGTATACAGAAATGGTACAAAAATAGTAATCTGTCCACTAACAAGACGATGATTAACCCGAAACATGTTATTGATCTCAAAATCCAGCTTATGCTCTCTGCTGTTGCTCAATGCCTCCTGCTGCTGCGGTGTAATGGCATTGTTTTTTCTCTGGTCTCTCAGGAACTCATCATAATCCATATCAAACTCGTTCTTGGAAGGCTCCCGTTCCCCTTTGAGAATTGCAGTCAGCCACTCCTTCATATCAAACACCTTACAGCCGCCAAAGCTGTTATGGGTGCGGTCCAGTGCCAATAATTCTTCTATCAGCTGGTCACTTAACAGGGTTTCACTCAGAAAACCATATCGTAAAAATAAATCAATTTCAATGGGTGTATCTTCCTGTGACTGATAGTCCTTCAGGAAAACCTTTTTGTATATCTTATAATATGCCTTTGAAATCTCTCTGCGCAATTTTCTGGCATCATCCTCTGTAGATTCTTTATCTGGCATTGCCGCAAACTGATCGATCAGAGAAGTAAAACTCTGTACGGTTTCTGCATCCACTCCAGAGTATTCTAATATACTGTCTAGTGTATTACATAGCTGGGAAGCATCCATCATTACATTATCCACTAATGCCAGATCTGCATCTGCCGAAGGCTTCCCTTTCTCTGCACCCGGATTAAGAAGCGAAAAATAGGTTTCCTCCATAAAATTCCTGTCAATATTTGTCTGAATATCTGCTTTTTCAGCTAATATGGTCTCCAGAATATTGATATGGTCTATAATCTGATCCAGCTCACCCAGTACCTGGGAACTGTCTTCTCCCATACGCTGGATACTTCCTGCCAGTTTTGCCACCATGCTGTACAGACTCTGCCTGTTTAAAATCAAAGGTTCTAATGCATTTTCCAGATATTCTGCATAATGCAGACACTGTTCATGCACCTGATGAAACAGTTCAATCTGATCCGTCACATGATACAGACAGATATCTATGGATGCTCCAAAATATGCTTTCTGTATTTCCAGAGCAACCCTGCTGCATGCCTGATAATATCTCAGCTTTTCTATTGAAACCTGCTGCTCTGTCTCAAACGGCTGCAGGTTTTCAATTCCATACACCTCACCAATATTCAACCCGGTATTTTGGGCAATTTCCTGATAAGTCTGATGTGCCTTATGCAGAAAAACAAAGATATCCTCTACTGCCGATTGCATCTCCTGATAGATCCTTGCTGCTTCTGATAATACCTTGCTCATATTTGATACCATCAAGGCACCATAATCCTTATTGATCTGTATGATCTTTTGTATATCCTTTATAGAACCGGACACGGAAAAAACATAGATCACTGCATTTGTCTGTGCTGTATATGTCATGCGATGAACTCCCCGGTTGACATCACTGATTCCCAAAAAACTACCAGAGCCCACAAGCAGATTCATTCCCCGGCTATGAACCTGAATCCGTCCTTTTACTACCAGTGCAACAGAGGTTACCGCATCTCCCTGTTCATATATATCTGTGTCCTTCAAAACCTGATTGACACTTTCTGTCTTTAACTCTGCTTTCACGTCGCTACCCCCTCACATCGATACTTCCTTCTGCTGTTGCATGATAAGTATAGAATCTTCCATATAATTCAACTCTCTAATGAAATTATTATACTCGCTCAGGAAATATCCGTCAATTAAAGAAGTAACCAAAAAAAGCAGACAAATTGTCTGCTTTTCAATCTTTTCATTTAAATCCGTGCATCCTGCGTTGTATAAACCATTGCAGACGTTACCGATACAGTTTGCTCAGTTCCGGCAACCTCGCGGCACACGAGAGTTCTCACTTAGTGCTGCTAGGTTCCCCTCCTGACACGGTTCATGAGTTCTCATTGCGCAAGACCAAAACGTCAACGCCACTTATACCGGGCAGCTCCGCAGCTGGAATATCCGAAACAGGACATCACCTCTGCTATAGCGGATTGCAGATACAGGGCACCGCTAACTCCCCAGCTAGCACGGAAGCTTTTAACCGATATTTTTATGTCACTGTCAGATCAGACAGTAGATTTGTATTATATCTTCAAAACACTTGTCTTGTCAAGCGAATCCTGTGCTGAAACCTCTGCATTTTTCTCCAGACACAGTCTGTTTTTCTCTTCTCTAAGCTGTCGGAAAAACTGTTTCATCAACTCCTGGCACTCTTTCTCCAGTATCCCCTTTACAACCTCTGCCTGGTGGTTAAACCTGTCCACCTGCAAAAGATTTAAGATACTTCCTGCACAACCGGCTTTTGGATTCATGGCTCCGATCACTACCCGGGGAATCCTTGCCTGCACGATTGCTCCCGCACACATAGGACATGGCTCCAGGGTAATATACATCGTGCAGTCCTCCAGCCGCCAGTCACCCAGCTTTTTGCTAGCCTTCTGGATTGCCAGAATTTCTGCATGACCAAGAGTTGTTTTCTGACTGTTTCTTTTATTATAACCTCTGGCGATAATTTTATCCTGATAAACGATCACACAACCAATCGGCACTTCCCTAATTACAGCAGCTTTTTTTGCCTGGCGTATCGCTTCTCGCATATATTTTTCTTCTACAATTGTAGAATTTTTCTTTTTTTCTTTCATGAATCACTTTACCTCTTCCTTAAATTAGCATATACTCTACTATAGCATTACGCTGTTCCTACGTCAAAAAACTCCTTTGGAGGTGGATTCATGAATTTTGAATATCACACAAAACATCTGGTCTTAAAGGTCCTGCATCCAAGCCAGGCATCCATGGTGCTACGCTTTTATCAGAAGAATCAATCTTTTCTGGAACCCTACGAGCCATCCCGTCATTCTAATTTTTATACATTGGATTTTCAAAGAGCAAACCTTTCTTATGAGTATAACGCCTTTCTGAAGTCTTCCTATCTGCGGATCTGGCTTTTTGAAAAAGAATATCAAGAACTTCCAGTAGGTACTATCTGTTTCAGTAATTTTCTTCACGGAGCTTTTTGTAATTGTATGCTGGGTTACAAGACAGACCAGGACTATCTGAGAAAAGGCTATATGGCAGAAGCCCTGTCATTTCTCCTTCCACTGGTATGCCAGGAATATCATTTTCATCGTATCGAGGCATATGTCATGCCCTCCAATCTTCCCTCCATCAGACTGTTAGAAAAACTCTCCTTTGTCCAGGAGGGTCTGCTCCATGATTATGCAAAAATCCAGGGAATCTGGCAGGACCATTATCTCTATACTTATTTTACCGAACGACTATAAATCGGATACATCCAATACCCAAAAGCTCCCTGATAATCTTTTACAGCAGATAATGGCCGGAACTGGTGGAATCCACATCCTTCTGCTCGTTCTTTGTTCTCTTTGTTATAAATTCCCGGCACCCCGATACAGTATTCCCCGGAAGCAATCCGGGCAAATATAATGTGCCGGTAACAATAGTATCCATGGAGCAAAAACGGATTTCCTGCCAACGACCAATAAGGAACCGGAAGACAACCGATATCCCTCAGCTCCATGCGCACACATTCCCCCATACTTTCTACCTCAAAGGGATACATCTTCGGAAACATAGACATAATATGAGGACCAAACTCCAAAGCTCTGCCTCTTTGGGGACACTGGCGGCATGCCTCACACTGACATGCCGAAACAGTATCTGCTGCCGTTAAAGGTGTTTTCTTTTCTGTCTGTTTCTCTTCCTGTTTTCTCATTTCCTGCCTGTTTTCCACTGCTGTATGATTCTGTGCCGGCTCCTCTTGATTCTCTTTCTGTATCTTATCCTGTACCGGCTCCGGCTCTTCTTTTGGCAAAAACTCCTGTTCTGACGATTCCGTTACTGTTTCTTCTTCCTTCAAAAACTCCTGTTCTGACCCACTTCTTTCTTTCTCCTCTCTCTGCACAGTCTCTAATTCTGTTTTCTTTCTATCCGGCTCTGTTGCCTGTGCATTGTCCTCGACTGTATGGACCATATCTCCCAAAAACAGAGTTATATCCTTCCAGGTTGTTGCGTAATACAAATCATCGTTAATATATATTAAAAGTCCATCCATATCAGTAAAAGCCTTACCGGTATCCATAATATTGTCTGTTTTTGTTTCAATCCGGCATCCACAGCCATTTCCATTTCGTTTCATCTGTCCGGCCGCAATGCGCTCCACTCCCTGTTCCTTCTGTACAAAAAACAGGACATCCGGCATGACCTGCATGGCATCCCTCATCTGTACTGTTACACGGCAACCATCTCCTCGTAATTCAATCCGTGCATAACCTGTGTTTTCACTTTTTACTCCATTTTCATATCGATACAGATATGATATCATTCTCTGATACTGACTCATATTTCCCCTCTTTTCTGCGTAATCTGCGGATTTCATTTACTGCTTTTCCTAAGCTGTACTACATCTATATTCCACTGACTGGTCAGATTAGAACAAAAATTGGACTTTTCCTTTATTGCTTGCTATAATCTTAAATTGTGTATGATATCAATAAAATAAGAAAAAATAATATACGCTGGTACTTGGTATGTACGTGCGACAGAAAGGCAGGTTATATTATGAGTGAAAGTTGTTCTCACGATTGCTCCAGCTGCAATGCAGACTGCAGCAGTCGTCAACCGGAAAGTTTGATTGAAAAACCACATAAAGAAAGCCGTATCGGCAAAGTGATTGGTGTTGTCAGCGGAAAAGGCGGTGTCGGAAAGTCCATGACTTCCTCCATGCTGGCTGTAAATTTACAGCGTAAGGGTTATCACACTGCTATTATGGATGCTGATGTGACCGGTCCATCTATCCCAAAGGCATTTGGTATTACAGAACACGCAATGGGTACAGAAACTGCTCTCTATCCTGTTGTCAGTAAAACTGGTATTCAGACGATGTCTGTCAATCTACTGCTGGAAGATTCCGGCGATCCGGTTATCTGGAGAGGACCTGTTATAGCTGGTACGGTAAAGCAGTTCTGGACAGATGTTGTCTGGTCTGACGTAGATTATATGGTAGTAGATATGCCTCCAGGAACAGGAGATGTACCATTGACTGTATTTCAATCCATTCCAATTGACGGAATCATCATTGTCACCTCTCCACAGGAGCTGGTTTCCATGATTGTTGGAAAAGCAGTCCGTATGGCTCAGATGATGAATGTCCCTATCCTGGGAATCATAGAAAATATGAGCTATGTAGAATGTCCTGATTGTGGCAGAAAAATTGAAATCTTCGGAAAAAGCCATGTAGATGAAGTAGCTGCCCAATATGGACTACCGGTACTTGGCCGGATTCCAATGACACCGGAAATTGCTGCTGCCAGCGATGCCGGTGCTGTAGAAGAACTGCAGGGTGATTGGTTCCAAGACGCAGTTGCTGCTATTGAAAAGGCATAAGAAACAATTTTTTAAACGTAAAATGGCCAGGTGTTTTGATTCACCTGACCATTTTATTATTTTGTATATCATTTTAATCCTAGTATTCCTGATTAACCCAAAGCAATCCGGGCAATCTGTAATGCAGTTTCCTGGCTGTCGGCAGATGCAAGAAAGCCTGTGGCATGACAAAACCGGAAGTCTTCCAGACCGCTGAGCTGCTGTAGCTGCTCAGCGGTTTTCCCCCACCATTCTTTTGGAAAATCGCAGACCAGAGAGCGGTCTTCTTTGCTTTTTGGCACTCCCTGTACACTAAAACCTCCCCGGTTAGATGGATAGACTACAAAGCAATATCCACTGCCGATCACCATTCCCTTCCATGGTGCAAAGCATGGCAATATCAAAATCTTTCCATCACATTCCTCCATCGCCTTCTGTACAATAGCCCTGGCACGCCGCATCCCCTGTATGCTTTCCAGATAATTTTCTAATATCTCCTGCGCAAAGGACACAGCTCTCCAGAATTTATCGTCATAATTCTTTTCATTATCCCAACCAGGGTTAAATTTTGCAAATACCTCTGCCAGAGCGTTTTCACAGCCTGTATTGTCTGATTTATCCAATGGCTGGATAAACTTCACATCAAATTCAGCTGCTTCTTCCTCTTCCAGGATCATGGTTCCATATTCTCTCCAGAGAAGGCCAAAGGCAGCATATGGAATCCCATTTTCACGACACTCTTTCTCTTCCTGATGGTGATCAAATCTTCCACGTCCGATATCATAGATAATCCCATTGAAATCCTCCGGCACCTCAAATCCCCGCTCTATCTGTATCTCTGGATTGAGAAGCCTTAAAAGAGCAGTGGCGAATACATCGTCTGAATGAAATTTTCCACCATGGGTAAAACCTCTGTCCGGCACTCTTCCAGTTACGTCCATTTTAAATTCTAACATTTCAGCCTCCATGTACTTCTACTGTTTGTTCTACAGGGAAGCCTCCAGTGTACTGCGGATTGCCTTAATGAAGTCCTGGCTGTTCAATACAGTTACATCCTTTAAACTGGTAATCAGTGCAAGGTCTTTTGTCATCTTGCCGCCTTCGATAGTGCCAAGAGTTGCTTTCTCCAGCTTATCAGCAAACGCCATCAGCTCTGGCAGGTTATCCAGTTCACCACGCTTACGAAGCGCACCGCTCCATGCAAAGATTGTTGCAACGGAATTGGTAGAGGTTTCTTCCCCTTTCAGGTGCTTATAATAATGTCTCTGAACAGTTCCATGAGCGGCCTCATACTCATAAACTCCACTTGGAGAAACCAGTACGGAGGTCATCATGGCAAGAGAACCACAGGCAGAGGATACCATATCACTCATTACATCGCCGTCATAGTTCTTGCAAGCCCAGATAAATCCGCCTTTTGCTTTCATAACACGGGCTACTGCATCGTCAATCAGAGTATAGAAATACTCAATTCCTGCTGCCTCAAACTTCTCCTTATATTCCTTATCATAAATATCCTGGAAAATGTCTTTGAAATTATGGTCATAGATTTTAGAAATGGTATCCTTGGTAGCAAACCATAAATCCTGCTTCGTATCCAGAGCATAGTTAAAACATGCTTTTGCAAAGCTGGATATCGACTTGTCTGTATTGTGGATCCCCTGGATGATACCAGGACCTGTAAATTCCTGAATGGTCTTACGGATTTCTTTGCCGTCTTCTCCAGTAAATACCAGCTCCGCTTTACCAGCACCTGGAACTTTAATTTCGGTATTCTTATATACATCGCCATAGGCATGTCTTGCCAGGGTAATCGGCGCTGCCCAGTTCTTTACACAAGGCTCAATGCCCTTTACCTGAATCGGAGCACGGAATACCGTACCGTCCAGTGCTGCACGGATGGTTCCATTTGGAGATTTCCACATTTCCTTCAGATCATACTCTGTCATACGGGCGGCATTTGGAGTGATCGTAGCACACTTTACTGCAACACCATATTTCTTTGTTGCCTCAGCAGAGTCAATGGTGACCTGATCATTTGTCTCATTACGGTATTCCAGACCTAAATCATAATACTCTGTCTTCAGATCAATAAACGGGAGCAGCAGCTCATCCTTAATCATTTTCCAGAGAATTCTGGTCATTTCGTCTCCATCCATCTCAACCAAAGGTGTCTTCATTTCAATTTTTGCCATCTCTTTGTCCTCCATTCCATGTTCATAGCGCATACATTCTAAATCTTACTCTTAGATTATAAAGCCTAAATCTATATGAGCTCTCTTTAGCAAAGCTCAATCCGTCAACATCATAACATAAAAAAGCAACCTGCACAAATTTCTTTCAGACTATTTTGCTTATTTCTGTGCAGGTTTCCAATTTTACACCTTTTCTTTTCAAAAGATTGACAGGGTGACATCCGGTTGTTATACTACGTTTACTTTACAGCATCCCTTCGATAGGAGGGAGTTCTATGAAATCTATTTCTTTCAGGCGGATACTATTCGCCTCTGTATTATCACTAATGTTATGTTTTGAGGTGGTGCACCCTGCCAGGGCTGCCGCCTCCTTGGATTTAGTCCCCTTTATTGTACTCTCCCGCTACAATGTCTCTTTGTCTGTGGGAGAAGAATTTTATCTGGCCGCTTTTTCCTCCAATGGAAAAATCCCTAAATTCAAAAGTTCTAATTCCAGAATCGCATCGGTAAATACCTATGGACGTGTCACAGCCAAACAGACGGGCACCTGCAGGATTACAGCCAAAGTCTCTTCTGCCGAGACATCCTGTACGGTAAAGGTCAAAAAAACAAAGCTTGCTGTCAATTCCAGAAAAATCTCTCTGGAGAATGGTGATACTTTTCAACTTGAGACAAACACCTCCAGCAAAATGGCACCTGTCTTTTCCAGCAACCGGAAAAGCGTAGCCGTTGTAGACAGCAATGGACTGATTACCGCCTGTAAACCAGGAGATGCTGTTATCACCATCAAGGCAGACAAAGCAAAAATCACCTGCCAGGTCAAGGTAAAAAAACCAACTATTTCATTAAGTCATCTTTACCTCCGCCTATACCGTTGTCAGAAGCAGCAACTGACAGCATCTGTATCTTCCGGATTTGCTCCCGTATGGAAATCCAATAAATCCAGTATAGCTACAGTCAGCGATACCGGTCTGGTCACGGCACATAAGCATGGAACTGCACTGATTACAGCAAAAGTAGACGGAGTAACTAAAATCTGCGAGGTAGTTGTCCCCCCCCCTCAGATTAAATTGCAGGAAAATAATATCACAATGTCTGTAGGGGAAAGAAAAACTCTGGATTACACAGTTTCCAGCAAGAATGCTCCACTGGTCAGATCCAGCAAGCCAAACGTAGTCAGTGTAGATCAACTTGGAAACCTGACTGCCCTGAGCCCAGGCACTGCTGTTGTTTCCTTTTCTGAAGATGGGGCAAAAGAAACCTGTAATGTCCGTGTCATTTCCTGACTTTACAGGTTTAACGTACCACAAAGGATATACTTATCCATACATAATTAACAACATTTCGCAAATCACTCTGTTTTCTATATAATATTCAACCAATCAATATAATGAAAGGATGGAAGGGATGTTGTAAAGTTTATTTATTCCGGCAGGTTACTTTATAAAAGAGCAAAATAATCGGTATTGTTTTCTAACTGATTATCCTTTAAAATGTTTTCTATAGCAATCTGCCATACTAATCAATAGATTGTCTCACTAAAAAATCATCATTGCAAAAAGAATACATTGATATCATGGAGGAGCATATGGACGAAAAACAGACTATGAAAGACTTTGAACAGGATTGGGAAAATTCGTTTCAGGTACTAAAGGAAGGTGATATATTAGATGTCACTGTCATTGGAATTTCAGAGACAGAAATCACAGTGGATTTAAATTATTATACAGAGGGTATCATCCCCTTGGAGGAATGCAGTGATGACCCTTCCTTTTCTATTAAAAACGATGTAAATATCGGCGATACCGTTAAAGCGATGGTCATTGATCCCGAAAATGCCAGCGGCAATGTATTGCTGTCCCTAAAAGAGGCCAATCATCTTTTGATCTGGGACGAATTGAAAGAGGATCTGGAGGATGGCACGGTATTTGAAGTAAAAATCCTGGAAGCTGTACCGGCCGGCGTCGTGGGATATGTAAAGGGAATCCGTGCATTTATCCCGGCATCCCAGCTTGCTTTGACCTATGTTGAGGACACGGAAAGCTATGTCGGTATGACCGTCTCTGCTGTAATCATCACTGCCGATGCCAGAGAAAAAAAGCTGGTCCTTTCTGCTAAAATGATTGAAAAAGAACGTGCACTGGCGCAGAAGACCCAGCGCATTGGCAGACTGATGACAGGAGATATTGTGGATGGTACTATTGAGCGGATAGAATCTTATGGTGTATTTATTAACATCGGAGAAGGGCTGACTGGTCTGTGCCATATTTCCCAGATTACCAATAAATTTATCAAATCTCCAAAGGAAGTAGTAAAGCTGGGAGAAACAGTCAAGGCAAAAATTCTGAAAATAGAAGGAGACCGTATTTCTCTCAGCATCAAGGCTTTGAAAGAGGACGAACCGGAGGAAGAGGATGCAGCATATGAGATCCCACAGGAGTATTCCGCAGAATCCATAGATGAGACAACAGATGAAAGCCCATTTGCAAAACTGCTGAAAGGCATCCAGTTATAATAAGTATTTTACGTGCAAGAACATGGCTTGTTCTTATGTCGAAAAAACAAACCTTGAGCCTGCAAAATTTGCAGGCCCAGGACTTATTGTAAAAACCAAGAATATAATAAACAAAAAACAATGTCTATATGATCAAACACTAAAAACACCACTTCTATTTGATATTCCTGTTTTATCAAATAGAAGTGGTGTTCATAATCTGCATATCTTTCTGAATCTACATACACTTCTTGATTGCTGCCTCAAAAATATCCAGTCCTGCTTCCAGCTGTTCCTCCGTGATTACCAAAGGAGCCAGGAAACGGATGACATTGTTGTATGTACCAGCACCTTCCACCAGAAGTCCGTTCTGTGCACACTCTGCAATGACAGCAGATGTAAATTCCGGAGCTGGTTCTTTACTTTCCTTGTTTTTGACAAACTCAATACCAACCATGCCGCCAAGTCCTCTGACATCTCCTACAACCGGATATTTTTCTTTCCATTCCGTATAACGTTCGGTTACTTTCTTTCCGATCTCACAGGAACGTCCTGCTAAATTGTCTCGTTCCATAATCTCAATCGTCTTTAATGCGGCCGCACATGCCAGAGGATTACCACAGTAGGTACCGCCGATGGTTCCCGGTGCCGGTGCATCCATGATTTCCCTGCTGGCAATAATAGCGGAAAGAGGCACACCTGCTGCAATGGATTTTGCAGTAGAAATGATATCCGGCTGTACACCCGCCTCAGCCCAGTACATAGAGGCAAACATTCTGCCTGTTCGGCAAAAGCCTGACTGGACTTCATCTGCTACCAGAAGGATCCCATTTTCATCACAAATCTGACGGACCGCCTTGATCCATTCAATTGGTGCCGGAATAAATCCTCCCTCTCCCTGTAATGGCTCAACTACCATAGCTGCAATGGTGTCGGCAGGGGCACATTGCTCAAATACATCCTTAATGGAATCTATGTAATATTCCACTGCTTTCTCCTGCGGCATTCCCGCCGGATTTCTATAGTAATATGGGAATTGTGCTCTGTAAACACCATCCGGAAATGGTCCCATACCCACAGCATAAGCCTTTTTAGAGGTCATCGACATTGTCAGAAGAGTTCTTCCATGAAAAGCACCGGAAAATACAATGATATTATTTCGTTTTGTATATGCCTTTGCAATCTTTACTGCGTTCTCATCAGCCTCTGCACCACTGTTTGCAAAAAACACTTTCTTCTCCTCTCCCTTGACCGGAGCAATTGAAGCCAGTTTTTCTGCCAGAGCAACATAGCCCTCATGAGTCACAACGTTAAACATACCATGAAAATATTTATCTGCCTGATCCTTCACAGCTTCTACTACCTCTGGCTGGGAAAAACCAATATTCAAAACACCGACTCCGCCAATAAAATCTAAAAACTTATTGCCGTCTACATCTTCAATCATAGCCCCTTCCCCTTTTTCAATAACCACTGGGTAGTTGCAGCGAATGGCATCCGGAACAATATTTCCTCTTCTGTCAATAACTGCCTGTGCCTTTGGACCAGGAAGTGTCTCTGTTATTATTTTTGGTAAATCTGTTCTCAACATAATAATTCCCCCATTCTCTCTTCTTTTAGAAACATGCTGCAAACTCACTTTCTGCTTTGCAAAATCAGAAAACAACACGCAGCCTCACTTTCAGTTTGAGTAACAAAAAAGATACAACCTGGACTCTTCCCAACCAACGCCTTTGTTGTATCTTGACTGTATTATGCAATACTTTTTCTTTTCATTCTATATCTTTACAACACAATTTTTAAAGTCTTTTTTGTGCTGTTAGCACAATTTTTGAGCAGATTTTAACTGAAATTCAATTTACACTCTACGATTCTTGTGCTAACATGGTAACAACCCGATTCCATCAGATATAGCAAGGAGAGATTTTATGGCTCTGACATTAAAAGAAATCTATCAGGATACAAAACAAAAATATCACCTGACACTTTTATGTGGTCAGAGTGGGATGTCACAAATGATGAACTGGGTATATATTTCTGAGGATATCTCCAATGCAAAATTCCTGCAGGGTGGTGAATTGATCATCACTACCGGTTTAAGCAGTTACACTTCTCCGGACTGGCTTCTTCAATTTATCAAAGCGATCATCAAACAAAGGACCTGTGGATTGATCATTAATGTAGGAAATTATCTGACTTCTGACGATATCACCCCAGAAATCCTTTCCTACTGCGAAGAACATAACTTTCCTCTGTTTACTATGCCTTGGGAAACACACATTTATGATATTACTCACGATTACTACAATCGTATTTTTTATGATACCCAGACTGATAATACCATTACCAATGCTTTTTTCAGTGTGCTGCGCAATGATGAAGATGCCGGATACAGTATTTCTGTGCTGGAAGAATATAACTATGAACGTTCTGCCTCTTATTGCGTCTGTACGATACAGTCATCTGAAAAAAATTCTATCAACGAAACCAGACTGTTACATACATTAAAAAGTTATCTAAAAGAATTTCGGCCCGATTTTCACATTTGTACCACTACACGGACCTACACGATTATTTGTCCGCTTTCAGATACACAAACTGATATCACCTTTCTCACTAAAACAATGAAAGAGCTTCTTCACCGCCTTGAACCAATTACCGGATCTGGTTCTATTTCTGGCGGAATTGGCAGTATCGTAAAGGGATTATCCCATCTCCCTGACAGCTTTAAACATGCCAAAGCAGCACTTACGATGGCTTCCTTTCAAAATCAATCTCTGTTTTGCTATAATGACATGGGATTTTTTAAGCTTCTATTGGCAATAGATGATGACAATCTTTTAAAGAAATATGCTGATGGTCAGCTTGCCTCTCTGCTTTCCTATGATGAAGCACACCACAGTAATTATACAGAAACTTTACGCCAGTACATTCTATGTGACGGCAGTATTCAGGCAATTGCCACTGCCATGTACTGTCACCGCAACACAGTAAATTACCGTCTCCGATCCCTCCGGGATGATTTTGGAATTGCTCTGGATGATACAGAGAAACGGTTTCACTATCTCACAGCCTTTTATATATTGGACTATTTAAAAATAATAGCATAAAAAGCGGTGCCATTCCTGCTGGCACCGCCTTTTATTTCTCATCACATACTAATGCGAAAGAATAATTTTCTTAGGACATTTTTCAGCACATTTTCCACAACCGGTACATTTCTCTTGGTCAATATGTGCTACATTATTTTCTACGGCAATCGCTCCAAATTCGCACTGCTTTGCACAAATTCCACAGCCGATACAGCCGGTATCGCAGACAGCCATAACCTTTGGTCCCTTGTCCTTATTGGAGCAGGATACTGCAAGCTTTGCGTCATAAGGAATCAGCTCAATCAATCCATTTGGACACTCATCCTTACATTTTCCACAGGCTACACACTTCTCTTTATCCACTACTGCCACACCGTTCTTTACATGGATGGCATCAAACTGACAAGCTGCTACACAGGAGCCAAAGCCCATACATCCAAATGCACAAGCCTTATCGCCGCGTCCCGGAATCGCTGCTGCCCGCTTACAGTCAGAAATTCCATAATAATTTGCCTTTACACCTGCCTTATCACAGGTTCCAGCACATTTTACATAAGCTACCATCTTCACGGCATCCGCTGCATCTACGCCCATGACAGCTCCGATTTTTTCAGCAACTGCTGCTCCTCCTACCGGACAGGCATTCACTGGTGCTTCCCCTGCCGCGATTGCCTTTGCCAGAGCATCACATCCGGCATAACCACAACCACCACAGTTGTTTCCTGGAAGGTATTCCCTTACCTCAATCTCTTTCTCATCCACTGGCACTGCCAGTTTAATTCCGGCAAATCCAAGAAGAAGACCAATCAATACACCGATAACACCTACAAGAATTGCTGCATATAAAATACCTGTTACCATTCTGTCTTCCTCCCTTCTACACTAATCCTGCAAATCCGCAGAATGCAATCGCCATCAGACTTGCTGTCACCAGTACAATCGGTGTTCCTTTAAATGATTCCGGTACATCATTGTACTCATTTCTTTCACGGATACTTGCCATGATCACAATGGCAATCAGGAAACCAAGTGCCGTAAACAAACCTCTGACTACACTGCATACAAAGCCATATCCAAATGACTCACCAGAATAGTCTGTTACGTTATTTAATGCAACACCCAGCACAGCGCAGTTGGTTGTAATCAATGGAAGATATACACCAAGTGATGCGTGAAGTGCCGGCATAAACTTCTTTAATACCATTTCAATGAACTGTACCAGAGCCGCGATGATCAGGATAAATGCAATCGTCTCCAGATAAGCCAGCCCCGTAGGTTCCAGGATGAAATAGTAAATCGGATAAGTAATTGCTGATGCAATGGTAATAACAAAGGTTACTGCTGCACCCATACCGGCAGCTGTCTCAATCTTTTTGGATACTCCCAGGAAAGGGCAGATACCGAGGAACTGACTAAGTACAACATTGCTTACCAGCATAGATGAAATAATTATAATCATTAAATTTCCCACTTAAATCAATCCTCCTTCTTTTCTGCTTTGGCTGCCTCTTTAGCCGCTTTCGCTTTCTCTGCTGCCTCCTTGGCTGCTTTTGCTTTCGCTGCCTTGGCTGCTGCACGTTCTGCCTCTACCAGCCCCTTATTTGCTACGCAGCTGGTACCGCTGCACTGTGCACAGTTTCCGCCACAGGCAATATTAGAAGAGCCGGTATCTACATTTGTTGCAGAAGGCATCTTCAACTTATTCTGAACCGCTGTCAGGAATGACAGTACCAGGAAAGCTCCCGGTGCCAGTACAAAAAATGTAATATGATAATCATCCGGAATAAACTGCTTTCCAAAAATAGCTCCAGCTCCCAGAATCTCACGGCAGATGCCGATACAAGTAAGACCAAAGGTGAAGCCCAGTCCCATACCGAGACCATCGAAGATAGATGGAAGAACAGGGTTCTTGGATGCATACGCCTCTGCTCTGCCAAGAATAATACAGTTTACTACAATCAATGGAATGTATACACCAAGCGCATCATTCAATGAAGGAAGATATGCCTGGAGCAATAACTGAACTAATGTTACAAAGGTTGCTACTACTACAATAAATGCAGGAATACGTACTTTATCCGGAATCACCTTACGAAGCAGAGAAATCATGGCATTGGAGAGAATCAATACTGCTGTAGTAGTAAGCCCCATGCCAAGGCCGTTCACCGCTGAAGATGTAACTGCAAGTGTCGGACACATACCAAGCATCATCACGAAGGTCGGATTTTCAGTGATAATGCCGTTTTTCAAACGTTCTGTACAAGAATTCATATCCTATCCCTCCTATTCTGCTAATGATGCTATAAAGCTTAATGTGCCGTTGACTGCTCTGGTCACTGCTTTACTGGTGATAGTTGCTCCGCTGATCGCATTAACCGTACCATTTTCTGTACTGCCGGTACCATCTTTTACAACAGCAACCTCCTGAGAAGAATTCATCCCGATATACTGTCCATTCCAGTCACTGCTGGTACTATTCTGACCCAGACCAGGTGTCTCGTTGGAACAGTCCGTAATCTGGATTCCCTTGATATTCCCCTCGGCATCAATACCAAGGGCAAGTGTTACATTTCCACCATACCCTTTCGCAAGACAGGTTACCACATAACCGGCATCGGCTCCATCTACCTTTGCCTTTAGCACTTCGGAAATTTCCACATCACTCAGTGTCTCCTCTGACTTTGTCACCTCGCCTGCTGCCAGCTTCTCATTATATTGATCCAGCTTATCTGCAACAGCACTGTCCTCTTCAAATTCTGCCCCCTCATAAACAGCAGCGTATGCCTCAGCCTTTTTCTTTTCATTCTGCTCTTCAATCGGCTTTTTGGTCATGGTGTAAACACCACCCAGAAGGATGCCGGCGATCAACGTGATCAATGTGAGGCAAATGGTATCATGTACCAAAGTATTGTTTGATTTTTTTGTTGTATTTGTTTCATTATTTGCCATCTTTGATGCCCTCCTTTCCAAACGGAACAGGAATTGTCACCTTTTCGATCAATGGCACTAATAGGTTACCGATAATAATTGCGTAAGAAACGCCTTCTGCCGATGCACCAAAGATACGGAAAACTCCTGTCAGAAGACCCAGAAGGATACCAAATACAATCTGTCCCTTCGGAGTGATCGGACTGGTAACATAATCAGTAGCCATAAAGAATGCACCGAGCATCAGACCGCCACCGCAAAGCTCTGCTGCCAGGTAGGTCATATCAAAACCACGGCCACCAAATAATAATACGAAAACTGCAAATGTAGCTATGTAGCATACTGGAATCTTCCAGCTGATGATCTTTTTTGCCAGAAGGTATGCTGCACCAATCAGAATTGCCAGTGTACATGTCTCACCGATCGTACCGCCAATGGTACCGAAAAACATATTTCGGACACTTGTTGCCACCTGATTCTGTCCATCTCCTGCAGCAAGCAGTGAGCTGACAGAAGCTGTGGTATCTCCATTCTTGATGATCGCCAGAGGAGTCGCTCCCGTTACACCATCATATGTAAAGGAAGTCATCCTGCCCGCAAAGGATACCATCAAGAAGCATCTGGCACCCAATGCCGGGTTCATAAAGTTCTGCCCCAGTCCACCAAACAATTGTTTGACAATAATAATCGCAAAAACGCTTCCGAGAATCGCCATCCAAACCGGGAAGGTAGACGACAGATTCAATGCCAGCAGAAGTCCAGTAAGAGCCGCACTGCCGTCACTGACAGTCAAAGGAAGCTTCATACACTTCTGCCAGATATATTCTGTAAGTACACAGGTAGCCACACATACAGCAATGAGAACTGCCGCCTTTATCCCAAAATTGTATATACCAAAGATAGTCGCAGGCATCAGAGCAATAATCACATCATACATAATACTTTTTGTAGAGGCTTTGCTGCGAACGTGTGGTGATGACGAAATATTTAATAAATTACTCACGATTCAATACACCTCCTATTTTTTTCTTCTCTGAGCTGCCACATACTGACGCGCCTGTTTAAAGGTCTGCGTCAAAGGCCTTCTGGCTGGACAGGCATAGGTACAGCTTCCGCACTCGTAGCATTCCATACCATTCAGCTTGACAAATGTTTCATAGTCATTGTGCAGAGCGGCCTGTGCCATCTTCTGCGGCATCAGATTGCCTGGACAGGCAGTTACACACCGGCCACAACGGATACATGGGGTCGGCTCAAATTCTGCCACCTCATCCTTTGTCATTGCAAGGATAGAAGATGATGTCTTCACCACTGGCACATTTAAATCAAACATGGCAAATCCCATCATTGGACCACCAGAAATAATCTTCACTGGTTCTGTCTTAAATCCATCTCCCTCTGGAACCAGATCTGCATGGTTGCAGCCAAGGCGGACATTTACATTGACAGGTGTATTAAATGCATCTCCAGTCAATGTCAGTACACCGGTAATCAGCGGAATCTGCTTACAGACAGCCCGGTAGATTGCAATCACCGTTGAAACATTATCTACAATACAGCCTGCATCAGCCGGAAGCTTTGCAGAATAAATCTTTCTGCCGGTAGCAGCATAGATCAGCGTACGCTCACCACCCTGCGGATACTTGGTCTTCAGGGGCTTTACCTCCATACGTTCCTCACCACGTATAGCCTCCCTCATTTTCTCAATGGCATCCGGTTTGTTGTCTTCAATGCAGATTACACCCTTTGCTTTGTCAAAAATCTTAAGCATAACTCTCAAACCGCCTACAATTTCATCTGTGCACTCCATCATCTGACGGTAGTCAGAAGTCAGATATGGCTCGCACTCAGCACCATTTACCAGAATATGATCAATTTTATCCGGCTCCTTCGGTGTCAGCTTCACATTCGTTGGAAATCCTGCACCACCCATACCAACAACTCCGGCTTCCTTCACAATATCACGAATCTCATCGTTAGAAAGCTTGGTATAATCACGTTCCTCTCCAAATCCTGCGATTGCCTTGTACTCCTCATCATTTTCAATTACTACACATGTTGCTTTAGAACCGTTTAACAGCATTCTAGGCTCTACTGCCTTCACAGTTCCAGAAACCGAACTGCAAATATTTGCAGATATAAATCCGCTGGCTTCGCCAATTTTTTGTCCTACCAGCACCTTGTCACCCTTCTCCACAATTGGAGTTGCAGGCGCACCAATGTGCTGAGCCATAGGAAAGACATACTCTCCCGGCAGATTTACATTTTTTATCGGTAAATCCTTGGACAATTCTTTTCCCTCGTAGGGATGTACACCCCCGCGAAATGTTGCTTCACTCATTCCGGTTCCCCTTTCTTTTTATTATTTTGTTGTTACCACTCACAGCCGTGCAGCACAGATAACACTGCCTTTGCGGCATAAATCCTGTTTGGATGGTCTGTGGTCTGCATATCTGTATATTGTAACATTTTGCTGTACTGATCAAGCTGATTTTTTATCCATGAATATTCATGGTAAAAAATCTACTTTTAAGTACAACGGTCTGACTTTTATTGTACCATTCACACGACAAAAGTCAATATTTTAAGCCATGCTTCGTCTATTTTTACCAAATTATGCAGACTTTCCCATCCGTTGTATCAACTCCCTTCCTTGTTACTGCTGCGGTATCCGAAAGACTTCTGCCGTTCCCGGATAAACCGTAAACCACCAGAAAAGTCCTGTCATAATGATAATCCAGGCAACCGCAAGTATTACTGCAAACTTCTGTGTCATCGTCTGATATCGGTAAATAGACTGGCAACACCCCAGTACATCTCCAACCAGAAGCAGTCCGATATCCAGAACCAGGTCAAGAATTTTCCCATTCAGGCTCAACCCAACATGTAATCCATAATACCCAAACAAAACAGTGCAGACAGACCAGACTGAAGCAACTGCAGCATTCTCCGCCCTTTGCACAGGCGTCAGACTCTTCTGCCATGCTGTAACTGGACACAGCATGAAAACTACCATCGGATAAAAAGCCAGTTTTAAATGTTCCCAGACACTTTCATTCATCGGAGCAAACAATCCCACTATTTTATTTTCTCCGAGAAACTCATATGCAGAGTGCTGTAAAAATGCCACACCAAAAGCAAGGAGAGCAATCACAATGACTGCCCTCCTTTGTTTTTTCCTGTTGTCACTGTTACCACTCCAGGAATTTTTTCCACGTTCTATCTGCTTCATCTGACATACACTCCTTTTTCTTTTTAGTATATGTCTGATTCCTGTTTTCATTCTTATTTCCTGCTTCAGGTTGCCAGTATCATATATGACCAGAGAATTTCCATACACATGGGTACGCATCCTCGCAAAACATTTTATACAGGATAGGACAAACTTTCCTAGCATAAAAAAAGCTTTCAAAAGACATAGTCCTTTGAAAGCCTATACAGAAAGCTGTTAACGGGAATCGAACCCGTGACCTCCGCCTTACCAAGGCGACGCTCTACCGACTGAGCCATAACAGCAATCAACAAACGATATTATACAATAGCATTTAAAATATTGCAAGTGATTTTTTTACTTTTTCACGTGTTTTCTCTTTCTTCTTTACCGTATTATTGGTATTTATGAATTTCCTTATTCACTTTTGCTTTGATCCGTTGTAAAGCATTATCAATGGCTTTTGGTTCCTTCTGCATTTTCTGTGCAATCTCCTGATAAGTAAGACCACTGAGATACAGTTCAAACACCTCTTTTTCCATTTTACTCAGACACTCAGCTAAATTTTCCTTGACATTCTGGGCACTTTCCCGATTGATCAGAATCTCCTCCGGGCTCATTTCCAAAGAAGAAAGAGACTTGTCCAGCATAAAATCCCCGTCACTATCCCCGTCCTCAGAGGAATATGCCAGGGAATAGATAGATATATATGTATTTAAAGGTAAGTTTTTCAATCGATTAGAAGATTTAATAGCAGAATATAGCTGTCTGGATATACATAATTCTGCAAATGTGGCAAAAGATGCCTCCTTATCTGGTTCAAAACTACGGATTGCTTTAAATAAGCCGATCATTCCCTCCTGAATCAGGTCATCCCTGTCTCCGCCAATCATAAAAAGAGTCCTTGTTTTCTTCCGGACCACACTTTTATATTTTTTCATTAAGAAGTCAATAGCATCATTGTCCTGTGCCTGTGCTCTCTGTATTATTGCTTCCTCTGATAAATCCTCTAACCTGTCCATATCTAATTTACCCTTTTAGCTTTCTCTTATTCTGATTAACATTTGCCTTTATTTATTTTCTGCCGTACGATCTCATAGGACAATACCCCCATAGCAACAGATGCGTTTAACGAATCAATATCTCCATACATCGGTATACTTGCCACAAAGTCACAGTTTTCGCGAACCAGCCGGCTTACCCCTTCTCCTTCATTGCCGATGACCACACCAATCGGTCCTGTCAAGTCAAGGGAATACATCGATTCTCCATCCATATCTCCACAGACAAACCACATGCCTTGCTTTTTCAATTCATCCATCGTTTTTACCAGATTGGTTACTTTTGCAACAGGTGTATAGTTTATCGCTCCAGCAGATGCCTTGGACACTGTCGCTGTCAGTCCCACTGCCCTTCTTTTTGGAATAATGACACCATGTGCCCCAACCTGGTTTGCAGTACGTAAGATAGAGCCCAGATTATGAGGATCCTCAATATTGTCCAATAAAATTAAAAATGGGTCCTCTCCCTTCTCTCTGGCAGTATTCAGCATTTCCTCCACAGTACCATACTCATAAGCAGCGGCATAAGCAATCACTCCCTGATGCTTTCCCGTCTCTGACATCTGGTCCAGACGTTCCTTTTTCACAAAATTCACTATAGTATCTGTTTTTTTTGCTTCTCTAAGGATTGTTCTGACTGGTCCATCCTGGCATCCATCCAATACAAACAATTTATCAATGGTCTTTCCGGAGCGGAATGCTTCTAATACAGCATTTCTTCCCTCAATGGTCAATTCTTCATATCTCATTTTATGTATTATCCTTTCCAGTTCTTTTTTCTGCCAATCTACTGTTTTTAGAAACTTCTATCGTTTCCTGCTATTTCTGGTAAAACATATCTTACTTCCTTTTTCCCGGTGTCTGTCCTGTTCTTTCCAATCCGGTTCTTACTAACTCTATTGCCCGTGTCATTTGATGACTCAGATATAAATATCCGATCAGAGCCTCAAACCCTGTGGCAATCCGATAGTCCACTATCGATGCATTTTTTGCTGAGGTGGATGACTTTGCATTGCGTCCATGATGATAAATTGCTGTTTCCTCTTCTGTAAGCTCTTCTAATATGGACTCTACCAGCCTTGCCTGTGACTCAGCTTTGACAATTCCACTGGTGATACGATGAAAATTTTTTACTTTGCTATTTCCCATATCCAATACTAACGTCCGAATCAATAAATCATAGACTCCATCACCAATATACGCTAGTCCCAGTGCAGAATACTGTTTCGCCTGCAGACTGCTTTCTCCAAATTGCCGGTGAATTTCCTCCAAAAAACCAATTTCTGTATCTTTCAACCGATTTTCGTTATTCATGTGATTCCTTTCTTAGCTTATTTCCTTACTGTCTCGTCATATCTTAGCCCGACGACGCGGATTTCGCCCTGTACTTACGGCAGAATAGTATTTTTAATCTGCTTATAAATAGAATTTCCTATAAGGCAAAAAAATCCTCGAAACAAATGTTTCAAGGATTTATTTCAAGGCGCAGGCCGGATTTGAACCGGCGCGTACTGGTGTTGCAGACCATTGCCTTACCACTTGGCTACTGCGCCAAATTAAAAAGTGACTCCAACGGGATTTGAACCCGTGTTACCGCCGTGAAAGGGCGATGTCTTAACCGCTTGACCATGGAGCCATTTGCAAAACCATGAATCTGACGATCCATAATCTTACTACGTCTTCACGCAGATACACGCTCAGACCGTTTATTATATTATATGCCTTTCCCCCAAAAAGATTCCTGGAAAAAGGAAACTCCCCGAGTTGGGCTCGAACCAACAACCCCACGGTTAACAGCCGTGTGCTCTACCATTGAGCTATCGAGGATCACTTCTTTCTTCTGAAGATCGATGCCTTCAAAACTGTATACCGATTATATCATCCTTTTCTCTTTTTTGCAACTTGGGATCCTGTTCCTTTTTGGATAAGCCTTCGACCTATTAGTGACAGTCAGCTCCATGTGTTGCCACACTTCCACCTCTGCCCTAT
>JAGAIR010000054.1 GCA_017626435.1 Lachnospiraceae bacterium | reverse complement strand
ACAAATTGCTGATCGCCCAGGACAGAATGCTGGTAGCGGCAAGATTCTATCCGTCTTCCTTAAATGGAGAAAAAATGAGCGCTCAGGAATTTTTTAATGACCTGGCTTTTAGAAAAATTGTTTATGGAATTCAAACAGAACGGATTCAGAAATTTTTTGAAAATCCCCAGTACTGTACCGATTTTGTGGTGGCTAAGGGACAACCGCCCAGACAGGGGACAGATGCCAGAATAGAATATTATTTTCAGACAGACTTGAAAACGAGACCGACCCTGAATGAGGACGGAAGCGTAGATTTCTTCCATTTAAATACCATCTGTCACTGCAGCAAGGGTGACGTTCTCGCAAGACTTTTCCCGGAGGATCCGGGAGAAATGGGAGTGTCAGTTTACGGAGAAAAAATCAGGCCGAGAGATGTGAAACGTTCGACCTTAAGATTCGGTCATAACATTACGCTTTCTGAGGACAGAAAAACCCTGACTGCAGACGTTGATGGACATGTCATGCTTGTGGAAGGAAAAGTATTTGTCTCAAATGTGCTGGAAGTGGAAAATGTAGACATCTCCACAGGAAATATCGAATATGAAGGAAGCGTTAAGGTAAACGGGAATGTCTGTACTAATTTTTCCATAAAAGCGAAGGGAAATATTGAAGTCAAAGGTGTTGTGGAAGGCGCTAACCTTGAGGCTGATGGAAATATTATCATTGCAAGAGGCATGAACGGAATGGCCAGGGGCGTTTTAAAAGCAGGAGGAAACGTTATCTCCAAATTTATTGAGAATGCCAAGGTGACGGCAGGAGGATATGTATCTTCGGAAGCCATTCTTCACAGCGATGTAGCAGCAGGAACAAGCATCAGCGTAACCGGTAAAAAGGGATTTATCACAGGCGGAAAGGTTTCGGCTGCAAATCTGATAGAAGTAAAGACCCTCGGTTCCTCCATGGGTGCTGACACCATAGTAGAAGTCGGAATCGATCCCGGATTAAAAGCGCGAGTTACCCAGCTTCAGAAGCAAATTGCAGATAACAGTAAAATGGTGGCACAGATACATCCGGTTCTGTCAGCTTTAACTCAAAAGCTGGCACAGGGTGTGAAGTTAAAGCCGGAACAGATAAAGAATCTGCAGGAAATGCTGCAGAAGGAAAATCAGCTGAAGGAAGCAATCGAAAAAGACACAGAGGAATACAATAGCCTTCAGCAGATGATGGCAGAAAGCAATACGGCAAGAGTGGAGGTTACCGGTGAGGTTTATGCGGGAACCAAAATCTGTATTTCGGATGTTTCCATGGTAGTAAAAACAAGCATGAATTACTGTAAATTCACAAAAGAGCGTGGAGATGTGAGAATGACTGCTTTATAGAACTGAAAAAGGAGTAAGTTATGACAATAAGCCGCGTAGAACTTCAGGGACAGATATCGAGAGCGCAGGATTTTACCACAATCAAACATCAGGAGGATAATAAAGGACTGGTGGATCAGTCCAATTATCAGAGACAGGTGAACCAGAAGACGGAGGTAAGAGCGCATCAGGTTCAGCAGGGAGACCGTGCTGAGAATGAGGGCAAACGCTTTGATGCCAAGGAACAGGGCAACGGAACCTACCAGGGAGATGGTGGGCGAAGACGTAAGAAGGATGAGAAAAAGGAAGACGGCAAGGTTACCCTTAAAGGATATGGCGGTT
>JAGAIR010000053.1 GCA_017626435.1 Lachnospiraceae bacterium | reverse complement strand
CAGGTAATTGTAGAAATCCTCTGTGGCAAATTCCGGATAAACAGTGGACAAATATTTCTGCATATCCATGGCATTGCTGTTTGCAAAGAAATAAGGTTCATCTGCAATAAAATATATCTTGCTCTTCGCTTCCATATTGTCATAAACAGGAATCCCGTCAATGGCAATCTCTCCCTCATCCGGTTCCAGAACCCCCGCCACCATACGAAGCACTGTGCTTTTACCGGCGCCGTTTGTCCCGATCAGTCCAAACACCGTATTCTCTTTGATGGAAACGCTGACATTGTCTACGGCTTTGATGCTGTCAAAGGCTTTCGTCACATTTCTTATTTCAATCATAACTTCCTCCACTCCCTGATACTATTCATCAGTTCCTCTTCTGTCATGCCGATGGAAATGGCTGTTTTACAGATCTCTCTCAATTGTTTTTGAATTTCCTCTTTGTACCGGTCTATCAGCTTCTCACTGCCGGAAGCAAAGTTGCCTTTGCCTTTGACAGTATAAATATATCCCTGACGCTCCAGCTCCCCGTAAGCCCGCTGTATGGTATTGGGATTCAAAGATAGTTCCACCGCCAGATTTCTCACAGACGGAAGCTTCTCATCCCGCTCAATCACACCCTTCAGGATCAGCAGCTTAAATCGTTCCACCACCTGTTCATAGATCGGACGGCTGTCCTTTAAGTCTATGAATATCATACCTTACCCCTTTCTCAGAAACACTGCCCTCTGTGTACTAGCATTAATAATACACCCTTGTTATTTTCATACTAGCAAACAGGTAAATCGCTGTCAATTCACGGTGTGCAATGTTAAGACTATCTTTAGGTTCTCTTAAGATTTGACCGCACCTGCAAACCGTAGTATAGTTTTTACAAACGCAGGGAGGGCAAAGCATGAACTCATTTTACGGCTCCATAGAGGGCAATCTTCTAGGCACACTGTATTTTCTTTTTTTCCAGATTGCAGGAATTATACTTGCTCAATATCTGCTTCGAAACAAAGACTTTGTCACAAGATTATTGTGCGGCAGCGTACTTGGCTCAGTCATGCTACAATGGCTCCCTGCTCTGTTTGCATTTATTTTTGGTTTTTCACTCACAGCACATATGCTGGCGAGCTTACTCTGTGTCATCACCATTGCACTGCTGATTGCTTTCCGGATTCCTCATGCTTCGGTTTCTCTTCTTTCCTCAAAGGAATGGAAAGCACTCATAAAAAAGCATTTGCCGTTTATTGCGTTATGTACTTTCACTTTTCTTATTTTTTGTATCATGCTTTCCAGTCATACACTGCTTCTTAAGAAGGACGGATTTCACACCGGGCAATGTACCTTCGGTGATATGAATATGCATCTTGGCTTTATTACAAGTATCGCAAAGCAGCAGACCTTTCCCCCTTTTTATTCTATTTCTCCGGGAAGTAAACTCTGCTATCCTTTTCTCTGTGACAGCATCTCCTCCAGCATTTATCTCTTTGGAGCCTCCCTGAGATACGCATACATGCTTCCCATGTATTTTGCCGTGATGCAGGTATTTCTCGGCTTTTACTGCATTGCTTATTCCTGGCTCAAAAAGGCGGGTAAAGCCTGTCTCGCCTGGTTTTTCTTTTTCTATAACGGCGGGCTTGGCTTTGTCTATTTTCTAGACTGGTCCAACAACAGAACCTATCATTTTAAAAATATTTTTACAGAATATTACCAGACACCCACTAACCTTATCAGCAATAACATCCGCTGGGTCAATATCATAGTTGATATGCTGCTTCCCCAGAGAGCTACCCTCTTCGGTTATGCTGTATTGTTAACGTGTATCTGGCTGCTTTTCCGAGCCGTTTTTCTTAAGGAAAAGGATCTCTTTCCTTTCGTTGCTGTTTTAACAGGTGCTCTCCCCATAATCCATACTCATTCTTTTCTGGCT
>JAGAIR010000006.1 GCA_017626435.1 Lachnospiraceae bacterium | reverse complement strand
TAACCTTTTTATTATCCTCTATTCCACAAAAAAATTGCAGATAATAAAGTATTATCCATTATCTCCCAACCACCAATAATCTTCTATTATCCCTGATTCATCCCAACTTTCATGCTACCGATAATAAAAAATTATCTATCCTATAATATCTGTTTAATAAACATAACTTTTATCCCAGTCCATCCTCCAGTCATATTTCCCGTCCCCCTATCATATAGATAGATAACCCAGAATGTTTGTCATTTGAAATTATTATCTATCACAGGGAGGTAGCTATGGAGGAATTTCAGGTATACGCAGATATCGCCAGCAGGACCAACGGCGAAATATACTTAGGAGTATGTGGACCGGTACGTACCGGAAAGTCAACATTTATCAAGCGTTTTATGGAGCTTTTGGTATTACCGGCAATTACCAACGAACATGATAAAAAGAGGGCAGTAGATGAGCTGCCACAGTCCGCGGATGGAAAGACTATCATGACAACGGAACCAAAGTTTATTCCCAAAGAAGCGGTGGCAGTACAGCTCTTTGGAGAAAACGAAGTAAAGGTGCGTCTCATTGACTGTGTAGGATATATTGTCAATGGTGCAGCCGGTCTGATGGAGGGAGAAAGCGAGCGTATGGTGATGACTCCCTGGTCAAAGGAGCCAATGCCATTTACCCAGGCAGCAGAATACGGTACCCGTAAGGTCATTCATGACCATTCCACCATTGGTGTGGTGGTAACGACCGATGGCAGCTTTGGTGAGTTGGGCCGGGATGCCTATCTGGAAGCAGAGGAGAGGACGATACGGGAGTTAAAAGAAATCGGCAAGGCATTTGTTGTTTTAGTCAATTCTTCCCGTCCGTATAGTGAAGAAGCAGGTAAGGTGGTTCAGGAGATTCAGGAAAAATATGATGTAGAGGCAATGGCGATGAATGCCAACCAGCTGCGGGTAGAGGATATTCAGGGAATCATGGAAAAGATACTGAAGTCCTTCCCGATAACCCAGGTTGCCTTTGAACTTCCAAAATGGGTAGAGATGCTGCCATCCAGCCACTGGCTGAAACAGGAGCTGTTTCAGAAGGTGCGGGAAATTCTGGATAAGGTATCCCGTATCAGTGATGTGACCAGAGAAAAATTCCAGGTAGAGAGCGATATGATCAAGGAATTCCGCATTAACCGGATTGGAATGGAAAACGGAAGAATTATGATCGACACCTTGTTTGACGACAGCAAATATTATCAGATATTAAGTGAACTGGTAGGGACAGAGATTCCGGGTGAATATCAGCTGATCCGTCTGCTGAAGGAATATGCTTCCCAGAAGGATGAACTGGAAAAGATTGGTCAGGCATGGCAGGAGGTACATCAGAAAGGTTATGGAGTGATTACACCGACTACAGATGAAATTACCATTGATGAGCCGGAGCTGATTCATCATGGAAACAAATATGGAGTAAAACTAAAAGCAGTGAGTCCATCCATACATATGATCCAGGCGAATATTGAAACAGAGATCGCACCGATCGTGGGAACCCAGGAGCAGGCACAGGATCTGATCCAGTATATTTCCGGTCAGAGTGGTGAAAATCCGGAGGGAATCTGGGATACCAACATTTTTGGAAAGACGGTGCGCCAGCTGGTAGAAGAGGGAATGGATACCAAGGTAAACAAACTGACACAGGAAAGCCAGCTTAAGCTGCAGGAGACCATTCAGAAAGTAATCAATGACAGCAATGGCGGACTGGTCTGCATCATCATATGATAAGTAGGTGTGAGCTTGTGTTTTGGAGATAGCCTAACGGTGCAAATTTGAACGGATATCCAAGCTGTTTCTCCGGTATAGGACGAAACAAGGTTCAAATTCGCATCTTTAGGCTAATAAAGAAGATAACAGTGTCTGAAGCTGCTATCGTTTCCACAAAAAACTTAGGATTTGACAATTGTCTGTTTACTTGCTATAATTCATCCGTAATAAAATTGTAACAATTATGATTTTTATGTAACAAGTATGAAATAGAAATGTTGAAAAAACATAAAATTACGGATTGGAGATAAGACTCATGCGAAAAAGTAGATGGAAATGGATACTTCCTGCTGCAATCTTTGCCGTAGCAGGAACAGGGATATCTATCGGCGCAGCAAATATAGCCACAGAAAAGGCAGTGGCAGGAATTACTCTGTCACTGGACAAGTATACAGATGTAATGCTGGCAGAGCAAAGCTCTGATAATGAAACAGAACCAATTGAAAAGACAGTGGATAAAGTGTCTACCAAAGCAGAAGCTGCTGAGAGTGATGAGACAGAAGAGGATAAGGAAGATACCAGCCACCTGAAATTAAATCTGGTTTATGACAGACTGGGTGTGGCAAAGGTGGATTCTTACTTAAATGTCCGTTCTAAGCCAAGTGAGAATGCAAAGATTGTCGGCAAGATGACGAGAAATTCCGGCTGTCATATCTATACTGTAAAAAATGGATGGGCAAAGATGGTTTCCGGCAAGGTAAAGGGCTGGGTAAAGTCTGAATATCTTGTAAAGGACGAAGAGGCTGAGGCTTTGGCAAAAAAGGTAGCAAATCTTAGGATTACAGTTACCACAGAGACCTTGAATGTGCGTTATCTTCCATCCACAGATGCCAGAGTGTATGACCAGATTTCTGAAGAGTCAGAATATGATCTTGTAAAGAGAACATTGACCAAGGACTGGGTGAAGACCTATATGTCCCGTCACTGTAAAAAATCAGAGATAAAAGAAGTAAATACAGAGGACATGTTTAACAATCTGGACAACTGGATGTGTATCAGCATTGATAATGAAAAAGCATTTGTCAGCAAGGATTTTGTCAAGGTAACCTATAATCTGGACAGAGCGGTATCCATTCATGAAAATAAGAGTAGTTCTTCCAAGAAAGGTTCAGGAAATGACAGTGCATCATCTACACTTTCCTCTATTGTGGCATATGCGATGCAGTTTTTAGGAAACCGCTATGTATATGGCGGAACCAGTTTGACCAATGGTACAGACTGTTCTGGGTTTACGATGCGTATCTATGAACATTTTGGATATTCTATTCCACGTACTTCTGCAGCACAGGCAGCAGCACTCCCATCTGTCAGCCGCAGTGAAGTGCGTCCTGGAGATCTGTTCTTCTATGGAAGCGGCGGAGTAAGCCATGTGGCTATGTATATTGGCAACAACCAGATTATTCATGCCAGCAATGAGCGTACGGGAATTAAGATTTCTTATGCTTATTATCGTACACCGATTAAGATTGGACGTGTTATCCGGTAATAGGTTGTACATTTTATTGTTTTATCGTATGATAGAAAAGCGAATGAAGGATAGAGGTGTTGTACCGAATTGTCTTGATGATTTGGCACAGCACCTTTTCTGTATAGGAATATAGTTATAGTTGCAGTGGAATGTACTGACAGTCTCTTTTTCGCTGCATATAATGGAGGAAAGAGAATGGAGATATGTATTGCGATCATCGTTGTACTGGTTTTGATAGGGATTAAGATGTGGTATGATGAAGTTTCCTATCGGAAGCGTTTGCGTCAACGGCTTCTCAGGCAGTGGGGACAGCCGTTGGAAGAGGAATATACCGTAGAAAAGATGGAGGCGATCAGTGCCTTTTACTATTCCAGACAACAGGAAAAGGATATAGATGATATTACCTGGAATGACCTGGAGATGGAAAAGATTTATCAGCAGATCAATCATACACAAAGTGCCATGGGACAGGAGTATTTATACTGTCTTCTGCGTAAACCGGAATTGACGGCAAAGACTCTGGAGGAGAGAGAACGGCTGATTTCATTTTTTATGGAACAGGAGCAGGAACGTCTTGAACTTCAATATAAATTGGCATGCATCGGCAAAATGGGAAAATTTTCTGTCTACTCCTATCTAAGTAATGTAAAAAAGCTGAAAAAAGAGAGCAGTTTCCAGCATATTCTACAGATGGCGGCATTATTTATCAGTATTGCACTGTGTTTTGTATGGCCGTCCCAGGTGGTACTTTTTTCCATTGGTATTGCTGTCTATAATATGGTGACATACTATCAGAGAAAGGCAGAGATGGACCGATATTACCAGCTTCTTGCCTATATTGTAAAGACAGTCCATTTTGCAAAGGATGTTGCGTCATTGGATATTCCGGAGTTAAAGGATTATTTTGAGACCCTCAGAGAGAAAGCAAAGCTCTTTAACAAATTTTGCAGGGGAAGCGGTCTGGTGGTAGGCGGCACAAATATGAATGGTGACCTGTTGGACACTCTGATGGACTATGTACGGCTTTTAACACATATTGATATCATTAAATTCCAGTCCATGGCAAGGGAAGCTATCCGGTTGGAAAATGATCTGATGGAGATGTATGAAATTATCGGTTTTTTGGACAGTATGATTTCGGTGGCTTCCTATCGTGTGATGAAAGAGCAGACCTGTATTCCGGTATTGCTGGAACAGACAGAACAGAAGAAAGACAGGCTGTTGCTCTCTTCTGAGGAGATCTATCATCCGTTGATTGAAGAGCCGGTGAAAAATTCGATTCAGGCAGAGAGGAGTGTTTTGCTGACTGGCTCTAATGCATCCGGAAAGTCTACGTTCATCAAGACCCTGGCAATCAATGCAATTCTGGCACAGACAATTCATACTGTAATGGCAGACAGTTATCAGTCAAATTATTTCCGCATTTATTCCTCTATGGCATTGCGGGATGATATCATGAGCAGTGAAAGCTATTATATTGTGGAAATCAAGTCATTGAAGAGGATTCTCGATCAGGCAGAAAAAGGAGGGGCACCGGTACTCTGTTTTATTGATGAGGTACTTCGTGGCACCAATACGGTAGAACGGATTGCATCTTCCTCACAGATATTGGAAATGCTGGCAAAGAGCCATACCATGTGTTTTGCAGCAACCCATGACATTGAGCTGACAAACATGCTGGAGCCATTTTATGATAATTATCATTTTGAGGAGCAGGTCGAGGGCAATGATGTTATTTTTGATTACCGGCTGCGTCAGGGAAAAGCAATGACAAGAAATGCCATTAAACTGCTGGGCATGATCGGGTATCAGCAGGATATCATACAAAAGGCGGAGGAAAGTGTACAGAACTTTCTGGAGACCGGAGAATGGAGGAGAAAATGACAAAAGTAACAATATACACCGATGGAGCGGCAAGAGGAAATCCGGATGGTCCAGGTGGATATGGAACCATATTGAGCTTTGTAGATTCCAAGGGACAGGAGCATATCCGGGAGTTAAGTGCCGGATACCGGAAAACCACCAATAACCGGATGGAGCTGATGGCAGTGATCGTGGGGCTGGAGGCATTGACCCGTCCCTGTGAGATCACGTTATATTCTGATTCCCAGTATGTGATAAAGGCATTTAATGAGCATTGGATTGACGGCTGGATAAAAAAAGGATGGAAGCGTGGAAAAAATGAGCCGGTAAAAAATGTGGATTTGTGGAAACGTCTGCTGGCGGCAAAAGAAAAACACCAGGTGACGTTTATCTGGGTGAAGGGGCATGCCGGACATCCGCAAAATGAACGCTGTGATGAACTGGCTACTACTGCCGCAGATGGAGACGATCTGCTGATCGATGAAGTATGTGAATAAAAGATTCATGAGATAGATCAGATAAAAAGAGACTGGGATAAATGTATACAGTATAAGGAATGCGGGAATAATACATAGAAAATAAAGGAAGAAATGGGGTTATGTATTATGAATAGAGCAGTTCGTTATACCTGTAGTATTTTTGGGTTGATTACAGTATTTTCTCTGGGAAATTATTTCTGCTATGAGTCTGCCATGAATCATTTTCAGGAAATGCAGGAGGATTATGAAAGCCGTTTGGGAGAACAGGTTCAGGTCTATGTGTCCAAAGAAATGGAGACACAGAAGGAAGAACTGGAGCAGTGGGCAGAAGAAAGCATAGCAGCAAACAGCACAGAAAATAAACTGAGTGAAAATACCATTTATCAAATCCAAAGCTATGATAATGTAACAGATACCACTACCACAGATTATGAGGAATTGCCGGATGATATGGTGGGATATACCAGAGAAGATGTGGAGGCATTCTGTCAGGAGTATATGAATAATATGCCGGTAGAGGATTTTCTCAATGGCCTGCAAAGCATGAATGTCTCTTCCTTTTCCAGTGACAGGCTGGTGGTCCGTAAACTGTATGATATCTCCAAAGTAAAATTCCGCTATTATCTTATCGCCAGTCAGGGAGAGGTTGTTGTATACTATGGTGACATGAAAACGATTTATGAGAAGACGGGTATTTCTACGGACAGTTTGTCAAAAGCAGATAGAAAAGCATTGAAAAATGGCATAGAAGTAAAAGACGAAGAAGAGTTATTTGGAATATTGGAAAATTATTCCAGCTAGTAGAAGAAATGAGAAAGCTTGATGTTGACAGAATGGAGTAAATATGCGCAGTGTACAGATTTTGGTCATAGGGGGAGGAGCTTCAGGAATGATGGCAGCTATTACGGCAGCCAAGGCTGGTGGAAAGGTACTTCTGATAGAAAAGCTGAACCGCCTGGGAAAAAAGATACTGGCAACAGGAAATGGAAAATGTAATTTTACAAATAGTTATCAGGACAAGTCCTGTTACCGGGGGGAGGACAGGAATTTTGCCTGGGAGGCATTACAGGAATTTTCCCAACAGAAAACTTTGGAACTATTTCATGAAATGGGCATCCTGGCAAAGGAGCGGGAAGGATATTTTTACCCGGCTTCCGGACAGGCTGCGTCTGTGCTGGATGCACTTACCAGACAGTTGGAAAAGTATCAGGTAGAAGTACAATGTGGTGAGCAGGTGGTTTCTATCGAACTGGCAGGTTCTGACAGGAAAAAAAACAAAAAAGCATTCTCCTCGGGAAAACATGCCTATCTGGTGACTACTGGCCAGGGGAAGTATCTGGCACAGAAGGTGATTCTGGCAGTGGGAGGCAAAGCAGCACCTGTCCATGGGACTACCGGAGACGGTTATGCGGTAGCAAAAGGACTCGGACTCACTGTGATACCACCGCTTCCGGCACTGACCTCCTGTGCGCTGAAAGGCGATTTTATGAAGGACTGGACCGGAGTCAGAGTACAGGGAAGAGTATCTCTCTACAGCAAAAAGAATGGGCTTTTGGCAGAAGATCAGGGGGAACTTCAAATGGTGGCATATGGCATTTCCGGAATACCGGTCTTTCAGGTAAGCCGCTATGCAGCAAAGGCCTTACAGCAGGGAGAAAAGCCTTACTTTGTGATGGACATTATGACAGAATACACAGAGGAAGAGCTGGCAGAGGAATTATCCTGCCGGAAAAAGAAATTTTCCGATTGGAGGGCACTGGATGCCTTAGATGGAATGATGCATAGAAAACTGGCTTCTGTGCTGTTACATAGTTTGGGAATGAATCCAAAACAGTCAGTGGGACAGTGGACAGAATCAGAAATGAAAAGGATAGTTCATCGGATAAAGGCATGGAAACTGGGGATTGCAGCAGTCAGTGACTTTGACAAGGCACAGGTGACATGTGGTGGTGTGGCAACTGCACAGCTGGATTGCCATACGATGGAGGTGACAGAACATCCGGGACTATATGTGACGGGAGAGCTTTTGGATGTGGATGGAATCTGCGGGGGCTATAACCTGCAGTGGGCATGGACCAGCGGATACCTGGCGGGAAGAGCAGCGGCAGCGAGAACAGAATAGGTAATGATAAAATGCATATACTAACCCACAGAGAAACAAGTAGTATGATCTGATTTTCAGAAAGCTTTGTTAAAGAAATGGAAAGAGGGGAACGTATATGGGAAACGTATTACCGGAAGAATTAGACTTTTTGGAGAAGTTAGATGCTGCAGACAGAGAAAAATTTTACAACATGACAGAGGAAGAAAAGAGAAAAGTGATCTTTGAAAATAAACTTGCTCATGCCGAAGAAAAGGCAACGGAGGAAGGGAGGCAGATGAGTCAGTTGGTGGACCGGATTGCATCAAAAAGTTTTCAGGGCTAAGAAATCAGTGCCGGTTTGCAGAAACTGGCACTCTCTTGCTTTCTGGGGATTTATCATGTAACATAAAGGTTAAAAGAATAGCAAGAGGAAAAATAGAGAAATGATAGTGATGTCCCAGATTAAGGTGCCAGTGGAGGTTATCTGTAAGGCTGTGCCGCCGCAGATGGTCAAACATGGCATGATCGGCAAAGAAGAAAAGAATTTAGTGAAAAAAGCAATCGGAAAGATACTCCGCATTAATACGGAAGAAATCCACCAGCTCACCATAGGAAGAAAATCCATTGATGCCAGAAAAAAGCATCAGATGCAGTTTATATACCAGGTTTCCTTTCAGACAGCGAAAGAACGTCAGCTGGTAAAGCGGTATGGGAAAAATGATGCCAGGGTGATCGAGGAAAAGGAATCGGGCAAAAAAGCTGTAGAAAACAAGTGGTCCGGTGGGAGAGAAAAGAAAATGTCTCCTGTTGTGACTGGTATGGGACCGGCCGGGCTTTTTGCGGCACTGGAACTCGCCAGAGCCGGAGCATGCCCGATCGTATTAGAGAGAGGTGCAGATGTAGAAAAAAGGCAGCAGATGGTAGACCATTTCTGGGAGACCGGGGAACTGGATCCACAGACCAATGTACAGTTTGGTGAGGGGGGAGCCGGTACCTTTTCTGACGGAAAGCTCAATACCCTGGTAAAAGATCCTTCCGGACGAAACAGGAAGGTATTACAGACTTTTGTGGAATTTGGTGCGCCGGCGGAGATTCTTTATCTCCAGAAACCGCATATTGGTACGGACCGTTTGAGGGATGTGGTAAAAGCAATCCGGCAGCAGATCATTGCACTGGGAGGAGAGGTACGGTTTGAGACTGCTCTGGAGCAGGCTGTCTGGAATGAAAACGGTTTACAAGAGATTCTTGTGCGCCATGGGGAGGCATTGGAACGGATTCCCTGTGATACCTTGATACTGGCCACAGGCCACAGTGCCAGGGATACAGTGACAAGGTTATACCGGGATGGACTTGGTATGGAGGCGAAGCCTTTTGCAGTTGGTGTCCGGGTGGAGCATCCACAGGAAATGATCGGACGGAACCAATATGGAGAATTTTATTCTAAATTACCCACAGCAGATTACAAACTGACTTATACCACACAATCGGGAAGAGGAGTATATTCTTTCTGTATGTGTCCGGGTGGATTTGTGGTGAATGCGTCCTCCGAGCCGGGACGGCTGGTAGTGAATGGGATGAGTAACTACGACAGAGATAGTTCAAATGCCAACAGTGCCATTGTTGTGACCGTATCCCCGGAAGATTTTGGTGGAACAGATGCCCTGGCAGGAATCGCTTTTCAGCGAAAATGGGAGGAAGCTGCATTCCGTGCAGGAAAGGGAAAGATACCGGTACAGCTTCTGGGCGATTTTCAGAGGAATCAGGGCAGTAATCATCTGGGAGCGGTAAAACCCTGTATGAAAGGGTCATATCAGTTGTCTAATGTCAGACAGGTACTTCCTGGATTTGTTGGAGATGCCATTGCGGAAGGGATGACAGCTTTTGAACGACGGATTCAGGGGTATTCCAGAGAGGATGCCCTGTTGTCAGGAATTGAAAGCCGTACCTCTTCACCAGTCAGGATACTGAGAAATGACTTATTACAGGCAAATATTCCGGGAATTTATCCCTGTGGTGAGGGTGCGGGCTATGCGGGTGGAATCACATCGGCAGCGATGGACGGAATCCGGGTGGCACAAAAAATACTGGAATCCGGAATCGGATAAAAAGAAGTGGACCGTGCAGAGAATGTTCTGCCTGTGCAGAAATAGAGTACAGAACAGATTGGAAAGTGAAAGGAGATAACAACATGGATGAGAAATCGATTGCAAGGATCAATGAGTTATATAAAAAATCAAAGGCAGTAGGGCTGACTGAGGCAGAAGCAGCAGAACAGAAGAAGCTTCGGGCAGAATACATTGCTGCCATCAAGGGAAATCTGCGGTCACAGCTTAATCATGTATCTATTTTAGAAAAAGATGGAAGTGTGACTGACTTAGGAAAAAAATTTGGAAACAAAAAAATTCATTAAAAAAATTTTATAAGGAGGTAGTGTTATGAGTATTGATACAACAAAGATGCCAAAGCTGGGATTTGGAATGATGAGATTACCGGAACAGGATGGAATCATTGATCTGTCACAGGTGTGTGATATGGTGGACAGCTATATGCAAAGCGGTATGAATTATTTTGACACAGCCTATATGTACCACAATGGGAAATCGGAAAGTGTCGTCAAGGAGGCACTGGTGGACCGTTATCCGAGAGATTCGTATTTCCTGACTACAAAGCTTCCACAGTGGATGATGAAAGGGAAAGAGGACCGGGACAAGATTTTTAATGACCAGCTGGAGCGCACCGGAGCAGGATATTTTGACATTTATCTGTTACATAGTGTAGAAGATGGGGAAAAATATGATGGATATGTGGAATATGACTGCTTTAACTGGGCAATGGAGAAAAAGGCAGAAGGGAAAATCCGTCATTTTGGATTTTCCTATCATGGAACACCGGAGCTTCTGGATGAAATTCTGGCAGCGCACCCAGAGGTGGAGATCGTGCAGATTCAGCTAAATTATGCCGATTGGGACAATCCTTTGATCCAGTCAGGAAAGCTGTATGAGGTGCTGCGTAAGTATAACATGCCGATTCTGGTAATGGAGCCGGTGAAGGGTGGTTCGCTGGCACAGATGGATTCCAGACTGGAAGAACTGTTTCAACAGCAGCGGCCAGAGGCGACCATTGCTTCCTGGGCACTTCGTTTTGTTGGTTCCCTGCCGGGGGTGGTCACCATTTTAAGTGGAATGTCTAATCAGGAACAAATGCAGGATAATTTGAACACCTTTGCCAATTTTGAACCATTAAGTGAAAAAGAGAAGGAGACGATCAGGGAGGTAGTCGGGAAGATGGCAAGTATGCCAAACATTCCTTGTACAGGATGCCGTTATTGTGTAGATGGATGTCCTCAGAATATTTTGATTCCAGACATCTTTAAGGCATTGAGCAGTTTAAGGATGTCCGGAGAAACCTGGCGATCCCAGTCATTTTACCAGAAATTAGTGGAGCAGGGCAGTGGCAAGGCAGAGACCTGTGTTGCATGTGGCCAGTGTGAGGGAGTCTGTCCACAGCATCTGCCGATTACCGAGCTGATGAAGGAAGCAGCTGGGAAGTTAGATACTCCGGCTGAGTAAATAGAAGAACTGTATCAGGCAAAAGGCTATGCCTTAAAATCAGAATGGAAAATGTAGTAAAGGTGTGACGAAAATGACAAAGCAGGAAGCCAGAGAATGGATGAAACAAAAGAGAAGTGCAATGAGTCCAAAGGAGCGTCAGAGGCAGAATGAAGCAATTGTAAAAAAACTGTTTGCTTCTGATATCTGGCAGCAGATAGACTGGTTTTATCCTTTTGTATCCTATGGGACAGAGGTGGATACTATTTCGATCATCAGACAGGCATTTGCGCTGGATAGGAAAGGACGGAATCCGATACGGGTTGCTGTGCCGAGAGTACAGGGAAGAGAGATGGATTTTTATGAAATCTATTCTTTGGATGATTTGGAGCCAGGGTATCATGGGATTCTGGAGCCAAAGACGACCTGTCAGAAGGTGGAAGCAAGGGAAGGGCTGATGCTTTTGCCGGGACTTGCCTTTGACCAGAATAGAAACAGAGTAGGTTATGGCGGAGGTTATTATGACCGGTATCTGGACCGGTATGGCAGTGAGAAATTGTTGACCTGGGCTGTGGCCTATGATTTTCAAATGGTGGATGTCATTGAAGTGCAGGAACACGATGTCCGTCCGCAGAAAATCATTACAGCACCATCCGGCAGGACGAGTTAGCCAGCGGGAAACGAAAATGACGTGGAAGTTGCTTCTAGGGCATGGAGAGTGGGATGGGTACAGGAAGTGAATTGATTATTATTCGAAAGGATGAGCTGATTATGAAAAAAATAATAACTAAAGGAACTATTTGTAGTATATTGATTTTCACATTTTCTCTGTTATTTAGTTTTACCGTTGTGGATGCTAAAAAAATCCAAAATGCAAGAGAGGCACAAATGGCTGCTTTAAAGAAGGTACCTTCTGCCAAAGTAATGGAAGTTGATACAGATATGGAAAAGGGAACTCTTGTATATGAAATAGAACTTCAAAAATCGAATAAAGAATATACATTACAATATCGGGCTTCTGATGGAAAATTGCTGAAATATGAATGGGAGATTATGTATCCTTCCTATACGGATCAAAACAAGAAAAATCTTTCCAAAAAACTGATTCAGAAAAAAGCGATTGAACAGGTAAAAAATGCGAAAGTGATCAGTATGAAATTGACGTATGATGATGGAATGGCACAGTACAAAGTTAAGTTAAGTAAGAATAACAAAATGTACAAATTGATATTTAACAGCAAAACCGGTAAATTAACAGAGTATCAATGGGAGCTCAATATCACCAAACCAACCTCTTCTTCCAAGTATATCGGAACGGAAAAGGCAAAATCAATTGCCTTGAAAAAGGTTCCAAACGCAACTGTGATTAAGGTAGAATTTGATAAGGAAGATGGATTGGCGGTATATGAAGTAGCCATGGTGAAAGGAATCTATGAGTATGAAGTAACCATTGATGCTAAATCAGGGAAGATCATTGAGTTGGAGAAGGATATCAATGATTAACGTATCTATTATCCGTTATCTGTTCACAGATTAAACACAGACAAAACAAATTCTCTTCATAAACCAATCACATTTGAAACATAATTCATTGTTAGAATGAGTTCATAAACAAAAACATAAAATATGAACTGAACAAATAAGACAAGAGTTTGACAACAAAGACTTGATTGGAAGGAGAGATTTTTATGACAAAAAAAGATTTTATAAAAGTAACTACTTATGCAGCAGTATTTGGTCTGGTAGGTGGCATGACTTTTGAAGGTGCCAATTATGCGGTAAATAAACTTACAGGTAATGCAACAGTAGAAAGAGAACAAAAGGAATCGGAAAAAACAGATCAAATTGCAGCTACTACCACGACATCCTCTTCAGATATAGACACTGATACAGGGGTTTCCAAGGTGGCTGCCAATGTACTTCCTTCGATTGTTGCCATTGATGTGACGGTACAGTCCCAGACACAGGACTTCTTCGGCAGAGGCTATTCACAGGAGCAGCAGGGCAGCGGTTCCGGTATCATTGTGGCGCAGGATGATGACAATGTGTATGTTGCTACCAATAATCATGTGGTGGCAGATGCAACCAGCGTATCAGTGAAGTTTAATGATGAGAGTGTGTATACTGCGACTGTGAAAGGGACAGATTCTGATTCGGATCTGGCAGTAGTAGAGATTCCGGTAAAAGATTTGTCCTCTGATACTTTGGAGAATATTAAGGTGGCTACACTGGGTGATTCTGATGAGGTAAAGATAGGAGAGCAGGCAATTGCAATTGGCAATGCCCTGGGATACGGAACTTCTGTTACAGTTGGTTATATCAGTGCAAAGGACAGAGAGGTGGCTTCCGAGGATGTCACAATGAAGCTTTTGCAGACCGATGCAGCAATCAATCCGGGAAACAGTGGTGGTGCATTAGTTAATGAGGAAGGAAAAGTAATTGGTATCAATTCTGCAAAATATGCAGATGAACAGGTAGAGGGCATGGGTTTTGCTATCCCGATTTCTACTGCAGTACCGATTATCAATGATATCATCAAGGCGCAGAATGTACCGGAGGATCAGCAGGCATATCTGGGAATCAGGGGAACCGATGTGACAAGTGAATATTCCCAGTATTATAATATGCCAGAGGGAGTTTATGTCGGTCAGGTTTCTGAAAATTCTCCAGCGGAAAAAGCAGGAATGTTGTCTGGGGATGTTATTGTAACGTTTGATGGAAAAGACATTACGACAATGGAAGGAATGCAGGAAAAACTGGGACGCTGTAAGGCAGGAGATAAGGTTGAGATTGTAGTTAAGCGAATGGATAATGGCGAGTATAAAGAGGTGCCTTTGACAGTTACTCTTGGAAAGAAATCAGATTCTGCCCAGAATGATGTAAAACCGGAGAATGAAACAGAAGGAGATAGAAATCAGGTACAGTAGAGGTGGTTTGTCACTCTGTGTATTATTTTGCATAAAATAGTTCAGAATATAATTTCTGTACCAAAGAGACAGCTTGTCAGCGACAGACTGTCTCTTTTTGCGCAGGGAAAGGCTGAACATGAAAAAAAATAGCAGATGGAAAAAAGTAGTCAGTGCAGGAATGACATTGATATTATTGACAGGAATGTTGTCTGGCTGCGGAAAAGAGAAAAATCTTACGACCATCCGGTTAAATGAAGTGGCTCATTCTATTTTTTATGCACCACAGTATGTAGCTATCGAAAAGGGATACTTTGAAGAAGAAGGAATTGCGTTGGAACTGGTTAATGGAATGGGTGCCGACAACACCATGACAGCATTGGTATCCGGGGATGCGGATGTAGGCTTTATGGGGTCAGAATCTTCTGTATATGTATATCAGGAGGGAGCGAAGGACTATATTGTGAATTTTGCCCAACTGACGCAGAGAGCCGGAAATTTCCTGGTGGGGAAAAAGGCAGAAGAGGATTTCAAATGGTCTGATTTAAAAGGAAAAACCGTATTAGGTGGCAGGGAGGGCGGCATGCCGGAGATGGTATTTGAGTATATTCTGAAAAAGAACGGCATGAATCCCGAAAAGGATCTAAATATTGTAAAAAATATAGACTTCGGACTGACAGCACAGGCGTTTGCTTCCGGGCAGGGGGATTATACGGTAGAGTTTGAACCGTTTGCCGCTTCTCTGGAGCAGGAGAAAAAGGGAACCGTAATTGCTTCTCTGGGGGAGGCGAGCGGAAAGGTGCCATATACCGCATACTCTGCAAGAAAGAGCTATCTGAAAGAGCATCAGAAGGAATTGCTTGCTTTTACCAAAGCATTGCAGAAGGGAATGGACTTCGTACAGTCCCATACACCGGAGGAGATCGCCAAAGTGATCGCACCACAATTTCCGGAGACAGAGGAGGATGCACTGGTTGCCGTAGTAACCAGATATTATGAGCAGGGGACCTGGAAGGAAAATCTGGTGTTTGAGAAGGAAAGCTTTGAATTGCTGCAGGATATCCTGCAGGATGCGGGGGTTATTTCGGAAAGAGCACCGTATGAGGATCTGGTAGATACTGATCTGGCAAAGCAGGCAGTAAAATAAGTGCTTTGACATTTGAAACGAATGGGGATAAAATACACTAGAAAAAGGAGAAAACTATGATGAAACTGGTCTTAGATACACATACCCATACCGTGGCAAGTGGTCACGCATATAATACAATCAATGAAATGGTGCAGGCTGCAGCAGAGAAAGGGCTGGAGCTTCTGGCGATCACGGAGCATGCTCCTGCGATGCCAGGCTCCTGCCATGAGTTTTATTTTCATAATCTGCGTGTTCTTCGACGGAAAAAATACGGAGTAAAACTGCTGTTTGGCTGTGAATTAAATATTATTGATTTCCATGGAACGGTTGATCTGCCGGAATATCCATTAAATCAGATAGACATAGGAATCGCCAGTATGCACACACCTTGTCTGAAAAGTGGAACGATACAGGAAAATACAAGGGCATATTGCCGGGCGATGGAAAATACAAGAGTAAATATAATCGGACATCCGGATGATGGAAGATTTCCGGTGGATTATAAGACACTTGTTCTGGCAGCAAAAGAGAATCATGTGCTGCTGGAGTTAAATAACAGTTCATTGAATCCCGATGGATTTCGCCAGGACAGTGAGAAGAATGACAGGGAAATGTTAGAGTATTGTATGAAGTACCAGGTACCTGTCGTATTGGGGAGCGATGCCCACACAGAAGAGGATGTAGGGAACTTTGACCGTGCGGCCGCACTGTTGGAAGAGATAGGATTTCCAGAGGAACTGGTTGCCAATACTTCCGTAGACTTTTTATTGTCCTATGCGCCATATGCCAAGTGCTAGCCCCAGGGCGCAAATGGGTATTCATTATTATTTTTTAGTATCTAATTTATCATCAATAATATTTTCTATGATCGTCTTTTTTACCCAGACATCAAAGCTGAGCATACAGATAAAAGCAAATGTACTTAAGAGTTTCTTGTCCTCCGGATCTGTAATATCTCTAAATGCTTCTTTTGATTTTTTCAATTTACGGATAATATCGTTTGCCTGGGAATCAATATTGGCTTTTTCCAGAGAAACAATCTCTTCGTAGATATTGCTAAGCTTTAGTCCGTCTTTCTGATTGAAGAAACGTTCAGAAAGTGGTTTCAGGATGCTTTGGATGTCGCTGATGGATAAAAAGTTTTTCAGATAATAAATATAAATCAGCAAAAGCATATGCTCACTGGAATATTTTTTCTTTTCCGGCGGAGGAAGCAGATTATTTTTCGTATAGTTGTTGATCATAGTTTTTGTGAGGATCTTATCATCCTCAAATCGTTTCGAAGAACTCAGATGTTCATTCATAAAGGTAGTCACCTGATCCATGTATAAATCGATATTTGGAATATCATCCGGAGTAATATAATCAATATTCTGTATACTTCGCAGAAGCTGAATCATTTCGTTGGTGTATTTTTCATGCATGGTATTCTCCATTCTTTTATAACCTATCATATGGGTACATCATAATATTATATATGATTTAAAATTAGATGGCAAGAATGGAAATACAAGATGAAAGGGAAGGGGTACTATTTTTATTATACAGCATATAATGATAGGGAGGTATCTGCCTGATATGGCACTGGAGGAAGCATGGAAAGAAGATATCGTGTGAAGCCGGTGAAACATAAGCATCAGAAAAGCTGTAAGGTGGCACCATCTATGGAGGAGCCGGTACTTACCAGAAAGCTTTCTGGAAAATTAAAAATGCAGGAGGATATTCTTGCAAAAGCACCCGTTTTGACAAGTTATGGGAGATACCGGCTATGTATAGAAAATTACCGCAGTATTTTGGAATATCGGGAAGAACAGATACGGATACAGACAAAGACAGGAAAGATATCAGTACAGGGGAGAAACCTTGGAATTGCTTATTACCGGGATGAATGTATGTGTATAATAGGCGAAATCAGTTCGATTCAGTACATACAGGAATAAAGTGTAAATTATGCCGTGAAGCTTTTATGCGGAATGCAAATATACACCTGCAGAACAGGTGATTCGAGCAGAAGGAAGTGATGGGGATTGTGTCGGTGCGTTGCCAGACACAATCTCATTATGCACATAGGGATCAGTATAGTATGATGGCATCAAAAAAGCAGCGCAGAAATGGGGATTAGAATGGTACATAGAATTATAGGCTGGTGCAAGGGATATGTGCTGGTTAAAATACCGGGGCAGCAGTCAGAACGGTTTATCAACCTTTGCCGGAATCATGGGATTTACTGGTGGAATCTGCAATGGAATCAAAAACAGGGAACCGTATCTGGCTGTCTGTCAAGGAGAGACTATTACAAGCTGCGTCCCCTTGTTCAGAAAACCAGAGTATTTCCTTTGGTGATCAAACGGTATGGAGGATTATTCTGGCTGCAGAGGGCAGGGAGAAGACTGAGCTTCTGGTGGGGAGTTACCTGTTTTTTGGCGATTTTATTTTTTATGTCCAGCAGAATATGGGGGATTTATGTCGAGGGACAGTCCTATCACTCCCGTGAAAGCATTCTCCGTTATCTGGAATCCGATGGTATCTATGGCGGAATGTCTGCTGATCAGGTAGTGTGCAGCCAGATTGAAGCAGATATCCGGGAAGATTTTCAGGATGTAGGCTGGGCATCCATTGAAAAAACAGGAAGTAAGCTGTATGTGCGGATGGAAGAAGTGGTACTGGTAGAAAACGAGAAGAAAGAAGAAGCAGGCAGTCTGATTGCGGAGCAGGAAGGAAAGATCATTTCCATCGTGACAAAAAAAGGAACTGCAAAGGTCCGTGCCGGAGATGTCGTAAAAAAGTCCCAGACGCTGATATCAGGGAAGGTAAACGTAATTGGGGATAATGAACAAGTTGTCAGCAGAAAGGCGGTACAGGCACAGGGAACCGTTGTGTTGCAATGCCGGGAAAAGTATACGGATGTGTTAGAAAAGGAATATCAGAAAAAGGAATATACCGGCAGGAAATTAAATTTATACCAGATTGCGCTGGGGGGAAAAAATCTTTTTCTGTATAATCCGTTAAATTATTTGGAAACTTATGAAAAATATGATATAATCCGTGAAGGTGGGCAGCTGTGTCCATCTATTTCCCTGCGTTTTCCGGTTTCTGTATGGAAAAGGACATATCGAGAGATAAAATATCTTCCTGCCAGGTATACCAGACAGGAGGCAGAACAGCTTCTGACAGAGAGATATGAGTATTATCTGGAACAGATGAGAGAAAAGGAATGCTTTGATATTTCTGGTGAGCTTCAGGTTAATGAGACAACAACAGGCTTTGAAGGAAACACAGTGATAATATATTCCAAAGTGCAGAATACTTATAAGGAGATAAAAGCTCCGCGGAAAAAGGGAACAAGGAAAAAAGAGTCCTAGTTGGATACAGATACTATCCAGAACGGATAAACTTGGAGGAAATGCGATCGATGGCAATTATGGAAACCATAATCGAGATACCGGCAGAGCATGAAAAAAATATATTTGGCAGCTTTGACGCGTATATTAAAAAAATAGAAAAAAATTTAAATGTAACGATGGTAGCCAGGGATGGCAATATAAAGCTGGTAGGGGATTCACCACAGGTAAAAAGCGCAGAAAGCATTTTAATGCAGCTATTAGAGCTGTCCAGACGTGGAAATACGATTACAGAACAGAATGTTGATTATGCCATCGCACTGTCAATGGAAAACAGGGAATCAGAACTGGTAGAAATAGATTCAGATATTGTGTGCCGGACGATACAAGGAAAGCCGATCAAGCCAAAGACTACCGGACAGAAAAAATATGTAGATCAGATCCGCAATAAAATGATAGTATTTGGTGTGGGCCCAGCCGGTACCGGAAAGACATATCTTGCAATGGCAATGGCAATTGAAGCCTTCAAGCGGGATGAAGTCAGCCGGATCATTTTGACCAGACCGGCAATCGAAGCCGGGGAAAAACTGGGGTTTCTGCCAGGAGATCTACAGAGTAAGGTAGACCCTTATCTTCGCCCGCTGTATGATGCCCTTCATCAGATCATGGGCGTGGACAGTTATCTGCGCAATGCAGAAAAGGGGTTGATCGAAGTAGCCCCTCTTGCGTATATGAGAGGACGTACCCTGGATAACTCCTTTATTATTCTGGATGAAGCACAGAATACAACTCCGGCGCAGATGAAAATGTTTCTGACGCGTATCGGTTTTGGCTCCAAGGTTGTGATTACCGGGGACCAGACACAGAAAGATCTTCCTTCCGGTACAAGCTCCGGTCTGGATCAGGCGATTACTGTGTTGAAAAATGTAGAAGATATTGGATTTTCCTTTTTAAATAATAAGGATGTGGTACGTCATCCGCTGGTACAGCAGATAGTTACAGCATATGATGCTTACGAAAAGAAACAGGCACATAAAGAGTCCAGAAAGAAAGAGCAGGTGGGAAGACATGGAAAGTAGCAGAGAAAAAAAATTGTTTTCCGGTGTCGTGTATCTTTCCCTGATTCTTAGTGCACTGATTTGTGCCAGCATTAATGGAATGACATTGTCTGCTGCGCTGGTCAGAATCTGTTATGCCGTTGTGCTGGGAGCTGTTTTTCTGGCAGTTCTCCATCGAAAAGAGGATTTTGTCTGGAATCAGATTGATGGAAAGACATGTTATCTTATTACATTTGCCCTTTCTGTCTGTTTAACCGGAGTTGCCTCACGATACAGTGTGGGGATGTACTGGATGCTGATACTGGTAGTGGCAGGATGTATGAAAGACGCGGAGATAAAAATTGTTACTTATGGGATATTACTGGCTGTCTATACAACACAGGCGTTGGCTGTTCACAAAGAAATAGCCCAGCTGGAATATTATCTGATCATGGGGATTGCGATTTCGCTGGTATTATCCGTAATAAAACAGCGTCAGGAGATCCCCTATGCAGGTGTGATATTAACAGCGCTTTCTCTGGCACTTCTGGTGCTTCGGAGCGGATTTGATTTTGAGGTGCTGTGGCAGCAGAAATATGATGTGATTTTGGAAATCAGCAGTCTGGTATTTTTGATCCTGTTTGGAACTCTGCTCCGGATGACGAGAGAAGTTTCCTGGGCGGTCATCTGTTCTCAGGATGAACTGGAAACTGTGATCATGGGATTGTTACAGGATGATTTTGTACTGATGCAGCAGTTAAAGAAAAATGATGACCTGTATCATCATTCCTATGAGATCAGCAGGGTATCCGGTCTGGCCGCCAGCGCAGCAGGATGTGACAGTATGCTGGCAAGTGCAGGAGGAATGTATCATGAAATCGGCAGGCTGCTGAGCCAGACCGATTATATGGAAGCAAGTATGAAACTTGCGGACAAGTATGGATTCCCGGAACGGTTAAAAGATGTGATACGGCAGCATAACACGGGAAGTGAGGTGCCAAAAAGTCCGGAGGCTGCTATTGTCATGCTAAGTGATTGTATCGTATCCACAGGAGAGTATTTGGAGCGCAGTGGAAAAAGGGCTGCTATTTCTGATGAAAAACTGGTAAAAAGCATCTTTTCAAACAGAAAAGCAAAAGGGAGTCTGGATGAATCAGGACTTACTGAAAAACAGTTGAATGATCTGATGGAATTTTACATTTCCAATACCTTTGTAAAATAAGGGGATGTGTTACGATTCCAGAGAAAATCAGGCAGTACAGAAACGAGGAGAACTATGACGATCTTAATGGAGAATGAGACAGAAGACGAGCTGGATTTTGACTATAAAAAGGTACTGGAAAAGGTTATTGCCCAGTCTGCCAGACAGGAACAATGCCCATATGAGTTTGAAGTAAATCTCACATTGACGGATAATGACGGAATCCGTGAATTAAACAGAGAATTCAGGGAATTAGATGTGCCCACTGATGTATTGTCATTTCCGATGGTGGAATATGAAATGCCAGGAGAATTTTCCCATTTGGAGAGGGAGGAGAGCAGGATTCAATATTTTCATCCGGAAACTGGTGAACTTTTGTTGGGAGATGTGGTAATTTCCATAGAACGGGCAAAAGAACAGGCAAAGGAGTATGGACATTCTCTGAAAAGGGAAATTTGTTTTCTGACTGCTCATAGTATGCTTCATTTGTTTGGTTATGATCATATGGAGGATGAGGAGCGTAAGATTATGGAAGAAAAACAGGAACAGATATTACAGAGTCTGGGGATTGTAAGAGAATAAGAAGGGAAGCACAGAAAGATGGAAGCAGAGAAAAAGGGTAAGGGTGGTGCCGGAGGATTTTTAAAACAGGGAAGTATTCTGGCTGCAACATCAATACTGGTACGGATGATTGGGTTAATATACCGTATTCCAATGGCAAATATCATTGGAGATGAGGGAAATGGTATTTATTCTGCCGCCTTTGAAATCTATAATATTTTATTGATCATATCATCTTATGGAATGCCGATGGCAGTATCTAAAATGGTATCTGCAAAATGTGCCAATAAAAAATATAGAGAAGCGTATTATATCTTTCGCTGTTCCATGATATTTTCTATCTGTACAGGTGGAATAGCAGCTCTGTTTGTATTTTTTGGAGCGGACTGGCTGGAGAAAAATTTCTTTGAGAGTTATCAGGGGGTGGCTATTCCTCTTCGAGTGCTGGCACCAACGATCTTTATGGTTGCAATCATGGGTACTCTCCGGGGACTTTATCAGGGAAGGAAGACAATGCTGCCAACGGCAGTGTCCCAGGTGCTGGAACAGATTGTTAATGCCTTTGTCAGTGTGTCAGCTGCTTATTTCCTGATGCGTGCCCACAGTGCCTCTGATAAACTTCCCGCATGGGGTGCTGCAGGTGGTACGCTGGGAACCTGCCTGGGTGCTGCCACTGCTTTGCTGGTTCTGTTGTTTATCTATATGATTTACCGGCCGGTAATGAAAAAACAGGAACGCAGGGACCGGGCATCTGTGCAGGCATCACTGGGACAGACCTACAAGTTGATTTTTCTGACGGTAATCCCGATTATTTTAAGCCAGACGGTGTATCAGCTCAGTGGAATTATAGATGTTTCCCTGATAAATGCAGTTTTGAGAGGAAGAGGACATAGCAGGGAGCAGATCAGTACATGGCAGGGGATTTACAGCACGCAATACCGGACACTGGTAAATGTTCCTACTGCAATATCAACAGCAATCGCATCATCTATGCTTCCGAGTCTGGTAACATCCTTCCTGGCAGGAGAAAAAGACAGAATGCAGCAAAAGGTAACGATGGCAGTGAAATTTAATATGATCATAGCTTTTCCTTCTGCTGTGGGAATGGCAGTTTTGTCAACTCCGATCATACGGGTATTGTTCCGCAATTCTGCCAATTATCAGATGGGAAGCATGATGATGATCTTAGGCTCAAGCTGTATTGTTTTTTACGCTTTATCTACTGTAACAAGTGGGGTCTTACAGAGTATAGACCAGATGAGTCTTCCGGTCCTCCATTCTCTGATTTCTTTGATTATCCATATCGGACTGGTGTGGGGGCTGATGCGGTTTACAGGACTGGGAGTATATGCGCTGGTGATTGGAAATGTTACTTATCCATTGTTAGTCTGCTGGCTTAATGCAAAATCTGTCAGAAAGCATCTGGGATTTAAGCAGGAGCTTGTCAAGAGCTTCTGTATTCCGTTCCTGTCATCTGTCGTGATGGGAATCGCCACCTTTTTGGTGTTTTCTGGTATCCATCAGATTACAAAGAGCAATCTGATTTCCCTGATACCATCTATTGCAGTGGCAATTGCTCTGTATTTTGTACTGGTATTAAAAATGAAAGGGCTGAGCCGGGAAGAATTATATGAATTTCCGATGGGGCGCAGGATGTCATTGCTGGCAGATAAATTACATTTGTTATAACTATGAGGAAGAGGGAAAATGGTATGCAGAAAATTACGCGGGAGGCAATCAAACAGCTTGCTTCCTCTGAAACAGTATATTACAGAGGAATGCGTTATTATGCTGCCCATGCTGTGTCAAATGTAACATGGAATGAAAATATCCAGCAGTACCGGGCTGTGGTGCGTGGCGGCAATCAGTATATTGTCACGATTCATGAAGAAGACTCCGGACTGCAATATACGTGTAATTGTCCCTCTCATGTAAAAATGCATGGTGCGTGTAAACATGTTGTGGCGGCTCTTTTATTTATATCGGATTATCAACAGAGGGAGTCTGTCATGGATTCCCTTGAGGTAGAGGATCAGACAGCATATCAGATTATTGAGTACTTTCGCAAGAGGGAATACCGCAGCCTTACTCCTCAGTATTATCATCTGGGAATCCGTATCACCATTCCTTCTATGCTGAAGAATCAGAATTCTAAAGCATTCTTAAGCCTGTCTGCCGGAGCGGAAAAGATGTACAAGGTATCCAATACCAAGAAATTTATTTCAGATTATTATGAGGAAAAGGACATCCAGCTGGGTAAGCAGTTCCATTTTGTGTCTGGGGAATGTGCCTTTGATGAGGTTTCTGAAAGAGTTATGTCCTATCTGACGGAGGTATATGAGATACAGGAGACTCTGGGCAGAACCTATTATTCTAATCTGTTTAACCGTCAGGAAATGGTACTCTCCAAGAATATGCTGCATAAGCTTCTGGGACTGGCGGAAGGGCTGGAGTGCCAGCTTTGCTTATATGGGAAAAAATTAGAATCTGTACAGATCGTACAGGGCAATCCAGAAGTCTCTATGAATATGCAGATGGAGGGGGAGGTTCTGAGGATCCAGAGTGGAGGAGAACATCAAATGCTTTCCCTGGCAGAAGATGGTTCTATTTTGCTGTATGATAATATCTTATATCTTCCTACGAAAGATTATATCTGTAACCTGCTTCCGTTCTATACCAGTGTATTTGCGTCCAGGGAACGGTTTGTTGATTTCCGGGGCGATAATAAGAGGAGGTTTATTGAAAAAGTACTGCCCGTTATTAAGAAATCCATGTGCGTTGATGTACCACAGCAGCTTCGGGAAAGCTATATCGTAGAACCATTACAGCCCAAAATCTATCTGGATATCAATCAGACGAAAAGGAAATACTGGATTTCTGCAAAGATTGAATTTTGCTACGGAAGATATGCCATCAATCCATTGAAGGAGGAGCCGCAGACAGAAGATGTGATATTGGTGCGTGACCGGGAAGAAGAGGAAACACTGACCCAGCTTTTGTATGATCTGAATTTTCAGGTCTGTGAAGAAATTTTTTTGTTGAAGAATGAAGAAGATATTTTTTCACTGATGACAGAGAGGATGCATATTCTGACGGACAAATTTGAAGTATTTTATTCAAAGGAATATAAAAATCTCAATGTGAGGAAAATTGGAAATCTATCAGCTGGCATCCGGCTCAATACTGACATTAATCTGTTGGAAATTGATCTGGGCTATGCACAGATTCCGAAAGAGGAACTGGAAGACTTTTTCCGTTCTGTCCGTCTCAAGAGAAGATATTACCGCTTGAAAAGCGGAGCATTTATTGATCTGGAACAGAAGGATTCTCAGTTAAATTCATTAAAATGGCTGCTGGAAAACGGGAAAAGCAGTGAAGAGGGGACAATTACTTTTCATCAGAGTGCTGCGCTATATCTGGAAGATATGCTGCCAAAAGGGAGTAAGCTGAGGAAGGAAGAGGCATACCAGAAACTGGTGCAGGATCTGAAGCATCCGGAAAAAATGTCCTGGAAGATTCCAACTTCGGTACAGGCGGTAATGCGTCCTTATCAGGTTGTGGGGTTTCAATGGCTGAAAACACTATCTTATTATGGGATGGGGGGCATTCTGGCGGATGATATGGGACTTGGCAAGACTTTGCAGGCAATTGTCTATATCTGTTCCAATCCAGGAGATAAGACATTGATCATCTGCCCTACTTCCCTGGCTTATAACTGGCAGGAGGAGTTTGAAAAGTTTGCGCCGTCTGTCCGCACCTGTATCATACAGGGAGCACCGGAGGAAAGAGAGGCATTGATACAGGGGGCTTCTGGGAATTATGATGTATGGATTACTACGTATCCGCTGATTCGTAAAGATACCAAAAGCTATCAGAACCAGACCTTTGACCATCTGTTTCTGGATGAAGCACAGTTTATTAAGAATCCGTCCTCTCTGGGAGCAAAGGCGGTGAAAAGTATACAGGCAAAACATCGTTTTGCCCTTACTGGAACGCCTATTGAAAATGCGTTGTCAGAGCTTTGGTCTATTTTTGATTTTGTCATGCCGGGATTCTTTCCCCGGTATTCTAAATTTTCGGATGTTTATGAGCGTCCGATACTGAAAGAGCAGAACGAGAGCCGGATGAAGGAATTAAAAATCCGGATTCAGCCATTTGTTTTGCGGAGGATGAAGAAAGAAGTATTGAAAGAGCTGCCGGATAAAATCGAGACAAAACGGATGGCGCAGATGACCAGCAAACAGAAAAAAATCTATCTGTCCTATCTGTCCCGGATACAGACAGAGATGAAAGAGCAGGAAGAATTAACTTCCCATGGAGGCAGAATGCAGGTGTTGGCAGCATTGACCAGATTACGTCAGATATGTTGCCATCCTGCTACCTTTATCGAAAACTATCAGGGGGGCAGTGGAAAACTGGAACTTCTGATGGAGCAGCTGCCGGATATTCTGAAGGGAGGACACAGCGTCATCATTTTTTCCCAGTTTACTTCTATGCTGAATATTATCGCGCAGGAGCTGGAAAAAGAGCAGATACGTTATTATTATCTGGCAGGGGCTACCAAACCGGCACAGAGAAAACAATATGTGAAAGAATTTAACCAGGGAAAGGGGAAAGTGTTTTTGATTTCCCTGAAGGCAGGAGGAACCGGTCTGAACCTGACCGGGGCTGATACGGTGATTCATTTTGATCCATGGTGGAACCCTGCAGTGGAGGAACAGGCAACAGACCGGGCATACCGGATCGGCCAGAAGAAAAAGGTGCAGGTCATCAAACTGATCATGAAGGATTCCATTGAGGAAAAAATCGATGCCCTGCAAAACAGAAAAAAAATATTGTCGGAACATGTCATTGATTCGGGAGAAGTGTTTGTCAACCAGCTGACTATGGAAGAACTGATGGAACTGTTCCAACTGTAAAAAAGTTCGGAAACGAAAGAAAAGGGGCTTGTATTTCTCTTTGCACTGTGTTAAGATAATGTGGTTGTGAGTAGAGATATTCCTCTGTTACGGTTGCGGAAAGCACAGAAGTATTAAGAATGTCAAAATATGAAGGAGGTCACATCATGAACGATATTATTAAATCTATCGAAGAAGCACAGTTAAAAGAAGTTGCAGATTTCCGTACTGGTGATACAGTAAAGGTATATGCAAAGGTTATCGAGGGTAGCAGAGAGCGTATCCAGGTATACGAGGGAACGGTTATCAAAAGACAGAATGGCGGAGCCAGAGAGACATTTACTGTTAGAAAGTTCTCTAACGGTGTCGGTGTAGAAAAGACCTGGCCATTACATTCTCCAATTATTGACAGGATTGAAGTAGTACGTAAGGGCAAAGCAAGACGTGCTAAGTTATTCTATCTTCGTGACAGAGTTGGTAAAGCTGCAAAGGTTAAGGAACTGGTTAAATAATCTGGTTCTGGAAGAAATGCACACAAAAGTCATCCTCTTTTACCGGTGGATGGCTTTTTCTCTATGTGGGCAAAAGAAAATCAGAAATGAGGAAAGAAATGTATTCATTTGAAAGCAGGATTCGATATAGTGAACTGGCGGAAAATGGCTGTCTGAGTCTGGATGGTCTGATCAACTATATGCAGGATTGCGCCAGCTTTGAATCAGAGGATTTGGGAGTCGGTATGGAACATTTATATGAAAGAAACCGGACCTGGGTGTTGAATTTCTGGCAGATCGTTATTGAGCGTTATCCGAAAATGGGAGAGCGGATCACCATTGGGACCCAGGGGTGCGGCTGTGAAAAAATGTTTGGTTACCGTAATTTTATGCTGACAGACCAGCAGGGGGATTATGTTGCAAAAGCAAATTCCATCTGGATTCTGATGGACCAGAAGAAGGGACGTCCAGTGGTTGTTACACCGGAGGAGGCTGACGTATATGGAAAAGCAGAACCGATTCCGATGGATTATGCTCCAAGAAAAATTTCGATACCGGAGGGTGGAAGTACACAACCTTCCTTTTCTGTACAGGAATATCATCTGGACACTAATCATCATGTAAATAATGGACAGTATGTACGGATGGCATCCGCCTTTCTTCCAAAGGGAAGGCTGGTGAAGGAACTGCGTGTAGAATATAAAAAACAGGCATTTCTGGGAGATTTGGTGGTTCCTGTGGTATATGAAATCCCAACGGGATATCTGGTGTCGTTAAATGGAGCAGATGGGAAGGCGTATGCAGTAGTAGAATTTTTTGTCTAAATAGGATTTTATTTTTCAGACCATTTTGCTGGAGATATTCTGGCAGTGTGGTCTGAATTTTATGTTGAAAGAGTCTGTACTCTTTATGTAGATTCTGTGACATCCCTTGAGTTTTTGCTGTGGTTATGATACCATATTTCCAGAAAATCATAGGAGGAGAAAAGATATGTGGTGTCCAAAATGTAAGACAGAGTATCGAGAGGGGATTACAGTATGTGCAGACTGTGGCACTCCGTTAGAAGAAGGCAGCGAAGAGGATTTTGACGTAGTAGAGCTCTGTTCTCTGAAGGATGAACAAATGGCAGAGCGGTTTTTAGAGTATCTGCTTTATTCGGATATTTCAGGTGCCAAAAAGAGATATGAGGAAGAAACAGGTGTTTATACCGTAACGGTTCCAACCAGTCTGGAAAAGAAAGCAGAAAAGCTCTTTGAGGGGTTTATGATAGTTGTAGAAGAAGAACATGAGAAGGAAAAGGCAGCAAGGCAGGCAGAACTGGCATCAGCTGAAGATGTTTCCGGTGACGGGACAGAAGAGAAAGAAGATCATTCTGGTTTCGGGGAGTCGCAGGAGTATGACTGGGATGCAGAGGAAGAAGTGAAATCCGATATAGATCCTTTTGATACAGAGGAGGCAGAAAATCTGGTTTCCGAGGATGAGATAGAGGATACGCCAAAAGATCTGCTGTATACTCCGGCAAAGGAATATGTCAAAAAAGAGGATGAATATAAAGATCTGAAATTTTCCGGTCTTACTTTTATTTTGTTCGGCATTGCCGGATTGGTCTATCTGACTCTGTGCAAACTGGATGTGATCCCGATTCAATATAATCTGGTAGTATTTCTTGCAATTGCAGTGATGTTTCTTGTTTTCCTGGGATTGGGAATTTCTTCTATGGTGAAATCAGGAAAAGTGAAAAAACAGATTCCTGTGGAGGAAGAAACTACCCGGAATGTGAAAAACTGGCTGCAGGAAAATCTGACCAGTGAGAAGATTGCCGGATGGAAGGATGAAAATGTATCTGAGGCAGAAAATGACTTGCTGCTGATGGCACACATTCGTGCCAGTCTGATCAGACAGTATCCGGATGCAGATGTGGCATATCTGGAAATGATTTCAGAAGAGTACTATAATGAATCTGTTTTGAATGAGGATTTTTCAGAGGAAGAATAAAAGCAATCTATGTGGAACGATTATGTTCTGTAGGAAGGTTTAAGCCTGAATCGAAAAAGGTCAGAAAAAATTTCTGACCTTTTTTCACTATCATCCTCGACTTTAAAACTTTGTCGAACTGCTCATGAAGATACCAAATCCCTTCCCGTGGTATTAATTTTTCTTGAATTCCAGCAGTTCCAGTCCTTCGTTGTCCTCCAGCACCATACGGATCATCCAGTCGTTGACAAATAAAAGAAGTGGATGATCTTTCATATCCTTTACTGCTTTGACGTTATTCATACGCTTTAGCTTGGTAACATCGGTAGTTGGGTCACCAACCCAGCGGATATACTCATAGGGAAGTGATTCTAACCGGATTTCACAGCCATATTCATTTTCCAGACGGTATTTCAGTACATCGAACTGAAGTACACCAACTACTCCTACGATGATTTCAGACATGCCGGCGGAGTATTCCTGAAAAATCTGAATTGCACCTTCCTGGGCAATCTGTGTGATTCCCTTCACAAACTGTTTTCGTTTCATGGAGTTAAGCTGCACCACGCGGCAGAAATGCTCTGGTGCAAAAGTCGGGATTCCCTCGTATTCAAACTTTTTGCCAGGCATGGTAATGGTATCACCAATGGAAAAGATGCCAGGATCAAAGACGCCGATGACATCTCCGGCATATGCCTCGGAGATCACCTGACGATCCTGTGCCATAATTTGCTGTGGCTGGGAGAGCTTTAACTTGCGTCCGCTCTGTACATGATATACATCCCTGTCTGCTTCAAATTTTCCGGAACAGATGCGCATAAAGGCGATACGGTCACGATGTGCTTTATTCATATTTGCCTGGATTTTAAATACAAAGCCAGAGAAAGGAGCTTCTACCGGGTCAATCTCACCTTCGTTGGACAGACGCGGAAGAGGTGGTGTGGTCATTTTCAAAAAGTAATTTAAGAAGGTTTCTACACCAAAGGTAGTAAGGGCAGAGCCAAAAAAGACAGGAGAAAGCTCGCCACGCTGTACCTTTTCCATATCCAGTTCGTCGCTGGCTCCATCCAGCAGTTCGATTTCTTCCAACAGCTGATCATAAAGTTCTTCCGTTGCCAGTTCCTTTAATTCTGGATCATCAATGGAATAGTCTGTTTCTGCGGCAGATTTTGCTCCACCGGTAGATACAGACTGGAAGGTACGGACTGTTTTTGCTTTTCTGTCATAGATTCCCTTAAAACGCTTACCAGAGCCAATAGGCCAGTTGATCGGACAGGTGCGGATGCCGAGAACTGTTTCGATATCATCCAGCAGTTCAAAGGAGTCTTTGGCTTCCCGGTCCATTTTATTGATAAAAGTAAAAATCGGTATATGGCGCATGACACAGACCTTAAATAATTTAATGGTCTGTGCTTCCACACCTTTGGAAGCATCGATAACCATAACAGCAGAATCTGCCGCCATCAGAGTCCGGTAGGTATCCTCAGAGAAGTCCTGATGTCCCGGTGTATCCAGGATATTGATACAGTAATCATTATAATTAAACTGAAGAACAGAAGAAGTAACAGAGATACCACGTTCCTTTTCGATTTCCATCCAGTCGGAAACCGCATATTTGGAATTTGCCTTTCCCTTTACAGAACCGGCGGTATTGATGGCACCACCGTACAGAAGAAATTTCTCTGTCAGGGTTGTTTTACCTGCATCCGGATGGGAAATGATTGCAAAGGTTCTTCTTTTCTCAATTTGTTTTTTTACATTATTGTCAGCCATAAAAACTCCATTCCTGCATAGTTTGCAAAATATACCTTATATTACTGAAGCTATCAGCAATTTTTAATTATACGATATCAACGGTAAGCTTTCAAGGGGGATATTTCTTGAGTTTGTGCATTTTTTACACCTGTTTTTAGTTTCTGCATAAAATAATGAGAGATCACTGTAAAAAGAAACAGTTAGAATTAGAAAGGATTATGGAGGGTATTATGGCAAGTGTAATTTTGGACGCAGGACATGGGGGATTTGATAATGGTGCTGCCTTTGAAGGACGTTTGGAAAAGAATGATAACCTGAATCTGGCTTTGGCAGTGGGGAACATATTGCAGAATAATGGAATCGATGTGATGTACACAAGAACGGAGGATGTCTATCAGAGTCCGACCCAAAAAGCACGGATTGCCAATGAGAGTGGAGCAGATTATTTCGTATCTATTCACCGGAATTCCAGTGCAGAACCAAATACGTATTCAGGTGTACAGACTCTTGTATATGAAGATGAAGGAGCACCGGCGATATTTGCAGAAAATATTAATAATGAACTGGCAAAGACCGGGTTTACTAATATTGGTACAGAGGTGAGAAAAAATCTGGCAGTGCTGCGCCGGACGACTATGCCGGCAGTATTGGTGGAAGCCGGTTTTATCAATACGGATAAGGATAATCAGATTTTTGATCTGAAATTTCCCGAAGTTGCACAGGCGATTGCCAATGGAATCATACAATCGATCCGCGATATTGAGGGTGGGATAGAGGCAACACAGGAATGTAAGGAACAATATAGTATTGAAACAGGAATCTTCCGTCATTTAACTAATGCAAAAGAACTGGCAAGGCTGATGCAGGAAGAAGGGTATGACTGCTATATTGATGAAAGAAAACCGTATTATGTTGTTTGTTATGGAGCATTCAGCACAATGCAGGAAACAGAGCTGGCCGAAAAAAAATTATATCAGGCTGGTTATGAAACCAGGATCATACCTCATTCGCATTAAGAAAAATTGAAAAAAATGAAGAAAACCTCTTGCTTTTCTTAGTTTGTAGTGCTATTATCGACATTGTGATACTGAAAACAATACAAGAGTGGACTGCCGAGTCCACTCTTTCGTTTTGCGGTATACACGAGGCAAAGACAAAACGTGCAGTCTTGTCTGCGAAAGGCAAAAAGAAAAGAGGTTATGTATTTGACAAAACGTGAAGAATATGAGGCAAGAGCCGAAAAAATGCTGGAGCCGCTGATGGAAGAAAACAACTTTGAGCTGGTAGATGTGGAATACGTCAAAGAGGCTGGTCAGTGGTATTTGCGTGCTTATGTAGACAAAGAAGGTGGTATAACCATCAATGATTGTGAACTGGTGAACCGTGCATGGAGTGATATGATGGACCAGGATGATTTTATTTCCGATGCATATGTACTGGAGGTAAGTTCGCCGGGACTTGGCAGACAGCTGAAAAAGGAAAAGGATTTTAAACGAAGTATTGGAGAAGATGTAGATGTAAAGTTCTATCAGGGCAGAAAGCTTCCAATCGGGAAAAATGGAAAAGAGGTTTCTGTTAAGGAACTGACAGGAACGTTACTTGCCTACACTGCCGATACGATTACCCTGGAAACTGATTTTTCACCGGAGTATGAAATACTGCGCAAGGAGATTTCTACGGTGAAGTTGTCGATAGATTTTTAAAAATTCGGAGGCAGGTCCGAAGGTTAGAGTAAAAGGAGGATAAGAGAAAATGGCTGCAAGAAAAACGAAAACGACAAAGGCAGATCGTACTGAATTGATCGAAGCACTGGATGCGATAGAAAAAGAGAAACAGATCAGCAAGGATATTATTTTAGAGGCAATTGAAAATTCCCTGCTTGCTGCCTGTAAAAACCAGTACGGTAAATCGGAAAATATCCGTGTAGCGATTAACCGTGAGACAGGAGAGATCCAGGTGTTTTCTGACCATGAGGTGGTAGCGGATGATATGCTGGAAGACGAAGTGACTCAGATGGGCATAACAGAAGCAAAGCTGAAGTTCGGCGATGTGGAGATTGGAGACACGGTTTCTACGGAGGTTACTCCAAAGAATTTTGGAAGAATTGCCGCACAGAAGGCGAAGCAGGTTGTGGTACAGAAGATTCGAGAGGAAGAGAGAAAGGTTCTTTATATTCAGTACCTGGAGAAGGAACGTGAGGTGATCACAGGTATTGTGCAGCGTTATAGTGGTAATAATGTGTGTATCAATCTGGGAAAGGTCGATGCAATATTGATGGAAAGTGAGCAGGTGCGTGGAGAACGCTTTAAGCCAACCGAACATATCAAGCTGTACGTAGTAGAAGTAAAGGATACCACAAAAGGACCACGTATTACGGTATCCCGTACTCATCCAGAGTTTGTAAAACGTCTGTTTGAGGAAGAGGTTACAGAAATCCAGGATGGTATAGTAGAGATTAAAAGTATTGCAAGAGAAGCTGGTTCCCGTACTAAAATGGCGGTGTATACCGATAATCCAAATGTTGATCCGGTTGGTGCCTGTGTCGGCATGAACGGAGATCGAGTGAATGCGATTGTAGAAGAACTCCGTGGTGAGAAAATTGATATTATTACCTGGAGTGAGGATCCACAGGTATTGATAGAAAATGCGTTAAGTCCTGCAAAGGTGGTTTCTGTCACTGTAGATGAAGAAGAAAAGACGGCAAAAGTGGTCGTACCGGATACACAGCTTTCCCTGGCAATCGGCAAGGAAGGACAAAATGCAAGACTGGCGGCAAAGCTGACAGGATATAAGATCGATATCAAGTGTGAAGCATAAAAAGAACGAATTGAGTGTGGCTGGCACAAGGAACCAGGAGGTGATGTTTTATGGAAGGGAAAAATGGAGTCCGCGCCCGCAAGATACCGATGCGCCAATGTACCGGATGTGGTGAACGAAAGGAAAAAAGAGAGCTGATTCGTGTGATCAAAACACCGGAAGAGGAAATCACGATTGATTTTACAGGCAAGAAAAATGGCAGAGGTGCATATATATGTAATTCGATAGAATGTTTAAAGATGGCAAGAAAGCGAAAATCATTGGACCGTTCCTTAAAGACAACGATTCCGGATGAGATCTATGAGAAGCTTGAAAAGGAGATGATAGGCAGTGAATAATGACAAAGTGCTGAATCTGATAGGACTGGCACAAAAGGCCGGCAAGGTGGTTAGCGGCGAGTTCATGACAGAGAAAGCGGTCAAGTCAGGGGGAGCTGCCCTGGTTGTTTTGGCGGAAGATGCTTCTGATAATACAAAAAAGAAGTTTGGTAATATGTGCGAGTTTTATGAAGTGCCGCTTCGTGTCCATGCGGTAAAGGATTATCTTGGTCACGCTATGGGCAAAGAGCTGAGGGCATCTTTAGCAGTCACAGATGAAGGCCTTGCACAAGCAATCATGAAGAAAATGGATTAGGAGGTCATAGGAACGTATGGCAAAGATGAAAATATACGAAATTGCAAGAAGTCTTCAGGAAAAATTTCCTGATATTAAAAGTAAGGATCTAATTGCCCTTTTACAGGAAAACGGTTTTGAGGCAAAAAGTGCTCAAAGCAGTATCGAGGATGCGGCAATTGGTTTTTTGTTGAAACATTTTAATAAACCGGCAAAGAAGAGTGCGCCGAAGGAAGAAGCGAAGCCAGTGGAGCAGGAAGGAAAGAAAGAAAAACTGGCAGAGGAGAAGGAAGCGGTCATCACTACAGAAACAAAAAAGGAGAGTGAACCAAAACAGGAAAAGGCTGCTCCTGCAAAGAAAGAAGAGCAGGTCAAGAAGGAAGAGCCTGCCGAGCCGAAAAAAGAAGAGCCTGTTAAGGAAGAGAAGAAACCGGAACCTGTCGAAGTGGACAAAAAGCCAGAACCGGATAAGGCAAAAAATAACGAACAAATTCGCGGAAGCCAGGATAATAATCATGGAAATAACCAGGGGCGTAATAACAACCGTGGAAATGGTCAGAATGGCAATCGCCGCGATAATAATAACCGCGGAAACGGTCAGGGAGGCTATAACCGTGATAATAACCGTGGAAATGGCCAGAACGGTAATCGCCGTGATAATAACCGTGGGAACGGTCAGGGAGGCTACAACCGTGATAACAACCGTGGGAACAATCAGGGAGGCTACAACCGTGATAACAACCGTGGGAACAGTCAGGGAGGCTACAACCGTGACAATAACCGTGGAAACAGCCAGGGACGAGATAATAACCGCAGAAATGCACAGGGGGGCTCTTTTGCAGGAATCGATGCAGTAAAGCCAGAGGTGAAACAATCCAGGGCACAGAGAGCCAGCAAAGACTCACGCAGTGCAAAGCAGAGATATGGCAAAGACAGAGACAGGGATGAGATAGAGAATCCATTGTATGGTCCGGGCGGACGCCAGAAGAAGAAAAAGGATCCGAACCGCAAGGGTGCCTTTATCAAACCGGAACCAGTAGTGAAACCAGAGGAGCCGGATGATGGTATCAAGAATATTATTCTTCCTGAAAAGATGACTATTAAAGAGCTTGCAGATATTATGAAGGTTCCTGCTTCTACCGTGATAAAGAATCTGTTTATGCGGGGTGAGGTAGTTACCCTGAATCATCAGATCACCTATGAAGAGGCAGAAGAAATCGCACTGGAATATAACTGTATCGCAGAGATGGAAGAAAAAGTAGACATGATTGCGGAAATTCTCAAGGAGGATGAGGAAGACGCTGCATTGATGAAAAAACGTCCGCCAGTAGTATGTGTAATGGGGCATGTAGACCATGGTAAGACATCCCTTCTGGATGCCATCCGTGAGACTCATGTAACATCCCGTGAGGCTGGTGGTATTACCCAGCATATCGGTGCCTATGTAACAGAAATCAATGATGAAAAGATTACCTTCCTGGATACTCCTGGTCATGAGGCATTTACCTCTATGCGTATGCGTGGTGCCCAGGCAACGGATATTGCAATTCTGGTTGTCGCAGCAGATGACGGTGTTATGCCGCAGACGATTGAGGCAATCAACCATGCAAAGGCCGCCGGGGTGGAAATCATTGTGGCAGTGAACAAAATCGATAAGCCGAGTGCAAATATTGAACGTGTAAAACAGGAATTGGTAGAACATGGTCTGGTCGCAGAGGACTGGGGTGGAGATACTGTATTTGTACCAGTATCTGCACATACTAAAGAGGGTATCGACCAGCTGCTGGAAATGATCATTCTGACTGCTGAGGTTTGTGAGCTGAAGGCAAACCCGGACCGTCTGGCAAGAGGTGTAGTAATCGAGGCACAGCTGGATAAAGGGCGTGGTCCTGTTGCTACGATTCTGGTACAGAAGGGTACTCTTCATGTAGGTGATAATATTGCAGTTGGATCTGCCTATGGTAAGATTCGTGCCATGATGGATGATAAGGGACGTCGTGTGAAGGAAGCACTTCCTTCTACTCCTGTAGAGATTTTAGGACTCCATGATGTTCCGGATGCTGGTGAAATTTTCCTGGCAACAGAATCCGACAAAGAAGCACGTAATATTGCAGAGACCTATATCGAGCAGGGCAGGGAGAAGCTTTTGGATGAGACCAAGACGAAGCTTACGCTGGATGGCCTGTTCTCACAGATCCAGGCAGGTAACATTAAGGAGCTGAACATTATCGTAAAAGCAGATGTTCAGGGATCTGTAGAAGCTGTAAAACAGAGTCTGCTGAAGCTTTCTAATGATGAGGTGGCTGTCCGGGTAATTCATGCCGGTGTTGGTGCCATCAACGAATCCGATGTGTCTCTGGCAAGTGCATCCAATGCAATCATTATTGGATTTAATGTCAGATTGGATAATACGGCCAAGGAAACCTCAGACCGTGAGAAAGTGGATGTACGGCTTTACCGTGTTATTTATGATGCCATTGAGGATGTGGAAGCTGCTATGAAGGGGATGCTGGATCCAGAATATGAGGAGAAGGTCATTGCCCATCTGGAGGTGCGTCAGACCTTTAAGGCATCCGGTGTCGGCACGATTGCCGGTTCTTATGTACTGGATGGAAAGATTGTCCGTGGAAGCAAGGTTCGTATTACTCGTGAAGGAGAGCAGATCTTTGAAGGAGAGCTGGCATCTCTGAAGCGTTTCAAGGATGATGTCAAGGAAGTGGCAGCCGGATACGAGTGTGGTCTTGTATTTGATGGATTTAACGATATTCAGGTAGAAGATCAGGTAGAAGCTTATATCATGGTAGAGGTTCCGCGTTAGAATAACAGATCTGTACCGCGTTATCTGCTTTGAATGAGCGAAAGGATTAGAGATATGAAGAAAAACAGTATTAAATATTCCCGTATGAATGGGGAAGTACAGAGAGTATTGAGTAAGATCATTGCTCAGGATATTAAGGATCCCAGGATTCATCCCATGACTTCTGTGGTATCTGTTGAAGTGACACCGGATTTAAAATATGCAAAGGTTTTTGTCAGTGTATTGGGAAGTGAGGAGGAAAAGGAAAGTACCAGCATTGGTTTGAAAAGTGCAGCTTCCCATATCCGTTCCAAACTGGCAAAGGATCTGAATCTGCGAAATACACCAGAGCTTACTTTTGTGATTGATGATTCCATTGAATATGGTGTTAATATGTCGAAGCGTATCGAAGAATTAAATCATCCGGATAAGCCGGAGGAGGAAATATAGTCTGCCCTGCGTCGTCGGGCTGGCATAACAATGGCGTAGTGAATCATCATTACGCCATCTTTTGCGAAAAGATATTAAAAAATTTTGTCACCAGAATTTATTATTTGAAAGGATGGTACAGACTATGAGTAAATTGAGAAGCCTGTCGAAAGAAGCAGACAGCATTTTGATAGCCGGGCATCTTCGTCCGGATGGTGATTGTACAGGCGCTTGTATTGCTTCCTATCATTATCTTCACACCCTTTACCCTGAGAAAAGGATTATGGTATATATGGAAAAACTGCCGGAAACCTTTCGTTTCATGGATCCGGAGGGAAGCATTGTTTCCAATGAGGTTCCCGAGGAAGACGTGGATTTATTTCTGTCAGTAGACTGCAGCAGTCCAGACCGTTTAGGGAAGGCTGAGGAGGTATTTTACCGTGCCGAAAATACCGTATGTGTTGACCATCATATCAGTAATAAGGGATATGCCAGCCAGAATTTTGTGGTACCCCAGGCAAGCTCGACCTGTGAGGTTCTCTTTGATCTGATGGAGGAAGAACTGATTGATACAAAGATAGCGGAAGCTCTTTATATCGGTATTATTTATGACTCAGGTGTATTCCGCTATTCCAATACTTCCAGACATACGATGGAAATTGCAGGAACTTTGATGGAAAAAGGGATTCCTTTTTGGAAATATATCGATGAATGCTTTTATCAGCGTACCTATATTCAGACACAGTTGTTGGGAAGAACACTTTTGACCAGTATGCGTCTGATGGATGGAAAATGTATCGTAGCTACCATTACCAGAAGGATGATGGAGTTTTATGGGGCAGTGACGGAGGATATTGATGGGATCATTGACCAGCTGAGAGTGACACAGGGAATTGAAGTGGCCCTGCTGCTGCATGAAACCGGCGAACAGGAATATAAAGTAAGCATGCGTTCCAATCATTATGTGGATGTAAGTAAGATTGCAGTTTATTTCGGCGGCGGTGGTCATGTGAAGGCTGCTGGATGTACCATGCGTGGATCACTTCATGATGTGGTGAATAATATTACAAAACATATCGAGACACAGATGAAGGGAAATGAGTAAACTATGGATGGTATTCTGAACATATACAAGGAGCAGGGATTTACCTCTCATGATGTGGTGGCAAAGCTGCGGGGAATCCTCCGTCAGAAAAAGATAGGACATACTGGCACGCTGGATCCAGATGCAACAGGTGTCCTGCCCGTCTGCTGTGGAAAGGCAACCAAGGTATGTGAGCTTTTAACGGATAAGGAAAAATCTTATCGTGCAGTCTGCCAGCTTGGAGTAGAGACTGATACTCAGGATATGACGGGACAGGTTGTGGCTGAAAGCGATTATAAAGGGATTACAAAAGAAAAGCTGGAGGAATGTATTTTTAGTTTTCAAGGGGATATTTTACAGATCCCTCCGATGTATTCTGCCTTAAAAGTTAATGGGAAGAAGCTGTATGAGCTGGCCAGGGAAGGAAAGACGGTAGAGCGTCAGCCAAGGCCAGTGCATATCTCTGCAATTTCTCTGTTGGATGTGGATTTGGAGCAGGGACAATTTACCATGGATGTCACTTGTTCAAAGGGGACTTATATCCGCACCTTGTGTCATGATATCGGACAAAAGCTGGGATGTCTGGCTGCCATGAAATCGCTGGTACGCACCCGTGTTTCTGTGTTTTCTCTGGATGAGGCATTGACTCTGTCGCAAGTCGAGCAGCTGGTCCGGGAGGAGCCGGAGAGACTGGAAGAGTTTGTTCATTCAGTAGATTCCCTGTTTCCCTCTTATCCCAGACTACAGATACGGGATCCGTTTTGTGCCAAATTGGCAAATGGCAATCCATTATTGCCACAGTTTCTGAGACAGATGAAATCAGAGAAGGAACAAATGCAGAAAACAGCCAAGGAAAGTTGTGCCGGGTTGTCAGAAGGTGATAATATCCTGGTTTATGATGAAAATGGAAAGTTCAAAGCAGTGTACCAGAAAAGGGATAGAGATTTCCGGGTATACAAAATGTTTTAAAGGGAGCATTATATGGAAATTCTGAATGGACTAGATTTTAAATTAACAAACAGTGCAGTATCCCTGGGAAAATTTGATGGGATTCACCGGGGACACCGGCTTTTATTAAAGCAGATTTTGGAGCAGGACCAATGGAGTCCTACTGTGTTCACCTTTGGAGCTGTGCAGGGCAATGGAATTATGCCGGGACAGCAGATTTACTCCAAAAAGGAACAGAGGATGATCTTGGAGGAGCTTGGAATCAAACGGGAAATTATTTTCCCATTCAATGAAGAGACTAGAAAGATTACTGCTGAAGAATTTATTCAGAATATTCTGGTGGAAAAAATAGATGCAAAATTAATCTGTGTGGGAGAGGATTTCCACTTTGGGAAGAACCGGCAGGGGGATGTAGAGCTTCTTTCCCGTCTGGCGGACAGGTATGGATACCGGTTAAAGGTCTATCCTAAGCTTACCTGTGATGGGGAGAATATCAGCAGTACCCGTATCCGCTGGGAACTTTCCACCGGCAAACTGGATAAGGTGAATGAGTTATTGGGAGCTCCATATTTTATCTGTGGTGAAGTAGTTCACGGCAATGCACTGGGAAGAACTATTGGGATGCCTACCGCCAATATTATACCAGAACAGGGAAAAGTGCTTCCTGTCTTCGGCGTGTATGCCACTACTGTGGAAGTGGATGGAAAAGAATATGCAGGTGTGACCAATATTGGACTGAAACCAACGGTGGGGGCGGAAAATGCCACTGTAGAAACTATATTGATCAATTTCTCCGGAGATTTATACGGGAAAGAAATGGTGGTACGATTTCATCATTTCCTGCGCCGGGAGAAAAAGTTTGCCGGACTGGAGCAGCTGCGGGAGCAGATGGAAAAGGATAAGCAGCGGGCGCAGGAGCTATTGCAGGTTTTTGGTGTAAGTGAACCATAGAGATGGATTGGAGAAAAGTCAGGATAAAATATAAGATATATAAAGATGCAGCAAAGTATGAGGACAAAACATCGTTTTATGGGAACCGGTATTCAGCTACTCATAGCAGTGTGAAAAATTTATTATCCCGATTTGAAAGTGGAGAAATCAATCCGTAAGATCAAGATAGACAATGTAAAACGCCTGGGAAGTGAGTTGTTATATAAGGATAGCATTGTCGGAACAGCCGTCAAAAATCCGGGTGTCTGCCATATGGCAGATGCCTTTTTTGATTTCCTCTTCGGATAAATTCGAATATCCTAACAGGATACCCGACATTTTTTCTTTGCTGCCAAAAGGACAATGGCTGTTATCCTCTGGAAGATAATGTTTCTCAATACCATAGAGACGGATTCCCTCCTGCGCCGCTTTTTGTATCAGTTCGTTTTCTGAAATTCCACCAGCAGGTAGTTCTATGACCAGATGGAGTCCGGCATTGTCCCCATGTATTTTTAATTGATACTGTTTTACCAGTGGTTGTAAGCAGGATAGGACTAAGTCATGCTTGTTCCGGTAGATTTTCCGCATACGGTTCACATGTTTTTCAAAATATCCCTCTGCCAGAAAGTGGGAGAGGATTGCCTGGTCAAGTCGTGACACAGTGCAGGAATAATGTCCGCAAATATCATGGTAAGCAGAAAGCAGGGAAGGGGGCAGGATCATATAGCCCACACGGATGGAAGGAGCGATTGCCTTGGAAAAGGTACCGATATAGATGACACGCTGGTTCTGATCCATGCTTTGGAGAGATGGAATGGGTTTCCCTTTGTAACGGAACTCACTGTCATGGTCATCTTCAATAATATAACGGTCCTGTGATGCGCTTGCCCATGCCAAAAGTTCTTTTCTGCGTCGGAAGGGCATCACGATACCCAGAGGATATTGGTGGGATGGAGTTACATAGACAATCTGGCTGTCTGGTGAGATGGAGGGGATGGTCAATCCCTTTTCGTCCAACGAACCGGCAAAAATAGTCAGACCGTTATTGCGGAAGATATGGGCTGCCTGGGTGTAGCCTGGATTTTCCAGTGTGATATGTGTCAGACCTTGCTGTCCAAAAGTAAGAGAAAGCATTTGCAGCAGATAGTCTACCCCGGCTCCGATAATGATCTGTTCCGGCTGGCACCAGACTTCGCGGGAAAGACGGACATAATCACAGATAGCCTGGCGGAGAGGGAAATCTCCGAAATTTTCTCCCAGTAAAAAGAGGTCCTGTTGATCTCCAAGACATTGTCTGGAGAGCTTTTTCCAGACAGAATAAGGAAAATGGCTGATATCAATGGAAAAGGGAGAAAAATCATAAAGGAAGCTGTTTTTCACATCAGTGGAAGTGTTGGAAGTGCCAGATCTTGTGGCAGCAAATTTGTCAGCGTCTGTTTTTACTGGTAAAGGAGTCAGTTTAATGTAGTCACCTGGCTGGATATCACAGACATAAAAACCGCTTTTTGGGGCAGCATCAATATAGCCTTCTGCCTGAAGCTGGTAATAGGCGGTATCCACTGTGTTTCTGCTGACTCCCAGGTTGGATGACAGGCTGCGTGTAGAGGGGAGTTTAGTGGAAGCTGGTAATGTACCATCTAATATATATTTCTGTATAGTCAGGTAAATCTGTTCATATAGAGGAGTGTCTGAGTGGGGATCCAATTGAAAGGTAAGCATGTGATACCATCTCCTTTTGTTTTATCTGATAATTCTCTTTTTGGCAGCCTCCGTGATTCTGGTGCCATTTCAGTGGGAATTTTTATTGATATTATAGTACCACTTTGCTGGAGAGATGCAATAGTAACTTTTGAATAGGAAAGCTGGAGATATTTGGAAAACTACTGGCAAAATGACGAAAAGTAAGATTTCTGTAAAAATTATGTAAAAGATACTTGTATCTGGAGAAGGAATCGTTTACCATTAGATATTGTGGAGTAAGAAAATCTTAAGAATACAAAATAGAGAGGTCAAAGGATGAGCGGAGAATATTCTGTAGCAATCCTGAATGTGATTGCTGGTCTTGGTATGTTTTTATATGGTATGAAGCTGATGAGTGATGGTCTTCAGAAGGTAGCAGGAGATAAGATGCGCGGTATTCTGGAGACACTGACAAAAACCCGTTTTTCTGCTTTAGTGGTAGGTATTATCTTTACTGGGATTATCCAGTCCTCCAATGCTGCAACTGTTATGGTGGTCAGCTTTGTGAATGCCAGCCTGATGAATCTGACACAGGCGATCGGTGTGATTTTTGGTGCCAATATTGGTACCACTGTCACAGGTCAGCTTTTAGCACTGGATTTATCCCAGTATGCACCGGTTATATTGCTGGTGGGTGTGATCATGGTGATGTTTATGCAACATCCGATGGTGAAAAAGTTTGGTGAAGTAATTGTTGGTTTTGGTATTTTGTTTATCGGAATGGGAACAATGTCTTCTGCAGTAGGACAGTTGAAAGAGGCTGAAATTGTTACTTCTACATTGGGCCAGTTGTCCAATCCGTTTTTGTGTGTATTTTTTGGCTTTATAGTAACTTCCGTGTTGCAGAGCTCCTCTGCAACAGTAGGCATTCTCATCGCACTGTGTGGACAGGGAATTGTAGATATACATAATGTATTTTTTATGATACTGGGATGCAATATTGGTGCTTGCGTATCGGCAGTTCTTACCAGCTTTTCCGGAAATAAAATGGCGAAGAGGGCAGCCTGTCTTCACTTGTCCTTTAATGTGCTGGGGTCTGTCATGATGTTTCTGGTGCTGCTCTTTGGCAGTGATGTGGTGGAACATTTGTTGCATATGATGACACAGGCAACCTGCAGCCAGCCGGACAAGATGGTTGACGGGGTAAATGTCTTTTTGCAGAGAGAGGTGGCAAATACCCACACTATGTTTAAGGTAGTGCAGGTAGCGGTTTTCTTCCCTCTGGCACCACTGCTGGTCAAGCTGTCTTATCTGTTGATTCCGGATGGCGGGGATGAAACAGATACGGAATCAGAGGGACATCAGCTGGCTTATATTGGTGGACACAATGTTTATACACCAACTACTGCAGTACCTACCGTAATTTGTGAAATTGTCCGCATGGGAAATATCGCTCAGAATAATATGGAAAAATCCATGGAGGCTCTGTTGGAGAAGAAAGGAAATCTGATAGAAGAGGTTTATCAGACAGAGGGAACGATTGATTTTCTGAATACAGAGATCACCAATTATCTGGTCCAGGTGAACCAGTTATCCTTGCCGGTGGCAGACCGTAAACTGCTTGGCGGATTGTTCCATGTGGTTAATGATATTGAAAGAATCGGAGACCATGCAGAAAATATTGCCGATTTTGCAAAAACTTCCATTGACAAGAATCTGGAGTTTTCCGAGGAGGCAGAAAAGGAACTGCGTGACATGCTGGAGGATACCTGTGAGATTCTTTCCCTGGCACTGAATATGTTCAGTCACAACAGCCAGGAGCATTTACAGGAGATTCTTGATCTGGAAGAAGAAATTGATGATATGGAACGCCGTCTGCAGAATAACCATATCAAACGTCTTACCAGTAATATCTGTCAGGCTCATGCCGGCATGATTTTTACTGATGTGGTTTCTGGTCTGGAGCGTATTGCTGACCATGCTACTAATATTGCATTTTCTATATTGGATAATGACCCGGAGCCGGATAAAAATCAGGAGCATATGGAAGAAAAACTGGGATGATCGGTTGGTTTTGTAATTATAATTATGTGCAAAAAGCAGCACAGAAATGAGGGAAACGATGTATGAATTTAAGGATGAATATTTAACGGGAATACCGATGATTGATGAGGAGCATAAGAAACTTTTTGCATTGGCAGAGGATATCTACCATTTAAAAAATGAAGAATTTATACCGGATAAATATGATAATATCAGACAGATTCTGGAGGAATTAAAGGAATATACCATAACACATTTTACCCATGAAGAGGAATATATGCATTCCATTGGGTACAAACAATTATTTACGCAGAAAATACAGCATGACAAGCTCCGTGAGACAATTGATACATGGGATATCAATAAGATTGATGAAGATCAGGATGCAGCAATTGATGAGATTCTGAATACTGTTACGGAATGGCTGGCGGATCATATTCTCTACCTTGACAAAAAAATTGGAAAATAAAAATGTTTTGATATCATGTTTGCGGTTGTGATTGCAAAATTTTCTTTAGTTGACAGATAAAAACCCTTAATTTATAATTATAAATTAGGGGTTTTTGTGACCATTGCAGTGACAAAAACAGCAGAACAAAGAATACAAATTTATATGGCCGTTTGTGGCTGAATGGAGGAAATTATGAAGAACTATGGTGTTAATGAGCTTCGTAGAATGTATTTAAAATTTTTTGAGAGTAAGGATCATCTGGCGATGAAGAGTTTTTCGCTGGTTCCACATAATGATAATAGTTTGTTATTGATCAATGCGGGTATGGCACCATTGAAGCCATATTTTACCGGACAGGAGATTCCTCCACGGCGCAGAGTCACTACCTGCCAGAAATGTGTCCGTACCGGTGATATTGAAAATGTGGGAAAGACAGCACGTCATCTGACCTTTTTTGAGATGCTTGGTAATTTTTCTTTTGGAGATTACTTTAAACATGAAGCAATTGCCTGGTCGTGGGAGTTTTTGACTCAGGTGATCGGCATGGAGCCGGAACGGTTATATCCATCTATTTATGGTGAAGACGATGAGGCATATGACATCTGGACAAAGGAAGTTGGTGTTCCAGGGGAGAAAATCACACGTTTTTACCGTGATGAAAATGGAGAATGTGATAATTTCTGGGAGCATGGCGCAGGTCCTTGTGGACCATGTTCAGAGATCTATTATGACCGTGGAGAGAAGTATGGCTGTGGAAAGCCGGACTGTAAGGTTGGCTGTGAGTGTGACCGTTTTATGGAGGTATGGAATAATGTATTTACCCAGTTTAACGGTGATGGACATGGTGGATACGAGGAACTGGAAAATAAAAACATTGATACCGGAATGGGGCTGGAACGACTGGCAGTAGTAGTACAGGATGTGGATTCTGTTTTTGATATTGATACCATGAAGGCGATTCGTGACCGTATCTGTGATCTGGCACATACCCAGTACCAGACAGATGAGATGAAGGATATATCCATTCGTTTGATTACAGACCATATCCGTTCGGCAACGTTCCTGATTTCTGATGGTGTTATGCCGACTAATGAAGGACGTGGCTATGTGCTCCGCCGTCTGATCCGCCGTGCGGCACGTCATGGACGTAAGCTGGGCATTGACGGAGCCTTTCTGGCAGAGCTTTCCAAGACTGTTATCGATGAGTCTAAAGATGGCTATCCAGAGCTGGAGGAAAAGAAAGAATTTATCCTCAATGTACTGAACAAGGAAGAGGAGCAGTTTAATAAGACCATTGACAAGGGACTTTCTATCCTGAATGAAATGCAGGAGCAGATGGATGCTGCCGGCAAGAAGGAACTGGCGGGAGCAGATGCCTTTAAGTTATATGACACATACGGATTTCCGTTGGATTTAACAATGGAAATTCTGGAGGAAAAGGGATATACTGTGGATGAGTCTGGTTTTCAGGCTGCGATGGAGGAGCAGAAACAGAAGGCTCATGATGCCCGCAAGGAGACCAATTATATGGGTGCTGAAGAGACCGTATATCAGCAGATAGATCCAGCTATTACAACAGAATTTGTAGGCTATGACAGACTGGTACATGATTCTAAGATTACGGTACTGACTACAGAGAGTGAATTGACAGATGCGTTGACAGATGGACAGAGGGGTACTGTGATTGTGGAAGAGACTCCGTTTTATGCAACTATGGGTGGCCAGCAGGCAGATATCGGTGTGATTTCAGTTGGTGACAGCGAGTTTAAGGTAGAGGATACCGTGAAACTGCAGGGAGGCAAGGTTGGTCACATAGGTGTAGTGACCAATGGCATGCTCAAGGTAGGCGATACCGCAACCTTAAAGGTATGTGAAGAGAACCGTCTTGATACTGGTAAGAACCACAGTGCAACCCACTTGTTACAAAAGGCATTGAGAATGGTGCTTGGAAACCATGTAGAGCAGGCTGGTTCTTATGTAGATGCAGACAGACTTCGTTTTGATTTCTCCCATTTTTCTGCTATGACACCAGAAGAGATCGCTCAGGTAGAAGAGATTGTTAATACAGAAATTGCTGCCGGTCTGGATGTAGTGACTGAAGTTATGACATTGGAGGAAGCAAAACAGACAGGTGCTATGGCGCTGTTTGGTGAGAAATATGGCGACACAGTCCGTGTGGTAAAAATGGGGGATTTCAGTACAGAGCTTTGTGGTGGTACCCATGTGCCAAATACCAGTACCATTTCTTATTTTAAAATTGTTTCTGAAAGCGGTGTTGCTTCCGGTGTCCGCCGAATTGAGGCATTGACCTCTACAGGATTGATGAAGCATTATGCTGCTGTGGAAGAGGAATTGAAGGATGCAGCCAAGGCAGCCAAGGCAGAGCCTGCAAATCTGGCAAAGAAGATTCAGTCCTTACAGGAGGAATTAAAAGCACTGCAGTCTGAGAATGAAAAGCTCAAGGCAAAGCTTGCAAACCAGGCGGCTGGTGATGTGGACAGCCAGATCCAAGAAATTAGAGGTGTCAAGGTACTTGCTATGAGTGTGCCGGATGTAGATATGAATGGTCTTCGCAATCTGGGAGACCAGATGAAGGAAAAACTGGAGGAAGGTGTCGTAGTTCTTGCCTCTTCTATGGGAGGAAAGGTAAGCCTGCTTGCTATGGCTACCGATGAGGCAATGAAGCAGGGTGCCCATGCAGGAAATCTGATCAGGGAAATTGCTTCTGTTGTAGGCGGTGGCGGCGGTGGACGTCCTAATATGGCACAGGCAGGAGGAAAGAATCCTGACGGTATTCCTGCTGCGATTGAAAAAGTGGCAGAGGTACTGGAAAGCCAGCTGTCATAGAGTTATTTTCTGGTTTTCAAAAGAAGAATGACAAGATAAAAGAAAGAAAAAGACACAGAGTTTATAACAATAAACTCTGTGTCTTTTTATAAGGAGAGAAATAGTTCAGAATGGAGATTGCTATGGAACAGGGAGGGATAATTGATAAATTTTTTATTCAATTTGAACTGGGCTGGAAAGTATTAAAGGAATTATTGAAATATAAGGGTAGGAGTATTGCCAATACAGGTTCGCCAAGAGAGATCATTAAGGCAGCATACAGTGTGTATGATTTTATCGATGAAGAAACATGGCTTTCCATGCTGAAGGATCGAAATGATGTAACTCATATCTATGAGGCAACTGCTCCACACCGGCTGGTGGATGAAATACTTCAGAGCTATATCCCTGCGTTTCTTCATATGAAGGAAGGGATTCTGGACTATTATAAAGAAAATTTAGGTGAGATATGATTTCTTTTCCAAATGGGAAGAATGGGCGCAGTCTGATCAGAAAAACAGGGGCGCGAATTTCCGATATCACTACACTTTATTAGGAGATCGTCCGGGAATTAAAAGAAAAAGGATTTTGATCATTCCTCCCAAAATTCCAGAAATTGAGAAAAAACAGTTGACGTTCCATGAAAATGTGGTATAATCTAATTTGTGCGTAGGTGAGCTATGTGCTTGCCATAAAATTACCCATACAGTTGTGTATTGGATTACTATTTGTGACTGTGAATGCACAGCAGTTGCGCAGAATTTACAACTGGAGGGAGGTTAGGTGTGAGACTATGTCAAATGTAATCGTAAAAGAAAATGAGACATTGGATAACGCTTTACGCCGTTTCAAGAGAAACTGTGCGAAAGCAGGTATTCAGCAGGAAATTCGTAAGAGAGAGCATTATGAGAAGCCTAGTGTGCGTCGTAAGAAGAAGTCTGAGGCTGCTCGCAAGCGTAAATATTAATGAAAAAGAATAGCGATTATTCCACAAGGACTGTTGCATCGATATAGTGTAACAGTCTTTTCTTTTGGTCAAGTGACGTGAAGTCAAAGTAGAGATGTTAAATGAGCCTGCCACAATATATGGCTAATTTTTTTAAGTAAAATAAGAAAATACTTTTAAAAGAAAAGAAATTAAACATAAATTTAAAATAATTGTTGCAATTGGTAACATACTATATTATAATAAAACCAATTTGAAGAACAAAGGGGTTCGGCAAGGTATTTTTGTCGAACCCTTTTTGTGTTGATTCACAAGGCTGCAGCCGGAGGTGTTTAACCGGCTGCCAGAGATTAGGAATGGAGGAACATGGGAATGGTTAATCAGGAAGCGAATGAAAAGAAAGTAATGCAGGCTTCGCAATGTGTTGATCATCAGACCAAAGGGTTATATGATCCACGTTTCGAGCATGATAACTGCGGTATCGGTGCCATCGTAAACATTAAGGGAAATAAGACACATGATACAGTATCGGGAGCTCTTGATATTGTAGAAAAGCTGGAGCACCGTGCCGGTAAGGACGCCGAGGGCAAGACAGGTGATGGTGTTGGTATTCTGCTGCAGATTTCACATAATTTCTTTAAAAAGGCAGTGCAGCCTTTGGGAATCGAGCTGGGCGAGGAGCGTGACTATGGTATTGGTATGTTCTTCTTCCCACAGGATGAATTAAAACGAAATCAGGCAAAGAGAATGCTTGAGGTTATCATTGAAAAAGAGGGGCTGACTTTCCTTGGATGGAGAGAAGTGCCGATCCAGCCGAATATTTTGGGACATAAGGCTCTGGAATGTATGCCGTATATTATGCAGGCATTTGTTAAAAGACCAGACGATGTGGAGAGAGGTCTTGATTTTGACAGAAAGCTTTATGTAGCCCGCCGTGTATTTGAACAGAGTAATGATGATACCTATGTGGTATCCTTCTCCAGCCGTACAATTGTATATAAAGGTATGTTCCTTGTTGGCCAGCTGCGTTCCTTCTTTATGGATTTACAGGATGAGGAATATGTTTCAGCCATTGCGATCGTGCATTCCAGATTTAGTACCAATACAAATCCAAGCTGGATGCGTGCACATCCAAACCGTTTTATTGTACACAATGGAGAAATCAATACAATCGTAGGAAATGCAGACAAGATGCTTGCGCGTGAGGAAACCATGGAAACTCCATATCTGTCCAGTGATTTTCATAAAGTACTCCCTGTTGTCAATCCAAATGGTTCTGACTCTGCCAGACTGGACAATACATTGGAGTTTCTTGTAATGAGTGGTATGGAACTGCCTCTGGCTGTAATGATCACCATACCGGAGCCATGGGAAAACGATATGAGTATCAGTCAGAAGAAGCGTGATTTCTATCAGTACTATGCAACGATGATGGAGCCGTGGGATGGACCAGCTTCTATCCTGTTCTCTGATGGTGATCTGATGGGTGCCGTCCTTGACCGTAATGGATTAAGACCATCCCGTTATTATATCACTACTGACGACCAGCTGATCCTTTCCTCTGAAGTGGGAGTCTTTGAACTGCCGCCAGAAAAAATCGTAAAAAAGGACCGTCTTCGTCCGGGACGTATGCTTTTGGTAGATACTGTGAAAGGCGAGCTGATTGACGACAGTGTATTAAAGGAAGAATATGCTTCCCGCCAGCCTTATGGTGAATGGCTTAACAGCAATCTGGTTACCCTGAAGGAGCTTCGTATTCCAAATCAGAGAGTGCCGGAGTTTTCCGATGAAGAAAGGGCAAGACAGCAGAAGGCGTTTGGATATACCTTTGAGGAATATAAGACCTCTATCCTGCCAATGGCACAGAACGGCAGTGAGCCGATCGCTTCTATGGGAACTGATTCTCCGCTTCCGATGCTGTCACACAAGACACAGCCATTGTTTAACTATTTTAAGCAGATGTTTGCCCAGGTAACCAATCCTCCGATTGATGCGATTCGTGAAGAGGTGGTAACCTCAACCAGCGTATATATCGGTGAAGATGGCAACCTGTTGCAGGAAACAGCCGAAAACTGTAAGGTGTTGAAGATTCATAATCCAATTCTGACGGATACGGATTTGATGAAGATTAAAAATATGAATAAGGACGGCTTCAAATGTGAAGTGATTCCGATTACTTATTATAAAAATACTTCTTTGAAAAAAGCACTGGATCATCTTTGTCTGGAGGCGGACCGAGCTTATAAGGAAGGAGTCAATATTCTGATTCTCAGCGACCGTGGAGTAGATGAGAACCATGTACCGATCCCATCCCTGTTAGCCGTATCAGCAATGCAGCAGCATCTGGTTACAACCAAGAAGAGAACACGCGTAGCAATGATTCTGGAATCTGCGGAGCCGCGTGAAGTACATCATTTTGCAACGTTATTAGGTTATGGTGCCTGCGCCATTAATCCCTATCTGGCACATGAGACTATCCGTGAACTGATTCAGAATGATATGTTGGATAAGGATTACTATGCAGCAGTGGATGATTATGATAATGCTGTATTACATGGCATTGTCAAGATTGCTTCCAAGATGGGTATTTCTACGATACAATCTTATCAGGGTGCTAAGATTTTTGAGGCCATTGGTATTTCAAAGGAAGTCATTGAAAAATACTTCACAGATACAGTAAGCCGTGTAGGCGGTATTACACTGGATGATATTGCGAGACAGGTAGATGAGCAGCATAGCCGTGCATTTGATCCGTTGGATCTGACAGTAGATTTAAATCTGGAAAACCGTGGACAGCATAAGGAGCGCGGAAATCAGGAAGAGCATTTATATAATCCGGAAACCATCCATCTGTTACAGCAGGCTACCTGGACCGGAAATTATGAATTGTTTAAGATGTACTCCAAGTGTATTGATGAAAAAGAAAAGCAGGTAACACTTCGTAGCTTACTTGATTTCAAATTCCCGAAAAAGGGAGTGGATATTGACCAGGTAGAAAGTGTAGATGAGATTGTTCAGCGTTTTAAGACAGGCGCCATGTCTTACGGTTCTATTTCCCAGGAAGCGCATGAGACCTTAGCCATCGCAATGAACCATCTTCATGGTAAATCCAACAGTGGTGAGGGTGGAGAGAGCCTGGAACGTCTGATGACGGCAGGTATGCCGGAGGACAGATGTTCTGCCATTAAACAGGTGGCATCAGGTCGTTTTGGTGTTACCTCCCGTTATCTGGTCAGTGCCAAGGAAATTCAGATTAAGATGGCGCAGGGTGCTAAGCCGGGAGAAGGTGGACATCTTCCAGGTGGAAAGGTGTATCCTTGGGTAGCTAAGACCAGACATTCTACACCAGGTGTCAGCCTCATTTCTCCACCGCCTCATCATGATATCTATTCCATTGAGGATTTGGCACAGTTGATCTATGATTTAAAGAATAGTAACAAGGATGCGAGAATTTCTGTAAAGCTGGTATCAGAGGCTGGTGTTGGAACAGTAGCTGCCGGTGTAGCAAAGGCAGGAGCTGCAGTTATCCTGATTTCCGGATATGATGGCGGTACTGGTGCTGCTCCAAGAAGTTCTATCTATAATGCAGGTCTTCCTTGGGAATTAGGTCTGGCAGAGACGCATCAGACCCTGATCATGAATGGACTTCGCTCCCGTGTCCGCATTGAGACAGATGGTAAGCTGATGACCGGACGTGATGTGGCTATTGCAGCAATCCTTGGTGCAGAGGAGTTTGGTTTTGCAACAGCTCCACTGATCACAATGGGCTGTGTCATGATGCGTGTCTGTAATCTGGATACCTGCCCGGTTGGTGTGGCAACACAGAATCCGGAGCTGCGTAAGCGTTTCAAAGGAAAACCGGAATATGTAGAAAACTTCATGAAATTTATTGCACAGGAGCTGCGTGAGTACATGGCAGCACTGGGTGTGAAAAAGGTAGATGACCTGATAGGACGTACCGATTTATTGAAGGAAAGAGAATTGACAGGGGAAGCTGCAGAGTATGCTTCCAGAGTAGACCTTTCTGCCATCCTGGATTCTACTTTTGCAGATATGCGGAAAAATAATAAGTTTAATGCCAGGGATGTCTATGATTTTGAATTAGAAAAGACCATTGACGAAAAGACCTTCCTTCCAAAACTGAAGAAAGCGCTTGCTACTGGAGAGAAAGCAACACTGGATGTTCAAGTAAATAATATTGACCGTTCTCTGGGAACGATTCTTGGTTCTGAAATTACGAAAAAATTCAGTGACACACTGGAGGATGGTACGATTACCGTGAAGTGTCATGGAAGCGGAGGACAGAGCTTCGGAGCGTTTATACCAAAGGGACTGACCTTGGAGTTGATTGGTGACTCCAACGATTATCTTGGAAAGGGTCTCTCCGGTGGAAAGATTGTAGTTTATCCTCCAGAGGGAACTCAGTTTAAGGCAGATGAAAATATTATCATTGGTAATGTTGCATTTTATGGTGCTACCAGTGGTGAGGCATATATAAACGGGATCGCCGGTGAGCGTTTCTGTGTACGTAACTCTGGTGTCCATGCAGTAGTCGAAGGTGTGGGAGATCATGGCTGTGAATATATGACTGGGGGACGTGTCGTTGTTCTGGGACCAACTGGAAAGAACTTTGCAGCCGGTATGAGTGGCGGTGTTGCTTATGTTTTGGATGAAGACAGTACGCTTTACCTGAAACTCAATAAGGAACTGGTATCTTCAGAGCCTGTCAGTGATAAGTACGATGTACTGGAGTTAAAGAAGATGATTGAAGAACATGTTGAAGCTACTGGTTCCCAGAAGGGTAAGATGATACTGGATCACTTCAGTGAATATCTGCCAAAGTTTAAGAAGATTATTTCTTACGATTATGCTCATATGCTGCAGCTGATTGCACAGATGGAAGAACATGGACTGGGATATGAGCAGGCGCAGATAGAAGCTTTCTATGCGCATAAAAATAAATAAGGAGGGACAATGTTATGGGTAAACCAACTGGTTTTTTAGAATATGAGCGTAAAAACGATCAGGCTGTGGAGCCTTTGGAGCGTATTAAACATTTTAATGAATTTCATACCCCGATGAGCGAGAAGGACAGAAAGGAACAGGCAGCCCGCTGCATGAACTGTGGTGTTCCGTTTTGCCAGTCTGGTATGACGATTGGCGGTATGGCTTCCGGCTGTCCGATCAACAATCTGGTGCCGGAATGGAATGATCTTCTCTATATGGGAAATTATAAAAAAGCATTGCAGCTTCTGCGTCAGACCAATAATTTTCCTGAGTTTACTGCCCGTGTCTGCCCTGCACTCTGTGAGGCGGCATGTACTTGTGGTCTCAATGATACCCCGGTTACCTGTAAGGCGAATGAATATGCCATTATTGAATATGGCTATGCCAATGATCTGATGCAGCCACAGCCGCCGAAAAAGCGCACTGGTAAACGTGTTGCAATTGTGGGGTCCGGTCCTGCCGGACTGGCGGCTGCTGACCAGTTAAACCGCCGGGGGCATCATGTAACTGTATATGAGAGAAATGATCGGATTGGTGGTCTGCTGATGTATGGAATCCCAAACATGAAGCTGGAAAAATGGGTAATCGACAGAAAGCAGAAAATGATGGAAGAAGAAGGCGTTGAATTTGTGGTCAATGCCGATGTAGGAAAAAATGTAAAAGCTGCTGATCTTCTGAAGGAATATGATAGTGTGATTCTTGCCTGTGGTGCGTCCAATCCCCGTGATATTAAAGCACCGGGGCGTGAGGCAGAGGGAATTTACTTTGCAGTGGACTTTCTGACCCGTTCCACCAAGCATGTCCTGACAGGACAGAAGGAAGGATGGATCGATACCAAGGGGAAGAATGTCATTGTAATCGGTGGCGGAGATACTGGTAATGACTGTGTGGGAACTGCTGTGCGTCATGGTGCAAAATCTGTTACCCAGATTGAAATGATGCCAAAGCTTCCAAATGACAGAAGTGAGTCGAATCCATGGCCGGAATGGCCTCGTGTCTGCAAGACAGATTACGGTCAGGAAGAGGCAATTGCTGTATTTGGCAAAGACCCTCGAGTCTATCAGGCTACTGTAAAGGAATTTGTGGCAGATAAATCCGGTAAGCTGAAAAAGGTGAAGCTGGTGAAGCTGGAACCGAAGAAGGACCCTAAGACAGGCAGAATGAACATGACAGAGATTGCTGGAAGTGAATTTGAAATGCCGGCTGATATCGTTCTGATTGCTGCCGGATTCCTGGGAGCACAGGAATATGTGGCAAAGGCATTTGGTGTGAAACTGGATGCCCGCACGAATGTGGAGACAGCACCTGGGGAGTATAAGACCAATGTGGATAAAGTATTCACTGCAGGAGATATGCACCGTGGACAGTCTCTTGTTGTATGGGGCATCAATGAAGGCCGTCATGTGGCAAAAGAAGTAGATAAATTCCTGATGGGATATACTAATTTAGATTAAGACGGATTTTTTGATGGTTTATGGAATTCCCAGAGAATGGGCTGGAATTTGATGGATTTGGAACAATGTCATACTAAGGATTTTTAGTTTAGAAAGGAAATTGCAGATGATCTGTAATTTCCTTTCTTCTTTTTGCACCCTGGATAGAATGAAAAACGTATTATTTATAGAGGAGATGATATCGCCCTATCAAAACAGGATTACATAACGAGGGAGGAAATATGAACAAAGAAGAATATAGGGATGATTTATTTAATGAAATATTTTTATTATATAAGGATACCATTGCGAGAATTTGTCTCTTGCAGTGCAGGAAGATTCAGGATGCAGAGGACTGTTTTCAGGATACTTTTCTGGAATTTTATCTGACAGATCAGAAATTTCAATCAAATGAGCATATTAAAGCATGGCTGATCCGGGTTGCACTGAATAAATGCCATAGTGTATTCCGGACTGCGTGGAAAAGAAAGGTTGTCCTACAGGAAAAGGAGGGAGATTATGTTTTCGCTGAAGACCCGGAAGATGGGATTGAAAGGTTGCTGGAACAAAATACACTGTGGCAGATGTTAAGCGCCTTGGATAAAAAATATTCTAAAATACTGTATCTGTATTATTATGAGGAATACGATACCAGAGAGATTGCTGAGCTGACCTCGGAGAGCGTCAACACGGTGAAATCCAGACTCAGGCGTGGTAGAAAGCAATTGGCAGAAAGGTATGGTGAGGACAATGAGAAATAGAGGTCAAAATTTCGGATCCATCAGACAGGAAAAAGAGGAGAGAGAGGATAATATACGGAAAGCATTTGACTGGAAAGCGATTGAAAAAATCAAGGCACCCTCTTCCTGGGAAGAAAAAACAATAGAAAGGATACAAACTAAAAAAACAGGAGGTGATTTTCATCTGGGCTGGAGGAAAGGAGGGATTGTTTTTGTTCCAGTATGTCTCCTGATCATCCTGTTATCGACAAAAATGGCTTTTGCTACAGGTGCTTTAGAAAAGCTGGGTACTTTTTTGGATTCTGTTTTTATCATAAAGGAACAAAGTGTGGAAAAAAATGATAACACAGCAGCTTTATCTGAACCCTCTGGAGATGTGAGTGATGACAGGCAGGCGGAACAGATAACTGGTGTGAAGGTCAGCCGGATTCCATCTATGCCATCCTTTGCTGAGGTGGAAAATGGATTTTTGATTTCGGAGGATGGGGAAAAGGTTTATGATTTTCAGGGGGACCGGTTGGTAGAAGCAGAAAAACAGATCTGTACCGGGGAGATTATTTTCAATCAAGAAAAGAGAAAATTTTCCTTTGACTATGTCCGACGAGGGGATATCTTATATGAATTAAGTACCAGCGGGGCTGTAGAGTGGGTTTTGCCGCAAATTGATAAAAAGAACCGGGCAGTAATGGCTGTTCAGATTGGAGATTATGCCACAAGCTGCTATGTGGACCTTTCCAGCGGAGAGACCCGGTTGATATCGGACAAAATAGAAAACGATGTCCTGCGGCTTGCAAAAAAGCAGAACAGTACGATTTATGAAATGATGCCATCCGACATCAGTCAAAATGGGCGGTTTATCCTTTACCGCTCCAATGTCGAGGAAATCCGAAAAGGAAAGAAACTGGATGATGAGATGGGACGCAGATGGTATGTCTATGATACCAGAAAAAAACAGAGTTACCTGTTGCCCGATGTGTCTCCTTATTTACAGGAATCAGATTTTACATTTATTGATAATATCCATTTAGGGATTGCCTATTTGGGAGAAGGAGAGACGGATGGTTACGCTGCAGGCATATATCATTTAAAAAAGCACACCATGAGGAAACTGAATAATGAAAATCCGGTAGAAGCTGGCTCCATGGTATCAGTACATTACCAAAAAGGTGTCTTTCATGTGGTGGATGTTGTGTCAGGAAGAAAATATAAAATACCTGCGGATGAATCCTGGAGAGATGCAGGGATGAGAGGAAACCGTTCTGTATTATGCCTGTTTAATGAAAACCTGGAATGCAAGGTGCTGTGGCTGAAATCCGGTAAAGTAGTTGATTTTTCCAAGGAGGTTTTTTCGGATATTGGAAAAGTAGAGATGGTGTATAATCTGACAGAAAATAAATTTTTGATAGAGGGTACCGGGGGAGAGGATTCGTCGTGGTTTTTGCTGGAACTAAAATAAAAATCCGGGGAAATAAAATTTTCAGTTGTATTATTTTCTTTCCTATAGTATATTCTTAAATAACTATTTTTGTACGGGAAAGGGGTATAGGATGTTTTCAATTGAGAAGAAATACAAGAATCTGATTCTTATTGTGGCAGTATTTTTGCTGTGTCTCCGTTATTGGGATAGTGTGATGCAGATGTTGGGAGTGGGCTTTCAGGCAGCAGTTCCTCTTATGGTGGGGGGCATGATTGCCTATGTACTAAATATTCTGATGGTATTTTATGAAAAATATTATCCGGTAAAGGTGGGAAAGGTGAATACCGGAAAAGTTAGAAGACCCGTCTGTATCATATTGTCGCTGGTCAGTTTTGTGTTGATCGTGCTTTTTGTCTGTGTGTTGATCATTCCGGAGCTGGTAAATTGTATTAAACTGCTGGTGCAGGAGATCCCTGAGATGTGGGATGTGATCCAGTCCAGACTGCAGGATGATCCGGAAATCTTAGATTACCTGAACCAGCTTGGGGAAAAAATGGATTTTAATCCCAGCGATATGGAAGGTATGGTAGCAAAGGCAGCTTCCCTGCTGGGAGCTGGACTGGGTGGTGCCATGAATACTCTGGTCTCAGTTGTTTCTTCTGTATTTTCTACGATTGTAACGATTCTGGTTGCATTGGTTTTTGCGATTTATCTGCTGGCTTGCAAGGAAAAACTTGCAGATGGCGCGGACAGGATTCTTCGCGCGTATCTGTCCAAATGGTATGAGAAGATCTATTATGTATTGCGTGTGGTCCATCAAAGTTTTCACAGTTTTATTGTTGGCCAGTGTGTGGAGGCTGTGATTCTAGGTGTACTTTGTATTGTGGGAATGCTGATCTTCCGTTTTCCATATGCTACTATGGTAGGAACGTTGATTGGATTTACCGCATTGATTCCTGTAGCGGGAGCCTATGTAGGTGGTGGTGTTGGAGCCTTTATGATATGCAGTGTATCTCCAGTGAAAGCTGTACTTTTTGTTGTATTTTTAGTTGTTCTGCAGCAGCTGGAAGGTAATCTCATCTATCCGAAGGTGGTAGGTTCTTCCATTGGATTGCCGGGCATCTGGGTTCTGGCTGCTGTAACAGTTGGTGGAGGCATCATGGGGATTGCAGGAATGCTTCTTGGAGTTCCTTTGGTAGCTGCCCTGTATCAGCTGCTGCAAAATGATCTTCAGAAGAAGGTTCCTGTTCATAGCGGAAAACAAAATCCATTGGAACAGAGGGAGTTAAAAAAGAAGGAGTTGAAGGAGTGACTGGTGTGAAAGAACTGTGTGCTGAGAAAAATCGTATTGCGGAATATATCAGTAAACTGCCGTATTCTTCTTTGATAAAGAACCGGTTAGTCCAATATCTTGAGAAATTACAGAAAGTGAACTCTCTTTCCATGGTGGTTTTGTTTGGAAGTTATGCCCGCATGGAACAAAGAGCCGGAAGTGACCTTGATATCCTGGCTATCACAGAGACGGAGGTGCCGCGGGAAGTCCGCGGACAGCTTTGTTCCTGGTTTGAGGAGAATGAAGCAGATTTGATTTTTTATACCAGGAAACAGTTTGAGGAGTCGGACTGCCGGCTGGTAAGAGAAGTCAGAAAGGATGGCATTTTGTTATGGAAAAAGTAAATTCTTACCTTGGAATTGCAGAAAATGATTATCTGTTTGCAAAATATGGTATGGATCTGTGCCGGGAAATTGGAAATTTTAATTCCGTAACGGCAGGCTGTGCCCAGGCCGCAGAGAAATATCTGAAGGCGGTCATAGATATTGCATTTCCGGAGGACGAAGATGCAGTAAGGCTTTTGAAGACACATAATCTTCGTTCTATTTTAAACAAGATCAAGGAAAAGTATTATACAGAATTATCCTCCAAGGATTGCAAATGGCTGGGGGATTTTTATTTTGACGCCCGTTATCCGGGAGATAATTTTATTCTTTCTACAGAAGAAGATGCTTTGGAGGCAATCCGGATCGTCGATGAAATAAAAGAAGAAGTATTAAAGATCATGGCTTCAGAGCGTTCCAGACGCAGTGGGGAGAAGGAGAAGTTAAACGAAATGAAGGCATTTTAAAAAGCAGACTGACACAGAGAGATTATCCTTGTATAATCTCTCTGTTCCATATATAATAAAAAACAATGCATTTTGAAAAAATGATATGACAGATGTTAAGGAGGAGTTATTTTATGCCAAAGAGAACAGATATCCATAAGGTGCTGATTATCGGTTCTGGCCCGATCATCATTGGACAGGCGTGTGAGTTTGACTATTCTGGGACACAGGCGTGCAAGGCACTTAAAAAGCTGGGATACGAAATCGTATTAGTTAATTCGAATCCGGCTACTATCATGACTGATCCGGAGACGGCAGATGTGACGTATATTGAGCCATTGAATGTTGAAAGACTGGAACAGATCATTGCAAAGGAACGTCCGGATGCACTGTTGCCAAACCTTGGCGGACAGTCTGGATTAAATTTATGTGCAGAGCTTCACAACAAAGGAATATTGGATAAATATAATGTGAAGGTGATCGGTGTCCAGGTAGATGCCATTGAACGTGGGGAGGACCGTATTGAGTTTAAGAAGACTATGGATAAGCTGGGCATTGAGATGGCAAGGAGCGAGGTGGCTTACACGGTAGAGGAGGCACTTGCCATTGCGGATGAACTTGGTTATCCGGTAGTGCTTCGTCCTGCATACACTATGGGTGGTGCCGGAGGCGGACTTGTGTATAACAAAGAGGAGTTAAAGACAGTTTGTGCCAGAGGGCTTCAGGCGAGCCTTGTAGGCCAGGTGCTTGTGGAGGAATCTGTGCTGGGCTGGGAAGAGCTGGAGCTTGAAGTGGTCCGTGATGCTGACAACAATATTATTACCGTATGTTTTATTGAAAATATTGACCCTCTGGGTGTACATACAGGGGATTCCTTTTGCTCAGCTCCGATGCTTACGATTTCTGAAGAATGTCAGAAGAAATTACAGGAACAGGCATATAAAATTGTGGAATCCGTACAGGTTATCGGAGGTACCAATGTACAGTTTGCCCATGATCCTGTGACAGACCGTATCATTGTTATCGAGATCAACCCTCGTACGTCCCGTTCCTCAGCCCTGGCTTCCAAGGCAACCGGTTTTCCTATTGCTCTGGTTTCCGCAATGCTGGCTTCCGGTCTGACATTGAAGGATATCCCATGTGGAAAATATGGCACACTGGACAAGTATGTGCCGGATGGGGATTATGTTGTGATCAAGTTCGCCCGATGGGCATTTGAGAAGTTTAAGGGGGTAGAGGACAAGCTGGGAACCCAGATGCGTGCTGTGGGCGAAGTGATGAGTATTGGAAAAACCTACAAAGAGGCATTTCAGAAGGCAATCCGAAGCTTAGAAACAGGCAGATACGGTCTTGGCTATGCGAAAAATTTTGATGCTCTCTCCAAAGAAGAACTGCTGCATAAGCTGGTGACGCCGTCCAGTGAAAGACATTTTATTATGTATGAAGCATTGCGGAAAGGTGCTACCGTGGACGAAATCTTTGAGATTACCAAAGTGAAGCATTACTTTATTGAACAGATGAAAGAACTGGTAGAGGAGGAAGAAAAACTTCTGAAGCAGAAGGGAAGCCTGCCGGCAGACGAACTTTTGATCGCTGCAAAAAAGGATGGATTTTCGGATAAGTATTTAAGCCAGATTCTGGAAATTCCAGAGGAAGCGGTCCGTAACCGCCGTTTGGAACTGGGAGTAGAGGAGGCATGGGAAGGCGTTCATGTGAGCGGAACAGAAGACAGTGCATATTACTACTCTACTTACAATGGACCGGATAAGAATCCGATCCATACGGATAAGCCAAAGATTATGATCCTGGGTGGTGGACCAAACCGGATCGGACAGGGGATTGAGTTTGACTATTGCTGTGTCCATGCTTCCATTGCCCTGAAAAAGCTGGGTTTTGAGACAATTATTGTCAATTGCAATCCAGAGACGGTATCGACAGATTATGATACATCAGATAAGTTATATTTTGAACCGCTGACACTGGAGGATGTTCTCAGTATTTATCAGAAAGAGAAACCTCTGGGCGTAATCGCACAGTTTGGAGGCCAGACACCTCTGAATCTGGCAGCAGAGCTTGAGAAAAATGGCGTAAAGATCCTGGGTACCGCACCTTCTGTCATCGATCTGGCAGAGGATAGGGACTTATTCCGGGCTATGATGGAAAAACTGGAGATACCGATGCCGGAATCCGGTATGGCTACAACGGTGGAGGAGGCTATCGCCATTGCTTCGAAGATTGGATATCCTGCCATGGTACGTCCTTCCTATGTGTTAGGAGGACGTGGTATGGAGGTAGTCTATGATGATGAGGGAATGACAGAGTATATGAATGCAGCTGTGGGTGTTACTCCGGACAGGCCAATTCTGATCGACCGTTTTCTGAATCATGCTACCGAATGCGAGGCAGATGCCATCAGTGATGGCACCAATGCCTTTGTTCCTGCCGTGATGGAACATATTGAGCTGGCTGGTGTCCACTCCGGGGATTCCGCCTGCATAATTCCGTCTGTTCACATTTCGGAGGAAAATGTAGCAACCATTAAGGAGTACACGAGAAAAATTGCAGAGGAAATGCATGTCAAGGGGCTGATGAACATGCAGTATGCCATAGAAAATGGCAAGGTCTATGTGCTGGAGGCAAATCCAAGAGCTTCCCGTACGGTACCACTGGTATCTAAAGTGTGTAATGTCCGTATGGTGCCGATCGCCACGGATATTATCACTGCAGAACTTACCGGCCGCCCATCTCCGGTACCTGCTCTGCGTGAGCAGAAGATACCGAATTATGGTGTAAAGGAAGCAGTGTTCCCATTTAACATGTTCCCTGAGGTTGACCCGGTATTGGGACCGGAAATGCGTTCTACCGGAGAGGTGCTGGGACTTTCAGATTCTTATGGAGAAGCGTTTTTTAAAGCACAGGAAGCGATCCAGTCCAAACTTCCGCTGGAAGGGACTGTTTTGATTTCCGTCAATGACAAGGATAAGGATGAGGTGATCGAGGTAGCCAGAAGTTTTGCCGGTGACGGATTCCGGATCATAGCTACGGCAGGAACTTATGATATTCTTTCAGAGGCCGGTATTACGGCTTCTAAGGTGAAAAAAATGCATGAGGGACGTCCGAATATTTATGATATGATCACAAATGGAGATGTTCATCTGGTCATTAATTCACCAAGAAATAAAGATGATGTAAATGATGACAGTTATTTGAGAAAGGCTGCAATCAAGGCAAAGATTCCATATATGACTACGATTGCAGCAGCAAGGGCAACTGCAGAGGGAATCCACGATATCAAAACAAATGGAAGCAGTGGGGTAAAATCCCTGCAGAAGCTTCATAGTGAAATCAACGGATGATGTTGTCTGTTATCGGATAGATAGGCAGACAGTGATGGAATCTGCCAGCAGGTCACCACAGAACACAGGCTCATAAAAGCTCTCTGTTCTGTGGTGTTTTTTTTTCCGGACAGAATAACAAATCATTCAAAAATTAAATCATTTCCTGTTCATTTTTGTATAAAATTTTATTATCTTTTGCCTTGATTTTTTTTGACACCATGGCAAATAAAGTATATAATAGGAGAAATGTGTAAACTGCCGTTACTAGGGCAAAATGTTAGACAGGAATAGGAGGATGCAAAGTGGCGAAGTACACCAGAGACGATATTTTAGACATGATTGAGGAAGAAGACATCGAGTTTATTCGTCTTCAGTTTACGGATATTGCAGGAAATCTGAAAAATATGGCGGCTACCGTGGATCAGATTGACAGAATTCTGGATGGCCGTTGTAAATTTGATTGTGCTGCAATTGATGGCTTTCGTGGGAAAGGATATGAGGAGTTGTTTTTAGTTCCTGATTTAGATACATTTGTAATATTCCCGTGGCGTCCGCAGCACGGAAAGGTTGCCCGTTTTATCTGTGATGTGGTAAAACCCGATGGGAAACCTTTTGATGGGGACAGTCGTTATATATTAAAGAGAACAATCGCACAGGCTAAAGAAATGGGATATGATTTCGATGTTGCATTAAAGAATGAGTTCTTCCTGTTTGACCTTGGCGAGAACGGAGAGCCGACCAATCATTCTAGTGAAAAGGGCGGCTATTTTGATGTTGGGCCTGCTGACTGCGGGGAAAATGCCCGGCGTGATATGGTGCTTTATCTGGCAGATATGGGAATTGATGTGGAATCATCCTACCATTCCGATGAAGCAGCACAGCATGCGTTGGACATGAGCCACAAAGATGCTCTTTCTATGGCTGATGATATTATGACTGCAAAGCTGGTGGTGCGTACTGTAGCAAAGCGTCATGGTCTTCATGCTACTTTTATGCCAAAACCAAAGAAGCATGTGAAAGGGTCTGGAGCACATTATACGTTCTCTTTGTCAAAGGATGGAAAAAATATTTTTACAGATCGTTCGGATTCCCTGGGAGTCAGCAGGGAAGGCTATCATTTTATGGCAGGTATCTTAAATCATATTGCCAATATGTCTCTGGTAAATAATCCTCTTGTCAATTCCTATAAGAGACTGATTCCGGGATATCTGGCACCGGTTACGGTGGGCTGGTCTGCACATAATACCAGCCCACTGATCCGCCTGACATCGATTGGCGGGGATGGGGCAAGGATTGTACTCCGGAGTCCGGATGGGGCTGCTAATCCTTATCTGGTGATGGCTGCCTGCCTGGCGTCAGGACTGGAAGGAATCCGTCAGGAAATGGAACCGCCGGCATGTATGGACAGGATGACAGAAAAGGAGATTGAGGAGTGTGTAACACTGCCACGTACTCTTTATGAAGCAGTAAAACAGTTTAAACAGGATGATTTTTTACAGAATGTATTAGGAAGCCACATCTCTGAACATCTGGTGTATACCAAGGATGCAGAATGGAACGAGTATTGTAAGCAGGTAACCGGCTGGGAGCTGGAACGTTATCTGGGTACAGTATAAATCTATATATGCGACTGGAAAAGTGAGTAACACGCAGGAGGCTTTCTACATGGCAGATATAATTGTAGCTTTTCCAAAATTGGAGGATGCGAAAAATTTAAGAAAACTTCTGATTCGCAATGGTTATGAGGTCAATCTGGTCTGTGACAGTGGAGCACAGATCGTCAGTGCAGTAAACCAGTTAGACGGAGGCGTGGTCATCAGTGGATATCGTTTTAGTGATATGCATTTTTCTGAGGTATTGGAGTATTTACCAAAGGGCTTTCAGATGCTATTGATGGCTTCGCCGGGGAAATTGGAGGACAGTGATATCAGCAATGTGGTTTCGCTTCCTATGCCCATCAAAGTACAGGATCTCTTAAATACCCTGGAAATGATGCTGGGGCAGTATAACCGTTGGAAAAAGAAACAAAAACACAAGCCGAAGGTACGCAGTGAGGGAGAGAAGCGTACGATTCAGGCAGCAAAAGAGCTGTTGATGGAGCGGAATCAGATGACAGAAGAGGAAGCTCATCGATATATACAGAAATTAAGTATGGACAGTGCTACGAATTTGGTAGAAACTGCAGAAATGATATTAGATCTTAACGGAAAGGAATGGGATATTTAGATGAAAGCGTTTCTTATTTTAGAAGATGGAACCATATTTGAAGGGAAAAGTATTGGTGCGCAGAAAGAAATTATCAGTGAAATCGTATTTAACACATCTATGACAGGTTACCTGGAGGTTTTAACTGATCCCAGTTACGCAGGGCAGGCAGTTACCATGACTTATCCATTGATTGGAAATTATGGAATCTGTTATGAGGATATGGAGTCAAAAAAGGGCTGGCCGGATGGATTTATCATGCGTGAAATTTCCCGTATGCCAAGTAATTTCCGTTCTGAAAATACACTTCAGAAGTTTCTGGAGGATAATGATATTCCTGGTATCTATGGAATTGATACACGCGGACTGACTAAGATACTTCGTGAAAAGGGTACCATGAATGGTATGATCACTACCAATGAGAATTATAATCTGGATGAGATCCTCCCGAAATTGAAAGCATATACTGTGACTGGAGTGGTACAGAAAGTATCCAGAGAGTCGAAGGAAAGTTTTGTACCAGGCGATCTGAAATCAGAAAAAGTACCAGTGGAACGTAAGGTTGCTGTGATTGATGTGGGAACCAAAAACAACATTATACGCTGTCTGTTAAACAGAGGTTGTGCCGTAGATGTATATCCTTGTGATTTTAAGGCAGAAGAGGTGATCGCTTCTAAACCGGATGGTATTATGATTACAAACGGACCGGGAGACCCGGCGGAATGTGTTTCTATTATTGCTGAGATTAAAAAGCTTTCTGAAGCAGGGATCCCGATATTCTCCATTTGTCTGGGACATCAGCTGATGGCACTGGCACATGGTTTTAAAACATATAAAATGAAATATGGACATAGAGGTGCCAATCATCCGGTTATGGATCTGAGAAACCGCAGAGTATATATTTCTTCACAGAACCATGGTTATGTTGTGGATGATCAGTCGCTGGATACCAATGTAGCAAAGCCATGGTTTGTCAATGTCAATGATAAGACTATAGAAGGATTGGAATATATTGGCAAGCCGGTAAAGACAGTACAGTTCCATCCAGAGGCAAATGCAGGTCCAAAGGATTCTGAGGTTCTGTTTGAAGAGTTTATTTCAATGATGGGAGGTAACAAATAATGCCAAAGTTAGAAGGAATCAAGAGAGTATTAGTGATCGGTTCTGGTCCGATCGTTATCGGACAGGCTGCTGAGTTTGACTATGCAGGTACCCAGGCTTGCCGTTCCCTGAAGGAAGAGGGGATGGAGGTTATTTTGGTCAATTCCAATCCTGCAACCATCATGACAGATAAGGAAATTGCAGACAAGGTCTATATTGAGCCATTGACGGTAGAGGTGCTTCAGCATATTATCGAGGTGGAAAAGCCGGATAGTTTGTTGCCAAATATGGGTGGACAGGCAGGGTTGAATTTAGGTATGGAGCTTGCAGAGTCCGGTTTTTTGGACAGTCATAACGTAAAGCTTCTGGGAACTACAGCAGAGACGATCCGTAATGCGGAGGGACGTCAGGAGTTTAAGGATTTGATGGAACGGATTGGAGAGCCTTGTGCACCTTCCGAATTAGTAGAGAATATTGAAGATGGTATTGCCTTTGCTGATCAGATTGGTTATCCGGTAGTGCTTCGTCCGGCGTATACACTGGGTGGTTCCGGTGGTGGTATTGCCCATAACCAGGAAGAGCTGGAGGAAATCCTTTCTAACGGTCTGCGTCTTTCCCGTGTGGGACAGGTACTGGTAGAGCGCTGTATAGCAGGCTGGAAGGAAATTGAGTATGAGGTTATGCGTGACAGTAATGGAAACTGTATTACTGTATGTAATATGGAAAATCTGGATCCGGTAGGTGTCCATACGGGTGACAGTATCGTTGTAGCACCTTCCCAGACATTGTCTGACAAGGAATATCAGATGCTGCGTACTTCTGCTTTAAATATTATCAGTGAGTTAGGTGTAACTGGTGGCTGTAATGTACAGTTTGCCCTTCATCCAACCTCCTTTGAATATTGTGTTATCGAGGTAAATCCCCGTGTAAGCCGTTCTTCTGCATTGGCTTCTAAGGCAACCGGATATCCTATTGCAAAGGTATCTGCCAAGATTGCCCTTGGTTATACACTGGATGAGATCCCAAATGCTGTTACCGGTAAGACGTATGCCAGCTTTGAGCCGGCACTGGATTATTGTGTTGTAAAGATTCCTCGTCTGCCGTTTGATAAATTTATCACTGCCAAGAGAACTCTTACTACCCAGATGAAAGCAACGGGTGAGGTTATGAGTATCTGTACCAATTTTGAAGGTGGTCTGATGAAGGCGATCCGTTCCCTGGCACAGCATCTGGACTGCCTGGAGACTGGCGATTATGATGGCATGTCTGATGAAGATGTACTGGATCGTCTGTCGGTTGTAGACGACCGCCGGATCTTTGTGATTGCAGAGATCCTTCGCCGTGGTATTGCATCCTACGAGAAGATCCATGAGATTACGATGATCGACGAATGGTTTATTGACAAGCTTGCCATTCTAGTTGAGATGGAGAAGCAGATCAAGGCATGTGGAGGCAATCTGGATAAAGAGCTTTTGAAGGAAGCAAAGAGAATGGAATTCCCGGATTGTGTCATTGCCCGCTGGACAGGAAAAACAGAGGATGAAGTGAAGCAGCTCCGTTATGAATATGGTATTACCGCTGCCTTTAAGATGGTAGATACCTGTGCAGCAGAGTTTGCCTCTGAGACACCATATTATTATGGCTGCTTTGATGGAACCAATGAAGTAAAAGAAACCTCTGAGAAAAAGAAAATCATGGTACTAGGTTCCGGTCCGATCCGAATCGGCCAGGGTATCGAATTTGACTATTGTTCCGTACATAGTGTATGGGCTCTGGCACAGGAAGGATATGAAACCATTATTGTAAATAACAATCCGGAGACGGTAAGTACAGACTTTGATATTGCAGATAAGCTGTATTTTGAGCCACTGACACCGGAGGATGTGGAAAATATCGTCCGTCTGGAGAAGCCGGATGGTGCTGTGGTACAGTTTGGCGGACAGACTGCCATCAATCTGACAGAGTCATTGATCAAGATGGGAGTACAGATTCTTGGTACCAGTGCAGAGAATGTAGATGCTGCTGAGGATAGAGAACTTTTCGATGAAATCCTGGAGCAGTGTTGTATTCCAAGACCAAAGGGACAGACTGTATTTACTACAGAGGAAGCCCTGGAGGCTGCCAACAAGCTTGGGTATCCCGTATTGATCCGTCCTTCCTATGTACTGGGTGGACAGGGCATGCAGATTGCCATTTCGGATAAAGATATCGTAGAATTTATGGCTGTGATCAACCGTTACCATCAGGAACACCCAATTCTTGTGGATAAATATTTGATGGGAAAAGAAGTGGAAGTGGATGCAGTATGTGACGGGGAAGACATTCTGATTCCTGGTATTATGGAGCATGTGGAGAGAGCCGGTATCCATTCCGGAGACAGTATTTCTGTCTATCCGGCACAGTCTGTTTCAGAGAAGATTCAAAATGTGCTGGTAGATTATACCAGAAAACTTGCACGTTCTTTGCATGTTATTGGATTGATCAACATACAGTTTATTGTATACCAGGACGAGGTTTATGTGATTGAGGTAAATCCGCGTTCCAGCCGTACCGTACCGTATATCAGTAAGGTTACGGGCATTCCTATCGTAGATCTGGCTTCCCGCGTGATTCTGGGAGCTAAGATCCGTGATCTGGGTTATGAACCGGGACTGGCTCCAAAGGCTGGTTATCTGGCTATTAAAATGCCTGTATTCTCCTTTGAGAAGTTACGCGGTGCAGAAATTACGCTGGGACCGGAGATGAAGTCTACTGGTGAGTGTCTTGGTATTGCAAAAACCTTTGATGAGGCATTGTACAAGGCATTCCTGGGAGCTGGAGTCAACCTTCCAAAACACAAGAAGATGATATTCTCTGTAAAGGATGCGGATAAGCTGGAGGCTGTTGAGGTGGCAAGACGATTTAAGAAGCTGGGGTACGAGATATTTGCTACCAGAAATACTGCCCGTGTGTTTAATGAACATGGAATTCTGGCGATTCCGGTCAACCGAATTAATGAAGAGGCTCCAACCCTGATGGATCTTCTTCTGGAGCATCAGATTGATCTGGTTGTTGATACACCAACTCATGGCGACAAGTTAAAGGATGGTTTCCTGATTCGTCGTACAGCCATTGAAACCGGCGTTAATGTATTGACTTCGCTGGATACTGCCAATGCGCTTCTGACCAGTCTGGAAAATTCTGATAAGAACCATCTTTCTATTGTGGATGTTGCCACCATATCTAAGAGCGGTTCTTATGAAAAGGGAGCAAATTGATTAGTTCTGCAAGAGGATGAGCCTTGCAGTCAGAGTTATATGGAAAAAAGAAAAGAGGCAATATAATGATGGATCCGTTGATTAAAAAAGTTCTTATTGGACTAGTGGCTGCCACAGCAGTTTTTGGTCTGGTCTGTGGAGGTGTCTATCTGAAAAAGCAGCTGGACATCCGGACAGAAGCTGCCCAGTTGGAGGAACGCATCCGGACAGTGGAAGAATATCAGGAGGTATCTTACGGAAACAAAAAGCTGGCGGATGTGGATTTGTCAGGAATGACAGAGGAAGACATTGCCGGAAAATTACAGGAGGAGCTTTCTGATTACCAGAAGCGCAAGGTTACATTGACGGTCAATGGAAATGACCATACCTATTCGATGAAAAAACTAAAAGAAGTTTTTTTCTATCAGGGGTCTGATGGGCGCAGGTTTGCGGCTGGCAAAGAGCAGAAGCTGGCAGAATACATTGTCAGTATGGATAAGGACCTGGAAATGGAAGAGCAGTACCAGATTATTTCCGGAGAAAAGGATGCTGCTGAATATACTGTATCCATTCAGTCAAAATCCAATAAAAAGTGTCTGGAACAAGTGATTGGAAAGCTGGGTGATAAATATGATATTCCGGTGAAAAACTCCCATATCAAGAAAAATGGTGGGATCACAGGAACAGCACCGGGACGTGTCCTGAAGACAAAAGCGATGAAAAAGGACTTACAGCAGTATCTGAAAGATGCCACTAAGGAGGACTACGAGGCATCCTATGAGACGCAGGTGGTAGAACCTACCTGGTTCCCGAAGGATTTGAGAAAGGTCAATACGGTAATCAGCAGTTTTACTACCAGTTTTATATCTACTACATCCCGTGGTCATAATATTCAGGTAGGGGCATCCCGGATCAATGGAATCTGTCTGTTACCAGGAGAAAAAGCATCTTTTGATGAAATCGTACATGATGGTTCGGATGGACAACAGTTTCAGGAGGCAGGTTCTTATCTGAATGGGGAGACGGTGCAGACAAAGGGAGGCGGTATCTGTCAGATATCCACCACAGCATATAATGCATTGCTTCGTGCCGGCATTCTGCCAAGTAAACGTTATCCTCACAGTATGCCAGTGCATTATGTTCCGTTAGGGCTTGATGCAGCCATTTCTGAGGGAGTCAAGGATTTGGAGGTGACCAATACCTTAGATGTGCCGATTGTGATCAAGATGTTTACCCGCGGGAATAGTCTGACAACGCAGATTCTCTCTTATAAGGGTGCCTTGAAGGGACGTTCTTATCAGCCGAGAGCAGTGCAGTTGTCCAGTACACGGGCAAAGGCATATCTGGATACTTATAAAAAGGGCAAAAAAATAAGCTCGCTGTTGTTACATACGGATAGCTATATTCCGGGATAAAATCGATGGTATATTCTTTTATCAGTGTGTTCTGTTTTGACGGATACGAAAACTTATGACTTACGTCAGGTAAACGGAAAAATAAAAAATGCTATGCAAAAGGTTCGCTGATTGCATAGCATTTTTTTGTTTTTCAAAATACGCAATCTTACAGAAGCTTGCATTGCTTGCCGGTATTGTGAATTCTTGATAATCTGTTCTGCATTTATAACCTTTTAATACCAAGCTTTATACACTTTTCCCTTTTTAATTTTTCTTGTTGTATGCTTATGCCACACAATGAAAACGAGGTGAAAAGACATGACCATGATACAAACTATTCGGAAATATGAGCGGGAATTTGATTTAAGGGCGGAGCGATTTCTTTGGAAGCATCCTTTTCTTGGATTTCTTTTCATTTTTGTCGGAATGCCAATATTTATCTTAATCTGTGTATGTATCAGCACAACTATCATTGCTTTGCCGATAGTGTGGTTATTTGACTTCCTGTAATCTTTATCTGATTTTAAGACCGATATGAAATGCCTAACACAATTTTTAGAGAAAAAAGGGTATCATGCGTTCAGCGTTCAGAAAAGGAGGAAAAATGTATGCAGATCATAATCGCAATCATTGGCATATGCGCAGCGGCAATGCTGCTGTGGTATGTCTACATTTTAATGAAGGGAGATGATCAGGTATGATAACGGCTATCCAATATATTTTGTATCTCGTCATTCTGGTAGTGCTGGCAATACCGCTTGGCGCCTACATAAAAAAAGTAATGTTTGGAGAAAAAACATTTTTATCTAAAATTCTCACTCCATGCGAGAACCTGGTTTACAAAGTGATGAGGATCGATAGGGAAGAACAAATGAACTGGAAGAAGTACGCAGTCAGCGTACTGATCTTTTCAGGTATCGGGCTGGTATTTTTGTTCCTGCTCCAAATCCTGCAGGGAGTCCTTCCAGGCAATCCGCAGGGTCTTTCCGGCGTGAAATGGGATTTGTCCTTTAATACCGCTTCCAGTTTTGTGACCAATACCAACTGGCAGGCTTATTCCGGCGAGTCCACATTGAGTTACCTTACGCAGTCTTTGGGCCTAACAGTTCAAAACTTTGTCTCTGCCGCAACCGGAATCGCAGTCCTGTTTGCTCTGATTCGCGGTTTTATCAAGGTAAAAACCTCCGGTCTTGGCAGCTTTTGGGTGGATATGACCCGTATCATCATCCACATTCTGATTCCGCTGAACCTTGCCATTTCTCTGTTGCTGGTAGGCGGCGGTGTGATCCAGAATCTGAAGGGCGCCCAAACAGTATCGCTGGTGGAGCCTGTCGCAGTCAGTGCGGAAGGCGAAATACTGGAAGGAGCAGTGATTGACAAGGAAGCAGAAACGGTTACGGTAGATGGCATCCTTGTTCCTGACGCAGAGATTATAACAGAACAGTTTGTCCCCATGGGACCTGCGGCGAGCCAGGTTGCCATTAAACAATCAGGTACCAACGGAGGCGGCTTTTATGGTGTTAATTCGGCACATCCGCTGGAGAACCCCAATGCCTTTACAAATCTTGTTGAGATGATTTCCATTTTGCTGATTCCGGCAGCTCTTTGCTTTGCCTTTGGTTCGGCGGTAAAAAACAAAAAGCAGGGGGGGGCCATATTTGCAGCAATGTTTATTTGCCTGTGCATTGCCCTTGGATGCATTGCGGTCAGCGAACAGGCAGGTACGGTGCAGCTTGCACAGGATGGCGCAGTCAATATGTCCATGACCCATCAGGCCGGAGGAAATATGGAAGGAAAAGAAACCCGTTTTGGTATTGTGGCTTCTTCTGTATGGGCGGCATTTACCACCGCGGCTTCTAACGGGTCTGTAAATTCCATGCACGACAGCTATACGCCTCTTGGCGGAATGATAACTATGCTGTTGATGCAACTTGGCGAGGTGATCTTCGGCGGCACCGGCTGTGGTCTGTATGGAATGCTGGCATTTGCCATCCTGACGGTCTTTATTGCCGGACTGATGGTGGGCAGGACACCGGAGTTCCTGGGCAAAAAAATTGAACCCTTTGAGATGAAGTGGGCGGTGCTGGTCTGTCTGGCTACGCCAATTGGAATTCTGGCCGGAAGCGGTATTGCGGCGGTGGTGCCCTCTGTCATGGACAGCCTGAACAATGGAGGGGCGCATGGTTTCTCGGAAATGCTGTATGCATACAGCTCTGCCGGAGGCAACAACGGTTCGGCTTTTGCAGGCTTTAACGCCAACACCGTATTCCTGAATGTCAGCATTGGCCTTGTCATGTTGTTTGTAAGATTTTTACCCGTTGTCGGTACGTTGGCCATAGCCGGAAGTCTGGCACAAAAGAAGAAAATCGCCACAACCGCTGGTACACTGTCTACTACAACCGCTATGTTTGTATTCCTGTTGATTTTTGTCGTGCTGCTGATCGGCGCACTCAGCTTTTTCCCGGCGCTGGCTCTTGGGCCGTTTGCTGAGTTCTTCGGCAGTACCATGTAAAGGAGGGTAATGTATGAGTACAAAGCAAAAAAACGCTTTTGCCGATCAGAAAATGCTTGGCAGGGCAATCAAAGATTCTTTTATCAAGTTAAATCCGAAAACACAGGCCGGGAATCCGGTCATGTTTCTGGTGTTCGTTTCCGCGATCCTGACCAGCATTCTGTGGCTCGTGTCGCTCTTTGGCATAAAGGATGCCCCTGGCGGCTTCACTTTGACAATCGCCATCATCCTGTGGTTTACTGTTCTGTTTGCCAATTTTGCGGAAGCGATTGCCGAGGGCAGAGGAAAGGCACAGGCAGATTCGCTGCGGGCTTCACGAAAAGATGTGGATGCCTGTAAAATTCCCTCTGTTTCGCAGAAGGACAGCATCACTATTGTTCCTTCTGCCTCATTGAAAAAGGGCGAACTGGTCATCGTAAAGGCCGGTGAACAGATTCCAGCAGATGGAGAAGTGATAGAAGGCGCGGCTTCCGTGGATGAAAGTGCCATTACCGGCGAATCCGCTCCAGTGATCCGGGAAGCGGGCGGTGATCGAAGTGCCGTGACCGGCGGAACAACCGTCCTGTCCGACTGGATCGTGGTCAAAGTGACCAGCGAGGCTGGCGAAAGTTTTCTGGATAAGATGATTGCTATGGTCGAGGGTGCAGCGAGAAAAAAGACGCCCAACGAGATTGCTCTGCAGATTTTCCTGGTGGCGCTGTCCATTATCTTTATTCTGGTAACGGTGTCCCTTTATACCTATTCGATTTTTTCTGCAAAGCTGGCGGGCATCCCGAATCCCACATCCGTAACCACGTTGGCAGCTCTCCTGGTCTGCCTTGCGCCTACCACCATCGGAGCTCTGCTCTCTGCCATTGGAATCGCGGGTATGTCTCGGCTGAATCAGGCCAATGTTCTCGCCATGAGCGGCAGGGCCATTGAAGCTGCCGGTGACGTGGATATTCTGATGCTGGATAAAACAGGAACCATCACTTTGGGCAATCGGCAGGCTTCGGAATTCATCCCGGTGGATGGTGTTGACATTAAAGAACTGGCTGATGCTGCACAACTCTCTTCCCTGGCGGACGAGACGCCGGAAGGCAGAAGTGTTGTGGTTCTGGCAAAAGAGCAGTTTGGGATCCGTGGCAGAAGTCTTCAGGATAAGGGCATGAAGTTTATTCCGTTTACCGCTGTGACCCGTATGAGCGGCGTAGACTTTGACGGAAACGAAATCCGTAAAGGCGCAGCGGATGCTATACAGGCGTACGTTGCCTATGCGGGCGGGACATATTCCGAGGAATGTGACAATGTGGTCAGAGCCATTGCCTCTATGGGCGGCACCCCTCTGGTGGTAGCGAAGAACCACAAAATACTCGGCGTGATCTACCTGAAGGATATTATCAAGCAAGGGGTAAAGGAAAAATTTGCGGACTTGCGGAAAATGGGGATCAAGACCATTATGATCACCGGCGACAATCCGATCACTGCCGCAGCCATTGCCGCAGAAGCCGGTGTGGATGATTTTCTGGCGGAGGCGACGCCGGAAGGCAAGCTTTCCATGATCCGGGATTTTCAGGCTAAGGGGCATCTGGTCGCCATGACCGGTGACGGAACCAACGATGCGCCTGCATTGGCGCAGGCTGATGTTGCAGTTGCCATGAACAGCGGTACCCAGGCAGCCAAGGAGGCTGGCAATATGGTGGACCTGGACTCTTCCCCCACCAAACTGATTGAAATTGTTCGGATAGGCAAGCAGCTTCTGATGACCCGGGGGAGCCTGACAACCTTTTCCATTGCCAATGATGTGGCGAAATATTTTGCTATCATCCCGGCACTGTTTATGGGATTATATCCACAGCTTTCCGCTTTGAACATTATGGGACTCCATTCCTCACAAAGCGCAGTGCTTTCCGCCATTATCTACAATGCGCTGATTATCATTGCCCTGATCCCGCTTGCATTAAAAGGTGTGAAATACCGTGAGGTTTCTGCAGGAAAGCTGCTGTCCCGGAATTTGCTGATTTACGGGTTGGGTGGTCTGATCGCGCCATTTATTTTTATAAAACTGATCGATGTTTTGCTGGTTTTTGCCGGCTTAGTCTGAAAGGAGGCTGAAGAGTATGAAAATGGTAAAATCAATTTTGCCGAAAGCCCTGATGATCTTTTTGATTTTTTCCGTTGTGTGCGGCATTCTCTATACCGGCGTTATTACCGGACTGGCACAGTTACTTTTTCCTGCCAAGGCTAACGGCAGCATAATTATAGTGGATGGTAAAAAGTATGGCTGCGAGCTTCTGGGCCAGCAGTATACTGACGTCGCCCATATGTGGGGAAGGATTATGAATATCGATGTTTCCACTTATAAGGACGGGGAAGGAAACATTCTGATGTATGCGGCTCCATCCAATCTTTCTCCCGCCAGCAAGGAATATGAAGCGTTGGTTGCGAAGCGTGTGGAGAAGCTGCGAGCCGCTGATCCTGCTATGGACGAAACCGCCATTCCTGTTGATCTGGTCACCTGTTCCGGCAGCGGCCTTGACCCACATATCTCTCCGGCGGCCGCCGAATATCAGGCGGCACGGATCGCCAATGCCAGAGGGATTACGGAGGATGAGGTGCGTACTGTCATTGATCGATGTACGTCAGGTAGGTTTCTTGGGATTTTCGGTGAGGAAACAGTGAATGTTCTCAAGGTCAACCTGATACTGGATGGTATTTTGGAGAAATGATATGAACATAGTTGTCCCCCGTTGCCCATGGACGCAAAAAGAATTTTTGATTGACTATTTAGAAAAGATTCGTGAAAAAACATAGGAAACCGGCGTCTTTATACTGTCTTAATGCGGATATAAATATTCTTTTGCCTTCTTTATCAGATGAAGCGTATGATAAAGACCAGATAAAGAAGCGTAAAGGAGTACCGTATGAATGAGCGTGTTTTTTATAAAAAGAAAAAGCTGACATCGTTTCAAATTATTATACTTGGCTTTTTGGGCGTGATTCTTCTAGGAACCGTTTTTTTGATGCTGCCGATTTCTACCTGCGAGGGGATAGCAACGCCGTTTTCGGATGCTTTGTTTACATCAACCTCGGCTGTCTGCGTCACAGGACTTGTCCTGCATGATACTGCAACCTACTGGTCATTCTTTGGACAGGTTGTGATTTTATTTTTGATCCAAATTGGAGGACTGGGCGTGATTACCGTAGCCGCATCCTTTGCCATGATCTCCGGCAGGAAAATTTCTTTAATGCAGCGCAGCACTATGCAGGAAGCTATTGCTGCGCCAAAGGTAGGCGGGATTGTACGGTTGACGAATTTCATTATCAGGACAACATTGGCAATCGAGCTGTTGGGGGCTGTCATCATGGCACCTGTTTTTTGCCGGGACTTTGGCGTGAGGGGGCTTTGGATGGCGCTGTTTCATTCTGTATCTGCCTTTTGCAATGCAGGTTTTGATTTGATGGGAACAACGGGCACCTTTTCCTCTTTGACGGGTTATGTCTCGGAGCCAGTCATCAATCTGACCATTATATCTTTGATTGTGATTGGCGGTATCGGCTTTCTGACCTGGGACGATCTTCGGGTTAACCGAGTGCACTGGCACAAATACCGGATGCAAAGCAAGGTAATTCTCTGCACAACAGCCGTTTTACTGGTTGTTCCGGCGGTTTACTTTTTCTTTTTTGAATTTTCCGCTTTGGAGCCAGGTAAGCGTATCTTATGTTCCCTTTTTCAGTCTGTAACACCACGAACAGCAGGCTTTAATACGGTGGATTTGTCTTCCTTGCGGGAATCGGGGAAATCCATCATCATCCTGCTTATGCTGGTTGGTGGCAGTCCCGGCTCTACCGCAGGCGGCATGAAAACCACCACCATTGCGGTGTTGTTTGCCACGGCGCTTTCTACCTTCCGCAGAAAAAAGCATACGCATTTTTTTGGGCGGAGAATCGAGGATGATGTGGTCAAAAATGCTTCCACGATTGGGTTTCTATACATTGCGTTGTTCTTCTTTGGTGGGCTGACGATCAGTGTGGTGGAGGGATTTCCTATACTTACCTGCCTATTTGAAGCCGCCTCTGCGGTAGGCACAGTTGGCTTATCTTTGGGAATCACACCTGGTGTTGGCATATTGTCCAGGATGATTCTGATTCTGCTCATGTTCTTCGGCAGGGTCGGGGGGCTGACATTGATTTTTGCCGCATTGTCCGGTACACAAAAGCAAGTGGCAAAACTTCCACTGGAAAAAATAACGGTTGGATAAAGGAGGTAACGATACGATGAAATCTATACTTTTAATTGGGTTAGGACGATTTGGCCGACATATTGCCATGCACTTGAGTGAATTGAAGCATCAGGTTATGGCGGTAGACCATGTGGAGGAGCGGGTAGATGCGGTACTGCCCTATGTAACAAATGCGCAGATCGGCGACAGCACAAGCGTAGCTTTTCTGGAATCTCTGGGAATCAGAAATTACGACGTCTGTATTGTGGCCATTGGAAATGATTTTCAAAGTTCTCTGGAAACCACCTCTCTGCTCAAAGAGCTTGGCGCAAAACTGGTAGTATCCAGGGCAGCCAGAGACGTGCAGGCAAAGTTCCTCCTGCGCAATGGAGCCGATGAGGTTGTCTACCCGGAAAAGCAGCTTGCCAAATGGACAGCCATCCGTTACAGCGCTGACCACATTTTAGATTACATAGAGCTGGACGAGGAACACGCTATCTTTGAAATACCGGTTCCGGAAGATTGGGCGGGCCGAACCATTGGGCAGATTGATATTCGGAAAAAATACAACATTAACATTATGGGAATCAAGAAAAACGGAAAGCTGGAGCTTTCTATTACTCCTGATATGGTGCTGGAATCTAAGAGTACGATGCTGGTACTTGGCCGAAACAGGGATATTCAGAAATGCTTCCGTATTTGAACGCAGTCGCAAAGCGGCCTGCGTTCATGAGCATGCAGCAAAGCGGAATGCGAATGTCCGTTTTACATTCCGCATTTCAGATTGGGAGGTGAGACAATGCAGGACGTGCTATTGCTTGTGATGGTGGCAGTATCTTTTGTTTTTGGCTGGTTTCTGATAGGAAAGCTGGATTACTTTCTTGAATCAAACCGTCATATGCAGGAATTGCAGTTTTCATCCGGCGAGAATACCCTGCGTCTGGGGTTTTGCAATCCATTGGCTGCAGACAGCATTACCAATGTCCTTGAGCAATATTCCAAATTGTACCCGGATATATCTGTTCGCATTTTTTGCGGACCAGAGGAAGAATTGCTGAAAGGGTTCTCCGCTGGCAAATTTGATGTGATTTTTTTGCCGGAAAATGCTGAAATTCCTGTTCACATGCATTATAATTCTAATACGGTTTCTCTGAATCACACGCCTGTCATGATGAAATATGGTGGGTTGCCCATTGAACCGATTGCAGATGGACATATCATTCAGAAGGTGTTATGGATTGGGGGAGCGGCATCCACCCTTGCCAGTTGTTTTATAAAATGCCTGGAAGATCACTTCGCTGTGCCCGCACAGAGAAAATAGGAATTGTCGGCATGGCGTGATATAAGTGGTATAATATGAAGGTAAGGAGGAGTGCAGATGGAAATACCAAGACAAAACCCGGATCAACTTTTAAGAGCAATCCGAAATGATACAGAAAATGAAAAAAGGGGGAAGCTGAAGATCTTCTTTGGTTATGCCGCCGGCGTAGGAAAAACCTATGCCATGCTACAGGCGGCGCATCAGGCGAAAGCGCATGGAACCGAGGTAGTTGCCGGGTATATAGAACCTCATTCCAGACCGCAGACATCGGCTCTGCTGAGCGGCCTCGAACAGCTTCCTGCAAAGCAGGTGCTTTATGGGGAAATGATCCTCCGAGAGTTTGATATTGACAGTGCGCTGAAGCGGAAACCGAGGCTGATCCTGGTAGATGAACTGGCCCATACCAATGCAGAGGGCAGCCGCCATACCAAGCGTTATCAGGATGTGCAAGAGCTTTTGAGTGCCGGGATCGATGTTTATACCACTGTCAATGTCCAGCATATTGAGAGCCTGAACGATACGGTTGCTTCCATTACCGGCATTTTGGTGCGGGAGCGTATTCCGGATTCTGTATTTGACCAGGCGGAGCAGGTGGAACTGGTGGATATCGAACCGACAGAGCTTCTGGAGCGTATGGCAAGCGGAAATATCTATCAGGAAGACCAGGCGGAGCAGGCAGCAGTCAACTTTTTTACAGTTGAAAATCTGACTGCTTTGAGGGAGATTGCCCTACGTCGCTGTGCGGATCGGGTCAACCTGCTGGCGGAGAGCGCCAGAATCCAGAGTCGGGGCGATTACCATACCGATGAGCATATTTTGGTGTGCCTCTCATCCGCTCCATCCAACGCGAAGATCATCCGCACCGCTGCGAGAATGGCACGGGCTTTTCGTGGAAACTTTACCGCCCTTTTCGTGGAAACGGCTGTCACTACCGAAATGAGTGAAGAGGACAAGAAACGGTTGCGGGATAATATCCGGCTGGCAGGGCAGCTTGGCGCACATATAGAAACTGTTTATGGAGAGGATGTTTCTTATCAGATTGCGGAATTTGCAAGGCTTTCCGGCGTCTCTAAAATTGTGATCGGGCGGAGTACAGCCACGAGAAAAAGCATATTCAGCAAGCCGACACTGACGGAACGTTTGATTGCCAGTGCACCCAATCTGGATATTCATGTAATCCCGGATGTGAGTTCCGGGGGCGTCTGCCAGAAGCATATGAATAAAATGTTTCATGTAACCGCTGTGCCGGTTCGTGATTTGGCAAAGAGTATTCTTGTCCTGCTGGCTTCCACTTTAGTCGGATATGTGTTTTACACGATGGGCTTTTCCGAGGCCAACATCGTGTCCGTATATATTTTCGGAGTTTTGGTCATCTCCGTCATCACAACGAGTCGCTTTTGTGGAGCGGCAGCGTCTATTGTAAGCGTGCTGGTGTTTAATTTTTTCTTTACTGTTCCGCGTTTTACCTTTCGCTTCAGCAATCCGAATTACCTGGTGACTTTTCCGATCATGTTCATGGTGGCATTATTGACCGGGTCACTTGCCACACGTCTGAAAAATAATGCAAAGCAATCTGCCAATGCTGCCTATCGGACAAAGATTTTGTTTGAAACGAATCAACTTCTCCAGCGGGAAACAGATGAGCAGGCCGTTGTAAAAGCTACTGCGGGACAGCTCCTGAAATTGCTGCAAAAGGATATTGTGGTCTACTTGTCAAATGGTCAGGAGCTTGATTCTCCCAGTACTTTTCGGACGTCTGACAGCGACGGGAGTAACCTGGTTTCTAAAAATGAGGAGGCGGTTGCGGCATGGGTACTGAGAAATAACAAGCACGCCGGAGCCACCACTGACACCTTATCCAGCGCCAAATGCCTGTATTTGGCTATTCGAGTCAATCAACAGGTTTACGGCGTGGTAGGGGTCGCAATGAATGATATCCCCTTAGATTCTTTTGAAAACAGCGTCCTGCTGTCGATTCTCGGCGAATGCGCTCTGGCATTAGAGAACATCAAAAATGCCCGTGAAAAAGAAGAAGCTGCCATTATGGCCAGAAATGAGCAGCTTCGCGCAAACCTTCTTCGAGCCATTTCACATGATCTGCGTACACCGCTTACCTCCATTTCCGGAAACGCCGACAACCTGCTGGCCAACTATCAAAAAATGGATGATGACACAAGAAAACGGACGTTTACAGATATTTATGACGATTCCATGTGGCTGATCAATCTGGTAGAGAATTTGCTGGCGATTACTAGAATCGAGGGCGGACAGGTTCATCTGACGCAGTCCGTGGAACTGATAGACGAGGTGGTCGCAGAGGCTCTGCGGCATATCAATCGTAAAAGTAAGGAACATACCATCCATGTCAGTTCCTCTGAGGATTTGATTCTTGCAAGCATTGATGCCAAACTGATTGTCCAGGTTATGATCAATTTGTTGGATAACGCCATCAAGTATACACCGGCTGGGTCTGTGATTGAGGTTCATACCGAGAAGAACAAAGAGTCACAGCAAGTCGTTGTTTCTGTTTCTGACGATGGTCCGGGCATTCCTGATGACAAAAAGCCACATATTTTTGATATGTTTTATAGCGGAGCCAACAAAATTGCGGACAGCCGAAGAAGCCTCGGTTTGGGCCTTTCACTGTGCAAATCCATTGTCACTGCTCACGGAGGAACCATCTGGGTGACCGATCATGAACCGAAAGGAACCGTCTTTACATTTACATTACCAGCAGGGGAGGTTGAACTACATGAATAAACCTTTAATATTGGTTGTGGAGGATGACCCTCCGGTACGCAACCTGATTACAACTACATTAAAAACCAATGATTATCGCTATTTGGTCGCGGCTAATGGTGGAACTGCTGTTTTGGAAGCTTCCTCCCATAATCCGGATATTATACTGCTTGACCTCGGACTACCAGATATGGACGGCGTACAGGTGATCCAGAATATCCGTTCGTGGTCAAATCTGCCGATTATCGTTATCAGCGCCCGCAGTGAGGATAATGATAAAATTGAGGCTCTGGATGCAGGGGCTGACGATTACTTGACCAAGCCTTTTTCCGTAGAGGAACTTCTGGCGCGGCTTCGGGTCACCCAGAGAAGGCTGTCATACATGACAGCAGAAATGCTGTCTGCCAGTTCTGTTATTATCAACGGGAAGCTGAAGGTGGATTATGCCGGAGGATGCGCATATCTGGATGGTCAGGAGCTGCATCTGACACCGATTGAGTATAAGCTGCTGTGCCTGCTGTCCAAGAATGTAGGAAAAGTATTGACGCATACTTTCATTACACAAAATATTTGGGGACGGAGTTGGGATAATGATATTGCCTCCCTCCGCGTCTTTATGGCAACATTGAGAAAAAAACTGGAGCCAACACCAGATTCTCCGCAGTATATCCAGACTCACATTGGTGTGGGCTACCGGATGATGAAGGTGGAATAATTATCGAAAAAACAGGAGCAATCTGTTTTCGTGTGACGGATTTATATTTCAGTGACTGGGATGAAGATTGAAACATTGTTGCGAGTTTTATTTTTACGGAGCAAGCGGAGATTCAGCAGCCTGCTGTTTCACTGGAACGGGAAATTGAAAATGAAGCCGGACAGATTGCTGACAGATGCGGAAAAACCGGCGTGACCTCTGCCACGCCGGTTTCACCGGAAATTTCATATACTTCCTTATAGAATGCCGGCTAATGGACGCGGCTTCTTTTTCTGTCTGGTATTTTTTATTCTGCAGAAATTACAGTTCCAGTTTTACCATTTATTCCATCCAGTGCAGTATGCAGGCTGGTGATAATGGATCTGCGGGCAGGAGAGGAGGATGCAAAGGAAACAGCAGCCTCTACCTTTGGCAGCATTGCGCCGGAAGTGAATTGACCTTCACCGATATAACGGGTGGCATCTTCTACGGATAAGGTATCCAGAGAAATCTCCTGAGGGGTGTCGAAGTTCAGTGCTACTTTTTCTACACCGGTCAGCAGAAGGAGAACATCGGCACCAATACTTTCTGCCAGGCAGGCACTGGTCAAGTCCTTTTCAATCACAGCACTGGCGCCTTTTAACCGGGTGCCCTGCTGCAATACCGGGATACCGCCGCCGCCACAGGCGATTACGATCTGATCGGCATCCATCAGTGCTTTGATAGCATCCAGTTCATAAATTTCCATTGGACGTGGGGCAGCAATGATGCGCCGATAGCCCTTGTCACCGTCCTGAATGACGTGATTTCCTTTTTTCTCTTCGGCTTTGGCTTCTTCTTCTGTCATATAACGGCCAATGACCTTGGTAGGATGGCTGAAGGCGGCATCAAATGGGTCCACACGGACCTGGGTGACCAGAGTAGTAACTGGCTTGTAAATTCCACGGTTTAATAATTCAGTACGGATAGCATTTTGCAGATCATATCCGATATATCCCTGGCTCATGGCACTGCAAAGTGACATCGGAGCTACTGTATTATCTGGTTCCAGACGGGAAAACTCTGTCATGGCAGAGTGGATCATCCCCACCTGAGGACCGTTACTGTGGGTGATCACAATCTGATATTTTGCTTCCACTAAATCAGCAATAGCAGACGCTGCGTGTTTTACTGCTTCCTGCTGTTCTGGGAAGGTTTTTCCTAATGCGCTGTGACCTAATGCCACAACAATCTTTTTATTTGTCATATTAGATTATCCTCCGTTTATTACGTAATTATCTTATAATATTATCATGACAGGCATGGAAAAGCAACCTTTTGAAGGCTTCGTGTGATGTTTTTGTCCGAAACAGAAAAGAGACTGCCATTTGAATAGCAGTCCCTTTTCTGTTTCATTTGTTTGAACCAGAGCATGACACCCTTAGTTCATTTATTGGGAATATTAATATGAAAGCATATTTCTTTTATACCTCAAACAGTAAATCACCGTATGTAGGTACTGGCCAGTATTCTTTATCAACGATCATTTCCAGTTCATCGATAGGAGTACGTAAGTCATTCATAGTCTCAAATACCACATTCTTAAAGAACATAGCCTGTTCCTGACCTTCTTCCTTCTCGGCAGCTTCTGCAACCACCTCTTCCAGTTTCTTTAAGGTAGCCTGAGCCTGAACCAGAAGAGAAGAGGTTTTCTTTAACAGCTCTGTCTGTACGGATACATCGGCATCCGGGCAAGCAGCAGTAACACTGTTGATAGAACCTGCAAGACCTGTAGTATATTTGATGATAGCAGGAATATACTGCTTACCAGCCATATCGATCATAGTCTTTGCCTCAATATTGATTGTCTTGGAGTATGTCTCGTAATTAATTTCTGCTCTGGACTCTAACTCTGCTTTTGTCAGGACATTCTGTCTCTCAAAGAGTTTAACGCTCTTGTCAGAAACAAGATAAGGAATTGCCTCAACCATGGATTTCACATTTGGAAGACCACGTCTTTCTGCCTCAGAAACCCAGTCATCTGCATAACCGTCACCATTAAAGATAACTCTCTGATGCTCGGTTACCGTCTTTTTGATCAGTGCCTTAACAGCAGTTTCGAAATCAGCTTCTTTTTCCAGTTCATCTGCAAAGTCCTGCAGAACATCCGCAACCATTGTATTTAAAGTGAAGTTTGGACCGGAGATAGACATGGAAGAACCAAGCATACGGAACTCAAACTTATTACCAGTAAAGGCGAATGGTGAGGTACGGTTTCTGTCAGTAGCATCCTTCTTTAATACAGGAAGTACATGAACACCGGTATCCAGCTTGCTGCTCTGGATAGAAGAGGAGACATCGCCCTTAACAATCTGCTCAATGATATCTTCTAACTGCTCGCCAAGGAAGATGGAAATGATAGCAGGAGGAGCCTCGTTAGCACCTAATCTGTGGTCGTTTCCAGGGCTGGAAGCAGAAAGACGAAGAAGCTCTGCATTGTCGTCTACCGCTTTGATGACAGCAGACAGGAAGAGTAAGAACAAGGTGTTCTCATGAGGCTTCTTGCCCGGGTCCAACAGGTTGATGCCTGTATCAGTTACAATAGACCAGTTGTTATGCTTACCGGAACCATTGACACCTGCGAATGGCTTTTCATGAAGCAGACACTCCAGATTATGTCTCTTGGCAACCTTTTTCATCACCTCCATAACCAGCTGGTTGTGGTCTGTAGAAATATTTGCTGTGGTAAAGATTGGTGCCATCTCGTGCTGAGCAGGAGCAACTTCATTATGCTGTGTCTTAGAAAGGATCCCCAGCTTCCAGAGTTCAATATTTAAATCTTTCATGAAAGAGGCGATACGTTCTTTGATTGATCCAAAGTAATGGTCATCCAGTTCCTGGCCCTTAGGTGCTGGTGCACCAAAAAGAGTACGGCCTGTAAAGATCAAATCCTTACGCTGTAAATATTTGTCTCTGTCTACCAGGAAATATTCCTGCTCAGGTCCTACAGAGCAGGATACCTTTTTGACATCATCGTAGCCAAACAGCTTCAGGATGCGGACTGCCTGAGTGCTGAGGGCTTCCATAGAACGGAGCAGAGGAGTCTTTTTATCCAGTGCTTCGCCGGTGTAGGAGCAGAAAGCTGTTGGAATACAAAGGGTAACACCTGCTGCATCTTCACGAAGAAAAGCTGGAGAGGTACAATCCCATGCAGTATATCCTCTTGCCTCGAAAGTAGCACGGAGACCGCCAGATGGGAAAGAAGAAGCATCTGGCTCACCCTTGATCAGCTCCTTGCCGGAAAATTCCAGAACAGGTTTACTGTCAGTAGCAGGGCTTAAAAAAGAATCATGCTTTTCTGCAGTAATACCGGTCATAGGCTGGAACCAGTGAGTGTAGTGGGTAGCGCCGTGCTCAAGAGCCCACTCCTTCATAGCATGGGCAACTACATTTGCAATATCCTGGTTCAGGTCTTCCCCGTTCTCCAGTGTTTTTTTCCATGATTTGTAAACATCCTTTGGTAATTTTGCTTTCATTACCTCGTCGTTGAACACGTCTGTCCCAAAAACCTGTTCAATTACATTCTGTTCCATAATGATTACCATCCTTTCATATTAATACTTCTGATTTTTTAATTATGAGGCAGCCCCCTTGATGTCTGACCCTGATGTCGTGGTGCCTCTGATGTGGTATATACGGAACAGTATGTCAGTCATTCTAGTAAAAAAGGGCGTACTCATTACAAAATGAGAACGCCCTTGTTCCGTACTTGTTTACCAACTGCAAGTAATATATCACATTTCATTTCATTTGAAAAGCCCTTTTTTACATTTTTTTCAAACCTATTTTTTTCATTTGTTTGTGGAAATCTAGAAAACAAATGAAAGTACAGATAAAAATGAAATGAGATAGCCTGGGAAAAAATGGGTTTCTTGCTTTTTCAGTATAAATCAGATATCATATATAATATGTAAGAAAAAGAGATCTTTATAGTATTTTGTTGAAGATACTATAGATGTTAGAAAGGCAGATGGCAGAAAAAGCATGGAAGAAAAGATAGCAGAGGAAAAAGCATTGCAGGAAGAAAAATGGACAGTAGAGGATGTGGCAGAAAGGGAATCTTCCTATCAGACAGACGATAAGGGAAGAGGGCTGCAACGGCTTTTTGGAAATTGGTTCGGACTTTTGCTGGTGATCATCTGTGGCATTTTGATTTTTTATTTTATCTCTGACATTTCTTATTTGTTTCAGGGACTTTCCTATGGAATTGCACTGGTCAAACCGGTTTTGTATGGTGCGGTGATCGCTTATCTGCTGAATCCGCTGATGAAATTTTATCAGAAGCTTTTAGAAAGTCTGTTGTGCCGGAAAGGAAAAAAACTGTCAAAGCGTATGCAAAAGATTTCTTATGGGATCAGCATTGCGTTGGCTATGATATCCGGTATACTGATCATTCTTGTCCTGATCTGGATGATTGTCCCACAACTGATTACCAGCATTGGTTCTCTGGTCAATACTTTGCCAAGCCAGGTAGACCGCTATTATCAGATGATGGTAGAGCGGATTCAGAATAACCCTTATCTGGCGGATAAAATGCAGGACGTTGTATTGGAAGCTACAAAGATGTTTGATGACTGGATACAGAATGAACTGTTTCCGTGGCTGCAGGCAGAGGTGCTTCCCAATGTCAATTCCTTTGCGTTCCGGTTTGCCAATGGTCTGATGAATGTTCTGGGAGTTCTGTATAATCTGTTTATTGGCTGTATCGTTGCCGTGTATCTTCTGAGTGGCAAGGAGACTTTCCTGGCACAGTGTAAAAAGATGATATATAGTATTTTTGGTAAAAAACAGGCAGATGTCATTCTGCATTATGGACGGATCACCAATGATATGTTCAGTGGATTTATTTCCGGTAAAATAGTGGATTCTACGATTATTGGAATGATTTGTTTTCTTGCTATGTGGATATTAAAACTTCCCTATGCCCTTCTGGTCAGCGTGATTGTCGGGGTGACCAATGTGATTCCAGTGTTTGGTCCATATATTGGAGCGGTGCCAAGTGCCTTTTTGATTCTGCTGGTCAATCCGGTACAGTGTTTTTATTTCGTTGTATTAATTGTCATATTGCAGCAGTTGGATGGAAATGTTATTGGTCCTGCTATTTTAGGAGAGTCCACAGGACTGACTGCTTTCTGGGTCCTGTTTGCGATTTTGTTGTTTGGCGGCATGTGGGGCATTGCTGGGATGCTGGTGGGTGTTCCGTTTTTTGCTGTTATCTACAGGCTTCTGAAGGATTATATTGAATTTCGGCTGCACAAAAAGAAATTACAGATGGATACCATGTCTTATGTTAATTTAAAAAAGATCAGGATCGATTCCAAAGGACATGCTCATTATGAAAGATTTACCAGGAAAGAACTGCATAGTGCCAGTGAAAGGAGAAAATCGGAAGAAAAAATCACTCTAACGTCGATTCTCTCTCAAAACCAGATACAGAAACAGATGGTGAAAAACATAGAAAAAACAGAACCGGAAACAGTATCAGAAGACGATATGGAAAAAGAGGGATCACTTGACTAATGGCAGAGTTTTTTATATAATGAATCGATTGTAAACAGGAAAGATTATTGTTTGGAGGTTGCTATGATAAAAAGTATGACTGGATTTGGCCGTTATGAATCTGTAACGCAGGAATATAAGCTGGCAGTAGAGATGAAAGCAGTGAACCACCGGTACTGTGATATTGGCATAAAACTTCCAAAGAAATTAAACGCCTTTGAAAGCAATATCCGCACGATCATCAAGGAATATGCTGCCAGGGGCAAGATAGATATTTATATTACTTACGAAGAATATGCTGGTCAGAAGACAAAAATCAATTATCACGAGAGTGTAGCAAGGGGATATATGGATGCCATAAAGAAAGCATCTGAGGAATTTGGTATTGAAACCTCTATTACAGCAGCCTCTCTGATCCGTTTCCCGGAGGTGGTTTCTCTGGAAGAGGAAAATATAGATGATTCTGTGCTGTATCCTGTTTTGGAAGACACCTTAAGAAGGGCGGCAGAGAAATTTTCCCAGGCAAGAGAAAAGGAAGGGGAGCATCTGAAAAAGGATCTGCTGGAAAAGCTGGATCTGATTGAAAATCTGGTAGCAGTAGTGGAAGAGCGCTCTCCGCAGATGCTTCAGGAGTACCGTCAGAAGATTACCGATAAGGTGACAGAGCTTTTAGGTGATACCAAGGTGGATGAAAGTATCCTGGCTACGGAGATTACGGTATATGCCGATAAGGTTTGCGTGGATGAGGAAACAGTCCGTCTGCGAAGCCATATCAAGAATATGCGGGATACTCTTTCACTGGAAGAATCGATTGGACGCAAGCTGGATTTTATTGCCCAGGAGATGAACAGGGAAGCGAATACGATCTTATCAAAGGCAAATGACCGTGAGCTGTCCAACACAGCCATTGACTTAAAAACAGAAATTGAAAAAGTCAGGGAGCAGATTCAGAATATTGAGTAGTGAGCAGTTGCAGGAGGCAGTAACAATGCTGGTAAATATAGGTTATGGAAATGTAGTAAATATGGATAAGGTAATCAGTATTATCCACGCTGAGGCCGCTCCGATCAAGCGTATGGTGCAGAATGCCAAAGACAGCGGACTGGCTGTAGATGCCACCTGTGGAAGAAAGACGAAATGTATTCTTGTCATGGACAGTGGTCATATTGTATTATCTGCTCTGCTGCCGGAGACGATTGAGAGCAGAGTGAATGATAACACGATTGTAGAGAGAGGGGAATAAGAAATGTCAGAGAAGGGTGTACTTACTGTGATTTCAGGCTTTTCCGGTGCCGGTAAGGGGACTGTGGTAAAGGAACTGGTAAGAAAATATCAATATGGGTTGTCTATTTCTGCAACCACCCGTTTACCACGAAATGGAGAAGAAGATGGCAGGGAGTATTTTTTTAAAACAAAAGAAGAGTTTGAAGATATGATTGCAAAAAAACAGTTGATTGAATATGCTTCCTATGTAGATAACTATTATGGGACCCCAAAGGAATATGTGATGCAGCAGCTGGAACAGGGAACGGATGTGATATTGGAGATAGAAATGCAGGGGGCACTTCATGTGCGTGAGGTGATTCCGGAAGTCAATCTGATTTTTCTGACCCCTCCTTCTGCTGAAGAGCTGGAAAACAGACTGCGCAATCGTGGTACAGAGACGGAAGAGGTTATTCTCAAGCGTCTGGCAAGAGCAAAGGAAGAGTGTTCCTATCTGTCAGAATATGACTATATCGTAGTCAATGATGATCTGGAACAGTGTGTTGAGAGGATCCATGCACTGATTCAGTCCTTACATGATAAGAGGGAAAACCAGACAGAGCTGATCGAGAACATTACAAAGGAATTTGCTAACTGGTGATTTCATGAAGAAAATGTGAATTTACTGGAAAGAGGTTGCTAATTTTTGTTTTTTCGGTTATCGTATAGGATACGGTAATTGGATTATAAATTAAGAGTGTGAAAGGGGAATATTATGTTACATCCATCGTATACGGACTTAATGAAATTGGTAAATAGTGAAGTAGAAAGCGGAGAGGCTCCGGTAGTCAACAGCCGTTATTCTATTGTACTTGCTACATCCAAGAGAGCACGTCAGCTGATTGACGGAGTAGAGCCTTTGGTGACACCAGATTGTCCGAAACCGTTGTCTGTTGCCATTGATGAATTGAGCAATTCCAAGATTCGTATTCTCAGCGAAGAAGAAGCAGCAGAGGTAGAAGCAAAGAAGGCAGAAGAAGCTGCCAGAAAAGCAGAAGAGGCACAGGAGTTTATTTCAATATCAGAGGAATAATTGCTGCAGGTTAAGGAAGGAAGTTTATCATGGAAAAGGAAACCACAGGTTTTGAGGAGGACAGCGCAAAAGAAGACACGCTGACCGAGAATGAATCGCAGGATTCGGAGAAGGACGAAAAGGAAATGACAAAAGGACAGAAGATTCGGAATGCACTGGTTGAACTGGCGATCTATGCAGTAATCATCGTACTTTGCATTTCTTTTGTACCGAAATATGTTATCCAGAGGACGATTGTAGATGGGTATTCTATGGAAAATACACTGCAGGATGAAGACAATCTTCTCGTGGAAAAGGTGTCGTATCATTTTACAGATCCAAAGCGTTTTGATGTTATTGTCTTTTACCCACATGGCAAGGAGAATAAAGATTATTATATTAAGAGAGTGATCGGCCTGCCAGGAGAAACGATACAGATTATTGGAGACACTATTTATATTGACGGGAAGGTATTGGAAGAGGATTTTGGAAAAGATCCTATGACAAAATCAGGAATTGCCCAGGAGCCTTTAAAACTGGGAGACGATGAATTCTTTGTGTTGGGTGACAACCGTGCCGTCAGCGAGGACAGCCGGTATCCGGAAGTTGGACCGGTCAGTAAGGATAAAATTGCAGGAAAGGCTATTCTTCGTATTTATCCGTTGTCAAAATTTGGTACATTTGAATGATGAAAAAAGGACAGTTATCAATGCATAATTGTCCTTTTCTGTTCCTGTCGTCAGGCTGAGGCATGAGAAAGATTTGGTGGAATGTGAAACGAGGATGAAAAGAGATGAAAAAGAACGGTTTTTTTAGAAAAAATATTTTATGTTGGCTTTTGTTTCTGTTTTTGCTTTGGGATGGAACGGTTTCTGGATATTGCAGTGCCAAAACAATCCCCAAGAAAGAGACTTCTGTGAAACGGATTGCCATTGATGCAGGACATCAGGCGGTCGGTGACAATGGAAAAGAACCAATGGGACCAGGGGCCTCCGTGAAGAAAATAAAGGTAGCCGGCGGTGCGGTAGGGACGGCAACAGGGACCCCGGAATATAAATTAAACCTTCAGGTTGCCAAAAAGCTGCGCAAGGAGCTTCTTGCCAGGGGCTATGAGGTGGTTATGATACGTACCGGCAATCATGTAAATATCAGTAATAAGAAACGAGCGCAGATAGCAAATAAAAGTGGTGCAGACATTTACATACGTATTCATGCAGATGGTTCTTCCTCTTCCAGTGTGAGAGGGGCTTCTGCTTTGTATCCTTCTGTAAACAACCCTTATGTCGGAACACTCAGCAAGTCATCAAAAAGACTTTCAGAGTGTCTGCTTCGCAGGTATTGCCGTGCCACCGGAATCCGTAACAGAGGATTGTCCCAGCGGGATGATCTGACTGGAACCAATTGGAGTAAGATACCTGTCAGTCTCATCGAACTGGGATTTCTAAGTAATCCGTCAGAAGACAGGCTGATGCAGGGAACAAATTTCCAGAAAAAAATGGCAAAGGGAATCGCAGATGGAATTGATGCTTATTTTAAGTAGACTGATACCAAAAACTGCACCATGGAGCGAAAAGTAAATAAAAAAATCATTGGAAAGAGTGGGAAAAAGCATGAAAGAAAATAGGATCAGTATGGGAAGAAGAATAGGAACCTACACCGTGAAGTGGCTGTTTCTGCTCTGTATCGCTTTTGTTGCGTTTGAAGCGTATATAAATGGTGCAGATAATCAGGCAAATAAGCTCTGGCTGCTGGTATTGCTGGCTGCAGGCTTAACCTGTCTGATGGTGACCAGGCAGATTGCCCGGAAATACCGGGAAACAATAGAAAAGCATTGTTGGAAAATGACAGTAGGATATCTGTTTATTTTATTTGTCCTGCAGATTATGATAGGAAATGTGTTGCGGTATACACCGACTTTTGATCTGGATGCGGTATATGGAGGAGCGGTTTCCTGGGTGGAGAATGGAAATATTGCCGCTTATCAGGACTATTTCTATTATTTTCCCAATAATCTTGGTCTGCTGACATTTTTCCGGATTTTATTTGGGATTGCCAAGACGCTGTCTGGAAGCAGTGTGGACTATTTTTTTGTGGGTGTCATTGCAGGAAGTGTCTCTTTGACGGTTATGCGTTTTTCTGTGATCTGGATTTGTAAAAAGCTGTTGGGTTCCGAATATGCTGTTGTATCCATGGTCCTCATGCTTTTTTGTCTGCCGTTATATTTTGCTGCAGCAACCTTTTATACGGATGTTATATCAATGGCTGCTCCGGCTCTGTTTTACCTTTTCTATTTATATTCCAGGGAGGCGTCTTCCTGGAAAAAAAGAATAGGCTGGTATCTTGCAATGTCTCTGGTTGCGGCTGTTGGAATGGAGATAAAATTTACGGTATTGATCATTGTGATTGCTGTTACCATTGAAATGCTTTTGAAGGATAGCTGGAAAAATTGTCTGCTCATGATAGGAATCCATATTTTGGTGATCGCTGGTATATTTGCTCTGGTGAACCGCATGGTGTATCCGTCCCTGCTGGACAGGACACAGGCTGAGAAGCAGAATACACCGTATCTTCACTGGGTTATGATGGGGGCAAAGGGAGATGGATATTACAATCCGGAAGACTATGAGTTTTCCAGGTCATTTGATGATCCGGAGGAACGGGATCATGCTATTAAGGAAGAAGTGATCAGAAGATACCGCGAGATGGGAGTACAAGGGGTAATGAACCTGTGGAAAGCAAAAACCATCCGGGATTTCGGGGATGGAACCTATGCCCTGTCTGATTTTCTGGATGATGGTCCGGTCAATGAAACAGGACTGCATGACTGGATATTATATGCAGGTAAAAATTATAAACAATATAGAACCGTATGTCTGGGATTTTTTGTGATGATCATGGTGCTGATGCTTGCTGGTGTACTGGAGAGTATGTGCAGGCGGGGAGTGGCAGCGGGAAAAGAAACTGCCATCTGGCTTGCGTTCTTTGGAATCTGGCTGTTTTTGATGCTGTGGGAGACTTCCGGGCGTTATTTCTCTAATTATCTCTCCGTGATGTTGATTGCAGCAGTGCTGGGAATATCTTATCTGGAAGAGAAGATGTTTAGTTTTTGGACCTGGCTGAGAGCGAGCTGGAAAAATGAGAATGAGATAGCACGGTGATGCAATAAGAAAAATCCCCGGATCGTCGGATGGGACAGTCTGGGGATTTTATTGTTTTCGTAAAAGTGGTAAAAAAAATACCTATTGAAACCAATAGGTAAATCGGGTTGGGCTGTTAAATCAATAACAGTAGCAGTCTGTAGGGGAATCGAACCCCTGTTTTCGCCGTGAGAGGGCGACGTCTTAGCCGCTTGACCAACAGACCATTTTATATTTTGCTTCCGCTTGACCGCGTCAACAATTGGTACTATACACTAGATGGAAATAAAATGCAAGTGTTTTTTTGAAAAAATTAAAAAAAGATTTCGGAAATTGTCGAAAAGCCTTGTAAATAAAAGAGAAAGTGGGTAGAAAAAATTTGGAACTATGCTATGATAAAAAGGTGGATGATACATTAAGTGAAAAAATAGAAATGAGAAAAAAATGATTCAAAATAAAAAACAGTTTACTTTTTCCAGAGCACAGTTAAAGTGGATGGCAGCGGCCACCATGCTGGCAGATCATGTGGGGTATATGTTGGTTCCGCCTTTGCAGGAACCCTCTGGTATATTGTCTCTTCCTTATCCTTTGATATATTATGTTTTGCGTTTGGCTGGCCGGCTGTCTTTTCCAATGGTTTGTTTCATGCTGGTGGAGGGAGCATATTATACACATAACAGAAAAAAATATCTTTTTCGTCTTCTGTTGGCTGCCCTGCTTTCAGAAATCCCTTTTGATCTGGCATTATATGGGAAACTATGTGATTTCAGAAACCAGAACGTACTGTTCACATTGGTGATTGGGCTGGCAGTGATTTTCCTGATAGAAAGAGCACTGCAGCTGGAAGAGAGAACGGTACGCATCCAGGCATGTTTATTGATCGTTATGGGAGGGATTTTCTCTGCCTGTCTGCTAGGCACAGATTATTCTTATTGGGGGATTCTGCTGATACTTGCCTTCTATCTGGGGCGGTATCAGAGCAGACAGAGAATCTTTTCTGTGATCATTCTCTGTGCAGCACAGGGACTTATGGAGGCTTTTGCCGCGTTTTCGCTTGTTATGACAGAACATTATGATCCGCAGAAGCCGGGGTGTTTTCCTAAATATTTCTTTTATGTATTTTATCCGGTACATCTGCTGATATTATTAGGGATCCAATGTCTGATAAAATATTTTTAAAAACCGGTTGACAGGCTTTTAATGTAATGATAAACTACTCTAGTGTGCCGCTCAGCGAGGTTTTGTAAATGCTGATGATTCCCATCAGATACCAAAGCTGGCGAGTAATGATAAGGAGGTGCGAAGATGTACGCAATTATTGCAACAGGTGGAAAGCAGTACAAAGTAGCCGAAGGTGATATCATTAACGTAGAAAAGCTTGCAAAAGAAGCAGGCGAGACAGTTACATTTGATCAGGTTCTGGCTGTAAATGACGGTTCCCTGAAGGCTGGCGCAGATGTGGCAAACGCAACAGTTTCTGCAACAGTGGTAAAGGAAGACAAGGCAAAGAAAGTCATCGTTTACAGATATAAGAGAAAATCTGGATATCATAAGAAAAATGGTCACAGACAGGCTTATACCCAGGTTAAGATTGATAAGATCAATGCTTAATTTTTTGATTTGTCAGGAAAGCTGATTCTGTGAATGATATTTGTTGTAACTGTGAATACCGTGCAGTTACATAGAATCGCAGAAGGGTGACAGTATGATCGATGTAGTGATATATACCAATCAGGCAAAGGAGTACATTGGATTTCGTATGACAGGACATGCCGGCTATGCTGACTATGGTCAGGATATTGTATGTTCGGCAGTGTCAGTTCTGGTGATAAATACGATAAATTCTATCGAAGAATTTACCCAGGATACGTTTGAAAATGCGATCCATCAGGAGGAGGATGTCGTTTCCTTTGAAATTACTTCCCATCCTGTCAGTGCATCAGCACAGCTGTTACTGAAATCTCTGGTTCTAGGGCTTACTGCCATTGAGTCAGAGTACGGAAAGAAACATGTAAAAGTTCATTTTAAGAGAAAGCAGGAGGTGTAAGACAATGTTAAACATGAACCTTCAGTTATTTGCTCATAAAAAGGGAATGGGTTCTACTAAGAATGGTAGAGATTCCGAGTCCAAGAGATTAGGAGCAAAGAGAGCAGACGGACAGTTTGTACTTGCTGGTAATATCCTTTACAGACAGCGTGGTACAAAGATTCATCCAGGTGTTAATGTTGGACGCGGCGGCGATGATACATTATTTGCTTTGGTTGATGGTGTTCTTCGCTTCGAGAGAAAAGGTAAAGACAAAAAGCAGGCTTCCGTATATCCGGTAGAAGCTGAATAAGACTTTTTGACCGGGGTATCCGGTTACCGATAAGGGGTTGCCAGTGGCAGCCCCTATTTCTTTCAGGCTTTCTTTTCATTTGTGCCATTGGGCTATAACCAGGAAAACAAGATAAAACATTATTATAGATAGAAAGAAGGTGGAATGATGTTTGCAGACAGTGCCAAAATAACTATTCGTTCCGGAAAAGGAGGAGACGGTCATGTCAGCTTCCGGAGGGAATTATATGTGGCAGCCGGCGGTCCGGATGGCGGAGACGGTGGACGCGGCGGTGATCTAATCTTTGAGGTGGATTCAAGGATCAACACTTTGAATGATTTTCGTCATATCCGGAAATATTTTGCCGGTGACGGAGAGCCGGGGGGAAAGAGACGGTGTCATGGAGCAGATGGTGATGATATGATCGTTCATGTTCCGGAAGGAACCGTTGTAAAGGAGGCCAGGACCGGCAAAGTGATCGTAGATATGTCCCATGAGCACAAAAGGGAGGTGATCTTAAAAGGAGGGCGTGGAGGAAAAGGAAATATGCATTATGCCACTCCGACTATGCAGGTGCCGAAATATGCCCAGCCGGGAAAGCCGGGAAGAGAACTGGAAGTTATTTTAGAGCTTAAGACAATAGCCGATGTGGGACTGATTGGATTTCCAAATGTGGGAAAATCTACGTTCCTTTCCCGTGTGAGCAACGCGAAGCCGAAGATTGCAAATTATCATTTTACCACATTGAGTCCGATTCTGGGGGTAGTAGACCTGGAGGGGACAGACGGATTTGTGATTGCAGATATCCCGGGACTGATCGAGGGGGCCTCCGAGGGAATTGGACTGGGACATGAATTCTTACGACATATAGAGAGAACGAAAATTTTCATCCATATGGTGGATGCGGCTTCTACGGAAGGCAGAGATCCTTTGAACGATATTCTTGTCATTAATAAGGAACTGGAGAATTACAGTCCGGAGCTGATGAAACGTCCACAGGTGATCGCTGCCAATAAAACAGATGTATTTTACGGTACGCAAGAGGATACAGTGATCACCCTGTTAAGGGAAGAATTTGAGCCAAAGGGGATTCCGGTATTTCCGATTTCTGCTGTCAGCGGCAAGGGAATCAGGGAGTTATTGTATTATGTGAAGGAACAGCTCGATCAATTAGACCAGACACCGGTAATCTTTGAACAGGAATATGTACTGGAAGAAGAAAGCTTTGCCGATGAACCATATACCGTATCCTATGATGAGAAGGAAGAACTGTATGTGGTAGAGGGACCACGGATTGAGAGAATGCTCGGTTATACCAATCTGGATTCCGAGAAGGGATTTGAGTTTTTCCAGAAATTCCTTCGCAGTAGTGGCATTCTGGATGAACTGACAGCTTTGGGGATTGAAGATGGCGATACCGTACGTATGTACGGTTTACAGTTTGATTATTACAAATAATAAGAGGTGACATTTTGACAGATATCCTATTGAAAATAAGTGTTTGCCTGCTGGCAGCAAGTTTGCTGATGGTTTTTCACGAATCCGTAAAGGTACTGGTTTACCGGTTGTGCAAAAAAGGCAGTTTTTCCGGGAAAATACCACCATGGAAGTTCTGGCGGTATATTGACCCGGTAGGACTGATTCTGGCTGTTGTCTGCTCTGTGCCGGTTTCCAAGCCATACTTCTTCCGGATCAGGGAACAGAAGACGAATCTTATGCTTGGAATCACTGGCCTGCTTTCCCTGCTTGCCGTATTTACCGGGAGTGTTTTGATACTACAATATTATTATGGTGGAATGGCAGGACTGGACAGGATTGTGATTGATCACTGGTATGAGCAGATAATACCTATGTTTGTACAATATATGGCACTGTTAAGTTTTGGGATGCTTGCTGCCAATCTGTTTCCAGTCTCCACTTTTGATATGGGACTGCTGGTAGCTGGAATATCTGCGCCGTCGTATCTGAAGATTATAAAGGCGGACGGAGCTGTCAAAATGATATTGATGCTGGCACTATTGCTGGATGTCATCCGTTATGGTGGAATCAGACTATTGCAGATTATTTTGTAAGAAAGGTCTTTTTATATGAGTATATCTGTAAAATTAGAGGCGTTTGACGGTCCATTGGACCTGCTGCTTCATTTGATCGAAAAAAATAAAATAGATATCTTTGATATTCCGATCGTGGAGATCACAGAGCAGTATATGGAGTATGTAGAGCAGATGGAGACGAAGGACATGGAGGTCATGAGTGATTTCCTGGTGATGGCGGCTACGTTGCTGAAGATCAAGTCTAAAATGCTCCTGCCAGCCCAGGTGAATGAAGAGGGTGAGGAAGAAGATCCTCGTGCTGAACTGGTAGAACGTCTTCTGGAATATAAAATGTACAAGTATGCATCTTATGAGCTGAAGGACAGGCAGATGGATGCTTCACGGCTTTTGTTTAAAGAGTCTACCATTCCGGATGAGATTGCAGATTATCAGGAAGAAGTTGATGTGGGCAGTCTCTTGTCCGATGTGACATTGTCCAAGCTGCAGAATATTTTTAAGGGGATCATGAAAAAGCAGGTAGACAAGATTGATCCGATCAGAAGTAAGTTTGGAAAGATAGAACGGGAACAGGTCAGTCTGGCTGACAGGATGATATATATCGAAGAATATGCCATGCTTCACCAGCAGTTTCATTTTCAAAAGCTATTGGAAGAACAGTCTGATAAAGTGACATTGATCGTAACTTTTTTGGGGATACTGGAGCTGATGAAAATTGGAAAGCTAAAGATTGCCCAGGAAAATATATTTGATGAAATCTGGATCACTTATGTACCGAATGTACAGGAGTCAGAGTTTGTACCATCCAGTGCGGACTAGAGAATGATAGAAGGCAGATGTAATGTCTGGACAGGAATATTCGGATAGACAGAAACGGAGAAAGAAAGATGGATGAAAAGGAAATGAAAATTTCAGATTTGGAAGCCATAATAGAGGCGATTCTTTTTACGATGGGAGAGGCAGTGGAGCTGGAGAGGATTGCCGCTGCCACAGAGCAGGATGAGGATACCTGCCGCAGAGTGATACATCATATGATGGACAAATATTCCGGAGAAGGGAGCGGGATCCAGATCATTGAGCTGGACGGTGCCTTTCAGATGTGTACCAAGGCATCGATGTATGAATACCTTGTCCGGATTGCCCATGTGCCAAAAAAGCATGTGCTGACAGATGTCCTATTGGAAACGCTGTCTATTATTGCCTATAAACAACCCATTACCAAGATAGAGATCGAACATATCCGCGGTGTCAAGAGTGACCATGCCGTCAATAAGCTGGTAGAATACAATCTGGTGTGTGAGGTGGGACGGCTGGATGCGCCAGGACGTCCGATCCTGTTTGCCACTACAGAGGAATTTCTCCGGAATTTTGGAATTGAATCATTGGAGGATCTGCCTGTGGTAAATCCGGAGAAGGTGGAGGATTTTAAATTGGAGGCAGAAGAGGAAATCCAGTTGAAGCTGGACATTTAGAGAATATAAGATTGATCAGATCACAGAGAAGAAAAGATAGCAACCTCTTTCCTTCTCTGTTTTTGCTTATGCGTACAGAGTATCCCTCGGAGGAGATTCTTTCTTCGATTTATACCAATAAAGATATTTAATGGTTGTGGTAAGACCATAGATATGGTAAAATTAGGAAAATATAGGGTAAAGGCATGAGACGAAAAGAGGAAAATACGGAATGGGAATAAAGCAACAGCTATGTATGATACTGTATGATATTTGTGGATTGAAGATAGAAGAAACTTCCTTGTCTGATGAAATGGATTTAATTGAGGATTTAGGACTGGATTCTGTCGGGATTGTGAATTTGCTGCTTGCAGTGGAGGAAAAGTATCAGATTCATCTGGATCAGATGAACCTGATCGAAGAAAATTACACTCAGATTGGTTGTCTGTGCAAAATCATTGACTGTACCGGAAAGGAACAGTTGTATCAGAAGAATAGAGGTGGCATGTGACAGATCGGAATTATTTTCAGCGTTTAAAAGAAATTTCTTTGCAGGCGTTTCAGGAGTCACCCTTTTACCGTGAAGTACTAAAAAGGGATTCTTTGACTTTAGAGAAGATTCAGGAGGATTGGAACCAGATACCAGTGATCAGGAAAGCCGAACTGGTTTTGGCAAAAGACACTGTAATACCTCCCCAATATTATCCGGAAGAGCGGAAAGGGAGGATTGTTAGTGAAACAACATCCGGTTCTACTGGCCAGTGCCTGAAAATTTATTGGAACAAAGCACAGCTATCATTATCTATGCTTCCACTCTGGCTTAAACGCAAGTGGTATTATGATATTCTGCCATCAGACAGATATTGTTATTTTTATACATTACATAATCCCTATGGCGAGGAGCCGGAGGAGGAGCAGAAAGGGAATGGACTGGGATTTTCTAAAATGAATCTTTCGGAGGAGCGGATTGCAGAAATATATCAGCGGATGGTAGATTATGATCCGGTATGGATGGTATTGCAGCCAGGCATTGCTATTTTGCTGGCAAGATATCGATTGGAAAATGGAGCAGAAGAGATTGCGTCATTAAAATATATTGAGCTGACAGGAGAAATGGTTACCGTCCAGAATAAAAATTTTATTAAAAATGTGTTTGGATGCTCTGTAGCAGGACAATACGGAAGTTATGAAGTGAATTCCATTGCATATGAATGTCCGGCGGGTCATCTCCACATTTTGGACGAAAATGTCTATGTAGAAATCTTCCGGAACGGGTGTCCGGTGAAAGAAGGGGAGGAGGGCGAGATTGTTATTACTTCTCTTCACAACAGAGTGATGCCATTTATACGGTATGATATTGGTGACTGGGGAAGAATCAAGAAAGTTTGCTGTCAATGGAATACAGCAAATGTGCTGGAACTGACCAGAGGAAGGAAAAATGACAGGGTATTATGTGAAGATGGGAGTCATATCAGTGTATACGAATTTGTAAAGGTATTTGGCAGTATCTGTGAACAGATAGACGGGGAGATTTTACAGTATCAGGTGGAACAAAAGGGGTTCCGGGAATTTCATATTCACATTGTTGCAGAGGAGCGACCGGAAGAAATCGAAAGATTGTTCTTCTTATGTATCCAAAATCCTTACTTAAAAGAATGTGAGTATCAATTTTATTATCACAACAGACTGCTTCCTGATGATACAACGGGAAAACTGAGGATGTTCCGTAGTTTTAGTCCGACGTAGTAAATGGAAACCATGTTTTCATTTGCATTTTTGAAGAGAAAGACGAGGAGAAAGGTATGAAAAAGGAAAAACTGGTGAGAATGGCGGCAGTGGTGATGGCAGCAAATTTGGTTATTTTTCAAATTCAGCCAGGAGCTGCCGGTGCACAGTTAAAAAAAGAAAGGAAGCATCCGGAACAGGTAGAAGGAATCAGGACCATAGAGAAAGACATTTCTGTAGTTCCAGTAACTTCCGGCGCTGTTTCCGTGGAAGGGGAACTGCAGGAAACAAGTGTAGATAGGAAACATATACTATACAATAAGAAGGGAAAGATACGATATATCGTAAAGGCAGATTCCAAATCGGCATACCGGAAGGCAGAGGTATTTTGTGAGGGAAAAGAGAAATCGGATACAGAGGATTATGCGGTGCTGCAGGAAGAACATCTTCTGGTGACCAGTTTATCAACCAGAGATGTTGGTCAGCTGGAAAAAATAGAGGGTGTTTCTGTAGAAGTGGATGCTTTGGTGGATGGAGCGGTAGAAAAGGCGGCATCCGGAGCAGTGGTGGATTTTTCCCAAGACAGTCAAAACGAAGAGGAGCTTAAGGAGGCACTGGATACTGTAGCCCGGAGTGAATGGAATTTACATGCTATTCGCATGGATGGAACAAAGACAGGGAATGACACGATTAAGGTTGCTGTCCTGGATTCCGGACGGGATATCTATGGAGATTATGAAGTAAAAGGTTCTGTGGATCTGGTGGATGGAGAAGATAATATTTATGGAACGGATCTGACCGGACATGGAACTGCCGTACAGTCCGTTATCGGAGCAAAAGAAAATGAATTGGCGAATACAGGGGTAACCTCTTCTGATACTGCTGTTGAAATGTATTCTGTAAGAGTGCTGGACGAAAATAACCAGGCACCGGTCAGCAGAGTGGCAGAGGGAATCCAATGGTGTATTGACAATGGGATGGATGTGGTCAATATGAGCTTTGGGACAGATTATTATTCTGAAACATTGGAAGACCTCGTCGTGAAAGCAGAACAGGCAGGACTTCTTCTGGTTGCAGCAGCGGGAAATAACGGAGCAGAACAGGAAAATGGAGTGCAGTATCCAGCCCGGTATCAACAGGTGATCGGAGTAGGCTCTGTCAATGAAAAAATGGAACGAAGTGAGTTTAGTGCTGTGGGAGATGGTGTTGAACTGATGGCACCAGGAGAAAACATTCCGGTCAGTTCTTCCTTTCAATGTCAGGCAGTGGGAAGAGGTACCAGTCTGGCAGCGCCTCATGTGGCTGCAATGGCGGCAATGCTCTGGTCGCAGGATGCAGACAGAAGTAACCGGGAAATCCGCGGTATCCTTCAGAGAAGTGCACGGTATTTGGGAGAAACACAGGAATATGGATTTGGTCTTGTGGATTATACCCATGCATTGGAGGTGATGGAGAAATTTGATCTGGTACAGTGGGATAAGGATATTGCTGCAAATCCGGCAGAGGTGAATGATTCTACTGTGAAAGAGTATGTATTGCCGGAAATTGTCAGGGCAAGCTGGAATAAAGATATGCATAAGGCTTTGATTGACAGTTTTCCGTCTACACTGGATAAGGAGATTGTATTGCGATATTCTGTTATAGCAGATGATGATTATAAAATTAAAGACAATCAGAATAATGCTATCCTTCATGCGGGACTGGACAGCAATTATGTGGCAGGGGCAAGGATGCTGTATAATATTGCTTTTGATTTGGTGCTTAGTGTGGGAAAAAATAAGATTACACTGCCTAAAAATGATGAAGAGATGGAGGACTATCTGGATGGGCTGGGGGTAAATTATGAATTATACCGACGAGCACCAGGAGTCAATTGGGAGCAGTTTAAGCAGGTACAGAATATTATTTTAAATGATATTCGAAAACAAAGTACAAGCAAGAAACAGGCAAGCGGTTTGCTTGGTCTTGCATTTCATATTTTGGGAGATGCCTATGCCCATCAGGTAATTATACCTACCTACTATTCTGTGGCATATGCTGTTACGGAAGGTGGCTATAGTATGGGACAGCTCTTTGACAATCCGGATAGGGTGAAAGAGAGGATTGCATCAGGAGATATGACTACCCGCCAGTTAAAAAATTGTGCTGTCTCGGATGATAAAAAGGATATCATACGCAGATTGACGGAGGATAATACAAACTTTTTGCCATATCGGTATTCTCTCGCGGCAGCATGGGCATGCAGTCGGATAATGGATTTGTGGGAGGCGAAAAAATATTTTGATATGTATGTATATTGTCCTCATATCACCAGCTCGGGATGTGAGCAGTACCGCTTACGAAGTCTGGCGGATCATGTATGTGCCTCCTATGGAAATCTGACCAATGGCAATTATTTAAATCCTAAGTTGGTACTGGAAGAAGAGGAATGGTACAAATTATCAGGAATGAAATAAAAAAAGAATGGAGGAGAAGGATGAGAAAAACAGGATTGAAAATGATTTGGGTTATAATGGCACTGTTTTTTATGGCTTTACTGCCTGGACAGATTGCTTCTGCCAAAAAAATCAAACCCATAAAAATTGATGAAAAGCATTTTCCAGATGAAAAGATTAGATGGGAAATCAGTGAAGCTTACGATAAAAACAAAGATGGTATGCTGTCCAAGAATGAAATTAAAAAGGCAAAAGAGTTTTGGATTATCAATTATGATACTTTAGAGCCTTATTTAAATCTATCCGGATTAGAATATCTGCCTTATTTAAAAAGTGTTCGGATTTCCCACTATAAAATAAAGCAGAAAGATTTAAAC
>JAGAIR010000052.1 GCA_017626435.1 Lachnospiraceae bacterium | reverse complement strand
GCATACATGATAATCACCTCAAGACTATTATACCATATATAGCACGATATAGCACGCAAAACTTTCAAAAATTTGACAAAAAAATAAGCCTAAATCAAGGCTTACAGCGACTTTTTCAAGATGCAAGTGTCAAACTCCCGCCCTTTTGAATTCGTACGCACCCAAAAGGGAAATCCGCTTATTTTGTTTCAAGCAATTTGTCTTGCTTTATTTGTAATATATATCGGGCAGAATCCAAAATACTTTATAGTTATTTTAAAAAAATTTTTTCTATGTTAAAATATTTCTGCAACAAAGCAAAATGTGCACATAAGTATGCAGTTTCAGGAAGAGGAATTTCACTATGGAAATTATTTTTCACCGTTACAACAGCATCTGCGAGCCGGACATCATTGCAGCATTCCGCGCTCTTGGGATCAATGTGATCGAAGAAGACACGGAAATGTATCAGAAATCCATACAGCCTTCCGAGAGAATACGACTGCTCTGTGAGCAGATTTTGTCTCATCAGCCTGCCTTTGTATTCAGTATTAATTTTTTCCCTTACATATCTAATGTCTGTGAGAAGCTTCACATCCTGTATGTCTGCTTAAGCGTGGATTGCCCTATTCTTGAATTATTTTCCTCCGCAATACGAAATAAATGTAACAGGATCTTTCTGTTTGATCGCCATCAGTACCTGCAGATCAGGAATGAAAATCCCGACTGTATTTTTCATCTGCCGCTTGCCGTGAATGTAGACCGCTGGGATTCTGTTTTTTCCTCAATCCCTAATTCTTCCGATGAACAATACGATGTATCCTTTGTGGGTTCTCTCTATACTGAAAAATCACGGTATCATGATTTACTACTCTCCGAATTTGACAGAGGCTTCTGTGACGGACTGATTGAAGCACAGCTGAAGCTGCCCGTTTTAAGCCTGATAGAAGAATCCTTGACTCCTGAGCTGGTTGCTGCAATAAAGAAGGCTGATGGGCGTTTTCATACACTTCCGGACGCCTTTACCGATACGGACTCTTATGTAGCTGCCAATTATTATCTCGGCATGGAGGCTTCCTCTCTTGATAGGATCAGGCTGTTAAACGTTCTGGCTTCCTATACTGATTTTCAGACTCATCTGTTTTCCAGAAGCGATGCTTCTGCTTTAAAGGGCGTGGTCTGTCACAAAGGCGTAGCCACGCACACGGAAATGCCTTTCATTTTCCGCCAAAGCAAAATCAATTTGAATATCACCATCCGTTCCATTCAGACCGGCCTTTCCCAAAGGATCTGGGATGTTCTCGGCTGCAGAGGCTTTTTGCTGACCAATTATCAGGAGGAGCTTCCGGAATTTTTTGAAATCGGAAGAGACCTTGATTGCTATGAAAAAATAGCTGAGTGTTCCGAAAAAGTGCGATTCTATTTATCCCATGATGACATTCGCCGTGAAATAGCCGACCGGGGCTATCAAAAAGTTAAGGCAATGCATACCTATCTGATACGCATTGCCCAAATGCTAAAAATAATTTTTTCTTAGAAATTACTTTTTCTTATCCATGTATTGCGGAGGAACAACATTAGTACCACTCATATTGCGGTAGTAATTCATAGCCACGTTCAGAGAACGCTTCCCCTGTCCGAGTTCCTTTCTTTCATGGGAGAAAACTTCCGCCACCGCTTTTCTGTTGCGCTCCTCAAGTGTCTGGATGGCCACGCTTTTATCCGTAATTTCCGTAATCATCTGCTGCATATGTACAATTTGTTTTTCGTAAACAGCACGATTCTCTTTCAGTTCCTGTCCCACTCTTTCATAGAGAATTTCAAAACCTTCATCCAGCTTATTCAGCTTTTCAATGCAGATATCCTTGTCATCTACATAAGCATCAAAGCGTTCAAAATCCATTGGCTTTTTGTCCAAAATTTCGGTCTGCAGCTGGCTGATGCGATAAATTTCATCCAGTACGCGGATTTTCTTTTCAAGGCTTTCCTCAAGAGCAGTCACATATTGTTTATTCATGTCTGGCATTTCTCCTTGTTAAGGCGCATTACTTCTTTCCACGTATCTCTGACTGCGCTCAAATGTCCATGGACTTCTTCCAGGATTGCTTTATCCTTAGTCATATTAGCCTCTACCAGCCGTTTGGATAAATAAGAATAAATCCGCTCAAAATCCTGTGCAACAGGATATTTCATATCCAACGTCATTCTGAGATGATCAATGATTCTTTCCGTTTTTACAATATTGATATGAGCTTTTTCAATATCATTATTGTCGATAGCAACACTGGCTATATTGCAGAATTTAATTGCCCCCTCATAAAGCATAAGCGTAAGTTCAGCAGGTGATGCAGTGAGTACTCTGCTGTTTTTGTATTGTGCGTATGCGCCCGGTAATGCCATGGAATCAACCTCCTAATAAACCTGTAATTGCGCTTGCATTAGACTGCATCTTAGCAAGGGCAGTCTCCATTTTTGAGAATTTGGAGTACCATTTATCTTCGTAATCTTTTAATTTTTCTTCCAGATCCGCTATTTTACTGGTGTAATCATTGTAATCATTTTTCAGCTTCAGATCATCAAACAGATTGCCATAGGTTCTGGTATCTTTCACGGAAGACATCATATCAGACATTTTTCCATAGAGACTTCTTGACAATTGTACGAAAAAGTCCGTCACGGTATCAGGATCCGAATTGATCATTGCCTGTAGCTTATTTGCCTCGCCGGAAAATACGGAATCATCTGCATCACCTTTAATGTGGTACGCGTTCTTTTCATTGTCTGATGCTTCGAAGTATCCCTGGGTTTCAATACCAAAATCGTGCAAATACATTGTCTTTCCGTTGATTTCAAAACCGGATGCCATTATTTCTTTCAGAGAAGAGGATACCGTATTTAAATTGGAATCTCTTCGCAGAAGGGAATCTTTAATCTTCTGCTCCCACTTCTCTGCTTCCGTTTCACTCATGGCATCTTTTTCTTCATCCGTCAAAGGCTCATATCCTTTAGCAGAATCTGCATTATACAGCTTATCCATTTCATTGATCAGTTCGCTGTATTCTTTAATAAAGCTTTTAATCATGTCATAGATACCGCTGGTATCATTCTGAGTGGTCAATGTCACCTCTTTATCACCGGTCTCTGCATTACAAGTAATGGTAAGTCCGTTGATTTCAAAGGTGTTTTTGGAAGAAGTAAATTTTGCTTTATTTAAATAGATCTCAGCATCCTGTCCGTCAATCTTGGTAGAATCTCCACCGGTTAACCCAAGTGCTGTCAGTGCGATTTCTCCGTCAAGTCCATCGGCCTCAAATGAAAAATCCGCATCTTTACCGCTTTCTTTTGCTCCGATAAAAAATCTCTG
>JAGAIR010000051.1 GCA_017626435.1 Lachnospiraceae bacterium | reverse complement strand
TTCTTTGCGTGTTTCCCGTAAAGCTTCTTATCAATATCAGGAAATGAAAAATCCATCCAATCATCAAATACGTTTTCTCCAAAAATACTAGGCATTAACATAAGTCATTCCTCCATTCTTTTATTGACATAAATGCCATTTGTAACTATTTTATCTGGGATCCGAATTGATTATTTCTTTTCTTCTCCCTTGTTCTAGTTGTAATATAACACTTATTATTAGCACTGTCAAGAGGTGAGTGCTAATTATTTTGTGAAAATTCTGTGAACTGTTTATACCAAAATTTTTATAGAATTTCTTTCTCAATACTTACTTTCTTTCTTTTTTATAAATTGTTTATTAATTCTTTGCTGTTCTATTGTCAATTATCTCTTTTTCTGATATCTTTTGTAATATCTATTTTCAAAGGTTTCTGATGGATTCTCTTTATTCGATAGCTTTTTACAGCTGTTCCTTTTACCTTCCAATCATTTCCCTTGAAAAGAAAAAACATAACAAAGGAGGACTTTTATGTCTCAAAACACCTGTATTTATGATGGTGGAAAGGCCACCCGCCCATTGCCTCTTCCTTCTTTCCCTTCAAGGGAGGCTGTGGAAGCACATCTGAAAAGTGATCCGGATATCTTCCGGGACTATCTCTTACTCCCTTCCTTCATGCAAAAGGAGCTTGTGGACTTCTGCATGGGAAAACAGGGGCTTAAGATCACCTACGACACCGTGTTCCGGAAGATCTTTGATCCCGACACGGAAAATGGGTTGCAGCGTCTCGAATCCCTTATATCTGCCATTATGGACAGGCCGCTAAAGATCATTGGTGTCATGCCAAGGGAGGGCACCCAGCTTGCGGAGAGTGCCAGCTTTGTAGTGATGGATGTGCTGGTACAGCTGGATGATCAGTCCTTTGCCAACATAGAGATGCAGAAGATCGGCTATAGCTTTCCCCTTGCCAGGGCAGACTGCTATATCTCCGACATCATCATGCGCCAGTATGTGGCTGCAAAGGCAGAGCTTGGATCTGACTTTACCTTTAACGACCTGCATAAGGTATACGGCATCATCCTGATGGAGCAGAGCCCCGGGGAATTCCATAAGGCTGCCGGGCACTATATCCATAAAAGAAAACCAGTCTTCAATACCGGCATCTACAAAGACAATCCGGGTCTCCACGAGGACATCTTTCTGTGCCTTGACAGTTTCCATTCTAACGTACATAATATTACCAAAGACAGTAGTGAGCTGGAAGCATGGATGACCTTCTTAAGTGCCACTGACCCTGTAGTGATCGGTGGACTGATAGATGCGTTTCCCTGTTTTGCTCCCATCTATCAGGAGATTATGGAGTTTGCAAAGGATCCAAAGGAGCTGATCGGTATGTTATCGAAGGAACTGTATATCATGGATAAAAATATGGAGCGGCTGATGGTGTCACAACTGCAGAAAGAGGTGACTGCAGCAAAAGCCCGCGCAGACGAAGCTGAAATACAGAGAGATATCTATAAATTGCACTGTAAAGGCAAGAGGCCTGAAGAAATTTCCAGTGAGCTTAAACTATCTATTGAATATGTCATTTCAATTTTGAATAACAATTAAGATGCTGTCATCAAACGGCGACACGCTTTGCGAGTCGTCTTATTGGACAAAGAAAAGTCTCCTTGACAATAGGAGACTTTTCTTTATTCATCACTATGATTAACGTCTATAATTCTCTCTGATAAAAGGTTCCTGAATTTCTTCAGAAAGCAACTGCTTATACTTTTTCGGATGTCTGTACGCATTACCGTGCACTTCCCTGCTTCTGTACTCTCTGATTTCCTCAAGTGGGAAGTCTGCCATATAGATTCCTTC
>JAGAIR010000050.1 GCA_017626435.1 Lachnospiraceae bacterium | reverse complement strand
TGGATTTAATGTTTGAGGAGCTGGAGGAGCGTGAGCCTGACCATTTCGCAGTAAAGCAGTATAAAAAGTACAAACTTGCTGCGGGTAAGACAGCAAAATCTATTTTGATTAGCTGTGGTGCGAGACTTGCACCATTTGATATTAAGGAGCTTCGTGATTTGACAAGCTATGATGAATTAGAGCTTGATATGTTAGGGGATGAAAAGACAGCACTGTTTGTCATTATCTCTGATACAGATGATACATTTAATTTTATCGTGTCAATCATGTACACACAGCTCTTTAATCTGCTTTGTGACAGAGCAGATGATGTGTATAACGGCAGATTGCCTATTCATGTTCGTTGTCTGTTAGACGAGTTTGCGAACATCGGGCAGATACCTAAGTTTGAGAAGTTGATTGCGACTATCCGTAGCCGTGAAATATCAGCTTCTATTATTTTGCAGTCAAAGTCACAGCTTAAGGCAATTTATAAAGACAACGCAGATACCATAGAGGGCAACTGTGATACCACACTATTCCTCGGTGGGAAGGAAAAGACCACGCTAAAAGAGCTGGCAGAAGTTTTGGGTAAAGAAACCATTGACCTTTATAATACCTCGGATACGAGGGGTACGAGCCAATCTTACGGTCTGAATTACCAAAAGACCGGAAAGGAGCTTATGAGCCAAGACGAGATTGCGGTCATGGACGGTGGCAAGTGCATTATGCAGCTTAGAGGGGTAAGACCATTCTTCTCCAATAAGTTCGATATTACCAAGCATAAGCAGTATCATTTGCTTTCTGACTATGACGAAAAGAATACCTTTGACATCGAAAAGTATGTGAAGAACCTTAACAGAGCAAAGATAAGGAACAACGACACCATTGATGAGGTGGAAGATGTCGGGGAAATCGCAGCGTAAAACTAAATATGGAACAAAAATGATATGCACAGATAATGCAGGATGGGTGTGCAAGTTTACTTGCAGACACGCAGAACTGCAATTATCTGTATATGGCGTTCAGCCACAGCGAAATGGAGCGATAGCGGAATTGAGCTGGCATATCCACAAAAAACTTTTGGACAAAAAGTCCAGAAGTAAAAAAGGAGTTTTGAATGTGCTTTAGGATGAAACAAAAAAACATCCGATACCATAGGTCGCTAAACTGTAAGTATCGGATGCAGTGAGGGAAATCCTAAAGGAATGCCCTGTCCTGATTTTATCATAGGATGGGGCATTTTACACGAAAAACTCTTTCAATTACTAAAAATTTATGGAAAGAAAGAGGAAAAGAAAATGGCATTTTTTACAACAGCAGTAACAGGTTTAAAGACAGTAGTAACAGCAATCGGCGGTGGTGTCGGTGTATGGGGTGTGATTAACCTTTTGGAAGGTTACGGAAATGATAATCCCGGTGCAAAGTCACAGGGTATCAAGCAGCTCATGGCAGGTGGCGGTATTGTAATCGTGGCTCAGACGGTGATTCCTCAGCTTACTTCCCTGTTCTCATAAGATAGATGGGTGGAATCATTGACAAAATTACTGACTTCATAAAGGAAATGCTGCAAGGGTGGGTGCTGTCCAACCTGTCAACCATGTTTGGCGATGTGAATGACAAGGTAGGCACGATTGCCGGGGAGGTCAGCAAGACACCCAGCACATGGAACGCTGGTATTTTCAGTATGGTTCAGACCTTATCAGAAAATGTAATAGTTCCCATAGCCGGAATGATTATCAGCTTTGTGCTTATCTATGAACTGATAACAATGGTAATCGACAAAAACAACATGCACGATTTTGATACAGGCTTGTTTTTCCGCTTTTTATTCAAGGCGTGTATTGCGGTCATGTTACTCAGTAAGACCTTTGACATTGTAATGGCTGTATTTGATGTGGGAAGCCATGTAGTGACAGAGGCGGCAGCACAAATTTCCGGTTCTACAAGTCTGGATGTGGAAGCAACGCTTACCACCATGTTTAATAATCAGATTGGAAACATGGGAATAGGGGAACTGATAGGACTTGGAATGGAAACCATGATCATCAGCTTATGTATGAAAATCATGTCAGTCCTCATCACCGTCATTTTATATGGACGAATGATTGAAATATACCTTTATGTTTCAGTATCACCGATTCCGGCAGCAACCGTTACCAACAGGGAATGGGGAAGTGTCGGAACGAATTATTTAAAGGGACTTATCGCATTGGCATTTCAGGGATTTTTCATTATGGTATGTGTGGCAATCTATGCCGTGCTAGTAGCCGGTGTGTCGGTAGCAGGCAATCTCCACAGTGCTTTATGGTCTGTGGCAGCCTATACCGTAATCCTTTGCTTTAGCTTATTTAAGACGGGTTCCTTATCTAAATCAATATTCAATGCCCACTAAATGGGTATGCACACGAAAAGGAGCAGACTATGGCAATTTCAGTACCCGTGCCAAAAGACTTGAGTGGCATCAAAACCAAAGTAGCATTGAATCTGACTAAAAGACAGATTATCTGTTTTAGCGGAGCTGCCATAACAGGAGTTCCCATTTACTTTCTCACAAAGGGAGTATTGGGAACCTCGGCAGCTTCTTTGTTAATGGTCGGAATCATGTTGCCATTCTTCTTTGTGGCAATGTATGAAAAGGACGGTTTTCCGGCAGAGAAAATCCTGTACTTCATGATAAGGCAGAAGATACTGACACCGGGAATCAGACCTTATAAATCAGAAAACCTCTATGAACAGTTGGAGGAGCGAGAACGAATTAAGAAGGAGGTACGTTATCTTGAAGAAAAAGCAGTCAGCGAAAGCAATTCCGCTAACGGGCAGTAAAATACCGGGGAAATCCGGTCTTAGCTTTGCAGAAAAAAAGCGGTTGGCTGAGCTTAAACGTACTCTTGCCGGAAACAGTAAAGAACAGGCAAAACCTGACACCGCACAGAAAACCATTACATTTAAAAAGATGTTCCGTGACGGTATCTGTCAGGTCACTCATAGATTTTATACAAAGATGGTGGAGTTTTACGACATCAACTATGATTTGCTGGAGGTGGAAGATCAGGGAGATATTCTGGAAGAGTACAGTAAACTTATCAATTACTTTGACCCGTCGATAAAGTTTGAATTGTTTTTATTCAACAGACAGGTTAATGAACAGGCACTTGCAGACCAGTTCGATATTCCTTTGCAGAAAGATGATTTTGACGATATCCGTGAGGAATACACACAGATGCTACAACATCAGTCTGCAAAAGGAAATAACGGTATCATTAAATCCAAGTATCTTATTTTTGGGGTGGAATGTACCGGATATAAGGAAGCAAAGAGCAAATTAAATAACATCGAGAAAGATGTTGTGAGAAACTTAAATAACATAGGCACGAATGCCCGGTCTTTGGACGGAAAGGAAAGACTTCGTATCCTACATGAGTATTTCAATCAGGGAACGATGGAACCTTTCCGTTTTTCATTTAAGGAATTATCAGAGTCCGGTAAATCCGTAAAAGATTACATTGCACCGCCGGGATTTGATTTCCGCTATCCAAGCAGGTTTAAGTCCGGCAGTATCTACGGAAGTGTGTCTTATCTTGATATTATCGCACCGAGATTTAATGACGAGCTGTTAAAGAAGCTCCTTGATATTGATGATAACCTTACCGTGACCATGCACATGCAGACGATGGACCCGGTAAAGGCTATCAAGATGTTAAAAGGCGCTTTGACCAACATTCAGAAAATGAAAATCGAGGAGCAGAAAAAAGCAGTCCGCAGTGGGTATGATATGGATATTTTACCTACGGACATCATCACGTATGAAAAGGATACCTTAGAGCTTTTGGATGACCTTAACAGCAGTAACCAGAAGATTGTCAAAATGACATTCTTAATTACCTGTTACGGAAGAACCAAGAGAGAGTTAGAGAACCTGACACAGAGGGTGTCCGGTATCATTCAACAGGCAAACTGCAATTTACGGTGCTTGCAGTATTTACAGGAGCAGGGCCTTATGGCATCTGCACCGATTGGATGCAATGACACGGGAATTGAAAGGGTTCTGACAACCAAAAGCACAGCGATTTTGGTTCCTTTCTGTACACAGGAGTTATTCATGCCCGCACCTGCCATTTATTACGGTTTAAATGCACTTAGCAACAACATGATCATGGCAGACCGTAAACGGCTTCGTACACCAAACGGCGTGATACTTGGAACGCCGGGTAGTGGAAAGAGCTTTAGTGCGAAAAGAGAGATTTTATCCTGTTTTTTAATCACAAGGGACGACATCATCATTTGTGACCCGGAGGGCGAGTATTTCCCATTGGTACAGGCGCTAAAGGGACAGGTGGTAAGGCTGGCAACCAATTCCAAAGATTACTTAAATCCGATGGATATTCAGCTTAGCCATAAAAACGATAAGGAAGCACTGAAATTAAAGAGTGACTTTTTAATAACTTTGTGTGACCTGATTGCCGGAGGAAAAGACGGACTGGCAAATGATGAAAAAGGTATCATTGACGATTGTATTCGTCATATCTATGATACCTACTTTGAAAATCCGGTGCCGGAGAATATGCCTATCTTAGAGGATTTGTATAATGCCCTCTTAAAATATGAGCCTAGAAATGTGGCAAAGGAGCTTGCCGGGGAAGCAAAGGCAAAAGCGGTTAGAATTGCCAACAGTCTTGTGCTCTATGTGCATGGTTCACAGAATTACTTTAACCACAGGACAAACGTGGATTCTCAGAACCGTATCATGTGCTTTGACATTAGGGACTTGGGAAATCAGTTAAAAGAGATTGGTATGTTAATTGTACAGGATGCGGTATGGAACAGGGTTTCCAAAAACAGGGAACGCAAGATTGCCACAAGATACTATTGTGACGAGTTCCATTTGCTTTTGAAGGAAAAGCAGACTGCCATTTATTCTGTGGAAATCTGGAAGAGATTCAGAAAATGGGGAGGTATCCCAACAGGGCTTACGCAGAACGTGGGTGACTTCTTAAAGTCAGAGGAAATCGAGGGCATCCTGGGCAACAGTGACTTCGTGTATCTGCTCAATCAGAATGCCAAAGACCAGCATATCTTGGCGGATAAGTTGGGTCTTTCTGAAAAGCAGCTCATGCACGTAACCAATTCCGAACCGGGAAGCGGTCTGATTTTATTTGATAACGTGGTCATTCCGTTTGTGGATAAGTACCCGACAAATACCAAGACCTATGCAATTATGAACACCAAGCCGGAAGAAATCGCAAAAAGTGAGGTAAGTTAATGGCACAGACAAAGAAAGGAAAAGAGAGTGCTTTTCAGGCAAGGGATTCCACTTTCCATAAGGGAAGTGGAGAAGTGCCAAAAAAGAAAAACTCTTCAAAGGCTCATTCAAAAAAAGAATATGGAGCTACTTTTGGACAAAATGTCCAGAAGTCAGATGCGGAGCCGGGAGCCGAACCCAAAACGGATTTTTCCAAAGAGAATAATGCTTTTTTTACAGAAAGCGGACAGGAGCAGTCAGAAGAAAGAGAAAAAAAGCAGAGTTCTTCGGAAGATTATCACCGCAGGGACACATACAGGCAGTCGCAGAAAAAAGGGACGTATCAGAAAAAGCGTGTGCAGAAAGAGCATTCAAGCAGAGAGCGTGTGAAAGATGCCACGTTTACGGATGATGCCGGAAGTGTTTTTAAAGAGGATAGCACGGATGAATTTAGCGGTAGTAAAAAGCTTAAGAAAAAGCAAAAACAGGCACAGAAAGCCGGAAAAAAGGTGGAAAAGGCTAAGGCGAAGCTGCCTAAGAAAAGGGAATACACCTTGCAGAGAGTGTTTGATGAAGAAACAGGCAGAGCAAAGTATGTAGTTGTTCCCTTTGATACAAAAAAGCCTTTTAAGCAGGAAGCAATGCATAAGTCCACCATGAAAAGATTGCAGAATGAGAGCCGAAATTTTGTGCATGGAAAGGTTGCAGAATCAGAGAAAGAAAATTCAGCCGTAGAGGGTGCCCATAAGACGGAGCAGAGAGCAGAGGAATTATTTGCTTTTGTAAAAAGGCAGTATAAGGGCAAGGAGCATAGGCAGAGGGCAAAAGTGGCAAAACTTGAGAAAAAGCAGTTCCAGAAGGAAGTCAATTTCCAGTATCAGAAATTTGTGGAAGAAAACCCACAGATACAGAAAAAAGCATTGCAGAAACGGATTCAGAAACAGCGTATCAAGCGTGAGTACATGAAAGCAAAGCGGAAAGGAAATGCTTCAAAAAATGCGGAGCAGGCAGTGGTGCAGACAAAAAATGCAGCCACAGCCATTGCAAAGAAACTGCAAGAGTTGGCAAGCAAGAATATAGGCGTGTTTGCTACCGTTGGAGTGGTGGCAATTCTGCTTATTATGATTATGACTTCCGTATCGTCCTGTGGGGCGATGTTTGCAGATACGCAGTCCACTGTCTTAGCTGCAAGTTACCTTAGTAAGCCAAAAGAAATAGATGCAACGGATTTGCAGTTTACCCGTTTAGAGCTTGATTTGCAGAATGAGATTGACCGCATAGAAACGGATTATCTGGGATATGATGAGTATTCCTATAATCTTGGGGAAATCGGTCATAATCCGTTTACGTTAATCGGGTATCTGTCTGCCATTCACACGGAGTTTACCGCAACAGAAGTAGAAAGCGAGGTACAGGCACTTTTTGAGGAAATGTATGAGCTGACTACCGAAGCAGTGACAGAAACAAGGACAAGGGAAGTGCAGTCCACAGATGAAGCCGGAAACCTTTTATATGATGAAGCCGGGGAGCCTGTCATGGAAGAAGAGGAATATGAGGTTACGGTCTTAAAGGTGGTGCTTACAGTAATACCGCTTGAAGATCTTGTAGCGGGTAAAATGAACGCAGAGCAGACCGAACTATTCTCCATGTATAAGGAAACGGGCGGACTGTTACAGGAATTTGATACTCCAGTCAAACTGTATTGGTATAACTATATCAGCAGTTATTACGGGTATCGTAAAAATCCGCTTACCGGAGAGGAGCAACTGCATAGGGGCGTGGATATTGCAGTACCCACAGGAACTAATGTATATGCTACCCATGACGGAACGGTGACACAGGCAGCCTATGACAGCCATTACGGAAATTATGTGGTATTGGAGATTGACGGATATACCACAAAATACGCCCACATGGAAACGGTAAGTGTCAGTACCGGACAGACGGTGGAAAAAGGAACGATTATCGGTACAACAGGAAATACGGGAAGCAGTACCGGAAGCCATTTACATATTGAATGTTTGTATAACGGGGAGTATTACAACCCGTTATTTTATTTTGATGTGGGAACCGGGACGATTTATGGAGAAGCCATTGACCGTGACCCGACAGACGTAATACCGCCGGATTCCTATGATGATGCCTCTGTACAGGCACTAATGGAGGAAGCAGCCAGATATTTAGGATACCCATATGTGTGGGGTGGTTCCACACCGGATACAAGTTTTGACTGTTCCGGCTTTGTATGCTGGGTATATACAAACAGTGGCGTACACAATCTGCCACGAACCACAGCACAGGGCATTTATAACCAATGTACTCCGGTTTCGCCAAGTGAAGCAAAGGCGGGGGATATTATCTTTTTTACAGGTACTTATAATTCTCCGGGAGCTGTAAGTCATGTAGGTATTTATTGTGGCGATGGCGTGATGATACATTGCGGAGATCCAATCAGCTACGCAACCATTACATCGTCTTATTGGCAGAGCCACTTTTACAGTTTTGGAAGATTGAATTAACAGGAAGTGAGAGTTATGACAAAGAGTCAGAAATTAGAAAAAGAGATTGTAAAAGTCCGGGAACAACTTGCTTCTTTACAGGCAAAGTTAAAGGACTTGGAAGAACAGAAACACATGGCAGAAAGAGCCGAAAAGATTGAGTTCATGGAAAAGAACCATATTTCTTCCGAACAGTTACAGTTGCTTATTAAGTTCGGGGAGGAAGAACTGAAACGATTATTAGCAGAGAAAGAAAAGGAGAATGCAGGAAATGAAGAAAAAGTTATCCGTTAAAGTAATGTTTTCGCTGATTTTGTCAGCGGTTTTATTCTGTATGCCGATTGGAGCATTTGTGGCAAATGGCAGTAATACCATGAGCGCCCATGCAGAGGAAAGTGCAGAAGAGGTAACAGAGGAAGTAGCAGAAGATACTACCGAAGAGGTTGCAGGAGAGGACACGGAAACAACAGAGGAAGGCATGGAGGATACAACGGTATCCGGGAATGATGTACCTGCACCGGAGTGTACCTGTGACGATAAATGTCAGTATTATTCTGTGGACAGAGAATGTGAAGTGTGCAGTGAGGATTATACCCTTTGTGAGTATGTAACACCGAATGTAAAAATAACAATCAGTACGCCGGAAGGATGGCATAACAGCACTACCAGAGTTCCGGTATCGGTAGAAGATGTGGCTGCATCCGGCAATTTTAATATCAAGTCGGTACAGGCAAAGATAGCACAAAATGGCAGTTGGACGGATATTACCGAAGATATGTGTATTGATATTTCAGAGAACAGCACTATTTATGTACTTGTCACAGACCAGAAGGGCGAAACCTATGAGAGAAACCGCTATGTGAAGTGTTTTGATTTTACAAAGCCTACCTTAAATGCGGCGGTCAGTGACGGATTACTTAGTGTAAAGGCGCATGACACAGATTCCGGTATCAAAGCGGTATATGTAAATGGATATGAGTTTAAGGAATTTACCAACGGCGTATTAAATATCCGATTACAGCAGTTTGACGCAGGGTATCAGTATTTTACTATTCAGGCAATGGATAATGCCGGAAATATGTCGGAAGTCTATAAGACAGCCAATCCATACTACACTGACCCGGAAACAGATGATGGCACACAGGAAAACCCGGCTGAACAGCTTCCGGTCAGTGCTAAGCCTACCAATCCTTCCTCTGCTACCGGACAGGTAACAGAGCATACCAAAACAGACAGTAACGGAAATACCGTGTCAGAAAGCAATAGCCTTGCAGAGCAGAAGAAAGCTGCCATGAAAGAAGCAGCGGAAGCAGAAAAGGCAGAAAGTACAAAGTCCGAAACCGGAAAAGAATTTTATACCATTCAGACAAAGACAGATAAGGTCTTTTATTTAATCATCGACAGGGACGGCGATGAAGAAATGGTATATTTCCTTACAGAGATTTCCGAAAATGACTTGCTCAATGCAACAGAGGATAACAGCGAGGTTCTTCCTCAAAATTCTGCTGCACTGGAGTCTGCAATCCCGGTAAGTGACGGAGCGTTGTCTAATAACAACGTGGAACAGGAAACGGTAGAAGAAACACCGGAGCCTGAAAGCGTGGAAGAAAGCACGGAGGAAGCGGAAGAAACACCTGTTGCAGAGGAAAATCCACTTGGTACATATCTTGTACTTGGTGTATTTGGCGGGATTGCTATTGGAGCCGGTTACTATTTTAAGGTAGTAAAGGGCAAAAAAGAGGACTTCCTTGATGAAGATGATGACGAGGAAGAAGAGGAAGAAATCTTTGAAGATGACGAAGAAGAAACAGACGATACCGAAGATGATTTTTTAAGTGAATAAGAACAGATTAAGGAGGATAAGACCAATGGATAAGAAACAGATTATTGAGGTTGTAAAGAAGCGTAAAACGCCGATTATTATTGTTACCCTTGCGTTGCTTGCGGTAATTGCATTTGCATTTTTATTTAGCAGTGTGGAAAGACAGGGAAAAGAGCAGCAGACTCTTTCTTTGGAAGAACAGGAACAGCTTACCGATATGACTACCTATTTGGATGAGATTGATTCAGTGGTGGTAGCCAATCAGGAACGTCTTGCAGAAGCTACCCTGTTTCAGTCTGATACAGAACAGATTTTAAATACTTTTAAGGAAAGCCTTTCAGTGCTTGAAAAGGATTTGACAGAGATTGAAACTATCATCAATAACCATACGGAAATTGAGAGTACCGCAAATAATGAAATTACTGCATCCCTTACGGCATTAGCTGTAAGTCAGCAGGAAATCAAAACACAGATTAACACGGTAAATACTTCCATTACGGCAATTCTTTCTGAAATTAAGGCAGAGAACGAAAGCAACTTTGATACTACTTTTGAAAAGCTGGAGAAGTTACAGAGCGACCTTGAACAGACACAGAAGGATGCAAAAAGCTATTATGACAGCCTGACAGAGCTGATTACCTTATTACAGGAAGAAAACAATGCTCAGTTTGAAGAACTGACCAATACACTTCTTACTGCACAGGCAGACCTTACAGAACTTTTAGAAAACAGTTTTGAAGCAGTGCAGTTAAAGCTCGATGAGGATTTTATGGCTTTAATGGAAAAGTTAGACAATCTGCATGAGCAGATCATGGATACGACAGTTTCCATTACAGACCTTCTTACCCTTATGGAAGAAGCCGATGAGAGCAGACAGGAAGAAATCAAAGCAGCATTTGCATCTGTGAACGCATCTTTGGAGGTAATTCGTAATGAATACACAAGTGCACATACAGAGTTGCAGAGTTTAATCCAGAAGGTGCAGGAAATGCAGAATGCCAACCATGAGGAAACATTATCTGTACTGACCGTTATGGAAAGCAACATGGAAGAAACTTCGTTAGAAAACTTTAACCGGATTACAAATTCTTTACAGATGATGGAAGAAAATTTCTCAACCTCTATCAGTAATATGCAGGGGGAAATGGTACAGAATTTTTCTACTCTGAATACGGGCATGGAAAATAGCTTTTCAACATTAAATACAGGGATTGAAAATAAGTTTTCACAGACAAACAGCAGCATTGCAAATCAGTTTGAAGAACTGAATACCAATATTTCCAATCAGTACAAGGAAATATCCACAACAATCATTAACAATAACGATAACCAGCAGGAATCTCTTGACAATCTGATGAATTACCTTAATCAGAAATTGCAAGAGGTTTTTCAATTTGTGAGTGATGGTAAGAAGAAATTAGCGTCCGCATTGCTCACAAAGGGTGTATCCATTGAAGAGGACGCTACCTTTGCTGAAATTTATCAGGCTATTTTGAATATCCCGCAGCAGTTAGTGATTGGTGTGGAAAAGATACCGGGAACAATTTCTTATGATTACCACTATCATGTGGACGGAAACGGGCAGGAACTTCATGCAAATACTTGTAGTGTATCGCAAAAAGGCGGTTGTTATACTACGCCCGTATATCATGCCCATAGTGGTAATAGCAACTCTGGTGGTGGTTGCTATACCGTGAAGAAAACAGGAACAAAGACCTATGGTTGTGCCGGAGGAGATTGTATATCGGGTCCACACGGACCAGATACCAGCGGACAGGTTTACTATGTGGGAAACTGTAAGGAATGTGGAGCGCATTTGTCCCGATATGGTTCTCCGGGATACCAAAGCTGTAGTAACACAAAAACAAGTACATATACCTACTATGAGCTTGGATGTGGAAAAAGCACAAATACTATTGTGGGATATAGAGTTGCCTGTGGATTAGCAGACGGTCAGATCATCGGGGCACACATTGTTTATGATGAAAGTGCCGTGAGTTCTGTAAGTGCGGCTGCTGTGATGTGCTATGAAGAGGTACAGGAAATGCCCGTATATGAACCGGAAGAAAGCACAGAATCTACGGAGAATGAACCGACAGTATCCGGAAATGAGATAGAACCGGAGATAGAAGAAAACGTTTCAGAAGAACCGGAATCAGAGGAGGTTACAGAAGAAGTAACAGAAGAAAATGAGTCGGAAACAGAGGTTACAGAGGAAAGTACGGAAGATGTTACAGAGGAAGTAACAGAAGAAAGTTCCGATGATGAAAAAACAGACATGTCACAGGAACAGATGCAGACGGAGCAGACAGAGCCGGAGGGTGCAGTTGCGGAGAATGTGACAGAAACTGTGGTAACAGAGGAAATGACAGAAGATATACAGACAGAAGTACAGGAGGAAGAATAAATGCGTTTAGTAATTGCGGAAAAGCCGAGTGTGGCAAAAAGCATTGCAGAGGTTTTGGGTGCAATGAGTAGAAAAGACGGATATTTTGAAGGGAACGGCTATCTGGTAAGCTGGTGTGTCGGACATTTGGTTGAGCTTGCAGAGCCGGAAAGTTATGGGGATAAGTGGAAGAGATGGACGTATGAGAGCTTACCTGTAAAGCCTGAGTATTGGCAGTATGAAATCAAGGAAGATACCAAAGAGCAGTATGATGTGCTTTATGCCCTTTTACATGATAACAGAGTGGAAGCTGTTGTATGTGCAACGGATGCCGGAAGAGAAGGAGAACTTATCTTTCGACTGGTATATGAAATGGCGGGATGTCATAAGCCGATGGAGCGACTTTGGATTTCGTCAATGGAAGAAAGTGCGATTAGAGATGGCTTTGATAATTTAAAGCCGGGCAGTGATTACGATAACTTATACTATTCTGCACTTTGCAGACAGGAAGCAGACTGGCTTGTGGGTATCAATGGAACAAGACTTTTTACGGTTATTTATGGCGGTAAGACATTAAAAGTCGGCAGAGTGCAGACACCTACCCTTGCAATGCTTGTGGAACGTGAAGCAAAGATTATGAATTTTAAGAAAGAGCAGTATTTTATGGCTCATATCCTTTGTGGGGGTGTGGATGCAGTCACAGAGAGAATTAACAGTAAAACAGATGCAGAAAAGATTACAGGAGCTTGTCTTAACGGACAGGCTCTTGTTACGTCTGTGGTAAAGGAAGAAAAGACGGTTGCACCACCTAAACTTTATGACCTTACCACGCTCCAGAGAGATGCCAACCGTCTATTTGGTTTTACGGCAAAGCAGACCTTAGAGTACACGCAGAGCCTTTATGAAAAGAAGCTTTGTACTTATCCGAGAACGGACAGTCAGTTTCTTTCCGATGATATGCAGGTAACAGCAGAAAATGTTATCAGAGCGATTTTTGACAGTATGACATTTGTTCCACAGGTGGTATTTAATCCGGATATTCAGAGGGTGCTTAACAGTAAGAAAGTGACAGACCACCATGCAATCATTCCAACGGTGGAAATTGCCCTTGCTGATTTAAAGGAACTGCCTGAAACGGAGCGTAAGATTTTATCCCTTGTGGCCGACAGGTTACTGTGTGCTACCGGGGAGAAACATTTATACGAAACTGTAAAGGCAGAGCTTACCTGTGGCGGTTCTGTGTTTAAGGCATCCGGCAAGTCTGTTTTAAGAAACGGATGGAAGGATTTTGAGGAAGCCTTTAAGAAATCATTTAAGACTACGGAAGAAAAAGACGCAGAGGAGAAGAAACTACCGGAGCTTAGAGAGGGAATGACTTTTGACGGAGTACAGACGAAAATCAGTGAGCATTACACCACACCACCAAAGCACTTCACAGAGGACTTATATTGTAAAGGGTAGTTAAGAAAAAAGCACAAGAAAGGATAAAAAATGAGAACAAAAAAAGCAGAAAATGAAAAGATTACTGCCCTCTACGAAAGACTTTCTCGTGATGATGAAATGGTAGGGGACAGTAACAGTATCGTCAACCAGAAGAAGATGCTTGAGGACTATGCAAAACAGAATG
>JAGAIR010000049.1 GCA_017626435.1 Lachnospiraceae bacterium | reverse complement strand
GTATATCCATAATTTTTTCAACCTTTCTGCAATTTCTCTGTCAGTCAGAATTGCCTATGCTTTCTCGTTTGGAGTCCGAGCATCTTACATATTTTCTATTACACTGTTGCTGAATGTACTTATTACATTTTCATACGCTGCCATAGCCTGTGACTGATTGACAATATATAAATTACTTGTATCAGACAATTGCTTTTGTAATGCTTCTGCCATCATCTGCTTTTGATAGTATTGCTCCGTCAATAATCTTCGTTTCTCTGCAGCCTCCTCACTGCGCTCTAAATATTGTCTACGCCGTTTAGCCTTCTCTTCATCTTCAGCTTTCATTTGCGCCTCTATCTTTGCTTTTTTTTCTGGTGAAACATCTCCACAAACATAATAGTGTGCAGTTCCATCCGGGTGAATAACCATACCATAAGATTGAATCTCAAACCCCCCGACTGCCATCTGCGCCTTCACAGTTGACTGCGAAGCAAAAAAATCCTGTATCATCTTTTCGTAATAAGCTGCTTTTTTGGGATCATTTGCCATTGTTTCCAAAACATTGGGTGCAATCACAATATTATTCATCCCATATGTCCCCGTCCCCAATGAATCCATACTCTTTTGATCACTTCCAACATTTTGGATCATTATATTCCCATACTTTGATTTCAGATATTCCGTATAAACATCTACATTTGATGTATCTGCTTTAGCTGCTCCCTGCAAGCTTTCCGTAAAGCTCGTACTGCTTGCAGTGGTTTTCTGTGTCCTGCTCGCATACTGATACGCACTGTTCAAAATATTTCCCACATTGTTAAAATTCATTTTCAATTCTCCTTTCATTCTGCATCATAACGGACAATGTAAACACTTTATTGTTTACCGACCAATCCACCGCACCATGATATTTTCCCGCAGCATTTTTGATATTGGAAAGCCCAATTCCATGTGCTTCCTTGTCTGCCTTATCAGTTACCGGAAATTCAGCCTGCCTTTTCCGTATCACATTCCCGTCAAAACTGTTTGCTATTTCTATAAAAATCATCTTCCCTTTCCGAAAAGAAGATAGCCGGATAAAGGTTTCTGCATCAGGTTCTTTTCCCTTTAACTTCCTGCACGCTTCGATTGCATTGTCCAGTGCATTACCCAAAATAATCCCTATGTCATAGCTTTGAATGAGCAGGTTATCCGGAAACAGCAGTCTGTCTGCATCCATCTGCATGTCAGGTATCATCCTTGCTGCTTCGTGATACTTCATATTAAGCAGGGTATCAACAACAGTATTCCCTGTCCGAAACTGAAATTCCAAGCGATCCATTGTCCGATTCAGCTCAGACAGATAAGCCTGCAATTCTGCATTTTCTGTTTCTTCATTTCCGGTTGCAAGCTGCATGATAACGGAAAGTGTATTTTTCATATCATGCTTCAGACTGCGTATGCCGGAATAAATGTGTTCCATTTCTTCCATGTGTTCCTGCATACTGCCTATCTGCTTTTCCAAAATAATCCGGCTGTTCTTCTCTCGGTTCAATACAATCATATTTTGAAATGTCTTTACCACATAGAGAAT
>JAGAIR010000005.1 GCA_017626435.1 Lachnospiraceae bacterium | reverse complement strand
ATCTAAGCGTGAAGCCCCCCTTAAGATGAGATATCCCTGGAGATGATCCAATAAGACCCCTTAAAGACGATGAGGTAGATAGGGCAGAGGTGGAAGTGTGGCAACACATGGAGCTGACTGTCACTAATAGGTCGAAGGCTTGACCAAAAGTTACAAGAGCAGGATGAGATCGGTATACAGTTTTGAAGATATGAAAATCAGAGAACCAATATCATAGAAAAGATATTGGTTTTTTTGTTTATAGTTTACCGAACTTGCAAAATAGTTTAGAGGAGATGTTATAAGTTGGTGGACAGATCTCCTCTGACGGAATCTGCAATTTGCTTTACTGTTTCCCGAATGGAATAGTTTTGGCAGTCTATGGTAATATCCGCATATTTTTCATAGAGAGGGATTCTTTCGTTATATAATTCTGCCAGGGTTTGTCCCTGACGGATAGAAACCCCTCGTTGATTTAAGTCGCCTAAACGGCATTTCAGTTCCTGGTAGGGCAGTTTCAGGTAGATCACAGTTCCTATTGATTTTAAATGCATCATGGCTTCTTTGCCATAAATGACACTGCCCCCAGTGGCAATAACAGTTTTTTTTGCCTGAATAGAGGAATTTACTTCATTTTCTATTTGATTAAAACCTTCTAATCCGTATTTTTCTATGATATCATGAAGTATCATATGCTCTTTTTCCTGAATCAACAGATCAGAATCCAGAAAAGAATATCCCAGATTTTTTGCCAGTACGACACCGACTGTACTTTTACCTGCACCAGGCATTCCAATAAGAATAATATTATCCATCAATGATGTTTCCTTTCTATAAAAATTACTATTTTTAGATTTGTATCCGTATCATTAGACACTAGTTTAACTTTTCCCATTGTAATGAATTTTAGAACATCTGTCAAAATATGAAATGAAATCCAGCGGTATAATGAAAAATAGAATACCAAAGAGAATGTATACTTGCAAATCAAAGGTGGCTATAGTAAAATGGAATATAGTTATTTACTACGTTCGAGAAAAATGATTTTTTGGAAGACACAGAAAAGTTATGAGTTAAATTATTTTCTGGAGCAGAGATGAGGTGAAATATGGACACAAATATTTTGTTAGAGAGCGGCACCAATGAACTGGAAATCCTGGAATTTTTGGTAGGTGGCAATTATTATGGAATCAATGTGGCTAAGATTAGAGAGATTCTTACATACCAGCCATTGACCCCGATTCCAAATGGACATCCTTATCTGGAAGGGGCATTTAGTACCAGAGGAGAGACGATTTCAATTATTGATCTGTCGAAATGTTTGGGAATGCCAAAAAAGACAGAAGAAGAGACACAGGATATGTTTTTGATCACCAATTTCAATGCAGTCAGTGCAGGTTTTCACGTACATGGAGTGGTCGGGATACATCGTGTAAACTGGAGTCAGATTATTAAACCAGATAGTATGATCAGTAATTCTCCGAAAAGTGTGACCACAGGAATTGTAAATTTAGATGGAAAGTTGGTATTGCTGCTTGATTTTGAAAAAATTGTTGCAGATATTGCACCAGAATCAGGTATCCGGCTGTCAGATGTGGAGGCGTTGGGAGAGCGCAGAGAGAATAGTTCGCCGATTTTGTTTGCGGAAGATTCCCAGTTGCTCAGTATGTTGATTTACGATGGATTGACCAAAGCGGGATATGTCAATGTGATCCCGAATAACAATGGATTAGAGTTATGGGAACTTTTGCAGAAATATAAAGCAGAGGGAACCTTGAAGGAAAATGTAAGCTGTGTGGTTACGGATATTGAAATGCCTCAGATGGATGGGCACCGTCTTTTGAAGATGATGAAAGAAGATCCGGTATTACGGGAAATTCCAGTAGTTATTTTTTCATCCTTAATTAACGATGATATGCGAAAAAAAGGAGAGGCATTGGGAGCTGATGCCCAATTATCCAAAAATGAGATGGGAAAATTCATTGAGGAATTAGACAGACTTCTGGCATGATTCATTGAATGTGAGGGAGCATGGTGCAAATAGACAGGTTATCGTTTTGAAACGGATACATAGGTTGTGCAGATAGATACCGGCTACACAGTAGGATAGTTTCTGTTGCACAACCTTTTTTCTGTTTTAATAATATAATAACCGATCCAGCTGGATCAGACCCCAGCCCTGACGTGCATGACTATAGCCAAGATTGAGTGCGGTCTTTTTTAAGTGCATCTTTACTTCACGGTTGGTCATGTAAGGTCTTTGCTGTAGGAGCAGGGCGATGCATCCGCTTACGACCGGAGTAGACATGGAGGTGCCGCTTCGGCTGCGGTATATTTTATCCATGGAATATGTCGTCTGGGCAGAGGAACCATAGAGACGGGGATAAGCGGAAGAGTAAGGAAGTGGCTGGCAGCTGACAATATTAGAGCCAGGCGCTACAATATCCGGCTTTTTGATACAATTTTCTGTAGGTCCCCGACCAGAGTAGTCACGTCCGTTTCCAGTCTGCATCACATCAGAGGCACCAACGGTGATAATTTTCCGGCTGTTCCCGGGAGCACCGATACTATTCGGCTCTGGTCCATGATTGCCGGCTGCGGTCAGAACGACAAGCCCGGCACTCCAAAGCTGATTGACTCCTTTTACCAGAGGAGAGGATTCATCAAAATGTTTTCCGCGGCTGCTCCCTACAGAGATGTTTACAATACGGATATTATATTTTTGATGGTTATTTAGCAGCCATTGGATACCGGCAAGCACATTTTCGGTATTTCCTTCCCCGCGTTGATTCAGAACTTTTATCATGATAAAATGGCATTCAGGTGCAATACCCTCATAGCGTTTGTTGCTGGCAGTGCCGTTTCCGCCTATAATGCCTGTGATATGAGTACCATGACCGTTATCATCATAAAAGTCAGAACGATTGTTAATGGTATCGATAAAGGTAACAAGGCGGGTTGGAGGAAGGGTAATATCAGGATGATATCCAACGCCGGTATCAAAAATAGCGATGCCGATGCCCTTTCCTGTCAGATGCAGTCTGCGGGCGGCTTCCAGGTGAATGGTAGAGGCAACACGATGCATGATATTCTCCTTTCAAAATATCTATATCAATATATGAACTTTTTTTATAAATGTTTCAGGAAATGTTATGTTTTTGGGTTGAATTTGTTATAATTACAGAGTATTCAGTGGATACTTATGGGAAAATAGTTTGGAGAGAAGATGAAAAAAACAGGATATCTGATATTTGCATGGATTTATAATATTTGTAGTTTTTTATGTCCGGCAAAAAAGAAAAAAATTGTATTGTTGAATGGACATAATCATGGTTTGAATGGAAATCTGCTGGAGATTTACCAGGTGATGCAGAAGCAGGATGCAGAATATCGTTTTGTCATCAGGGCAAAAAGGGATTTATTATCTGTGTCAGGGAAAAATAAGATACAAAAAGTGTGGCATCTGTTGTATGGTGCAGTTGTATTTTTTGTTGCGCTTCCCTATCATATGGCTACAGCACAGAAGGTGTTTTTTAATGATAATTTTCTCCCTCTGGTTTATATGAAAACATCTGGAAAGGGTACACAATTTGTACAGCTTTGGCATGGAGCAGGTGCATTTAAGAGATTTGGACTTTCTACAGAGAGGAACCCAGAGGTATATCAGCTGGTGAAACAGGCCAACCAGAGTATTACACATCTGTTTGTGACTTCAAGGCATGTCGTTCCATATTATCAGGAGGCATTTTCGATATCTGAGGATAGAATATATCCCACTGGGATTCCTGTCACGGATTTGTATTTTGATGAAGAGAGGATACAGAAGAGAAAAGATGCTTTTTATCAAAAATACCCGGAGTTTACAGGGAAAAAACTGCTTTTATATGCTCCGACTTTTCGGACAGAGGGAAAGGAAAATGAAAAGATTTTAGAACAGTTTGATGTGAAAAAAATTCATGAGATTTTGGGAGAAGACTGGATCCTCCTGATAAAAATGCATCCTAAATTTCCAGTGGAAAATATTACAGAGAATAATTATTGCTATAACATGACAGACTATAATGATATTTCAGATTTGTACCTTGCAGCAGACCTGTTGATTACGGATTATTCTTCGTCTGTTGTAGAGTTTGTTCTGCTGGATAAGCCTATTATATTTTTTGCCTATGATCTGCCTAAATATGACAGAGGCTTTTACTATGATTATGAGAAAAATGTGCCAGGGAAAATAGCACATAATCAGGAGGAGTTATACCATATTTTGTCAAATAAATACAATGAATTGGAAAAAAGACAAAATTTTGTCAAATTTCAGTATGATAATATAGTCGGAGGTGCTTGTGAAAGGATATTAGATATATTGAAATAAAACTTTTACAAATAAACGAGGTATATATCTGTGCTGCCGTATATACGATAGGTTCCTCAGACTCGTAAAAGACAGGCAGTGCAGAAAAGAGGGTGAAAATGAAATTAATTGGAAGACAAAAGAAAATAATAGCATTAGGACTTGTGATTCTGCTTTGCCTGTTTCAGGTTGTTCCAACAAACAGTGAAGGCTTCTGGAAACAGTTTATCAAAGCGGAAGCGGCTACAAGCCCGGAGGATACCAGTTCCATTGTTGCATCAGGTTCTGCCATAGCAGTAGATCCAGCAATGCTCATGTCCGCAATTATTGTGGAATCCCAGACAACAAGCTCCATTACGGTTCGCTGGGATGCTGTGGCAAATGCTACAGATTACTATATTTATAAGTATGATGATATAGCAGAGCAATATGCTTTTGTGACAAGCACAAAGGATACCTCTTATCAGTTTACTGATCTTCCAGCAGGCGAAGAATGTTATATTACAATATGCGCCAGTAATGAGGTGTTAGGTTACCGGAGTGAGTTTTCTGTTCCTGTAAAGACATATACCAGACCGGATAAACTTCAAACCTTTACTTTTGCTTCCAATACAGCTACCAGTATTACTCTGAAATGGGAGGATGTAAGTTCTGCAACCGGATATCTGATTTACCGAGCCGGAGCCAATGGTGATTTTTCTTTCGTTGGTTCTACAACGGAAAAACAGTATGTAGATACTGGCCTGACTTCAGCAAAAACATATCTGTATAAGATTGTTACCTATTCCTGTGTGACTGAGAATACTGGAGAAGAATCCGAGACATTGACCACATCAACTCTGCCTTCCTCGCCGAATGTAAAGATCAAAGGAGGTACAGAGAGAATCAGATTATCCTGGGATGCTGTAACAAGAGCCTCCGGATATACCGTATATATCTATCAGGAGACACAATATGTACCATTGATCGTGCTGACTGGAAAATCCAGTACAAAATATATTCATACCAGTCTGACAAACGGTGAGACATATCAGTATTATGTTACGGCATACAGAACCTATAACGGGGTGAATTATGAAAGTGCAGGATCTAAGTATGTACAGGCTGCACCAGTCCAGGTGTCAGATACAAATACAGATGCCAAATTATATAAAACAAAGAAAGATTTTAAAAATTCTGATGCATATAAAAAGTGCAAAGATTTCAAGAAAAAGATGTCCTATGAAAAGAGTGTAGCTATTCCTGGTATGATAAATACCAATGTGGCAGAGTTTGGCTGTACTTCCATGATTCCTCAGGGAATCACCTATGCAAAAGCGTATTTCTTTATTACAGCGTATGATCAGAAAGGGGAGGAAAACTCTGTTGTTTACGTTGTAAAAAAATCCAATAAAAAGTTAATGACAACTATTGTTCTTCCTAATAAATCACATGCTGGTGGAATTGCCTTTGATGGAAAAAATCTATGGATTACCCAGGCAAAGACTCTGCGTAGTATTAAATACAGCAAAATTTCTTCTGCCATAAAAAAGAAGGAAAGGTATTATGAACTGTCAGACTATGATACTGTTCAGAATTTGACACATCAGGCAGCTACGGTCACCTATTACAAGGGATTACTCTGGGTTTCCTCCTATGATGAGTTAAAGGCAGGTTATCTGGGCAGCTACAAGATTGAAAAAAAGTCTTCTACACCGGCATTAACGCTTTGCAACAAAATAAAAATGCCGACCAGAGTACAGGGAATCGAATTTACTTCAAATGGACGTCTGATCGTATCCAGGTCATGCCAGACAGATTCCTCCAAGAGAGGATTCCTGCATCAGTTGGATGTGTACAAACCAAATTTGAAAAATGCATCATCTGGAAAGATTACGCTGGGAAAGGTACGTAACAGTATTGAAATGCCTACCATGAATGAGGAGATTACAGTGAGCGGAAAATATCTGTATGTGAATTTCGAGTCAGCAGCATTTGGTTCAGCAGTAAATCCAATGGATAGAATCTGTGCATTTCCTGTCAGCTATGTTACGAAATTGAAAAAAGCACTATAGAAAGGTTGTTTCGAATGAGTGGTGATATTCAGATTAAAAATTGTCAGATATCCGAGGAGAAAAAGGAACTATTACTTGAAGTTCAGGGAAAACTTTCAGGACAAAATATGGGAGACAAGTTGCGGTTATCTGCTTTTTTTGAAGGCAGGAACTGCGACAGACGTTACCCAGTGATTGCCCGGTGTATGAAAACTCCGGAAGGAACCACATCATTTACGGCTTCTGCCAGGATAGAACTGGAAAATATTTTTTTTGAATACCAGAGTGGACAGGAAGAAAATATCTCTCTTCAGTTTTCTTACTGTGATTTAAAAGATCAGTGGATTATTTTTGATAAAAAAATTCTTTTGCCAGCCAAACTTTTTGAAAAAGAAAAGAGGGAAAAAAGTATCCGGAAACGGCTTTCCTGTAAAATAGCATATATTTTTTATACATTTTTTTTACCAGTATGGCTGCTGGATGGTTATCTGGCCTGTAAAGGTTTCAGAAAGCTGCATCCGGCAGCTTCTGGTATGCACGGGAAAAAAGCTGTTTTGTACCATGCTCATGGAATTGTCTATGAGCGGACGGGGTATGGATACAGTCTCCGCGAAATGAAAACAAATTATTTTAAAAAGCAGTATGAAAAGGCATGTAAAAAGAGTTCTCAGACAGAGGGTGTCCTTTTTCTGTCTGAACGACGGGTCGAAAAAGGTGGAAATCTGGATTTGCTTAGAAACCGTATGAAGCAAAGCAAACTTTGTACTGTGATGGAATTCCTTACAACGAGGCCAGTACATAAGCTGAAATGGAAGGAACTGCGTCGGTCTGCCCGAATGGCGGCAAAGGCAAGAGTTATTGTACTGGAAGATTTTTATCCGCAGCTTCATGCACTTTCCATCCGTCCCGAGACAAAAGTGGTACAGATGTGGCATGCCTGCGGTGCGTTTAAGCTGTTTGGTCTTTCTGAAATTGGATTATTAGAACATTTGAAGCAGTCTACCAGAAACCACAGAAATTATACAGCGGCACTTGCCAGCAGTCCGGGAGTTGCTCCTTTTTACAGTGAAGCATTTGGTGTTCCGGAAAGCCACATCAAGCCAATTGGCGTACCAAGAACAGATATTTTTTTCAATGCAGAATATAAAACAAAAATAGCAAATGAATTATATGAAAAGTATCCTGTCTGTAAGGGGAAACGGATTGTTTTATTTGCGCCGACCTTCCGGGGAAGTGGAAATAAAACGGCATATTTTCCACAGGAAAAATTTCCGGTCAATGAGGTTATGAAAGCTTTGCCGGAAGATATTGTTTTAATCATTAAAAACCATCCATTTGTAAATCAGACCTGTTTCGTGGAAGAAGTGTATCGGAACCGTGTGCTGGATCTATCTGTGCAGGAGAATATCAATGACCTGCTGTTTATCACTTCTTTACTGGTTACTGATTACAGCTCTGTTATTTTTGAGGCTTCCCTATTAAATATTCCTATGTTGTTTTATGCGTTTGATCTACAGGAATATCTGGAGCAGCGAAATCTTTATTTCGATTTTCCGTCTTTTGTTCCAGGAAGGATCGTAGAAACAGTAGAAGAGCTTATTTTAACGATAATAAAAGAACTGGACAATACCAGAACAGTAGAAGAGCAGGAAAAATATAAGGAATTCCGGCAATTTTTTCTGGAATCCCTAGATGGAAATTCAACAGAACGTGCAGTGGAACTGATTTGGCAATTATATCAGCAATAAGTATGAAAAAATCAGAAGATGGAAAAGTCACAAAAGGGAAACTGCCTCATATATTGATATGAATTTTCGAAATAGATGGATTTTTTATGTGCGGATATCGTATGCAGAATGGAGGCTTTTATGGCATATCATTTTTTGGTACTGGGTTCAGAAAAAAGACAGCTTTTTTTAAAAGAGCTGTTAGAACAAAAAGGACATAAGGTTGTACAGGCAGAGGATTATCAGAAAGGAACATATGATGCGGTATTATTGCCTGTGCCACAGACAACACAGTATTTGGAGGCATGTTTGGAGGAGTTACAGAATGGACAGATCGTATTTGGCTGCAATTATCCGGATGGACTGGTGAAGAAATGTGCGAAAAAAAAGATTCAGTTGATCGATTATATGAAAGCCGAGGGAACGGCATATTTAAATTCTATTTCTACTGCGGAGGGAGCCATTGCCGAGGCGTTACAATGGGGACAGAGAAGCATTTACGGCAGCCGGTGTGTTGTGTTGGGATACGGACGCTGCGGAGAAGCTCTGGCAGAGAGATTGGAAAGGCTTCATGGGATTGTGACTGTTGTAGAACGGGATGGACAAAAAAGAGCAAAGGCGCAGGTATATGGTTGCGAAAGCAGTGATTTTTCTGAGGCTGAGCCAGTACTTGCCCAGGCAGATTTTATTTTTAATACGGTACCGGCAATGGTATTGACAAAACAGCGATTATCTTTGGTTTCAAAGGATGTTACGATAATAGATATAGCTTCCCGTCCAGGAGGTGTTGATTTTGAGTATTGTGAAAAAAATAAAATTTGTGCAAAACTTTGTCTTGGACTTCCGGGAAAATATGCACCAAAATCAGCGGCAGAAATATTATTAAAAGTAATAGAAAAAAAGATGCTGAAAGGAGCATAATCTGATTATGGGCGAAAAGGCAAAAAAGATAGTTGGTTTTGCGATAACGGGTTCTTTTTGCACATATGAAAAAATAAAAACAGTGATACAAAAGCTGATGGAAGAATATCGGGTGATTCCTATTTTTTCTGTTCAGGCACAGCAGTTTGACTGCCGCTTTGGCAAGGCAGAGGATTTTATCAAAGAGGTACAGCAAATAACCGGGGAGAAAGGGATATTTACTATTGACCAGGCAGAACCCATAGGTCCCAAAGGCTATCTGGATATCCTGGTGATCGCACCCTGTACAGGGAATACCATGGCTAAGCTGAGTGCCGGAATTACAGATTCTCCAGTTCTGATGGCAGCCAAGGCACATTTGCGGAACGAGAAACCGCTATTGATTTCTGTTTCCACTAATGATGCACTGAGTGCTAATTTTAAGAATATCGGCGTCTTAATGAATACAAAAAATATTTATTTTGTTCCTTTTGGACAGGATAATTATAAAATGAAGCCGGCATCTATGATCGCACATGTAGAACAGATACCGGCTGCAATCCAGGAGGCCCTGCAGGGGCACCAGATACAGCCGGTGATCCAGTCTCCATTTGTAAATAAAACAGATTGCTGACTACTAGCCCAATGGTGGTGGGGTTACAGGAGGATGTCAACCTGGTATTTCCGGATAAAGTAGTCGATTTGAAGAAGATATGCCATCATTTGGGGTCCAGCCATCAGCTGGCCATACCAAGGTGCACCATAGTCCTTAGGACTGTCCAGAAAACGGGATAGTGCCTTTGGTTCCAGAAAGCTGTGGAGCGGACTGTGGGAATCCTCCAAAACCTGATGAAGTTTTTCTGACAGCAGATTTTCATAATAAGGATGATATGTTTTAGGATAAGGGCTTTTTCGCCGGAACAGGATTTCTTCTGGCAAAAGCCCTTTTGCTGACTGTCGCAGGACATTTTTCACCAGTCCGTCTTTTGCTTTCATTTCCCATGGAATATTAAAAACATACCGGACAAGTGCTTTATCTGCGAAAGGAACCCTTGCTTCCAGTCCGCAGGACATACTGGTTCTGTCCATTCGGTTTAGCAGAGTCTGCATGAAGAAACGGATGTTCAGATAGGCGATTCGCCTTCGGTTGGTCTCCACTTCATTTTCTTCTGGCAATATATTGATTTCGCTGATGGATTTTTCATAGATATTCTGTACATAATCATCCATGTCAAGGGATTGGATCAGATCAGGGTTTAAGAGTTGTTTCCGGGGTTCCAGGGATGGTGTCCAGGGAAAAGTACCGCAGGAGAGCATTTCCTCACGATGGAACCACGGATAACCGCCAAAAACTTCATCGGCACATTCTCCCGTTAATACTACTTTGTGTGTGTGGCTGACCTGTTGGCAGAAATAGAGCAGGGAGGAGTCGATATCAGCCATGCAGGGCAGGTCGTGGGCATCTACGGATTTATACAGATAATCCGCCTGGATCGTATTGTTACATTCCAGATAATGATGGCTGGAATCCAGATACGAAACCATTGTATCTACAAAAGGACGGTCCTGAGAGGGCTGGAAAGAATTTGCCTTAAAATATTTGTCATTGTCTATAAAATCAAAAGAGAAGGTAGTAAGCTGTTTTCCCTGTTTTTTCTCTTCCCTGGAACAGATGGAGGAAACCAGGCTGGAATCAACACCGCCGGAAAGAAAGGTACACACCGGAACGTCTGATACCATCTGACGTTTTACTGCATCCTGCACCAGACTGGCTGTTTTTTCGATAGTATCCTCATAGGTGTCAAAATGAGGCTTGCTTTCCAGCCGGAAATACTGGGTGGTGGACAGACCAAAACGGTGATAGGTCAGGTAAGTGCCGGGCAAAAGTTCATGAAGGCCCTGGAAGATTCCTGAACCGGGAGAATGTGCCGGACCAAGTGAAAAAATTTCATTAAGTCCATTACGGTCCAGCTTTGGCGTAACACCGGGATAGCAGAAACATCCCTTCGGTTCGGAGGAGAAAATCAAAGTATCTTCCAGAAGGGTATAAAAGAGAGGTTTTACGCCAAATGGGTCCCGGAAAAGGGATAGGGTTTCATGACGCTCATCATAGATAGCAATGGAAAAAATACCATCAACGTCTTTGATGAAATCTGCACCAAAGGTGAGGAAGGACAACAGAAGGATTTCTGTATCAGAGGTGGTCTCAAAAACAGCACCCTGTTGTTTTAACCTGTCTTTTAACTGTTTTTGGTTATAAATTTCTCCATTGAAGATAATGTGATATCCGTATCCGTCCCGTTTCTTGGACATAGGCTGCTGACCAGTTTTTAAATCGATAATAGAAAGGCGGGTGTGTGCCAAACCGCATTTTTTGGTTAAAAGAGTATTTTGCTCATCTGGTCCGCGATGGAACAGTGCTTTTTTCATGTCATTTAGAATATGTAAATAATATGCTTCCTTTTCTAAAAAAGAAGCAGAGGGATTAGAAAAACCGGCAATACCGCACATAGAAAATCTCCTGAAATCTGTAAAAGTTCTTTATAATCTATGTAGAGTGAGATGAAAATATGTTACTGGTAACCGTTTTTAATATGGTGGAATATCAGGGAATCAACTGTAACAGATATCTGTTCGGGAGCAACATCTGATCTGGTAGGTGGTCTGAGGTCTGTACGGTTGTAATATCCTGCAAAATAGATTAAAATAAATAACAGGTTAAAAATTGCAGCATAGAAAGAAAACAGGAATTAATGATATGGAAGAAAAGATAGTGATACAGCATATAGAGCCACATCAACAGAATCCTATACTTTATCAGAAATGTGCAGAGATGTGGAGCAGCATTTTTGAAGACAGTGACAGGTATGTATCCTGGTATTTTAACTCTAAGTGGAAAATTTCAGATACTCTTTTATTATCCCATGAAGCAGGAGAGCTTTGCAGTATGATACATCTCAATCCTTATCCTGTAGTGGTTGAGGGACGGGAGTATCTGCTGCATTATATCGTAGGAGTCTGTACCAGGACAGGGCAGAGGAAGAAAGGATATATGGGACTTTTGCTGCAGAAGGCATTTTCGTGGATGTATGAGAGAAAGGAGCCGTTTACGTATCTGATGCCTGCCAGTCAGAAGATATATGAGCCATATGATTTCTGTGAGATTTATCAGGCGATGGGACAAAAATGCCGTTTAGGAAGAGACGGTGGGCAGTCTGACCAATATCAGTTTAAAAACTATGAAGAAGCCGTGGCGGAAGAAAAAAGACAGTTGGTTTCCTTCTCAGAAAAAATGCTGAAGGCAAAATTTCAGGTTTATGCCAGACGCAGTGAGGAATATTTTGCTGAAATTGCAGAGGAGATGAAAGCTTGTCTGGGGGAACTGCTTTTAATCTACCAGGAAGGACAGTTTACCGGTTATCTGGAATACGGACTGGAGGATGGAAGGGCAGAGGTGTTTGAGGTTGCAGGCCAGATGGAAGAAAAGGGATTGCTGGATTCTCTGGGGAATTATCTTTGTCAGAAGCAGGGTTGGGGATCAATAGAATGCCAGATAAATGAGAGTTCTTTTCTGGAAAATAGTTCCAGGAAATGTCATACGATTATGGCACGGATTATCCACTTTGAAACCTGTGCTTTTCTTTTGCGCAGCCGGGAAGCCCTGAAATTAAGCCTGGAAATTCATGATTCACAGATTGCAGGGAATAACGGGAAATGGATGCTGGAGGCAAATCAGAAAGAATGTATTGTTTCACGTCTGGCAGAGGATGCGCTGGTGGAAAAAAAGATGGAAATCGGAGAATTTTGTGATTATTTATTCCGGGAAAAATCGGTGTATCTTAATGAACTGGTATGAATGGAAAAAAATACGGATTTGAGGAGGCATTTTTGGTATTGTAGTTGACAGATAAAAAAAGAATGTTTTATTATTTGATGGAAGTGAGGTGGCCGTATGACACGGGCAGAAGAACTGGAGAAGGAGCTGGATAGACTGGAACAGGGAAAATCCAGTTATGTCTGGGATGAATGGGAAGAAATCATCACAGATGATTATGAGGATGAAAGAATCAGCCCTGAGGAATTTGATGAACTGATGCATCGTTTGATGGATATTGATTGTGAATTATAAGGAGAATGAGATTACGTGAGCGAGAGAAGAACACAGGAAGAGGAACTTGAGTACAGAAGGTATCTTCACCGGTTGAAACGAAGAGAAGAGAGAAGAAGAAAGGTGATGATTGCCAGAGCGGTTACCGTGGTAGTGCTGGTTGTGATCGTTGCACTTTTGACCTGTCTGATCCGGTGGAGTGTGAAAGCAGTGACGGGAGATAAGGATAAGGCAAAACAGCCAAGTCCGACGACAGCAACGATATCAGAGCCAACTTTGGAACCGTTAGATTATGCTATACCAGAGGGATATGAAGAACTGAGCCAGGGACTGGAAGCTTTGCGGGAGGATTATCCGGAGGTAGAGGATATTTTGCTCAATTTATATGAATATCCGGAAAATCTGTTAAATCTGGCAATAAACAATCAGGAGACGCTGGATTTTGTCATAGGATATCCAAAGCATAAATCAGATATCAAGCCTGCAGGAAAGATTACCAAGAAAGAACTGGAATCAGGAATCCCATGCTTGCAGCAGTGGGATGAGAGATGGGGCTATCTCAATTATGGAAATGATATTATTGCCATTGACGGATGTGGACCGACCTGTCTGTCTATGGTGGTTTCCGGACTGCTGCAGGATAAAACTAAAACTCCGGATGCGATGGCTGATTTCAGTATTGACAATAATTATTATACACCGGCATCTGGTTCAGCATGGTCGCTGATGTCTTCGGGTGCAGAGAAGCAGGGCTTGCAGGCAGAGACGGTAACGGTTGGTGCTGCCCAGATTGAAGAACAGCTGCAGGAGGGACATCCGATTATTTGCAGTATGAAGCCGGGAGATTTTACTACAACAGGACATTTTATTGTATTGACTGGTCTGACGGAAGAGGGCAAGGTAACGGTAAATGACCCAAACAGTATCGCCAGAAGCCAGCAAGAGTGGGAAATCGATACTCTGGTGGAACAGATGAAAGCCGCATGGGCTTACTCCGTTTCCTGATGCCGGCAATGAGCGCCCGTTTTTTGACTTTGCAGGGAAATCGGCGTATAATAGGCATAATTTACATAGAGACATATTGTAATTTTCATGATACAGCACACTAGACGGGTATACACAGGATGGAGGCGGCATATGGATAAGACGAATAATCTGGGTATCAAGATAGATAATGGTGAGCTGGAAACAAGTATGATTCCAGAGGATTTTACAGAACCAGCCATATTATATGATAAGTTAATAGCGATGATCCGGAAGTATCATCCATCAGATGATATTTCCATGATTGAGAAAGCATATCAGATTGCTTATGATGCCCATGAGGGACAGTTGCGAAAATCGGGAGAACCATATATTATCCATCCGGTCTGTGTCTGTATTATTCTGGCAGAACTGGAACTGGATAAGGAAACCATTGTAGCCGGAATGCTTCATGATGTGGTAGAGGATACTGTCATGACCAGTGAGGAGATTACAGAGCAGTTTGGGGAAGAGGTGGCACTTTTAGTAGACGGTGTTACTAAATTGACTCAGTTGAATTATGTGGCGGATAAGGTAGAGGTTCAGGCGGAGAATCTGCGGAAGATGTTTTTGGCGATGGCAAAGGATATCCGTGTTATTCTGATCAAACTGGCAGACCGTCTGCACAATATGCGTACCATGCAGTACCAGACACCGGAGAAACAGAAGGAAAAGTCCCGTGAAACATTAGATATTTATGCGCCTATTGCAGACCGTCTTGGTATTTCCAAGGTCAAGGTGGAGTTGGATGATCTGGCATTCCGGTATCTGGAGCCGGAAATGTATCATGACCTTGTGTCAAAGATCGCCCATGGACAGGTGCAGAGAGATCTTTTTATAAAACAGATTGTGGAGGAAGTGAGCAGGCACATTAAATCGTCCGGTATTAAGGCCACCATTGATGGACGTGCCAAGCATTATTTCAGTGTGTATAAAAAGATGGTTACCCAGAATAAAAAACTGGAACAGATTTATGATCTGTTTGCTGTTCGTATTATTGTTGATACAGAGAGAGAATGTTATACTGCCCTGGGTGTGATCCATGAGATTTATAAACCGATTCCGGGGCATTTTAAAGATTATATTGCGATGCCAAAGCCCAATAAGTACCAGTCGCTGCATACAACACTGATCGGACCGCAGGGGCAGCCATTTGAAATACAGATTCGTACTTATGAGATGCACCGCACCGCAGAATATGGTATCGCGGCTCACTGGAAATATAAGGAAAACCAGTACGGAAGCAAATCTACAGACAATGAGGAGGAAAAGCTTGCCTGGTTGAGGCGTATTCTGGAATGGCAGAGGGATATGTCGGATAATAAAGAGTTTTTAAGTTTGTTGAAAAGTGATCTGGACCTGTTTTCTGACCATGTATACTGCTTTACCAAGGATGGGGATGTAAAAAATCTTCCAGCAGGTTCTACACCGATTGACTTTGCCTATGCAGTACACAGCGCAGTGGGAAATAAGATGGTAGGAGCAAGGGTCAATGGAAATCTGGTACCGATTGATTACAAGATTCAAAATGGAGATCGGGTAGAGATCATGACCTCTCAAAATTCCAGAGGTCCCAGCCGTGACTGGTTGTCTATTGTAAAGAGTACACAGGCAAAGAATAAAATTAACCAGTGGTTCCGTTCTGAGTTTAAGGAAGAGAATATTATCCGGGGAAAGGAACTGCTTAGCAGCTACTGCAAGGCACAGGCTATTGTTTTATCTGATTTGATGAAACCAGAATATACAGAGGCGTGTATGAAAAAGTATGGTTTCAGAGACTGGGAATCGGTTCTTGCTGCTCTGGGACATGGAGGACTGAAGGAAGGTCAGGTTGTCAATAAGCTGCAGGATGCCTATGACAAAAAGAATCCAAAGCATACAACAGACCAGGATATTCTGGATGCAGTGGGGAAAAGTATGACATCCTCCGGTACAGCACAGGCAAAGCCGGCTGCTGTCAAATCCAAGAGCGGTATTGTGGTTGCCGGCATCAACGATGTGTCGGTGAGATTTTCCAAGTGCTGCAGTCCGGTTCCCGGAGATGAAATTATTGGATTTGTCACCAGAGGACGAGGTGTTTCCATTCACCGGACGGATTGTGTGAATATGATGAATCTTTCTGAGACAGACCGCCAGCGGATCATTGAAGCAGAATGGCAGGTGACCTCAGATGGGGCAGAGAATGAATATTATGATACCGAGATCATTATATATGCATATGACCGTATGGGACTGCTGTTGGAGATTACAAAAGTATTTACGGAAAATAAGATTGATGTGAAGTCCATGAATATCCGTACCAGTAAACAGGGGATTGCTACCATTACGGTTGGTTTTGCGATCCGGGGAGTGGAGGCTCTGAACGAATTGACCAAAAAGCTGCGGAATGTAGAGGGTGTAAAGGATATTCAGAGAACCAGATCCTAAAGAGGGGTTATTCTAAGAAAAACAGATTGGAGTTATGCCAGTATGAATAGATTATGCTGTGATTTAAAAGTAGTTGGTCCAATTCAGACCAACTGCTATTTTCTGTATCATGAGGATACCAGGGAATGTCTGGTGTTTGATCCGGGATATGAGGCGGAGAAGATTATTGACCATATAAAAAAGAATCAGTTGAAGCCGGTGGGGATTCTGCTGACCCATGGACATTTTGACCATATTACGGCAGCAGAGAAGATAAGAAAAGAGCTGAAGACTAAAATTTATGCCTCTCAGGCAGAACAGGAACTTCTAGCAGATAGTATGCTCAATGCATCGGCACAGTTTGGCAGTCCGGTCAGTCTTCAGGCAGATGAATGGTTTCAGGATGGTCAGGAAATCTCTATTTTGGGACAGACGATGCGGTGTATCCTGACTCCGGGACATACCAGCGGAGGGATGTGTTATTATTTCCCGAAAGCAGGAATCCTATTTTCTGGTGATACCTTGTTCCAGGAATCGGTAGGGCGAACCGATTTTCCTACCGGCAGTGGACGCCAGCTGATCCAGTCGGTGAGGGAGAAGCTGTTTTGTCTGCCGGAGGCAGTGAAGGTGTATCCGGGGCATGGCATGGCAACATCCATTCAAAATGAAAAAATGTTTAATCCCTATGCGGTAGAATAAAGAAAAAATAAGCAAGGCATATGCCGCGCGGGAATGAGGAACGTTATGATAAAAATTTTGTTGTCTGAACGGGACTTTGATTATGAAATTCAGGCATTGGTCAATAGCTTTTTTCCTGGACATACCAGCCGTATTGTAGTAGAAGGGACGGATACAGCGGCAGGAACGGAAAAATTAATTGTTGGAGTCAGAATGTCCCAGACAGAGATTCTGGTATGGTATGAGTTCAACGGTCAAAGGGCGGAAAAAAGCAGACAGGTAAGCGGAGAGCAGGACTTCCATAAGCATGAGGGGAAGACAGCACATCCTTACCGGACAGAGTATAAAAATCAGCTGAAAAAATTATTGTTTCAGCTATTGAGTGATATAGAAAGATCAAAGCTGCCAGAGGGGATGACACTTTGTATCCCTGTCTGGGGTACAATGACAGGGGTCCGCCCCGCAAAGATTCCGATGAGCCAGCTTTTGGAAGGAAAGAGCAGGAAAGAGATAAAGGAAGCACTATTGCAGGAATATCAATGTACGGAACAAAAAGCAGAGCTTTGTATGGAGGTTGCCCGCAAAGAGGCGGATTTATTGCAGAAAACAGATTATAAAAACGGATATAGTCTGTATATCGGTATTCCATTTTGTCCTACAACCTGTATGTACTGTTCTTTTACCTCTTATCCATTGGCGAGGTTTGAACATCTGATACCGGCATATCTTGAGGCATTAAAAAAGGAGATTGCCTATTGCGGGGAGCTTTATCGGGGAAAGAAGCTGTCCAGTATCTATATCGGCGGTGGGACTCCTACTACACTGTCGCCAGTGCAGCTGAAGGACCTGATCTGCTGGGTAAAAAAGTATTTTCCGGTGGAGGATGCATATGAGTTTACGGTAGAGGCAGGCAGACCAGACAGCATTACCAGAGAAAAGCTTCTGGTGTTGAAAGAGGCAGGAGTAGAACGGGTTTCTGTGAATCCCCAGACTATGCAGGATAAAACATTGAAGCTGATCGGACGTCAACATACCGTAGCACAGACAAAAGAAGTGTTTCAGATGGCGCGGGAGGTGGGTTTTTCCAATATTAATATGGATTTGATCATTGGGCTTCCCGGAGAGAACGTGGAGGATTTTGAAGATACTCTGTGTCAGGTAAAACAGTTGAATCCAGACAGTCTGACCATTCATTCGCTGGTAGTGAAGAGGGCATCCAGACTGCGTGAGATTATGGATGATTGTGGTGAAGTTCTGGAATCAGAGCGTGCATGGAGGATGGAGCAGATGCTTGCGCTTGGAGAGAAGTTTGCCAGAGAAAACGGATATTCGCCGTATTACATGTACCGGCAGAAAAATTCGGCCGGATATGCAGGAAGTTCTGGTCAGGAAAATATTGGTTTCTCCAGAGAAGGAAAGGAATGTTTGTACAATATTCTTATTATGGAGGAAAAACAGACGATTCTGGCAGTGGGGGCCGGTGCATCCACAAAAAGGTATGACTCCGTCAAAAATATGGTCAGCCGGGTTGAAAATGTGAAGAGTGTGACAGATTATATCGAACGCATTGATGAAATGCTGGTAAGAAAGCATTTTTTGAAAGGTGATTCGTAGGAACCGGCGGAATGGAGAGAATAATGGAGGAAGATTATTTAGAGGGATTGATCATGGCAAGTGACAGGATCAGCCCCAAATTAAGAGAGAATGCATATATTGAGATGTGTCATGGAATTACTGTGAGTAATCTGGCAGTGGCTCTGGCACAGGAACTGGGAGAGACTCAGGAGTTTTGCCATAATATTACGGTGGCTGGTCTGCTCCATGATCTGGGAAAGCTTCGTCTGGTGAAATATCTGTACTCAGACAGGCGGGAGACATTGGCTATAGAGCGGATGAAATATGTCCGGATGCATCCGACACACAGCTATCATGCTTTGTGCCGTGAAAACTATCCGATGGAGATTGCAAAAGCGGTGTATTCCCACCATGAAAATTATGATGGCTCTGGTTATCCGGATAATCTAAAAGGGGAGCAGATTCCCTGGATGGCACGGATCCTCAGAACCTGCGATGTATTTTCAGCACTGACTAGTGACAGAAGTTACCGGAGAGCTTTTGATAAGCAGACAGCAGTGGAGATTATGATAGATGAAGTGGCAGATTATGATATGAAAATATTTCTGGCATTTCAACGTCTTTTACATAGTGATCAGTTTCAGGGGCTGGATCAGCTGCGCACTGTGATCACACCGCTGCAGAAAGAACATCTGGGAATGTTTATCAAAGAAGCGGAGTCCATTGATTAGTTAGAATGTTTTGGAAGAAATCTTGCAAGAATTGGGATTTCGTTGTATGATTTTGGATACATGAATTTGGAAAGTAATATGCGCAAAACTACGCGCAGGAATGGAGGATAAAATGGCAGAATCAATGAAGGGCATGAAGCGTACCTGCCGGTGTGCCGAATTGGGAGAAAGTAACATAGGACAGGAAGTTACCGTGATGGGATGGGTTCAGAAGAACCGTAACAAGGGTGGTATTATCTTTGTAGACCTGAGAGATCGTTCCGGCATTCTGCAGTTGATCTTTGAAGAGGCTGAGATAGGTACAGAAGGCTTTAGTAAAGCGATGAAGCTGCGCAGTGAATTTGTAATAGCAGTAACCGGTAAGGTGACAGCGCGTTCCGGTGCTGTGAATGAGAATCTTAAGACGGGTGCTATCGAGGTTCGTGCTACAGATATCCGTATTCTGTCAGAGTCACAGACTCCTCCGTTTCCGATTGAAGAAGACAGTAAGACAAAGGAGGAACTGCGTTTAAAATACCGTTATCTGGATTTGCGCCGTCCTGATCTTCAGAGAAATCTGATCATGAGAAGCCAGGTTGCAACTCTGACCAGGCAGTTTCTGGCAGAAGAGGGATTTTTGGAAATTGAAACACCGATGCTTAACAAGAGTACTCCAGAGGGAGCAAGGGATTATCTGGTACCAAGCCGTGTTCATCCGGGTTCCTTTTATGCTTTGCCTCAGTCACCTCAGCTGTTTAAGCAGCTATTGATGTGTTCCGGTTATGACCGTTATTTCCAGCTGGCAAAATGTTTCCGTGATGAGGATCTGCGTGCTGACAGACAGCCAGAGTTTACACAGATAGATATGGAGCTTTCGTTTGTAGATGAAGAGGATGTCATGGATGTCAATGAACGTTTGCTCCAGAAGCTGTTTAAAGAGATTCTGGATGTGGATGTACAGCTGCCGATCCAGCGTATGACCTGGCAGGAGGCAATGGACCGATTTGGTTCGGACAAGCCGGATTTACGTTTTGGAATGGAATTGAAAGAGGTATCTGATGTCGTAAAGGAATGTGGATTTGGTGTATTCACCGGTGCTTTGGAAGCCGGCGGCTCTGTCCGGGGCATCAATGTAAAAGGACAGGGAACGATGCCTCGTAAGAAAATTGATGCTCTGGTGAAGTTTGCAAAGGACTTTGGGGCAAAGGGGCTGGCATATCTTTGCATCAATGAGGATGGTACCTATAAATCTTCTTTTGCCAAGTTTATGACAGAGGAAGAACTGGATGCTTTAGTGAAGGCGATGGAGGGTGAGCCGGGAGATTTACTTCTCTTTGCAGCAGATAAGAATAAAATTGTATATGATGTACTGGGAAATCTGCGTCTGGAGCTGGCAAGACAGCTGGAGCTTCTGGACAAGAATGAGTACCGTTTCCTCTGGGTGACAGAATTTCCGCAGTTTGAATATTCGGAGGAAGAAGGCAGATATGTGGCAATGCATCATCCGTTTACGATGCCGATGGAGGAGGATTTGCCATTGCTTGAAACAGATCCTGGAAAAGTTCGTGCCAGAGCGTATGATATCGTGTTGAATGGTACAGAACTTGGTGGCGGTTCTATCCGAATCCATCAGGATGACATCCAGGAGAGAATGTTTGAGGCACTGGGATTTACAAAGGAGGCTGCTTATGAGCAGTTTGGTTTCCTGATCAATGCATTTAAATATGGTGTTCCACCTCATGCTGGACTGGCTTACGGTCTGGACCGTCTGGTGATGCTGATGGCGAAGGAGGACAGTATCCGTGATGTCATTGCCTTCCCGAAGGTAAAGGACGCTTCCTGTCTGATGACAGAGGCACCAGGAACCGTGGATGAGAAGCAGCTGGAGGAGCTTGGGATCGAAATCAGTGTACAGGAAGAAGAGACAGAAGACGAAGCTTCGAACCCACAGGAGTAACTGTTAGTAAAAATATCGTGGTATAGAGAAAAACTGGGACGGTCATAAATGTGGTTGTCCCAGTTTCTGCATGGAGGCTGTATATGACAGGAGAAGGATATCAGAAGTGCATGGATTGGACTGAAAAGTACATTGGGATACCGTTTGTGCGTATTCTTGTGAAGCTGTTGACTGCGATAACGGCAATCTGTTATGGTCTGACTGTGTTATGGCTCATTATCCAGCGGGATATCTGGGTCCTCCGGATTTTAGTGATTCCGGCAGTGGGCTTTATCACAGTATCGTTCTTCAGAAAATGGCTCTCTGCCAGCAGACCATATGAAGTATACGCGTTTACTCCGTTGTTGGAAAAGGATACAAAGGGAAATTCTTTTCCGAGCCGGCATGTGTTCTCTAATATGATTATTGCAATGGCTGTTTTGTCAGTATGGACACCTGCAGGTTTTTTTCTGATTATCTGTGGAATACTGCTTGCCATTTTGCGGGTGATAACCGGTGTACATTTTCCAAAGGATGTGATTGCAGGAGCAGTGCTTGCAGCAGTGCTGGGAGTGGTGGGATTTTTTCTTTTTAACTAAAAAACTTAAACTTCGTTGTTTTCGTTGTGTAAAATGATTGATAGAAAAACAGACAGCTTAATGAGAAAAGAAATCAATAAGCTGTCTGTTTTTTTTTCTCAAAAAGGTGTATTATGAGTTAGCTAAAACTAACTATTATAACAGTACGGACCGTTGAAGTGAAAAAGGTGCAGAAAAGAGGGGACTATGTTTTTAGAAATACATGATTTAAAAAAGAGCTTTGGTACGGATTCCAATCGGACGGAAGTACTAAAGGGAATTTCATTTACCGTAGAGCGGGGGGAGATTTGTGTCTTGCTGGGTCCTTCCGGATCTGGTAAGTCTACGCTGTTAAATATTATCGGAGGCATTGATTTTTCGGATGCTGGATATGTGGCCATTGATGGTGAGAGGACGGCAAATATGAAAGAGAAGGAATTGACAGCTTACCGCCGTAAGCATTTGGGTTATGTATTTCAGATGTATAATCTGATTCCGAATCTGAATGTGAAAGAAAATATAGAGGTGGGTGCATATCTCAGTGACAATCCATTGGAAATTGATGAGCTGCTACACACTTTGGGACTGTATGAGCATCGTCACAAGCTGCCAAATCAGCTTTCAGGCGGTCAGCAGCAGAGAACTGCCATTGGACGTGCGATAGTGAAGAATCCGGATATCCTTTTATGTGATGAGCCGACGGGTGCTCTGGATTACAAAACATCCAAGGAAATTCTAAAGCTGATTGAAGATGTGAATAAAAAATATGGAAATACTGTTATTATGGTAACGCATAATGACGCTGTTAAGCTGATGGCAGACCGGGTAATCCGTCTGAAGGATGGGCAGATCCGGAAGGATTACTATAATGAGAAAAAAATTCCGGCGATGGAGCTGGATTGGTAGGAAAACAAACCGGCATATAAAGGAAAGAAGGTTGAAATGAGAAATCCATTACATAGAAGACTGCCAAGGGAATTAAAACATGAGTTTGGAAAATATCTGGTGATATTTTTGTTTATGGCATTGACCATTGGTTTCATTTCCGGTTTTTTAGTGGCAGGCAGCAGTATGATTCAGGCTTATGATGAAAGCTTTCAGAAATATAACATAGAAGATGGTCATTTTGTATTGAAGACGGAAGCAGCCTCTTCCCTGCTGAGACGGCTGGAGAAGGATGATGTCAAGATATACAAAGATTTTTATAAGGAAGAAGAAACGGATACGGATGGTGATGGGGAAATGGACAATACTCTGCGGCTTTTTGTCCAGAGAACGGAAGTGAACAGGGAGTGTCTGATGAAGGGAGAATTTCCAGTTCGGGAGAATGAAATTGCCATCGACCGGATGTATGCCGACAATAACTCACTTAGTGTAGGAGATAACATTACTGTGGCAGGAGAGACATTGAAGGTGGTTGGACTGGTGGCGCTTTCCGATTACAGTGCATTGTTTTCGGATAATAATGACCTGATGTTTGATTCCATAAAATTTGGTGTAGCCATTATGTCTAAAAAGGGTTTTGATCTGTTTTCTGATTTCAGTCTCTGTTACAGCTATGAATGGAAATACGGTTCCATTCCAAAGGATACCGTTGAAGAAAAGGAATGGTCGGAGAAATTTATAGAGACTTTGGCGGAGGAAACGAGCCGTTCTGAGGTGGAGATTGAGGATGTGATTCCGAGGTATGCGAATCAGGCAATCCAGTTTACTGGTGATGATATGGGTGGTGACAGAAGCATGATGATCGTACTGTTGTACATTATCATTGTGATCATGGCATTTGTATTCTCAGTTACTATCCGTCATACCGTGGTGAAGGAAGCTGCGGTAATCGGAACATTGCGGGCATCAGGGTATACGAAAGCAGAGCTTTTCTGGCATTATCTGACACCGCCGATGATTGTTACACTGCTGGCGGCGGTTGTGGGAAATATATTGGGTTATACCATTTTTAAAGATATGGTTGCCGGTTTGTATTATAGCAGTTATAGCCTTCCGACGTATCAGACAATCTGGAGTTCAGAGGCTTTTGTGCTGACAACGGTTGTTCCTATGGTGATTATGCTTGTTACCAATGCGGTTGCGTTACTGCAAAAACTGCAGCTTTCTCCGCTGCGGTTCCTGCGCAGGGATTTGGAGAAAAAAAAGAAAAGAAAGGCACTGCGGCTGCCCAATTTCCGGTTTTTCACACGTTTTCGCATCCGGGTGCTTTTGCAGAATATGTCCAGCTATCTGACGTTGACGGTAGGGATTTTGTTTTCCTGTATCTTGTTGCTTTTCGGCATGATGATGAAACCGCTTCTTGACCATTATCAGATATCCGTTGTACAGAATATGTTGGCAGATTACCAATATGTGTTGAAGGTGCCGGCAGAAACGGAAAACAAAACAGCAGAAAAATACTGTATGACGGGGTTGACCTATGAAGGCAGTTCCAGGCAAGAGGATATCAGTGTTTATGGAATCCAGAAGGGGAGCAGGTATTTTCAGGAGGAATTGCCGGAAGATGGCATCTGTATATCAGATGGATTTCAGGAAAAATATAAAGTTTCTTTAGGAGAACAGCTGACGCTGCGGGAAACCTATGGCACCAGGGAATATACCTTTACAGTCAGTAAGGTTACAGACTATCCCGGTGGATTAACTGTTTTTATGAATGATAAGATGTTTCGTGATACCTTTGAGCTGGAGAATGATCTGCTTGGCACAGCGGTGAGCTATCCGGAACTGGTGCTGCAACAGATAGCTTCACCGGTGGAGCAGGAGTATTTCACCGGTTACTTTTCCGATGAGAAATTGACAGATATCAAGGAGGATTATATAGAAGCCTGTATTACCATTGACGATATGACTAAGATATCCAGACAGCTGAGCCATTCTATGGGGAGTATGTTTGAAATGATCAATGTCTTTGCTGTGGTTTTGGCGGCAATCTTGATTTATCTGCTGACTAAATTGATTTTGGAGCGTAATGTGACTTCCATTTCCATGGTTAAGATCCTTGGATATGAAAATAAAGAGATCGCAAGACTGTATCTTCTCTCTACCAGCTGGGTTGTGGTTCTGGGACTGGTAGTGGGACTGGGAATTTCTACCGGGGTCATAGTAGGAATTTACCGGATTTTTATGATGAATTACAATGGGTGGCTTACCTGTTATTTTGCACCGGATATTTACCCGAAAATGTTTGCTATGGTACTGTTTGCCTATGGTGTGGTTCTGTTGACCCAGTTTAGAAAAATACAGAAGATTCCGATGGATGAGGCATTAAAAACAGTAGAATAGAGAAGGAGAAGTAAGAGTGAACAATAAATTCTTTCACTCAGCAGGTTTGTGTCTGCGCTGCGGCACAAACATTGTATTAGGCGCAACAAGCAGCGCAGAAATGAGGAAAACTATGAATCGAAATCATCAATGGATACGAGTAGGAAGGATGGCAGCAGCAGGTGTGCTGGCGGTAAGTGTGACACTTTGCAGTCCGTCATTTACTATGGCGGAAAAGGTGAAGAAGGAGGAATCCGTTTATGTTACTACCTCTGCCACTGGTGACGTTACAGAGGTGACGGTATCAGATGTGTTAAAAAATGCAGGCTCTGGTGATGTGTTACCGGATATTTCTAATCTGAGTGAGATTGAAAATGTCAAGGGAGAAGAAACATTTCAACAGAATGGAAAGAAGGTGATATGGCAGACACAGCAGGAAGATATCCATTATCAGGGAACTTCAGACCAGGAGCTTCCGGTCAGCGTCAGTATTACTTATCGGCTGAATGGCAAAGAGATCGCACCTGAGAAACTGGCAGGCAAGAGCGGGAAGCTGACGATGTCTGTTACCTATGAAAATCATTCTGCCATTCATAAAAAGATAAATGGAAAGACAGAAGAACTCTTTGTGCCGTTTGTTATGGTTACCTGTGTGATATTGCCGCAGGAGCATTTTTCGAACATTAAAGTAGACAATGGTAAACTTGTGGAAGAGGGAAATCAGCAGATTCTTGTGGGTTATGGAATGCCAGGACTGTTGGAAAGTCTGGATGTAGATGCGAAGGATCTGGAGATTCCCACAAGCTTTGAGATGACTGCCGATGTGACAGAGTTTACTCTGGGCAATACGGTAACATTTGCCAGTGCAAATGTGTTTTCGGAGCTGTTTTCCAAGGAAGATGGAGATTGGGATGAACTGGGGGAATCTGTTGAAAAATTGGCTGACTCCTCAGAGAAACTGGTAAAAGGCTCAGGGACATTATCCGATGCATTGGATCAACTGGATGAACAATTTGATGAGTATGCATCAGGGGAAAAGAAGATTGGGAAAGGGATTGATCAATTATCCTCCGGCAGCAGAACACTGGAAAAAGGAATTCAGGCATACACGAAGGGCAGTACTTCCCTGGCAAAGGGAACGAAGGCATATGCCAAAGGTGCAAAACAGCTGGCAGACGGAACAGTTGCGTTGTATGACGGGGTAAAGGATTTGCCGACGGATTACCAAAGTTTTTCGGCAGGACTGACCCAATATACCAACGGAGTAGACCAGCTGGCTGACCAGGAGACGGCGAATGCTTTAAAGGCAGGGACGGCTGCTGTTTCCGGTGGCATCAGTGCATTAAATACGGGCCTGGGTGAGCTGAAAGGTTCTTATGCTGGTTACGATACCATTATCCAGGGATTGAAGACACAGGCGGAACAGATAGAAGATGAGGCGCAGAAAGCCTCCCTGCTTGCGTATGCCGGGCAGCTTCAGGCATTGGCAGAAAGTCAGAAGAGCAGTGTCACTGCACTGGAAGCGGCAACGGCGAAAGACAGTGAACTAAAGAGTGGAGCCCAACAGGTAGCGGCTGGTGTAAGCCAGATTCTTTCCGGGGCAAAAACACTTTCTGGCAGTTCCCAGACACTGCGGGATGCAGACAGTCAGTTATCCTCTGGCATCACTACACTTGCAAAGAGTGCGGGGAGTTTGAAACAGGGTGCCGGCAAGCTGACAAAAAATAATAAAAAAATCATATCCGGGGCCAATCAGCTGATCCAGTCTGGAAAACAGGTAATTCAAGGGGCTGGAAATCTGACGGAGGGAGTTGCTTCCCTCAAAAAGGGCAGTAACCAGCTGACAAAGGCGACCGGTCTGCTGGCGGATGGAATTGGTGAGCTGGGAGAGGGAGCCGATACTCTTCATACAGGTATGGATACCTTTGATAAAAAGGGGATCCAAAAGATTTATGACTTTTACCAGAACGATGTATGTTCTTTGAAAGAGCGGCTGACAGCCTTGTCTGATGCGTCGGAAGAGTATGATAACTTTTCCGGTATCGGAAAAAATATGAGAGGAGAAGTAAAGTTCATTATCAAGACGGAGAAAATAGAGCAGGAAAAACAATGATGGTTCAAGTTCAGAATGTGAAAAGGTTGACAAATCCGCTTATTATAGTAAAATTTAATTGTTTGTGTGAAAATAACAGACTGTCAGGGTAATTTACTCTGGCAGTTTGTCAATAAAAAGGGAAGAGTTCATAGAATTGGAGGAAATGAAATGGCAGAGATGTACAATCACCATACGGTGGAGAAAAAATGGCAGAAAATTTGGGATGAGGAGAAAGCGTTTGCCACCTCTACAGATTATAGCAAGCCAAAGTTTTATGCATTGGTTGAATTCCCGTATCCATCCGGACAGGGACTTCATGTAGGTCATCCTAGACCTTACACAGCGCTGGATATTGTGGCACGTAAGAGAAGAATGCAGGGTTACAATGTACTATATCCAATGGGCTGGGATGCATTTGGTCTTCCAACAGAGAACTATGCGATCAAAAATCAGATTCACCCAAAGGTAGTGACCAAGAATAATGTAGAACGTTTTAAAAAACAGCTCCATTCTCTGGGTTATTCTTTTGACTGGGATAGAGAAATTAATACGACAGATCCGGATTACTATAAATGGACACAGTGGATTTTCTTAAAATTATTCAAGGCCGGACTGGCATATAAGAAGGAAATGCCGATCAACTGGTGTACCTCCTGCAAGGTAGGTCTTGCCAACGAAGAGGTTGTCAATGGTGTCTGTGAGCGTTGTGGTGCACCGGTTGTCCGTAAGGTAAAGAGCGAATGGATGTTAAAGATCACCAATTATGCTGATAAGCTCATTAAAGATTTGGATGAGGTGGATTATATTGAGAAGGTAAAGGTATCCCAGAAGAACTGGATTGGCCGTTCTGAGGGTGCTGAGGTGGATTTCTGCCTGAAGGATAAGGAGGATAAGCTCCGTGTTTATACTACCAGACCGGATACCCTGTTTGGTGCAACCTATATGGTAGTTTCTCCAGAACATCCGCTGATTGATAAATACCAGTCTGAGATTAAAAACTGGGATGCCATTGTGGAATATCGTGAGATGGCAGCAAGAAAATCTGATTTTGAGCGTACAGAGCTTGCCAAAGACAAGACTGGTGTTGTACTGGATGGAATTTCAGCGATTAATCCGGTCAATGGGAAGGAGATTCCAATCTGGATTTCTGACTATGTACTTATGACCTATGGTACTGGTGCCATCATGGCGGTACCTGCTCATGATGACCGTGACTGGGAGTTTGCCAAGAAGTTTGGCCTTCCAATGATTCAGGTGGTAGAGGGGAAGGAAGGTCCTGTAGATATTGATGTGGCAGCATTTACAGATGTGGCAACTGGAAAGATGGTAAACTCAGAGTTTCTCGATGGTCTGGAGGTTGCCCAGGCAAAAGAAAAGATGAAGGATTTTCTGGAGGAAAAGAAGATCGGTAACCGTAAAGTAAACTATAAGCTTCGTGACTGGGTATTCTCCAGACAGAGATATTGGGGGGAACCGATTCCAATCGTTCATTGTGAAAAGTGTGGTTATGTACCGATTGATGAGAGTGAACTGCCATTGGTACTTCCGGAGGTAGAGAGCTATATGCCGACCGATAATGGAGAATCTCCACTGGCAGCTATGACAGACTGGGTAAATACCACCTGTCCTTGCTGTGGCGGCCCGGCAAAGAGAGAGACAGATACCATGCCTCAGTGGGCAGGCTCTTCCTGGTATTTCCTGAGATACACCGACCCGTCCAATACGGAGGCACTGGCAAGTCAGGAAGCGTTGAAATACTGGCTGCCGGTAGACTGGTATAATGGTGGTATGGAGCATACAACCCTTCATCTGTTGTATTCCCGTTTCTGGCATAAATTCCTGTATGACCAGGGCGTAGTACCTACTAAGGAGCCATATCAGAAGCGTACCTCTCATGGAATGATCCTTGGTGAAAATGGCGAGAAGATGAGTAAGTCCCGTGGTAATGTAGTCAATCCGGATGATATTGTACAGGCATATGGTGCAGATACTCTCCGTACCTATGAAATGTTTATCGGTGCCTTTGATTTAAGTGCCTCCTGGTCTGAGGATGGTGTAAAGGGGTGCCGCCGTTTCCTGGAGAGAGTCTGGAAGCTGCAGACCATCATGACAGAAGAAGAAGATTATTCTAAGGATATGGAAACGAAGATGCATCAGACCATCAAAAAGGTCAGCAATGATTTTGAAAATTTGAAGTACAATACAGCAATTGCGGCAATGATGGCACTGATCAACGATTTCTTCAAGAAAAATTCCATTACAAAGGGCGAGTATAAAACACTGATCACCCTGCTAAATCCGGTAGCTCCTCATGTGACGGAAGAGTTGTGGGAGATTATTGGAATGGAAGGGCGTGTATACCAGACGACCTGGCCGGAGTATGATGAGGCGAAGACAGTGGAGTCTACCGTAGAAATTGCTGTTCAGGTCAATGGAAAGACAAGAGCAACTTTGGGAATTGGCAAGGATGATCCAAAGGATGAGGTTCTTGCCAAGGCGAAGGAAACCCTGGGCGATAAACTGGCAGGTAAGAACATTGTGAAGGAAATTTACGTACCGGGCAGGATAGTAAACATTGTAGCAAAGTAATAAGTTAGCAGATAGCGGAATTGATTATTTTAACAGACAGTGACATTATTTTTTCAAACAGAGGCGGTTTGCCAGAAAGATTTATCTGGCAGACCGTTTCTTTTTTGTTGGATTTTGATTCAATTATGAAAAAACTATGAAGTCTATTGACATTATAATTTTTTTAGAAGATAATAGGAATCACGCTGAAATTGTTGGATATACAACAATTTAAAAAGAAAGATGAGGTTGTTATGAAAGAGGAAAAGACGTTGGGAATGGAAATTAACTGTATTGCTAATTTGATTCGCCGGGAGATTGACAAGAGCATTGGTGGAATCTATGAAGATGACACCAGCCGGAGTAATGGTTGGATTATCAACTATATTGCCGCACATCCAGAGCGGGATGTGTTTCAGAAGGACTTTGAACGGGAGTTTTCCCTTACCCGTTCCACCATATCCAAAGTAGTAGATCTGATGGTACAAAAGGGACTGATCATCCGTTCTCCGGTAGAATATGATGCCAGACTGAAAAAGCTTACGTTGACACCAAAGGCGATGAAGATGTACCAGAGGGTGCAGGAAGGCGGTGAACAGTTTGAAAAGAAACTGACGGATGGATTTTCAGAGGAAGAAATCAGGCAGCTGCGGGAATATCTTCACCGGATGGCAGAAAACCTCAGTAAAACAGTGTAAACCAAGAGAAAAGGAGGCGTGTATCAATATGTTAAAAACATTAGGTGCACAGATAAAAGAATTTAAAATGGCATCTTTGCTGACACCGTTTTTTATGATCTTGGAGGTGATCATGGAGACCATTATTCCTTTGATGATGGCATCCATTATTGACAAAGGCGTGGAAGCGGGAAATATGAAACATATCTATATGATGGGAGTTTTGATGGTGCTGGTGGCAGGATTCAGTCTTTTTGCCGGATATATGGGCGGAAAGTTTGGTGCAAATGCTTCTACCGGATTTGCCAGAAATTTGAGAAAGGCTATGTATGAGAACATACAGACCTTTAGTTTTTCTAATATAGATAAGTACAGCACGGCAGGTCTGGTCACCCGTCTGACCACAGATGTTACCAATGTACAGAATGCTTATCAGATGATATTACGTATGTGTATGAGAGCACCAGCCAGCCTGATCTGTGCTATGGGAATGGCATTTTTTATCAATGCAAGGATTGCATCTGTTTATCTGGTAGCGGTCATCTTATTGGGAATCGTATTGTTCTTTTTGATTCGTAAGACCATGAACTATTTTAATCAGATATTTAAAAAGTACGATGACCTGAATGCCAGTGTACAGGAAAATGTCTCTGCAATCCGTGTCGTAAAGGCATATGTCAGAGAAGATTATGAAAAAGAGAAGTTTACAAAAGCCAGTGGAAATGTCTGTCGTCTGTTTACTAAGGCAGAATCCATGATGGTCCTCAATGCTCCGTTAATGCAGTTTACCATCTATTCCTGCATTTTGGGAATCAGCTGGCTGGGGGCAAAGATGATCGTAAGCTCCAGTCTTACCACAGGAGAGCTTTCCTCCCTGCTTGCTTATTGCATGAACATACTGATGAGCCTGATGATGCTTTCTATGGTATTTGTGATGATCACCATGAGTATTTCCAGTGCCAGACGTATCGTTGAGGTGCTGGATGAAAAAACGGATATTACCAATCCGGAAAAACCGGTTCTGGAAGTGGAGGACGGAAGTATTGAATTCCATCATGTGAATTTCAGTTATAGAAAGAATGCAAAGGAGCCGGTATTAAAGGATATTAACCTGTCCATCCGCTCAGGAGAGACTATTGGTATTTTGGGAGGGACCGGAAGTGGAAAATCCAGTCTGGTCAATCTGGTCAGCCGTCTGTACGATGTTGATGAGAAACCCGAAGAGGATGAAGACGCAGTTCAGGGCGAGGTTCTGGTTGGCGGCAGGAATGTCAAGGAATATGATTTGGATGTTCTGCGTAACCAGGTGGCAGTTGTCTTGCAGAATAATGTATTGTTTTCTGGCACGATTCTGGATAATCTTCGTTGGGGGAATCCGGAAGCAACGGAAGAGGAATGCATTCGTGCCTGCAAACAGGCTTGTGCAGATGAGTTTATTGATAAAATGCCAGATGGCTATCAGACCTATATTGAACAGGGTGGAACGAATGTCTCCGGCGGGCAGAAGCAGCGTCTCTGTATTGCAAGGGCATTGCTGAAGAAACCGAAGATATTGATTCTGGATGATTCCACCAGTGCAGTGGATACAGCCACTGATGCAAAAATCCGTAAGGCATTTGCCCGGGAGATACCAGGGACTACGAAGCTGATCATTGCCCAGAGAGTTTCCAGTATCCAGAGTGCTGACCGGATTATTGTGATGGAGGATGGCGAGATAGATGGATTTGGCACTCATGAAGAGCTGCTGGAAGGAAATAAGATTTATCGGGAGGTATATGAGTCACAGACAGCAGGCAGTGGAGATTTTGATGAGGCATCATAATAGATTGGAATTGAGGTGAATTATAATATGGAAGAAAAAAGAACAGAATCAGCGCCAAAGGTGGTTCGCGGGCCAAAAGGACCGGGAGGAAGAGGCGCAGGAAGACCAAAAGTGAAACTGGAACATCCAGGTCAGACCATCCGGCGTCTGATGGGGTATGTTGGGAAGAAGTATGGTGTTCAACTGGTTTTTGTTGTGATCTGCATTGTGGTAAGTGTTTTGGCAAATGTACAGGGAACTTTGTTTATCAAGGCTTTGATTGATGATTATATTGTACCAATGCTGGCATCTGACCAGGCTGATTTTACCCCGCTTATGCATAAAATCATGCAGGTAGCGGCATTTTATGGAATCGGCATCATTTCCACCTGGGCTTACAGCCGGATCATGGTGAATGTGACGCAGGGAACCCTGCGTGATCTGCGGGATGATTTGTTTATTCATATGGAATCCCTTCCGATTAAATATTTTGATACTCATGCTCATGGTGACATAATGTCCATCTATACGAACGATATTGATACCTTGCGGCAGATGATCAGTCAGAGTATCCCACAGCTGATTTCCAGTATCATTACGATTGTCAGTGTACTGTTTTCTATGATCATGCTGAATGTTCCATTGACGGTGATCACCCTGGTCATGGTTGGCGTTACGATGCTGGTCACAAAGAAGATTGCTGGTCTTTCCGGGTCCTACTTTATGGCACAGCAGAGGGATTTGGGAAAGGTGAATGCTCATATTGAGGAAATGATGAATGGACAGAAGGTAGTTAAAGTCTTCTGTCATGAGGAAGAGAGTATTGAGGAGTTTAATCAACTAAATGACCAGCTGTTTGAGAGCGCAGACAATGCCAATACCTTTGCTAATGTTCTGATGCCTGTCAATGCACAGATTGGAAATATCAGTTATGTTTTATGTGCAATGGTAGGTGGTATACTGGCGTTAAATGGTGTTGGAGGCTTTACACTGGGTGGACTGGTCAGCTTTCTGACCTTCAACAAGTCTTTCAGCCAGCCGATCAATCAGGTCAGCATGCAGTTAAATAGTATTGTCATGGCTCTGGCTGGTGCAGACAGGGTATTCCAGCTGCTGGATGAAAAGCCGGAAGTAAATGATGGTTATGTGGAGCTGGTTCATGCCAGAGAGGATGCATCCGGAAATATTACAGAGAGCAAGGAACGTACTGGTCTCTGGGCATGGAAGCATTATCACAGAGAAGAGGATACCATAACCTACCAGAAACTGGAGGGAGATGTAGTATTTGACCATGTAGACTTTGGATATAATGATGATAAGATCATACTCCATGATATAGAAATCTATGCGAAGCCGGGACAGAAAATTGCCTTTGTTGGTGCTACCGGTGCAGGAAAGACAACGATAACCAATCTGATCAATCGTTTCTATGATATTCAGGATGGAAAGATTCGTTTTGATGGAATCAACGTGAATAAAATTAAAAAAGAGGATCTGCGTCATTCCCTGGGAATCGTATTGCAGGATACCCATCTGTTTACTGGTACAGTGATGGAGAATATCCGTTATGGAAAGCTGGATGCTACGGAGGAAGAGGTGGTTGCAGCTGCAAAACTTGCCAATGCCCATAATTTTATCAAGCATCTGCCAGAAGGCTATGATACGATGCTTACCGGGGATGGTGCCAATCTGAGTCAGGGACAGAGGCAGCTTCTTGCCATTGCCAGGGCTGCCATTGCAGACCCGCCTGCACTGATCCTTGATGAGGCTACCAGCTCCATTGATACCCGTACTGAAAAGCTGGTGCAGGATGGTATGGATCAGCTGATGAAGGGAAGAACAACCTTTGTGATTGCCCATCGTCTTTCTACAGTAAAGAACAGCGATTGTATTATGGTGCTGGAGCAGGGACGGATCATAGAGAGAGGTACTCATGACCAGCTGATTGAACAGCAGGGCAAGTATTATCAGCTCTACACTGGGAACATCGGAGAGGGTCTGGTTGGATAAAGAAGAAAAAATTGTCGTGATAATTTAAGTTGATTGATGAAATGCAAGTAGAAAAAATGGTTTCAGATGTAAAATTCTGGAGCCATTTTTTTAGTTTGACAGATGTCGAATGTGAAACAGTATTCGCATTTTATTGCTTCATAGGTTGAAAAGTGTCGAATGAAAGTAAATCGCGTAGAATTTTGTCGAAGTATGTCGGAATTTGCGAACGAATGGAGAATGAAATGGATGGAAAGGATGGTATACTTGTCATGGAAATAATTAACAGGAGATTATTGGAAATTACTTGTCTAAAAGATGAGATGGAAGAATAAACTGTAAGGAATCAATTTTTGTTATTTTTATTGGGGAGCAGGGGTTGCCAAAAAACATCTGTATGCAGAATCGAAATGGGTTCTATGGCAGGCAGATGATTTTGGAAAATAAAAAATCTGATTTTGTTATAAAAACAGGTTTAAAAGAATAACAGAAAGGAGGTATTTTACGAAAGAGGGAAGTATCTGGGAGAAGCAAAAACAAGATACTAATAACAGAAAAAGGCAACATGTAATGTATTATGCGATAGTTCTGTTTTTTGTTTTGCAGAAAGGCAAAATGAGAAATGGAGGAAGGGAGCAATGCTTATGATTAAAAGCAAGAAATTTAGAAAAGTACTTAGTGCTATGTTGTCCGTTGCAATGCTGGGATCCACCCTGATTGTAGGAGGACAGGCAAGTGCAGCAGATGATGCACTGCTTACAAACAAGACTGTGACAGGAAATGCAACCTATATTGATACATACTTTGCGTCAAATTATATGGGAGGCGGACGTACCGGTTTTGAAGTGACCTTTAAGTATGATTCAATTGGGACTCCTGCTGCAGATAATACCATAGGATTCAATGATACACTGGAATTTTTGGTATTTGACAGTGGCTGGGGCGGCTGGAACCGCACAACAGTAGGGCCAGAAGGAATTGACAAGACAGCAGCTGTAACACCAGTTAAGGACCAAGAGTATACGGTTACTGTTCCTTTTGAGACGATCGAAGGAAAACTGACAACCGGTAACCAGGTACAGGGTATCAACCTTCAGACCGGTGGAATCGGTGATACACAGATCACAATTACATCCATGAAATATGTGTCCTCTGGCACACAGACAAGTCAGCCTGTTGTCCTGGAAGGTGCATGGCAGAAAACAGGTGACCAGGAAGATGCAGATTTCGGTTCTCTGAGTGTAACAAGCGGTACTGTTTATGTATCTGCAAATGCATGGAATGTTTCTGTGGGTGGCCTTAACTTATCTACCTTCCAGAAACCGATCGTTGCAGTAACGGTAGAATACGGTGAAGTGGGAGATGAGCCAATCTATCCTCAGTCAGAGATTCTGAAGCCGGACTATACACCGGTTGTAGAAAACTATCCTCAGGTAGCAAAGGCAGGAGAGGTTACTTATTTAACTAATATCCCTAAGGATATGACCTCTATGTATCTGGCATATGACACCTGTACTGTGAAGAAGGTAGAGATTTATGATGAGGCTGAGAGCTGTGAGACAACAGTAAACAATCTTACTAATGCAAATATCATCAGCGAGATGGGTGCTGGCTGGAACCTGGGTAATGCACTGGAGTCTGTAAATGAGCAGGGCGAGACTGGTGAGACTCTCTGGGGCAATCCAGTAATCAATAAGCGTCTCTTCAAGCAGGCTGCTGCTGCCGGATTTAAGACAGTAAGAATTCCTACAACTTGGGTAAATTCTGTTTCTGTCAATGGAGACAACTACACAATTGATGATGCTAAGTTTACTGCTACTCTTGACAGATTACAGGAAGTAGTAGATATGGCAAGAGACTATGATATGTTTGTTATTATCAATATCCAGCATGATGGCGGTGAAGGTGTTACCGGTCAGTGGCTTGATATTGATGCCTCCAATCAGACAGGAATCAGAGCAGCCTTTGGTGAAGTTTGGAGAAGAATTGCAGTTAGATTTAAGGACTATGACCAGCATCTGATTTTTGAATCCATGAATGAAGTAATGGAAAATGGCAACTATGGTACTCCATGGAGTTCTACAACCTGGACTAACATTAATACACTGAATCAGATTTTTGTTGATACCGTACGCGGTGTAGGTGGAAATAACCTGACTCGTTTCCTCTTGGTTCCTGGTTATAACACTAACATTGACCAGACGGTGAAAGATGATTTTGTAGTTCCAAATTATAATGGTTCGACTGACAGAATTATGATATCTGCTCATTTCTATGACCCATATAATTTCACCTTAAACACAGATCCAGATAACGGAAGCACAACAGAAATCAGTAATGCAGAGCTGGCTAATGTTAGTACACAGTTTTTAAAATTGAAAAGAAAATTTGTTGATAATGGTATTCCGGTTGTAATCGGTGAGTTTGGTGCGGCTGATAAAAATAATTATGATGCAATCAATACATATATTGCAAGAGTAGTGGCACAGGCACAGATAAGGGGACTTGGTTATATCTATTGGGATAATGGATATACCGGTGAATATGGTATGGGCTTATGGAATCGTTACACCTATGCCCAGACCACATTAGGAAAAACAATTATTCCAACTTTGACTTCCGCTGAATAATGGAAAAGGAAAACGTAAGAAGAGTATCCTAAAGATACAGATCATTTGAAAATCAGGATAGGCACTGTACTATAATATGGTGCCTGTCCTGATAAATAGAATAAAAATTAGTATATGGAGAGGATTTAAAGGATGATTCATAATGTAAAGAAATTGATTAGTACCATTGCATCAGTAGCACTGCTTATCACTTCTGTTTCTGTTTCAGATATTCACAGTCAGGCAGCATGCATCGATTTTGAGAATGAAAAGACAGAGTTTATTGATTACAATAGTGCAGCAAGTGGAACCTATGGGGAGAATAATACAATTAATTGGCTTTATTATAAGGGTGAGAAGTTGACAGAGACTACCTCCAAGGACTCTGTGTTGATTTTGGAAGGTGAGGGGGCTATGAACTCTTTTACAATGGACGATATATTTGCTATGGCGGAAAATATATATGAACAACAGGGATGGTATAGGGCATGCCGAAGTAAGCCAATCAGTGAATTAGGTGACAAAGGGACTGATTTATATGAAAATTTGCCAGAGGTATTTATTGGAGGAGAAATTACAACAGTTGGTGCCTACTCTTTCGGGATGCAAAATGTAAAAACAATATGGATGGGAAAAAACGTTACTTCACTTAAAGAGGGCTGTTTTGCTTTTATGGAGGGAGTAAAAGAGGTATATTTTTATGGAGAATTAACAGAAATTGAAGATATGGTTTTGGATGATTTCGGAAAAATAACTACGATCCATATTATGGAAAATAGTAGTAATGATACATTGATAAAGAAAATAAATAACTCTGTAACTATAGTAAAGGACTTGACGGTAGATGATACACCATTGCGAATTGCATTAAAAAAGGGAATGATCGTACAAAACCGTCATCTGGATGGTGCAGGCTATACTAAAAATAGCTGGGATTCTTTAATGAGTGCATTAGAGAGTGGTCAAAGCACACTGGATTCTGCTGATAAGTCAGAAGAATCTGTTAATGCAGCAACAGAGGCAATTGACGCGGCATTGGATGAACTTATCCCTACTACAGCACTGGATTCCGCAATTGCAGCGGCAGAAGAGTTAGAGTCTGTAAAAGGAAATTACACAGAGGATAGCTGGAAAGCGCTTGCGGAAGCACTTGAGAAAGGAAAATCTGCCCTGGAAACTGCTGATACAGAAGATACAATAAATACTTTAGCATCAGACATAACCAATGCTATTGAAGGATTAGTTGAGCTTGATCTGGATACTGTCAAGAGTGATTTAAATGATGTTGTAGCAGAGACCGAAAATCTGATTGAAACAGATTATACAGAAAAAAGCTGGACTGCATTACAGGAAGTGTTGAATACTGCAGATTCCGTTACAAATAGTACGACAGTTGCAGCCATTACAAGTGCAACAGCAGGTGTTCGCGAAGCGATAGATTCGTTAGTGATAGAGTATCCAACCGACTGGTATGGACTGGCAAGACTTTACTATGGTAAAATGACTACCATTCTTTCTGGAACAGCAGATAAGGAGATGGCTGGAGCAGTTAAGGCAGAGGTTACCTTTAACTGTACGGAGGATACTTCTTATAATCCATATACAACTATCGAATTACGATATAACGAGCTGGAGAAATATTACCAGAAGTATACAGGAACTGATGATAGTTACGCCAATGGTACAAAGGGCTGGAAGGAAACATTAGAAATTCCTGAGATCAAAGAGGGAGATTCCTATCAGCTGGAAGGCTGGACATATTGCTGGTCAACGGCGAAAGAAGATGTATTCCGTATTGTGTCAGTCGATTTCTATGATGCGAAGGATAAACTTCTGAAGAGTTTTGAAGCAGAGAGTACAGAGGGACCTGAGGGGATACTGGATGCTGCCATCAAAAATGCAGAGGAAAGTGCAGATGCTATTACAAAAGATGATTACTCGGAAGACGTTGTAGCTGCTCTGGATAATGCGATTGCTTCTGCAAAGGAACTTGCAAAAGAAGAGAACATGCTTCCAAGTGCAATTAAGAATGCCGTTGCTGCGTTGAAAGAGGCATCCTCTAATCTGGCGACAGACGTGAAAACAGCGTTGGATAACAGTATTGCTACAGCAGAAGGAATTAAAAACGAGAGTGACTATACAGCAGAAAGCTGGAAAGCATTGCAGGATGCTATTACCGCTGCAAAAAATGCAGGGGAAGATGTATCCGTTAGTGAAATGGCTGCTTTAAAGAAGGCAGTAGATGATGCAGTACAGGGTCTGAAGAAAGTAACTCCTGCAACACAGGCACCAAATAACACATCAAATCCTAGTACAGGGGGATCTATTAATAGTCCGGCTCCAACTGCACCAACAACTGTGGCAAAACCTGGTAAACCTGCAATCAAGAAAGTAACAGCAAAGAAATCTAAGCTTACTGTAAAATTAAAGAAGAAGATAGCAGGCGCAACTGGTTATCAGATCGTTGTCTCTAATACGAAGAAGTTCAAGAAGACAAATAAGGTAACCGTTAAGAATGGAAAGAAAGTTACCATTTCTGTTAAGTACAAAAAACTGAAGATAAAGAAGGGCAAAAAGTACTTTGTTAAGGTAAGAGCTGTTAAGAAGGCAAACGGCAAAAATGTATATGGCAAGTACAGTGGAGTGAAGAAGTTTACTGCCAAATAATTATTTCAAACTATTGTTATTGTGACAATAATACAAGAAAAAGAACTGTATTCTGGAAAGTTTCCCGAATACAGTTCTTTTTCTTGGCGTGAAGTAGAAAGTGAGACCGTGTTGTATTTTGCCCATGGGCTAGCCTATGTATGAAGCAGGGTTCAAATTCACATCGTCAGGCTGGAGGTGAACGAAACTACTCTGCCAGATATGTTTCGCAGGCAGCAATTACCTCTTTCATTGCCTGTGGTCCCGGTGCACCGATAGTATTTCGTTTCTCAACACAGGTTTCCATTTGGATGGCTTCAAAAATATCTTCTTCAAATACCGGACTGATTGCCTGGTATTCCTCCAGAGTCATTTCTCCCAGAGAAATATTTTTGTCGATACAGTATAATACCAGCTGGCCGATAATACCATGTGCATCCCGGAATGGAACACCGTGATTTACCAGATAGTCTGCTGCATCAGTAGCGTTGGTAAAGCCACCCTCTGCGCTGGCGCGCATTTTGTCCTTGCGGAAGGTCATGGTGTCCAGCATACCGGTAAAGAGGACAATACAGCCCTTGGTGGTATCAATGGCATCAAAGGCGAATTCTTTATCTTCCTGCATATCCTTGTTATAGGCAAGAGGCAGGCTTTTCATCGTAGTGAGCAGAGACATCAGCGCACCATAGACACGTCCTGTCTTTCCACGTACCAGTTCGGCAATATCCGGATTTTTTTTCTGTGGCATAATGCTGCTTCCGGTGGAATAGGAATCATCAATTTCTACAAACTGGTATTCATTGGTGTTCCAGGTGATAATCTCCTCACAGAACCGGGAGAGATGCATCATGATGATTGACATATCATTTAAAAATTCAATCAGATAATCACGGTCTGACACGGAGTCCATACTGTTTAAGGTAGGACCGGTAAAGCCCAGAAGCTCGGCAGTGCGTTCCCTGTTCAGCGGATAGGTAGTACCTGCCAGTGCACCGGAGCCGAGAGGGCAGTAGTTCATGCGCTTCCGGGTATCTGCCAGACGGGAGCGGTCTCTTTTGAACATTTCAAAATAGGCACCCATATGATGAGCCAGTGTAATTGGCTGTGCCTTTTGCAGATGGGTAAACCCCGGCATAATGGTGTCTGTATTTTCTTTCATAATGGTAAGCAGGCTGGAGAGAAGATTTTTCAATAGGCTGTCCATTTCCTGCAGTTCTTTTCTGGTATACAGCTTCATATCCAGCGCCACCTGGTCGTTTCTGCTTCTGCCGGTGTGAAGCCGTTTTCCAGCGTCTCCAACCCGTTCGATCAGATGTGCTTCCACAAAGCTGTGAATGTCTTCATGTTCTCCATCAAAGACCAGCCTGCCGTTATCAATATCCTCACGGATACTGCTCAGACCGCCGATAATGGTATCTTTATCCTCTGATGAGAGGATACCCTGCTCTGCCAGCATGGTTACATGGGCAATGCTTCCCTCGATATCCTCCTGATAAAATTTCTGGTCAAAGGAAAGAGATGCATTAAAATTATGTACCAGTTGGTTGGTCTCTTTTGTAAATCTGCCTCCCCAAAGTTTCATAGTGTCATTCCTGCCTTTCTTGCTGTTATTTACTCCCGTTGACATATCAATGTGGTAATGACAGCCGGAGCGTTTCATATTCATGAAAATACCGAAATGGAAGACCATTTCGGTATAAAATCGTACCTTTGTTATGATGGGTATCCTTCTACAATAGAATATCCAGAATGCTGATTAATCCTCAGCAGTTGGCTTGCTGTCAGAGAATTCGATGAAATCATCTTCAAAATCATCCTCGAAATCATCATCAAAGTCATCCAGATAATCTGGTGTAAAGTACTTATATACGGCATATGCGATACCTGCAACAGCAGCAACTGCGCCGATGATTGCCAGAGCGATCATAATACCGTTTTTATTTCTTTCTTCCAGTTCCCTTTTATGGATGAGTTCATTAATCTTTGCTGTGTTTAATAAATCCTCTAATTTGTTATTCATCATATTACCCCCATTCTGCGCTGGGATAGAATATCCAGCGGCTGAAAAAGCTGACCGATACTGAAATTATAGTAGAAGAACCGGTCGTTGACAGTTTCTGTTCATATAATATGAAGTATATCATATTTTTTTGTCAATATCCATAGAAACCAAAGATTTTCAGGTTGTCTTTTTAAATTTTTTTCAGTTTGGCAAAGGAGGCGATCATTTTACGGGTATTTCCATTATCAAAGGCAACAGTGACCTCATAATCGCCGGAACTCTCCTTCAGGCTGGTTACGATCCCCTCGCCAAAACGTGTATGTTTTACCCTGTCGCCTTCCTGATAGGCAATAGAGATTGGCTCCCGGGAAGCCTCTTTGGCTGCATAGGAGGAGCCAAAGCCCTTGGAAATCATTGGATTACCGGCAAAAATATTTAAGTTTTTTCCGCCGGAATGACCACGTTGTCTGACTTTATTTTCTGCAGCAGGATTCCAGGTTCCGGTTCCATATCCTTTGGAGGACTGGCTCTGTCTATGGGAGGAGTAGGAAGCCCCTGCTGGTTTCGGTTTATCAAAGATAGAATTTTGTATCTGTAGAAATTCTGCTGCGCTGTAATGTCCAGGATCATTTCTCTGGTTGTCCTGTGAAAACAGGATACGGGAAGAGGTATGACTCGGACTGCTGGTACTGGTTTTGAGCAGATACCGCGGAATTTCACTGATAAAGCGGGAAGGGCGGTTAAATTGCTGTTCTCCATTGCGGAAGCGGCTGCGGGCACAGGAGAGAGAGAGTTTTTTCATGGCACGGGTAATGCCTACATAGCAAAGACGCCGTTCTTCCTCCATTTCCTCCTGGGCGGTTTCCGGGTCTTCTCCATACACTGCCAGAGCTCCAGGGAAGATACCATCCTCCATGCCTACCAGATAAACATAAGGAAATTCCAGTCCCTTGGCGCTGTGCAGGGTCATCAGCAGGACCAGGTTATTGCTTTCATCTACGTTATCAATATCGGCTACCAGAGCCACCTCCTCCAAAAAGCCACTGAGTGTAGGCATTTCTTCCTCACAGCTCTCTTCGTAGGCAACTGCCTTATTGATCAGTTCCTGAATGTTTTCCAAACGGTTTTTGGCTTCCTCAGTATCTTCTTCTTCCAGCATAGTCTGGTAGCCGGTTTCTTCTAAAATTTCACGAATCAGATCCTCCAGGCTGTAGTCAGGGTTTTCCATATGATGTTTGAAGGATTCGATCAGGCTGACAAAGGAACCGAGTTTAGAGGCACTTCGTCCAATTCCGTCAATATATTCGTAGCTTTGCAGGGCTCCATAAAAGCTGGTCTCATGAGTGATGGCGTAGTTGGTGATTCGATCAACCGTGGTGAGACCGATGCCGCGTTTTGGTACATTAATGATACGTTTCACGGAGATATCATCCAGACCGTTATCAATGGTACGAAGATAGGCAAGCATATCCTTGATTTCTTTTCTCTGATAGAAGTTTACAGCACCGACAATGCGATAGGGAACATTGTTGGTAATGAGTTTCTCTTCAAAGATACGGGACTGGGCATTGGTGCGGTATAGGATGGCAAAATCTTTATAATCTGCCTCGCCGTCTGTGACTGCATGGGCAATGGCATCGGAAATAACACCGGCTTCCTCATATTCATTTTCAAACTGGGTATAGTAAATGGAATCCCCCTTATCTTTTCTGGTCCAGAGTGATTTTTCCTTTCGCTTAGTATTGTTTTGGATGACTGCATTAGCGGCATCCAGGATATTCTGGGAAGAACGGTAATTTTCCTCCAGACGGATTACCCTGGTGTGAGGGTACTGCTGCTCAAAATTCAGGATATTATGGATGTTGGCACCGCGGAACTTATAGATGGACTGGTCATCATCGCCCACGACACAAAGATTTTGTTCCATGCTGCCATCCTCCGACGGGGTATTTGCCATCAGGCTGATCAGTTTAAACTGCGCAGTGTTAGTATCCTGATACTCATCTACCAAAATGTATCGGAAACGATTTCGGTAATAAGAAAGAATGTCAGGATTTTCCAGGAATAGATCAATGGTCTTACAGATTAAGTCATCGAAATCAAGAGCGTTGGAATCCCGGAGACGTTTCTCGTATTCCCGGTAGGCTCTGGCATAGATTTCTTTCATATAATCTCCCTGCGCACGCTGTTCATATTCTTCCGGGGAGATTAATTCATCTTTCGCGGAGGAGATAGCGTTTAAAAAGGTGCGCTCCTTAAATTTTTTCGGGTCTAACTGGAGATATTTGATGATGTCCCGCATCAGGGATTTCTGGTCATCACTGTCATAGATAGTAAAATTGCGGTTGTATCCAAGTGCTTCTATGTAACGGCGCAGGATTCGGACACAGGTAGAGTGAAAGGTACTGACCCAGATATGTTCTGAACCAAAGCCTACAATCTGGTCGACACGTTCCCTCATTTCTCCGGCGGCTTTATTGGTAAAGGTCAGTGCCAGTATATGATAGGGATTGACATCATAATGTTCGATCAGATAAGCAATCCGGTGTGTCAGCACGCGGGTTTTGCCGGAGCCGGCACCTGCCAGTATCAGCAGAGGACCCTTGTGATGCTTTACTGCCTTTTCCTGTTCGGGATTTAAGCCTTCTAGTATGTTCATAGTAGTTTCCTTTCTTACTTGTTTCTGTTACTCAAACCAGTCTTATTTGATCAGTTTATCGCGGTATTCTTTGGCACTGGCAAAGAAAGACCGGATCTGGTCACTATTTTCCTGCCGGATATCCTCTTTAATCTGATGGAGGATTTCGGTATATTCATCCAGAAAATCCAGGATACAGTCTTTGTTGGAAAGACAAATATGCTGCCACATGTCCGGTGAGGAGGAAGAAATCCGTGTGATATCCTTAAAGCCTCCGGCGGCAAGCAGCTCATAAATCCCCTTATGGTCTCTGGCATGTACTGCATTTACCAGGGCAGCAGAAATGATATGGGGGGCATGACTGATACCGGCAGTAGCCTGATCATGCTCTTTGACATCTATAGTGACGCAGTTGGCACCAGTGGCAGAGACAAACTCCTGCATCCAGGTGACAGCCTGCTCAGGTACCTGGGAGGTTGGAGTCAGAATATAATAACAGTTTTTGAGAAAAGCAGCATCCGAATTGGCATAGCCGGTTTTTTCGGAGCCTGTCATAGGATGTCCTCCGATAAAACAGTGTTCCAATCCGAGTTTGGTAACGGCATTGTGGATGTCTCCTTTGACACTGCCTACATCCGTAACAATACATCCTTCCTTCAGGTAAGGCTTTATCCGTTCCAGATAAGCAATATTGGTAAGTACTGGAGTACAGAGAAAAATCACATCACATTGGGAAAAATCGGAAAGAGTAGTAGATATTTGTGAGAGAACTCCGTCAGATAGTGCCTGCTCTAAGTTAGGATGTCTGGAGGTCTCATAATAATTATAAGCCATAATATCAGCTTCCGGCCAGATATTCCGGATACTGTGGGCAATGGAGCCGCCGATCAGTCCTAAGCCGATAAAGCCGAAATGGGTTCTGCTGGTTGGTGTACGCATCATGTTTTTTCTCCATTCTTTTTTATATAAATTGATAAAAGTAATCTACTTCTAATGGTAATATTATGTCATTATGTCCATTTTAGTCTACCTTTCCGGGGGTGTCAACTTGATAATTGGCTGGGATAGAGGTATAATATTATGACATTTTAACAAGGAAGGATAAAACAGCATGGAGGATAAATATGGGGAACAATGTACGTGACAGAGCAAAGTCTGTGGGAAAGATCATCCTTGGTACTATTGGCAGTTATCTGGGTATCATATCCAACATCATAGGGACTATACTGGGGATTCTGGCATCTATTCTGGTTATATGCCTGATTGCAGGTATCTGTGTCTATGTTAAGGTGATACCAATGTTTACAGAGGCGAGAGAAGTCGTATTTGACAATCTGGTCAATATGAGTGAAGAAGATTTCATTATGAATGAAGACACGATTGTTTATGATGATAATGGAAAAAAAGTCGGTTCAGTAAATGCCGGACGCTATAAATATGTAAAAATATCTAATATTTCCCCTTATATATATAATGGATATATATCGGTAGAGGATAAACGTTTTAAAACACACGGAGGAGTGGATTTTCTGGCAACCATGCGTGCCGGAGTTGCTCTGTTAAAGAATAACGGAGAGATTACCCAGGGGGGAAGTACCATTACCCAGCAGGTCATAAAAAATAATCTGCTGACACAGGAGAAGAGCTTTACCCGAAAGATGGCAGAAATACTTCTGGCACCAACAGTGGAGGCGAAGTTTGGGAAAGATAAGATCATGGAATTTTACTGTAACAGCAATTACTATGGAAATCGTTGTTATGGTGTCGGTGCCGCCAGTAAATTTTATTTTGGAAAAAAAGCATCTGAGCTGGAGCCGGAAGAGGCGGCGTTGCTCATTGGTTTGTCCAATAGTCCGTCTGCCTATAACCCGGTAGCAAATCCGGAGGCCGCATTGAAAAAGAGAAATGAAGTTCTGAAAAAAATGTATCAGGGCGGTGCGATTACGAAAAAGGAATACAATCGGGGAATCAAGGCAGAAATCAAGGTGCTTCAGATGACAGAAAAAAGTGCAAGTGAGAGTTATGTTGTCAGTTATGCTGTTCATTGTGCTGCTCTGGCATTGATGGAGCAGGAAAATTTTGAATTCCAATATACCTTTAAGGATAAGAAGGAATATCAGGAGTACCGTGAAAAATATTCCTCTGTTTATGGGCAGAAGTGTGATGATATCCGCTCTGGTGGTTATAAGATATATACGTCTATTAACCAGAAACTGCAGAAAAAGCTGCAGAAAGCGGTGGATGCCGGTCTGGCATACAGTACAGAAAAAGCTTCGGATGGAAGATTTGCACTGCAGGGAGCAGCAGTCAGTGTAGATAATACTTCGCGTTATGTGGTGGCTATTGTGGGTGGAAGGGGGACAAAGGATGCCTATAACAGGGCATATCTTTCAGCTAGACAGTCAGGAAGTGCCATTAAGCCACTGATTGACTATGCTCCGGGTTTTGAATCTGGTGCGTTTTCTCCATCGACGGTTGTAAATGACCATGCGATTGAAAATGGGCCGAAGAATGCAGGTGGTTCTTATAGAGGGAGGGTTCCTGTCAGGGAGGCAGTAGCGCGCTCTCTGAATACAGTGGCATGGCAGGTGTTGGAAACTATTACACCGGAATATGGTATGTCATTTTTGGAAAAGATGCATTTTCATAATCTGAGTTATGTAGACAATGGAAACATGGCGTTGTCTCTAGGTGGTTTTACTGAGGGTGTCCGTGTGGTGGATATGGCAAAGGGATATTCTGCCCTGGCAAATAACGGAGTATATAGTGACCGTACCTGTGTCCGAAAAATAGAACATGTGTCAGACGGGACCATTTATAAGGATGCAGAGGAGACAAACCAGGTTTATTCCCAGGATTCAGCATGGCTGATGACAGATGTGTTAAAGGGAGTCTTTGAAGAGAGCTACGGGACAGGCCGTTCCCTGAAACTAAGCGGGGGGCAGATTGCTGCCGGTAAAACGGGAACGACCAATTCCAGCAAGGATGTCTGGTTCTGTGGATATACAGCCTATTATTCCACAGTTGTGTGGGCTGGTTATGATACGCCGAGAGCTATGCCGGGCGCTTCGGGTGCTTCCATACCGGGCGTGATCTGGAAAAATTACATGAATGAAATTCATAAAAACCTGGAACCGAAGGATTTTGAAGTTCCGGAGACGATCCGGCTGGCAAAATATGACAGTGCGGGAAACATCATAGAAGGAACGGAAGAGAGCGGCAGGAATGTGCGAAGCTATGGCAAAGATTATTTTGCAACACAGATTCTGGAGAAAACATCAGAGTATGTGGATAATGCAAAGGATGAAGTATATCAGAAAAAGGTGTTAAAAAAACTGTTGAAGTTCGAGAAGATGTCTATAACCAGCATAGCAGATTACTATACACTGGAGCAGACGTACACTACCCTGAAAACGATGATTGCATCCATTGCGGATGACAAAGTGAGAAAAACGTATAGTACCCGGTGTACAGACAAATATAACAGCATGAAGGATGAGACAGTAGCCTGGAAGGATGTTGTGGCTGCCTATGAAGCACAGCAGGCGGAAGAAAATGAGAGGATTGTGCAGGAAAACGCTAAGAAATCTCAGGAGGCAAGAGATGCCCAGACGAAAAAAACACGGATTGCTCTGGCAAAAACGCGGTTAAAGAAGCTGACGGGACACAAATATAAGCCGGAGAATTTGTCCAGTCTTCTTTCCTCTGCTCTTTCAGCTATTGAAAAGTGTAAAAGTTATCCTGAGTATTCGGATTTATACAGTGCATACCGTAATTACAAAGCACAGCTGCAGGCATTGCCTACAAAGGAGGAATATGAGGCGGGGCAGAATCCTGCCGCTGCCACAGATTCACCATCTGGGGAGGAGCAGGATGAGATGGATCAGGATTAGGAGGTGACAGGGAAAATGAAAGAAAAGGAATCCATAATCAGCAAACAGGAACGGGTGGCCAAACAGCAGGAGCTGCTGGAAAAAAAGAGACGTGCCAAAGCAGAATACAATACTTCTTCCGTTAAAATGGTAAGAGGAATGACACAGAGAGCATCGGTGAGAAAAGAAACAGAAAAACCGGCAGCCGAGACTGTGAAAAAGCCAGATGTTCCTCCGGAAAAAAAACCGGCATCTGTTTCCGCAAAAAAACGGAATGATAGTTCCGTTAAAAATAAACTACTTATTTCTGAGAATGCAGCCCGTTATGCTTCCATCAGCCAATGGTTTCTCAGCATCTGCTGGTTGAAGATACCAGTGATCGGTTTTATATATGCCCTGATTCTGGCATTTAGCCATAAGACTCCTTATGATAAGAAGAATTTTGCCAGAGGATACCTTTTATACCGGATTCTGGTACTGTTTTTATCCCTGACTATACTATATGTATTGTACCGGGTCGGATTAGGTTTTATTGACCAGATACTCTCCTATGTAAAAGTGTGAGTGATTTGTGATGGTATGGATAACGGATATTTTTCATAGGATGATAGAAAATGTTTTTTGCGGAGCAGGAAATGGATGAGATAACAACAATCGGTACTGTAGCCGTTTATGCCAGGATATCAAAGACGGACAAACGGTGTCCGGAGCAAAACCAAAGCATTTCTAATCAGATTCAATTGATTCTGGAATATATTCGTCAGGATAGTCAATTATCTGATATGAAGATTCAGATATTTCAGGATGAGGGATATACAGGAACAAATATGGAGCGGCCGGCAGTTCGGAAATTGCTGGCCAATATTTATTTGGGAAGAATACAAGCCCTGGTTGTAAAAGATTTCTCCAGATTATCAAGAAACCATATCCAGTTGTCAGAACTCCGGGAAAATACTTTTTTGCGGTATCCGGTTATTTTTATTTCCATCGGGGATTATTACGACAGCAGAAAAAAAGAAACAATGGAGCTGGGGGCCGGCTTCCGGAGTGTTTTTTATGAATATTATAGTCGGGATGTTTCCCGGAAAGTCAAAAAAACGTTAGAGTCCAGAAAAGAAAATGGAGAATACGCTGTGGCAAATGCACCTTATGGATACCGGAAAGCTTCTTCCGGAGGATTTGAGATAGAACCTGTGCAGGCAGAACAGATCAAGATGATATTTATTCTGGCACGAGAGGGCTGGAACACTGCTCAGATTGCCAGGAGGCTTAATGAAATCAGAGGACAGGAGAAGCCCTTCACGGAAGGACCTGGGGAATGGCATACATCCCAGGTCTGGCGTATTATTAACAATCCGGTTTATATGGGATATCAGGTCTGGCATAAATACGAAAATAAATATCAGAATGGCTTTTACAGAAAAAATGTCCAGCGGGAAGAATGGAAAAAACAAGAGGGAAGGCATCCGGCGATCATCTCAGAGAATCTCTATGAGCAGGTACAGAGGCAGCAGCACAGAACCGGAGCATATGGGAAGAAAAAGGGAAAACGCCATGTTTTCCATGGTGTCACAAAATGTGGATTTTGTGGAAGAGCATTGTGCCGCCACCGTCAAAAGAGAGAAATGTTATGCTGCAGGGAAATACATCATGGACAGCAGACGATGATTTCGGAGCATCTTTTGTGGGAAAGCTGTCTGGCTCTATGGAAACGGTCTGTACATAAGACTGGGGTGACAGAAGAAAAAAAGTGGGAGGAATGGGAAAAAGAGCTGTTCCTGAAGGAGTTTGTTCAAAGGATTTTTGTGGAGGGGGAGGATGTGGTCTGGCTTCAGTGGAAAGTTGCAGGGAAAATATAAAAAGTTATATTAAATATAAACAAAAGTATATATCAAAACCCAATATTTGGTTGTGATATCTATATCAACAACTAAATATTGGAAAAAGATAAAAAATACAGACATTTTACACAAATTTTCTTATTGGGAAAATATTCTCGCTAATATCTGTTGATTCCAATCTTTAGTCGTGGTAGACTCAGAGACGTGACTTGAATCTATAGATATGCTACGACAGAAAAGGAGGAGACAAGAGTAATGAGAGAACAATGGGATGGATTTAAGGGAAGAATCTGGATGGAAGAAGTTAATGTGAGAGATTTTATCCAGAACAATTATACAGTATATGATGGGGATGAGTCATTTCTGGCAGCTCCTACGGAAGCTACCGATAAACTTTGGGGAAAATTACAGCAGCTGCAGAAAGAAGAGAGAGCAAAGGGCGGTGTTCTGGATATGGACACAGGCATAGTATCCTCTCTGACCTCTCATGGTGCAGGATATATCAGTGAAGAATGGAAGGATTTAGAGCAGGTGGTGGGTCTTCAGACCGATAAGCCGTTAAAGAGAGCTTTCATGCCGTTTGGTGGAATTAAGATGGCAGAAGAGTCCTGTCAGATGTATGGATACGAACCAAGCAAAGAGCTTCATAAGATTTTTACGGAGTATCATAAAACTCACAATCAGGGAGTGTTTGATGCCTATACACCAGAGATGCGGAAAGCAAGAAAGAATAAGATTATGACAGGGCTGCCGGACACCTACGGAAGAGGGCGTATTGTCGGTGACTACCGTCGTGTGGCTTTGTATGGTATCGATTATCTGATCCAGGAGAAGCAGAAGGATTTAGATTATTGTGGAAACGGTACCATGACAGAGGAAGTCATCCGCCTTCGTGAAGAGATTGCAGAGCAGATCAAGGCTCTGAAGGGGATGAAGGAAATGGCAGCGATTTATGGTTATGATATTTCGCTGCCGGCACAGAATGCGAAAGAGGCAGTACAGTGGCTGTATTTTGGCTATCTGGCAGCAGTAAAGACTCAGAATGGTGCAGCTATGAGTGTGGGGCGTGTATCTACTTTCCTGGATATTTATATTCAGAGAGATATGGACAAGGGAATTTTGAACGAGGAACAGGCACAGGAACTGATCGATCATTTTGCCATGAAGCTCCGTATGGTGAAGTTTGCCCGTATCCAGTCTTATAATGAACTGTTTTCCGGTGATCCTGTGTGGGCTACACTGGAGGTGGCTGGTCTTGGACAGGATGGCCGTTCTATGGTAACAAAGACAGATTACCGTTTCCTGCATACACTGGAAAATATGGGACCATCTCCAGAGCCGAACCTGACCGTTCTATATTCTTCCAGACTTCCAAAGAAATTTAAGGATTATGCAGCGTATATCTCCATTGAGACAAGCTCTATCCAGTATGAAAATGATGATGTTATGCGTCCGGTATGGGGCGATGATTACAGTATCTGCTGCTGTGTATCAGCAACAGAGACCGGTAAGGAGATGCAGTTCTTTGGTGCCCGTGCCAATCTGGCAAAATGCTTGAATTATGCTATCAATGGCGGTATCGATATGAAGAGCAAGGACCAGGTAGGTCCTGCGTATGCACCGATCACATCCGAATATCTGGACTATGATGAGGTGATGGAGAAATATGATAAGATGATGGACTGGCTGGCGGGGCTGTATGTCAACACCTTGAACCTGATCCAGTATATGCATGATAAATATTATTATGAGGCAGCAGAGATGGCTTTGATCGATACTGATGTAAGGCGTACCTTTGCAACAGGAATCGCAGGTTTTTCCCATGTGGTAGATTCTTTAAGTGCGATTAAATATGCCAGAGTAAAAACTGTGCGTGATGAAAACGGACTGGTAACAGATTATGAGGTAGAGGGAGAATTCCCGCGCTACGGTAATGATGATGACCGTGCCGATGATATTGCAGTATGGCTGTTAAAGACCTTTATGGCAAAACTGGAGAAATTTCCAACCTATCGCCATGCTGAGCATACTACTTCTATTTTGACCATCACCTCCAATGTGGTATATGGTAAAGCTACCGGAGCATTACCGGATGGAAGAAAGGCGGGAGAGCCTTTTGCACCAGGTGCCAACCCAAGCTATGGTGCAGAACAGAATGGTCTGCTGGCTTCCCTTAATTCTGTTGCAAAGCTTCCTTATGAATATGCACTGGACGGAATTTCCAATACCCAGACGATGAATCCGGATGCATTGGGCCATAATGAAGAAGAGAGAATTGAGAATCTGGTACGTGTGATGGATGGATATTTTGACCAGGGAGCACATCACTTAAATGTGAATGTTTTTGGTATTGAGAAACTGAAAGATGCTATGGAACATCCTGAGAAGGAAGAGTATGCGAACTTTACCATACGTGTATCCGGTTATGCAGTGAAGTTTATCGATCTCACCAGAGAACAGCAGATGGATGTAATTTCCAGAACATTCCATGGAAGTCTGTAATACAAGATAAAATCTATGAAAAATGCTGAGTCTGTTTATAGCATCTGATTAGACAATAAAAAGAAATAGAGCGAAAAGGATATCTTATATAGGCTTTCCCTCTATTTCTTTTTTCTTTTTTAAATAAATAGGGAACGTGTGAAAAAGGAAGGAGCAACAGGAAAATGATAAAAGGAAGAGTTCATTCTATAGAAACATTTGGTTCCGTGGATGGTCCGGGGGTGCGTTTTGTGATATTTCTGGCAGGATGTGACATGCGATGCCGGTTCTGCCATAATCCGGATACCTGGGACGGGCAGTCTGGTACAGAATATACCGCACAGGAGCTGATTGAAAAAGCATGGAGATATCACAGTTACTGGGGGGAGGATGGTGGTATCACAGTGAGTGGAGGAGAACCATTACTACAGTTGGATTTTTTGATGGAGCTATTTGAAAAGGCAAAAGAAAAGGGAATCCATACAGTGATCGATACCAGTGGAAACCCATTTAGCCGACAGGAGCCTTTTTTTTCAAAATTTCAGAAACTGCTTTCCCTGACAGATTTATTTCTGCTGGATATTAAGCAGATTGATGAACAGGAGCATAGAAAACTCACAGGGAAGAGCAATGAAAATATCCTGGATATGGCGAAGTATCTTTCTGAAAGGGAAAAGTCAGTCTGGATCCGTCATGTGCTGGTTCCACAGGGAAGTGACCGTGAGGAATATCTTTACCGTTTAAAAGAGTTTTTGGACACTCTGGGTAATGTGGAGAAGACAGAGGTATTACCTTATCACACCATGGGTATATATAAATGGGAGAAGCTGGGACTGGATTATCCGTTGAAGGGAATCGAACCTCCAACAGAGGAACGGATCCGGCAGGCAAAGCGGATTCTGGGTTGTGAGTAAATTGCACAAGATTTACAAGAAGTTTGCTGAAATCCATACGAAATCACGAAAATACTGATAAATGTGAAAAAAGATTGACTAAAATATGAACAAAGAGTTAAAATGAGAGAGTGAAGATAGAGGGAGAAAACTCTATGTAATCATGTCATCAGTCTGCGCGGGGAGTATGACAAAGCTGGTGATGAACAATTATATTATAAGGAGGACACAATATGAGACGTAAGTGGGCAAGAGTATTGGCAGCTGCACTGGCAGTTACCATGGCAATACCTGCAAATCTGCCGGCAAATGCAAAGGCGGCAGAAAAGACGATCACAAAAGACAGCACACAGAAACAGTCGAGCGAAAGTACATCATATGATTATGAATATTTATCTCTCGGCAACAATATGTATCTTCGGTATATAACAGATTATGTGGTGAATCCTGGACAGCAGATCACGTTAGCATCTGCAATTGTTACAGGTAATTCAGGAACTACTGGAGATGTAACTGTGCTGAATCCACAGCCAACGGAATACAAATACCAATGGGAAGTAAAACAGGGATCAGGAAGTGGTTTTACTTCTATTGATGGAGCTACCACGAATGCATATGCAGCAGCATTTAATGAAAGCTGGTCAGACAGCGGTATGAATGTATTTCGCCTTAAAGTGACCGATTCCAAGAACAGTACTTATACAACAAATAGTATTTCTGTATCAGAGGCATTACCTTATTCTGATACAGGAAGCGGTCAACCATATTTTTATAAGGCGCTCGGTGAGAGTGTGACCCTGAATAGTGGCATCCGGATTGATGCCGGTTATACTGCAGAGTATGCCTGGGATCATATGGTAAAACAGGCAGATGGTACATTTGTTCCTTCTGTTCTGTCCACTGTGACTACACCGAATTATACTTTTACACTGTCAGATGAGACATTGTTTGGCGATTATACCTGTACGATATCCATTAAGGATGCCAGCGGAACTGTGGTATCTACTGCCAAGAGATATTATTCCATTGGCCAGGATTCTGGTCTTCGCTTAAAACAGCATGAGAAGGTGATCCGTCAGCCGATTGACAGCAGTGTTACATTGACTATGGACGGTCTGACCTATGATACGGCGAAGTATCAGATTCGCTATGACTGGTACAAAGGGAATCTGGAACGGAATGATATTGATGAGACAGTGACACCATTAGCTACCCTGACTAACAATGTAAATACATACAGTATTCCGGCACTGACAGCTGATACAAATGGTTCCTATACCTGTGTTGCGACTATCTACAAGACAGAAGAGGATAAGCTGGCAGCCAAGAATGAAGTAGATTATGAAGTAAAGCATTTTGATGTTTATGCCATTACCGGTTTATGGGTCTATCCGGGTGAGACCTATATCAAGACACCGATCAATGGTCAGGCAGTCTTAAAGGTAAATGCAACAAATCTGTTTCATGGAACAGGAAAATATCCGATTACATATTCCTGGTATCAGGGAACCAGCTATGTTACTTCTACTTCTACAGCATCTGCTATTTCTTCTGAGGCAACATACAATATCCAGAATATCACTAAGGAGCAGTTTGGTACTTATCATGTGAATGTCAGTGATGGCGTGAATGCAACCACTATTAATTATACGGTAGCTGAGGATGATGGCTGGAAGTTGAATACACCAACGGAAAATATCTTATATAAAAATATCGGTGAAGCGGTTGATCTGACAGTGAATATTGGGATCAATCCAAATTATCCAAATATCACCTACACCTGGACAAAGAATAACCGGGTCATCAATGGTGCAGAAGGAGCAAAATACTCCTTTACGATGACAAAGGATAGTGATTTTGGTACTTATACCTGTACTGCAACCAATGGGATCAGTAAATCCACAGTTAAATTTATTATAGCGAGAAATGATAATTTTTATGTGGAGCGTATGACAAATTATACCCAGTATGTAAAAGAAGGTTCCAGTGCCAGCTTTAAAGTACGGGCTCACTCTGATGATGCGGCAGCTGCTTTTGATTATCAGTGGTCTTTTGCTTCGGAGCAGGATTTCTATACAGATATCTATGTCGGTACCTGGACTGGAGAGACAATCCCGGGAAACAATACAGATACATTAAATGTTTCCAATGTTTCCCTGGCTGATTTTGGCCGTTACAGATGTATCGTAACAAATAAGCAGACTGGTGCAACAAGAACATTGAATTTCTATCTGTATCTGCAGAGCAATGTTGAACTGAACTACACAACAGACAGTGTACTGGTCCGCGAGGTTGGCCAGCCGGTATCTATGGGAGTTGCTGCTACGCCGGCGGAAGGATTAAGTTATGTCTGGGCGTTTACGCCAGAACAGGTTGTGGATTATTCCGGAATTTCAGACTCCGTTCTGGATGATGGAACTATTCTGTTAGAGGGATATACCAGTGCAACATTGGATATTGCAGCACTGGAGGCAGGACAGTATGGTACATATACCTGTAATGCATTGTATAATGGTGTCAGAGTAGGATCCAAGAAGTTTATAGTAAAAAAGGATACAAAGAGTTATCTGGAACTTGCATATGCTACCGATTCGGTTCAGAAAGTTGTTCTTGGTTCATCAGTAACACTTGGCATAACGGCTACATCCAAAGAAGGAAGAACAATAACGTATCAGTGGTACCAGGGAAATTATGCGATCGTTGGAGCTACAGCTTCTACCTATACGATTGCATCTGTCCGCAAATGTGATTTTGGAAGTTATTACTGTGTAGTCAGTGATGGAGTAGAGCGTACAGGAAAGATTCCGTTTACGGTTTCTCAAAAATCTGCAATGACCTATACCTGGGCAGGTGGTGATGCAGGTGATACCGGTTCCGTTGTTAGCAAGCAGGGAACCGTTGGAAAAGCGCTGAAGCTTGCTCTGAATGTAGTAGAGGATCCGGCTTATCCTGCAAACTATGAATGGTATTTCTGCAAAGACCGTGAGGATGCAAAAGCGCTCTATGTGAGTGATATGATTGCAGGAGCAACAGGAAGCAGTTATAATATTGCTGCAGTAAATAAAGATACTGTAGGTTACTATACTTGTCGTATCAGAGTGCCGGGAACAGAGGAATCTACCTATGTGACATTTTATGTATACTTCAACACCAACTTAGTGGTGAAAACCAGTAAGACAGTTTATACGGCTAATGTGGGAGATAAGGTATCTATGAGCGCTACGGTTTCCAGCAAGAAGAAATATCCGGCAACCTTCCAGTGGTATTTCTATGACAAGAACCGTGAGTCCTGGGATGGCGAGAAGTGGGTAGCTATCAGTGGTGCTACTAAAGCGAAATATGAGATTGCATCCGTAGCAAAAGAAAATTATGGTTCATACAGACTGGATATTAAGACAGATGGTGAGTCTCAGTCTGTAAATTATACACTGACAAAGAAGGCGGTATTTGCTATCAGTAATGTAACTGCATCCACTGAGGCAACAATGGTTGGAGGAACGGTTACATTAAACAGCAAAGTAGTAGCACCAAAAGATGCAAAGGTAACCTATCAGTGGTATGCAGAGGATGGTGTTACTGGCGATGAGATCAAGGCAAAGAATACAAAGGGGAAAAATGCAGCTTCTGCAAAGGTCAGTGTAAAGGCTCCAGGCAGGATTACTCCTCAGGACAGCAATTCAGACCCTTACCGTATTATTACCTATAGAGTAGTAGCGAAGACTGTGATCAACGGCAAAACAGCTACCAGATCCTCTTATGTGAATGTTATGGTTGTTCAGCCTTCCATGGGCAGTAAAGCACCACAGTCTGCACATAATTATAAGGCAGCTGTGAAATATCCATATAATTATACGGTTGATTCTTCCACAACGATTCAGGATGAGCCAAGTGGTAAAGAGATAGTTCCGGGCGGTACTAATATTGCAGAACCGGATGAATCTACAACAGTTAGAAGTGGAAAGGTTACTAACTCTGAAGAAACTGAGTATGTAATCAAGGACACGGTTTCTGCATATGGTTATCAGGCAAATGGAAATGTTGGCAAGATAAAGGTTACCTTTGATAAAAAGACATCTGTCAATAAAGAAGATTATATGTATGTTATTGATGGCAATGGAAAGGCAACAAAATATACTGGCAGCCAGTTAAAGAAGAAGACTGTTACTTTGGCAGGCAAGAAGTTTGCTGTAGTTATCGTATCTACAAATCCATCTGCCAAGAGCTATGGATTCGGTGTTTCCAAGATTAAAACCGTCAAGGATAATAGCACTCCATCCAAGCTGACACTTGGTGTGAAGGAAAAACATAAGATTAACGGTGTTCTTACCAAGGCGCAGGCTAAGAAAGCAAAGTATAAGACTTCTAAGAAGAAAGTAGCAGTTGTATCCAAGAAGGGTGTGATCACTGCGAAGAAGCCTGGTAAGGCTAAAATAACTATTAAGGTTAATAAAAAGAAGGTTAAGACGATTACTGTTACCGTTAAGAAGGCACCTAAGAAAGTAAAGGTCGCTAAGAAGAAAGTAGTTGTCAAGAGAGGAAAATCTGCAACAGTGAAGTACTCCCTGAAGCCTTCCAAATCTGCATCTTACAGAATGTCTGTGGCAAATGCAAAGACTTTGAAAAAAGCTAAGATCTCTGCTTCTGTATATAACGGAAAAGTAAGTATTTCGGTTGGCAAGAAGGCAAAGAAGAAAACATATAAGGTACAGATTTCTACGTACAATAAGAAGAAGGCAACCATTAAGGTAAAAGTAAAATAAATTCTATCAAGCTTTAGCAAAAAGGAGACTGTATACAGAGATGTATGCGGTCTTCTTTTTTACAGTTTCCATACTAAAATACTATGGAAATATAGCAGCAAATAGTTTATAATGAAGTCAAATAAAAACATGGAAAGGTTAGAGGAAGAGAAAGATGAAGATATCAACAAAAGGAAGATATGCTCTTCGGTTGATGCTGGATATTGCATTACATGATACAGGAACACCGGTTAGAATTAAGGATATAGCAGCGAGACAGAATATATCGGATAAATATCTGGAGCAGATCATTTCTGTTCTGAATAAAGCAGGATTTGTCAAAAGTATAAGAGGACCCCAGGGGGGATATCTTTTGACAAAAAGTCCGTCAGATTATACAGTGGGAATGATTCTCCGGCTGACGGAGGGCAGCCTTGCTCCGGTGAGTTGTCTGGAGTATGAGGAAAATGACTGTGTGCGTCAGGATACCTGTGTGACGTTAAGGGTATGGAAAGAGCTGAATGAGGCGATTAAAGGAGTAGTGGATCATATTACATTAGCTGATTTGGTGGAATGGAGCGAACAGCAATCGGACAATTATTCGATTTAAATCGATTAGTCAAAGAATGTTCATAATTAGGTCAAAGTTTCTTAACAAAAAAATAGGGAAAACTACTTGATTTGTATTCTTGAATTTGTTAGTATATTAAACTGTAATAGGGTTCCAAACCAAACATGATGAAAGAAAGAAGAGGTAGGGCAATGAGAGCAAAAGCATTGACAGAAAGTGAAAAAATTACGATGAAATGTGTATGGGACCTTGGGGATGGAGCCAGACTGGCACATATTATGGGTCTTGCAAATGATAATTACAAAAAGGATTGGAAGCCACAGACTGTATCAACATTCCTTGGTAAACTGGTTCGTAAGGGATTTTTGGAGCAATATCGTGATGGAAGATATTTTTATTACCGTATTTTGATTGACAAGCATGAATATCGTACCCAGATGCTGAAGGATGATATGGAATTCTGGGATGACAACGATATGGAGCTTTATTGTAAAGAGCTTTTAGACAAGAAGACATTTACTGCTCAGGAACGCCAGATTTTACGTGACAAGGTTAATGAGATGATTGGCTGATTTTAATAAACGGATATTGAAACACGATTTATCATAATGAAATTTACGGAAATCTTTCCTTTCCCGTTGATGAAAGAAGAGATTTCCGTTTCTTTTTTTCTATGAGATGTGGTATAATTTCTACGGGAAGTTTAACATATAGCATCATGCATGATATAGTCAGATGATCAGCAAGATGACATACTGGCAATAAAAGGGGAACGAACTGTGAGAAAATATATGGGAATTTTTTTACTGGCATTGTGCAGTAGTTTTGTGTTATCGGGATGTGGTGATGGGAAAAAGTCCTATGAAAAAGGAATCCGTCTGGCACAGGAAGGAAACTATACAGAGGCGGCACAATATTTGGAAGCTGCGATTAAAGAGAATAAAGAAAAGGCAGAATATTATATTGGATATGGCATGATCCTAAATGGTATGGGAGAGTATCAACAGGCAATTGAACAGTTTGAACTGGCATATCAGGACACAGATAACCGTATTGCCAATGCGAACAATAAACAGTTGTTTTATGGTGAAGCTCTGGCATATTTTAATCTGAACCAGTATGACAAAAGCCAGGAGTATTGTAAGAAAGCACTGGAATTCAAAGAACCGGGATCAATGGATGCGGACATTTTATGCAGCCAGGGAGCAGTTTATGAAGTGCTTGGGGAGCAAGAAAAGGCAAAGGAGATGTATCAACAGGCAATTAAGAAAGATAAGGAAAACTGGTCAGCCTATTTAAAGAAAGCATCTCTGGAAGAGAAACTAAAAGAGTGGGAAGAGGCAAAAAAAGATTATCAGTTAGTGATAAAAGCATCCGGACAGGAAAAATACGAGGCCTATTTCCGACTGTATGAGCTGTGTCAGAGTCAGGGTGAGGAGGATACCTCCGAACAGATTCTGAAGGAGATTACACAGACAAAGAGTAAAGATCCGTTTGTGTTATGTCAGATCGGAAGAGCTTATCAGTATCAGGGTGATGAAGAAAAGGCAACAGAGTATTTTCAAAAATCTTTGGAGAATGGATATGCCGAGTCTGAATATTATCTGGGAATGAATGCGATGTCAAAGAAGGATTATGACGGAGCTGAAAGTTATTTTAAAGCCTATCTGAAGTCTAAGGGACAATTCCGTGCATTGGCATACAATCAGCTGGCAGGGTGTTCCATTGAAAAGGGAGACTATGCAAAAGCATCGGAATATCTGGATGCAGGGTTGCAGATCAGTGACAGTGCAGACCGCGCCCTTTTGTGGCAGAACCAGATTTTGGTATATGAAAGGGAAAGATTTTTTCAAAAGGCGAAAAAGTCAGCAAAAGAGTATCTGAGTGTTTATCCTCAGGATGAAAAAATGAAAAAAGAGCTGGAATTTATCAAAACCAGAACAAAACAGAAAAAAAGAAAACAGGAGAATTTGCAGTGAGCGAAATGATTTATGAAACTTCTGAGGAACAGGAAAAAATAATTTTGGTAGGAGTTGCTACCGCAGATGGCGATGATACCGGACAATCTCTGGAGGAGTTGGAAGAACTGGGACAGACTGCCGGAGCAAGAACGGTGGCGATGGTGATCCAGAACCGGGAACGGATGCATCCGGGAACCTACATTGGAAAAGGAAAAATAGAAGAGGTCAGAGAGCTGGTCCAGAAATATGAGGCAGATTCCGTTGTCTGTGATGACGAACTGAGTCCGGCTCAGCTTCGCAATCTATCTGAGGCATTAGATGTTAAAGTGATTGACCGGACGGTAATGATTTTAGATATTTTTGCAAAACATGCTTCTACCAATGAAGGAAAACTTCAGGTAGAACTGGCACAGCTTCGCTACCGTTCTTCCCACCTGGTTGGTGGAAGAAGCGAGTTGTCCAGACTGGGTGGCGGAATTGGTACAAGAGGTCCTGGAGAGCAAAAGCTGGAAATGGACAGGCGTTTGATTAAAGACAGAATCTCGATGTTAAAAAAGGATCTGCTCCAGGTTCAGAGGACGCGAGAACTGACCCGGAAAAAGCGTCAGGAAAATTCAGTTCCGGTAGTAGCAATCGTAGGATATACCAATGCAGGGAAATCCACTTTGTTAAATTATCTGACAGGTGCAGGGGTTCTCTCTGAGAATAAGCTGTTTGCTACACTGGATCCGACTACGAGAAAATTATCAAAGGAGAATTTTTCAAAAGAGGAGTCAGCCTTTGACTGTAGGGAAGAAATGTTGTTTACGGATACGGTCGGGTTTATCCGTAAGCTGCCTCATCACTTGATCCAGGCATTCCGCAGTACCTTGGAGGAGGCAAAATATGCAGATGTCATACTTCATGTGGTGGATTGTTCAAATCCGGATATGGATGCCCAGATGTACACTGTGTATGAAACCCTTCGCAAATTGGAGATAGGTGATAAGAAGGTTGTCACTGCTTTTAACAAAATAGACCGTCTGGAAGAAGGGCAGGTGCTGAAGGATTTAAAAGCGGACCGGACCGTGCGTATATCAGCGAAAACAGGAGAAGGCGTTGAGGAAATGCTTCAGATGCTTTCTGAGGTACTGAAGGAGAATCAGATTTTATTGGAAAAGGTATTTCCATACGATCAGGCAGCGCAGGTCAATACAGTACGAAAATATGGACAGGTCTTGGAGGAAGATTACCGGAATGAAGGAATTTATATAAAAGCATATATCCCGGGAGAATATGAATATCTGTTTGTACCGAAGGAGAAGAAAAAGGAGCCTTGGGAATAATCTGGTTCTGACGGAAAAGGACAATAAGAAAGGTATGGTATGAGTATGAATCTCATTGCAGCAGTAGATAGAAACTGGGGGATTGGCAATAAAGGACAGCTTTTGGTCAGTATTCCCCAGGACAAAAAGCTATTTCAGGAAATTACGATGGGAGGTATTGTGCTGGGGGGCAGAAAAACGATGGAAAGTCTTCCGGGAGGCACAACGTTAAAAGGAAGGACCAATATTGTACTGACACATAAGCTGGACTATCACTATTCGGATGCCATAGTGGTACACAGTATGAAAGAAGCACTGCAGGAATTAGAGAAGCATTCAGATAAAGAGATTTATATTATCGGCGGAGAGACGATATACCGACAGTTTTTGCCTTACTGCAACAGGGCATTCATCACTAAAATTGATTACACCTATGAGGCAGACACCTTTTTTCCCAATCTGGACAAAGACCCGGAGTGGGTCATGACACATGATTCTGAGGAACAGACTTATTATGATCTGGAATACTATTTTACCCAGTATCAAAAGAGAAAATAAGTAACCTTAGTTTGGAAAATTTTGAAAATATAAGAAATAGGTCTCAATATTTTTATGGAATCACCGACATATTAGGTAGGAATAGATCTCTGGAATATTATTTGGTGATTTGATAGAAATGGGGGATTTTATGAAGATATGGAATAAACAGATGTTCCGGGAGGCTTTACCGTCTGACAGGAATGTTGTCCGGAAGAGAGAGGATGCACAGAACGAACAGGAGGAAGTGCAGGAGCTGTCAGCCAGAGAGTTGTGGAAAAAAGAGTTGAAGTCTATCTATGATCCGGGGGAAGATATGACGGAGGAGGAGCATGCGGTCTATCAGAAAAAACTGATGGCAAAGCTGAAAAGCGGTAAAAAGCTGTCGGCACAGGAGATGAATTATTTGAGAGTACACGATCCCGTTGCCTACCGGATGGCACGACGTATCGAATATAAAAGACTGAAGCTGGAACAGAAGTGGAAGCATTGTCAGTCAAAAGAAGAAGTGGAAGAGGTTTATAACCAGGCGATTGGTTCTGTTGCTGAGGAAGATCCGGACAAAGAGGCGTTGCTTAATACTTACAGAGTAAGTTATGAGGAGTTCAAAAAGACAATGGAATATGCCAGACTTCCGGAGACAAAGAGAGAGGCGAAGGCAGAACGTCTTCATGGAAAAAAGAAAAAGGCTTATCTGGAAGGAAAAGTTTTGGATGAGAGAAACCGGTGGTTTGAAATTCCAGAGGAGAAGAAAGAAATTACAGCAGACGGTCTGGTGAAGTTAGATGAAGAGGCTGTCCCATTAGACGAATTGCTGGATTCTATGCCAGTTATGGATATCACAGGTTGAAATAGGATAAAAAAGGCTTCCGATATTATGGAATATCGGAAGCTTTTTTATGAGATTTTGTTCTGTTATATCTTATGCAGTAATTTTTTCATTCACCCATAACAACGGTTACATTGTACTCAGTTTTGCCCTTCTCATAAGGTACGACAGTAGTGCCTGTCAGCTCCTTGCCATCCACAATGAGCTTAGTAACGCCTTTCTCGACCTTATTCTCGTTTTGTACAGTGATATGATATACACCTTCACGGTATTTTCTGGTCATGGTAAAACCGGTTCCCATTTCTGTTGGGACACAAGGATCAATGCTCAAGCCCTTTAAGGTAGGTACTACACCGAGAATATACTGGGATACATTGACAAAGGTCCATGCAGCAGTACCAGTCAGCCAGCTGTTCTTTGCCTGACCGAAGAAATGAGCATCTTTACCAGCAATCATCTGGGAGTATACATAAGGCTCTGTGCAGTGGATCTCACTGATATCCTCAATGTAAGCAGGGCAGGTTCTACGGTAAATTTCAAACGCACGGTTTCCGCGTCCGATTACAGTCTCTGCACAGGAAACCCATGGGTTGTTGTGGCAGAAGATACCTGCATTCTCCTTGTATCCAGGTGGATAGGAGGAGATTTCACCCAGTTCAACATGATATTTGGTATATGCCGGCTGTAACAGTACAATACCGTACTTGGAATCCAGTCTCTCCTTAACAGAATCCAGAGCCTGCTTAGCCTGTCCGCCTTCTACACCAATGCCAGCCAGTACGCAGAAGCCCTGTGGCTCGATGTAGATCTGACCTTCTTCACATTCTTTGGAACCAACCTTGTCACCGTGTGCATCGTAAGCACGAACAAACCATTCACCGTCCCAGCCATCCTTCAATACGGCATCTGTCATAGTGGAAACTTCGCTGCGTGCGCGTTCTGCTTCTGCCTGATTGCCAGTAAACTCACATAGATCTGCATATTCGGAACCATACTTTACAAACATACCAGCGATAAATACAGATTCAGCAACAGGACCCTCGCTAGGACCAAAGGTCTGGAAGGATTCACCAGGCTGCTCAGAGAAGCAGTTTAAGTTCAGGCAGTCATTCCAGTCAGCACGTCCGATCAGTGGGAGATTATGAGGTCCTTTATGATTGACAATATAGTCGAAGGAACGTTTCAGATGTTCCATCAGAGGTACCGCAGTGCTCTCATCATTGTCAAATGGTACCATTTCATCCAGGATCGTAGTGTCTCCTGTTTCGCGGATATAGGCAGAAACGCAGGCAATAAGCCAAAGCGGGTCATCATTAAAGCCGGAACCGATATCAGCATTTCCTTTTTTGGTCAAAGGCTGATACTGATGGTAAGCACTTCCGTCAGGGAACTGGGTGGAAGCGATATCAATGATTCGTTCTCTTGCACGTTCTGGAATCAGATGGACGAATCCAAGTAAATCCTGACAGGAATCACGGAAGCCCATGCCACGGCCGATTCCTGACTCATAGTAGGATGCAGAACGGGACATATTAAAGGTAACCATACACTGATACTGATTCCAGATATTTACCATACGGTCTAGTTTTTCTTCGTCGGATTTTACAGTGAACTTGGAGAGAAGATCTTCCCAGTTTGCTTTTAATTCAGCCAGAGCAGCATCTACCTGATCATCTGTCTGGTATTTGGCAAGAAGCTCGTCAGCCGGTTTTTTATTGATAACATTTGGAGCTGTGAATTTCTGGTCAACTGGGTTTTCACAATAGCCCAGCACGAAGATAAAGCTCTTTGTCTCACCTGGCTCCAAAGTAACATTAAGCTGATGGGAACCGATTGGATACCATCCGCTGGTGACGGAATTGTGGGATTTTCCTTCCGAAACGACCTGAGGGTCATTCACTCCACGGTATGCACCAAGGAACTCATCACGGCTGGTATCAAAACCGTCAACAGGAGCATTGACAGAATAAACAGCATAGTGATTACGGCGCTCACGGTATTCCGTCTTGTGATAGATTGTAGAATCAATGACTTCTACTTCGCCGGTATTTAAGTTGCGCTGGAAGTTTGTCATATCGTCCATTGCATTCCAAAGACAAAATTCAATGTAAGAGAAGAGAGTAAAAGACTTCTTCTCAGATGAGTTATTGGTCAGTTTGATCTGATTGATCTCACAGTTGTCATTGACAGGAACGAAAGCCAGTAAAGAAGCCTCCAGGTCGTTTTTGGAAGAGGTGAAACGGCTGTAGCCCATACCATGACGGCACTCATAAGAATCTAAATCTGTCTTGACCGGCTGCCAGCCCGGATTCCATACCGTATCATTTTCCTTTATGTAATAGTAACGTCCGCCTTCATCGTTTGGAACATTATTATAACGATAACGTGTCAGACGAAGAAGCTTTGCGTCCTTATAAAAGCTATATCCTCCACAGGTGTTTGAAATCAGGGAAAAGAAACTTGTACTTCCCAGATAGTTGATCCAAGGCAGTGGTGTCTTTGGTGTAGTAATGACATACTCCCTGTTTGGATCATCAAAAAAACCGAATTTCATAGAATCCTCCATTCCGCCGTCTGCCGGCATAAATCTAATATAGTGACTGGCCAGATTGATGGATTGCAAGGAAAAAAGAATCCATTTATCAATACATGACCTAAGTAGATAAAGTATATCGTAATTCTGCCTGAAAAGCAAGCATATTGGACGATTTACTTAAAGATTTTCGCAAAACATTTCAGAGGGTTTTAGACATAGTAGAGAAAATAGAAGAATAGGCTGAATAAGAGAGAGCATTTGAGAAAGGTTGTTGGAAAATGACAAGGAAATGGGGAGTTTTACTGGGAGTTGTGCTGGCTGGTTTTTTATTGGCAGGGGAATACTATTCTCTGCACAACTATACAGAGACTGCCAGCAGCCAGAGTGATATGGAGCGGCAGGAACTCTCAGAGGGAATATTGGATATGGGGGAAAGCCAGACAACCGACGAGGAGGAGACAGGACAGCAGAAAAAAAAGACTGCATATCTTACCTTTGATGATGGTCCCAGTGGGCTGACAGATAGATATCTGGATATTTTAAAAAAGCATCAGGCGAAGGCGACTTTTTTTCTGATCGGACAGCAGATTGAGGGAGACATGAAGGAGGTTGTCAGAAGGGAAATCCGGGAAGGACATGAAATCGGTATCCATACCTATAGTCATGAGTCTGGCAAAATATACCAGTCAGCAGAGTCTTATTATCAGGATGTCAGCAAAGTGAAGACGCTGCTGGAGCAGGAATTTCAATATCAGCCTATTGTGTGGCGGTTCCCCTGGGGAAGTTCCAATTGTTATATCTGTGGATTTAAAAAGGATATTGTCAGCCGGTTACAGAGGGAGAAAATGAAATATGTGGACTGGAATGTCAGTGCAGAGGATTCGGTGGGAACACCAAGCACAGGTTCTATTCTGGAAAACATAAAAAAAGATTGTTTTCGTGTGGAAGAACCAGTGATACTGATGCATGATTCCAACACAAACCGTGCGACATTGGATACACTGGATGAGGTAATAACCATGCTGGAGGAAAAGGGATATCAGTTTGCTACTATTTCAGAGAGAGAAAAAGAATGCCATTTTGGCGAATATTGATCCGTAAGGAAGATTCAGCGGATAAATTCTTTTAACATGTGATAGACTCCGTCTGCCTGCTCAGGAGTCAGCTTTTTGCACAGGTCAGCGATATCTGAAATTTCATTTGGATTTTTGATATCCATATCAAAAAATTCACTTGGCGAAACAGAAAGAAAATTGCAGATTTCAAAAAACTCAGCAAGGGACGGAAGAAATTTTTGCGTTTCAATCTGGTTGATATAATTTCTGTTATGTCCCAGATAGTGGCTCATTGCTCTTGCACTGATGTTTTTTGCTTCTCTCAGCTGGGAAAGACGGAGGGAAAAAGTCTCGGTATCAAAGTTTTTTTGAGTCGTTTTCATTCGTAGTAATACCTCCATGCATTTTTTCTATTCTATTTTATCAATTTGCGGATTCCTATACGCCATGTACAAGGTGTAAAATATAGTAATCTGCCATTTTGGACACTGCGTTTTAGAAAACGAAACAATTCCATTTTTTGGATAAGTGCAGAAAATGTAGAAAAATCAGGAAAATAACTGTTATAAAAAAATTAAGAAATGTTTCAGAAACTCGATGGACAGAAGGATTGATTTCAAAAAACGAATATGATAGAATTAAAATGTTGTGCCAGTTTACATGGCATAAAGCTTTTTGGGAGAGAGGAAAGGAGTTTTTTGGAATGAAATATTTTGGTACGGATGGCTTCCGTGGTGAGGCAAATGTAGATTTGAATGTAGTACACGCATATAAAGTAGGTCGTTTTCTTGGCTGGTACTATGGTCAGGAACATAAGGCAAGAATTGTGATAGGAAAGGATACCCGCAGATCAAGTTATATGTTTGAGGATGCTCTGTCCTCCGGACTGACTGCAAGCGGCGCAGATGTATATCTGCTCCATGTAACTCCGACTCCAAGTGTATCCTATGTGGTCCGTACCGAGCAGTTTGATTGTGGGATCATGATTTCTGCCAGCCACAATCCTTATTATGACAATGGACTGAAGGTTATCAATGGAAATGGACATAAATTAGAAGCGGAAGTAGAAGAAAAGATAGAGACTTATATTGACAGTCCGGAGGATACCATTCCTCTGGCAACTCGTGAAAACATAGGCCGTACAGTAGATTATGCGATTGGACGCCATCGATATATTGGATATCTGATGTCACTGGCGACCCGTTCCTTTAAAAACATCAGGGTGGGGCTGGACTGTGCCAATGGTTCTTCCTATTCCGTGGCAAAAGGTGTATTTGACGCCCTGGGAGCAAAGACCTATACGATCGGAATGAATCCGGACGGTACCAATATCAACGATAACTGTGGTTCTACCCATATTGAAAATTTACAGAAATATGTAATAGAGAACCAGTTGGACGTGGGATTTGCTTACGATGGAGATGCGGACCGCTGTCTGGCAGTGGACGATAAGGGACAGATTATCGACGGTGACTGTATTTTATATTTGTGCGGCTGTTATCTGAAGGAAAAAGGAGAGTTAAATAACAATACGGTAGTTACTACAATTATGTCCAATCTGGGGTTATATAAAGCATTTGATAAGGAAGGGATCTCCTATGAAAAAACAGCAGTAGGAGACAAATATGTCAATGCAAATATGATGCAGTATGGTCACTCTCTGGGTGGAGAGCAGTCTGGACATATTATTTTCAGTAAGTATGCTGTGACAGGAGATGGCGTTTTGACTTCCCTGATGTTGATGGAAGTTATGCTGGAAAAAAAAGAAAAGTTATCAGAGCTCCGAAAGAATTTGAAGGTTTATCCGCAGCTGTTAAAGAATGTCCGTGTGGCAGACAAACCGACAGCAAGAGCGGATAAGGATGTGATTGCGGCAGCTGATGAGGTAGAAAAGCTGTTGGGAGAGAATGGACGTATTTTGATTCGTGAAAGCGGTACAGAGCCGGTGATCCGTGTGATGGTTGAGGCAGAAACGGAAGAGCTTTGTGAAAAGTATGTCGACCAGGTTGTCCAGGTGCTGTATCAGAAGGGGCATGCTGTCGATTAAAGGAAAATAAAATTTGTGAAAAAGGCTTGCTATTGGACGAATGTTCGTGATATAGTATACCAATGGTGACTTACGGGAGGTTAACCCGTATAATATAAGGAGGATAATTAAAATGAGTGTACAGGTAGAAAAGTTAGAGAAGAGTATGGCAAAGCTTACAGTTGAGGTAAGTGCTGAGGATTTTGATGCCGCTGTAAACCAGGCATATCAGAAGAATAAGGCAAAGATTGCTCTTCCGGGATTCCGTAAGGGAAAAGCACCTCGTGCAATGATTGAGAAAATGTATGGACCAGCAGTATTTTTTGAGGATGCAGCAAATATTGTGATTCCAGATGCATATGAAGCAGCTGCAAAGGAAAGTGAGCTGGAGATCGTAGCTCAGCCTTCTATTGATGTAGTACAGATTGAAAAAGGAAAGCCTTTTATCTTTACAGCTACTGTTGCTGTTAAGCCAGAGGTTACCCTGGGTGATTATAAAGGAATTGAAGTAGAGAAGAAGGCAGCTGAAGTTACAGAGGATGAGTTAAATGCAGAGATCGATAAGGTAAGAGAAAGCAATGCCAGAATGATTACTGTAGATGACAGAGCAGTAGAGGATGGAGATATTACTACGATTGATTTTGATGGTTATGTTGATGGTGAGCCATTTGAAGGCGGTAAGGGTACAGACTATCCGCTGACCATTGGTTCTCATTCCTTTATTGATAATTTTGAAGAACAGCTGATCGGCAAGAAGATTGGTGAGGAAGTAGAAGTAAATGTTACCTTCCCAGAGCAGTATCAGGCAGAGGAGCTTCAGGGCAAGCCTGCATTGTTCAAGGTTACTGTAAAGGAGATCAAGGTAAAGGAGCTTCCGGAGCTGGATGATGATTTTGCACAGGATGTATCTGACTTTGATACTATCGCAGAGTATAAGGCTGATTTGGAGAAGAAGCTTCTGGAGAACAAAGAAGCTGCTTTAAAGAGAGAAAAGGAAGAAGATGTCGTTACTAAGATCATTGAGAACGCAACAATGGAGATTCCTGAACCAATGATCAACACACAGGTGAACCAGATGACACAGGAATTTGCACAGCGTATCCAGTCTCAGGGACTCTCTCTGCAGCAGTATATGCAGTTTACCGGCCTCACACCGGATAAAATGGCAGAAGAGCTGAAGCCACAGGCCTTAAAGCGTATTCAGAGCCGTCTGGTATTGGAGGCAGTTGTTGCTGCAGAAAATATTGAAGCATCTGAGGAAGATATTCAGAAGGAAATGGAGAATATGGCATCTATGTATCAGATGGAAGCAGATAAGTTAAAAGAGCTGATTGGCGAAGAAGAGAAGAAGCAGATTGGTATGGACATCGCTGTACAGAAAGCGGTTGAATTTGTTGTTGATGCAGCAGTAGAAAAATAATTTGCATTTAGTAGCGTCAGCCTGGAACTGCCTGTTTTGGCAACTCAAGGTTGGCGCTCTTTGCCTTTGTACTGTTTCGGGCATGTTATCTATGGAAAGGATTGGTGAGAAAATGAGTTACAGTATACCTTACGTTATTGAGAAGACGAGTAGTGGAGAGCGTTCCTATGATATTTATTCCAGATTATTACAGGATAGAATTATTTTTCTGTGCAATGAGGTAAATGATGATGTTGCCAGTCTGGTTGTATCCCAGCTTCTGTTTTTGGAATCACAGGATCCAAACAAGGATATCAGCCTTTATATTAACAGCCCGGGTGGTTCTGTTAGTGCCGGCTTTGCTATTTATGATACAATGAATTATATCAAATGTGATGTGGCAACCTACTGTATGGGACTGGCTGCCAGTATGGGAGCATTTCTGCTGGCTGGCGGAGCAAAGGGAAAACGATATGCTATGCCAAATGCAGAAATTATGATCCATCAGCCATCCGGAGGGGCAAAGGGTCAGGAGACAGAAATCCGCATTGTAGCAGAACAGATTTTAAAGACAAGGGAACGTTTAAACCAGATTCTGGCAGAAAATACAGGAAAACCATTAGAGTTGATCGCACAGGATACAGAGAGAGATAATTATATGACTGCTGAAGAAGCAAAAGCGTATGGCCTGATCGATCAGGTAATCACAAAACGTGCATAAAATTTGATTGTTTTGTAAATGCCGGTAAAATGGAGGATTAGAATGGCGGGAAAGAAAGAGGAAATGAAATTAAAGTGTTCTTTCTGTGGAAAGACACAGGACCAGGTTCGAAAACTGATAGCAGGACCTGGAGTATATATCTGTGACCAGTGTATCGACTTGTGTTCTGAGATTATTGAAGAGGAACTGGAAAGTGGCGATATCAGCTATGATTCTGACACCGACATCAATTTGCTGAAACCGAAGGAAATGAAAGAATTTCTGGATGAGTATGTAGTAGGCCAGGAGGACGCAAAAAAAGTATTGTCGGTAGCTGTTTACAATCACTATAAGCGTGTTCTTTCTGAAAAAAGCATGGATGTAGAGCTTCAGAAGAGTAATATTATCATGCTGGGACCGACAGGTTCCGGTAAGACATTTCTGGCACAGACACTTGCAAAGATTCTGAATGTTCCTTTTGCCATAGCAGATGCCACTGCTCTGACAGAGGCTGGTTATGTAGGTGAAGATGTAGAGAATATTCTGCTGAAGATCATTCAGGCAGCAGATTATGATATGGAGCGTGCACAGCACGGGATCATATATATTGATGAGATAGACAAGATTACCAGAAAGGGCGAAAATGTGTCCATTACACGTGATGTTTCCGGGGAAGGAGTACAGCAGGCCCTGTTGAAGATTCTGGAGGGAACAGTTGCCAGTGTACCGCCTCAGGGAGGAAGAAAGCATCCGCATCAGGAATTTTATCAGCTGGATACGACAAATATTCTGTTTATCTGCGGCGGAGCCTTTGATGGTCTGGAAAAAATCATCGGAGCACGTATCGGACAGAAATCGATTGGATTTAATTCTGAGATTTCTGACAAGCAGGATGAAAATGTAGGCGAGCTGTTTAAGCAGGTACTTCCGGAAGATTTCGTGAAATTTGGGCTGATTCCGGAGCTGATCGGACGTCTGCCGATCAATGTGGGACTGGATTTATTAGATGAAGAAGCATTAGAGAAGATTCTGGTAGAGCCGAAAAATGCCATTACCAAGCAGTATCAGAAGCTTTTTGAGCTGGATGATGTGAAGCTGACTTTTGAAAAGGAAGCCATTGCAGCTGTGGCAAAGAGGTCTATTGAGAGAAAGACAGGAGCCAGAGGATTAAGAGCGATTATGGAATCTGTGATGCAGAATGCCATGTATGAAATACCTTCCAACGAGGATGTCGTAGAATGTATTATTACAAAGGAAGCTGCTGTAGGAGAGGCTGAGCCGACTCTGGTGCTGAAAAAAGATGCTGGAAAGAAACTTTCTTCCAAAAAAGCGGAAGAGGGAGAAATCGCATAAAAATGTGTGGATTTTTGCGAACAGAGGGGGCTTTACAGCACCCTCTGTTTTTCCTATATAAAATGCTGTGTTTATAGCGGTACTGTCAGCGGAATGGAGGGGAAATATGATAAAAGTACCTGTTTTGACACTCCGGGATGTGGTGGTCATGCCGGGAGTAACTGTTTATTTTGAGGTGGGAAGAGAGAAGACGGTAGCGGCGCTGGAAGCTGCTATGAGCGGAGAACAGCTGGTGTTTGCTGTGGCGCAGAGAGATCCTTCTGTGGAGGAGCCAGGTGTGGAAGAGCTGTTTGAAATGGGAACACTTTCCCAGGTAAAACAGATTGTCAGAATGCCAGGGAAAATAATCCGTGTTGTTTTAGTGGGAGAAAGAAGAGCAAAGCTGCAATATCTGGAAACTGTCGGGGAGTATCAGGAGGCCGCAGTGGAAGCCGAACCGGATCTGCCACAGGAGGATTTCTGGTCAGATGACAGTATTCTGACTTCAGATGGAAAGCGGACCTATCAGCTGGAAATCATTGCCATGGTCCGGGAGTTGAAGCGGATTTTTTCCATCTATGCCTCGGAGCATGGAAAATTGAACCAGCAGGTAGTGGAGACCGTAATGGATGGAACAGATTTATCGGAAATGATCTATCAGATTACGGCAAATATTCCGGTCCACTATCATCTCAAACAAAGTATCCTGGATGAGAGTGACCTGAAAAAAAGATATGAAGCACTTGCTGTTATCATTAACAGGGAAATTGGGATTTTAAAGATTCAGGGAGACATTGCAGTCAAGGTCAAAAGCCAGGTAGAAGAAAATCAAAAGGAATACTATCTGAGAGAACAGATAAAGGCGATTCATAAAGAATTGGGAGATGAGGATACATCTACGGAGTCTGACCGTTTTTTGGAACAGCTGTCGAAGCTGAAAGCTCCCAAAAAAGTGAAACATAAAATCAGTGAGGAAATCCGCCGGTTTAAGCTGGTTAGCTCCAATTCCTCAGAAAGTGCTGTCATCAGAGGCTATATTGAGACACTTCTTGCCATGCCGTGGAAGAAGACCAGCAAGGATAATCTGGATATCCATCATGCCAGTGAAATATTGGATGCAGATCATTACGGACTTTCCAAGGTAAAGGAACGTGTGTTGGAATGTCTTGCGGTCAAGAAGCTGAAGGAGGATGGAGCCAGTCCGATCATCTGTCTGGTGGGACCACCGGGCACTGGAAAGACCTCCATCGCCCGTTCTGTGGCGAAGGCGATGAACCGGAAATATGTGCGGATCTGCCTTGGAGGAGTCAGAGACGAGGCGGAAATCAGAGGACACAGGAGAACTTATGTAGGAGCCATGCCGGGAAGGATTGCCCAGGGATTAAAGAACGCCAGAGTAAAAAATCCATTAATGCTTCTGGACGAGGTGGATAAGCTGGCAAGTGATGTAAAGGGAGACCCTTCTTCTGCGCTGCTGGAGGTATTGGATCCGGAGCAGAATAAGAATTTTTCTGACCATTATATTGAACTGTCTCTGGATTTATCCCAGGTGCTGTTTATCTGTACAGCAAATAGTCTTGACACGATACCAAGACCACTTCTGGACCGTATGGAGGTCATTGAGGTGGCAGGCTATACAGAGAATGAAAAATTCCACATTGCAAAGGACCATTTGTGGCAGAAACAGTGTGAAAAAAATGGCTTGAAAAAGCAGCAGATATCCATTACTGACAAGGCACTTCGCAGAGTGATCTTAAACTACACGAAAGAGGCAGGTGTGAGAGGCCTGGAACGAAAAATTGCCTCGCTGTGCCGCAAAGGGGCAAAAGCTGTTGCTGAGGAAAAAGGGACTAAAATCCGTATTTCTGACCGTAATCTGGAGGAATATCTGGGCAAACCATTATATCAGCAGAGTATGGCAAATGAAAAGCCGGAGATTGGTGTTGTGCGTGGCCTTGCCTGGACCAGTGTTGGTGGAGATACATTAGAAATCGAAGTTTCGATCCTGCCGGGAAGCGGAAAGCTGGAACTGACAGGAAAGCTGGGAGAGGTTATGCAGGAATCTGCTAAAATAGCCCTTACGCTAGTAAAGTCACGGGTGTATGAAAAGGTAGCTGAAGATTATTTTAAAAAGCATGATATTCATGTTCATGTGCCGGAAGGGGCTGTGCCAAAGGATGGCCCATCTGCCGGAGTGACGATGGCAACTGCTATCTATTCTGCGATTCTGGAGCTTCCGGTGCGTCCGGATATCGCCATGACAGGTGAGGTAACGCTGCGGGGCAGGGTACTTCCGATTGGAGGACTGAAGGAGAAGCTCCTGGCTGCCAAAGCAGCAGGAATCTGCCTGGTGATGGTGCCAGAGAAGAATAAAAAGGACATCCAGGAGCTGGAAGCAGAAGTATTGGAAGGAACAGAGATCCGATTTGCTGCAAAGATAGAAGATATCTGGAAGGTGGCAGTCAGTTTATCATAGTATAGCAATAAGAATGGAGGAAGGCTATGAAGATAAAAAGTGTAAATCTGGAAACGGTGTGTGGCATTACCAGCAAGATGCCGGATAATGACAAACTGGAAATTGCCTTTGCAGGACGTTCCAATGTGGGAAAATCTTCTCTGATCAATGGATTGATGAACCGTAAATCCTATGCCAGAACTTCTTCCCAGCCAGGGAAAACACAGACAGTGAACTTTTATAACATCAATGATCTGTTGTATTTTGTGGATCTGCCAGGCTATGGCTATGCTAAGGTATCACAGAATACAGTGGAAAAGTGGGGAAAGATGATAGACCGTTATCTGGAAGGCTCCAAGACTCTGCGTTTGATTTTCCTGTTGGTTGACATTCGTCATAAACCCAACCAGAATGATATCCAGATGTACCAGTGGTGCTTGAATTATGGCTTTAATCCGATTATCATTGCTACCAAGGAGGATAAGGTAAAGCGTTCCCAGAAGGCGAAACAGATCAGGGAGATTAAAAATACGCTGGATGTGGTGGAAGGAACACCGGTCATTGCTTATTCCTCTATGACAAAATCAGGACGGGAGGAAATCTGGGAGTATATTGATATGGTGTATGAAGGGTTTGTGCAGGAGACAGACCAGGCAGAAGATATGCTATAGAAGGAACGAAAGACTGCGTGAGTCATAATGTATAGACAGGAGACTGATTTCTGGAGCGGAATAGCAGGGAACAAAATGCAGTTGACAAACGAAGCCCCTGTGATAAGATGGAAATTAATCATAACAGACAGAATGGAGAATGCAGATGAAAATAGTAGTTTTAGCGGGCGGACTTAGTACAGAGAGAGATGTATCCATTACAACAGGAACACAGGTATGCAGGGCATTACGTGAAAAGGGGCATCAGGCGGTGCTTCTGGATGTGTTTTTTGGATACGGTACGGAGGGAGACAGTCTGGATGATATTTTTGAAAGGGATGCCAATTTAAATGAATTGACAGATAATATACAGACCATTGATCCTGATTTAGAGAAGATAAAAGCAATGCGGAAAGGAAATCCAGATTGCTTATTTGGACCGAATGTAGTGGAAATTTGCCGAATGGCTGATATCGTCTACATGGGACTTCACGGAGCAGATGGTGAGAATGGAAAGGTGCAGGCAGCATTGGATCTACTGGGAGTGAAATATACAGGATCTGGCTATTTTGGAAGTGCTCTCGCTATGGATAAAGGCATGGCGAAAAAAGTATTCCAGTCAGCTGGTATCCCGACACCAAAGGGATTTACCGTGACCCCGGATACGATTCGTCCGGTAACGGAGGAGATTGGTTTTCCATGTGTTGTTAAGCCATGTTGTGGTGGTTCCAGTGTAGGTGTCAGTATTCCAGGGGATGCACAGGAATATGAAAAGGCACTGGAACAGGCATTTCGTTATGAAAATGAAGTAGTGGTAGAGGAGTTTATCCAGGGAAGAGAATTTTCGGTAGGTGTGATCGCAGGAAAGGCACTGCCGGTGATTGAAATCATTCCAAAGACTGGTTTCTATGATTATGAGACGAAATATCAGGCAGGTATGGCAGAGGATGTATGCCCTGCGGAACTGGATGAAGAACTGACAGCGATCATGCAAAAGTGGGCGGTGGATGTATACAGAGAATTAAAACTGGAAGTATACGGACGGATTGATTTCCTGCTGGATGCAGATAACCAGATGTACTGTCTGGAGGCAAATACTCTTCCGGGAATGACTCCGACCAGTCTGCTGCCTCAGGAGGCAAAAGCGGCAGGTGTGGAATATGGAGAGCTGTGTGAGACTATTGTTGCAGAAGCTCTGAAGAGATACGAGGTATCTGACTTAACTGCAAATAAAAAAAAACGAAAATATGAAGATTCACGAGATCCTAGGAAAAAAGGGAAAACGGAAGCGCTTTTATTTGGAAAACAGGATAGAAAGACCTTGCCACAGCCAATGATGGGAATGACACTGGAGGCTGTGACAAAGGCAGTAGGCGGTGTATATACCGGACCGGAAGAGGGAAGAAAGATTACATTGTCTGCTATTACCATTGACAGCCGTAAGGTGGAAAAGGAATGTCTTTTTGTAGCGATCAAGGGACAGCGGGTTGATGGAAATGACTTTGTGCCGGGAGCTTATGAGCAGGGGGCTGCCTGCTGCATGTCCACGTTGCCTCCGAAGGACAATACACTGCCATATATCCAGGTGGAGTCCTGCGAGCAGGCATTGAAGGATATGGCGGAGTATTACCGGAGTATTCTGGATGTGACAGTAGTAGGGATTACAGGAAGTGTAGGAAAGACCACCACAAAGGAAATGATTGCCTCTGTGATTTCCCAGAAATATGATACATTAAAGACGCTGGGAAATTTTAATAATGAGATTGGTCTGCCTTTGACGATTTTCCGTCTGCGCCCTCATCACCAGGTGGCGATTCTGGAGATGGGAATCAGTGACTTTGGCGAAATGACCAGACTGGCGAAAGTAGCACGTCCGGATGCCTGTGTGATTACCAATATTGGTCAGTGTCATCTGGAAAATCTGGGAGACAGAGACGGTGTTTTAAAGGCAAAGACAGAGGTTTTTGATTATCTGAATCCACAGGGAACGGCATATCTCAACGGAGATGATGATAAACTGATTACCCTGATCTCGGACAGCAGAATTCAGTCTCCGGTTTATTTTGGCCTGAATCCAGAGAATCCGCCAAAGCAGCCTGCTGTTTATGCTGCAAATAGCAGAAGCATGGGACTGGCCGGCAGCAATGTGGATATTGTGACTCCACAGGGAAGGATTCAGGTAACTGTTCCGGCACCGGGAAAGCATATGATCTCTAATGCACTGGCAGCTACAGCGGTAGGACTTGGACTTGGACTTAGCCTGGAGCAGATAAAGGCAGGAATTGAGGATTATGAGCCGGTAGGCGGTCATGGTCATATTATCCAGACGGGTAGTCTGACGATTATGGATGATTGCTATAATGCCAATCCGGTATCCATGAAGGCGGGCATTGATGTGCTTTCTGAGGTGGAGGGCCGTACGGTTGCAGTTCTGGGAGATATGTTTGAACTGGGAGAAAATGAGCGGCAGATGCACTATGAGGTAGGGCGGTATGCTGCGGAGAAAAACATCGATGTTCTTCTTGCTGTAGGAGAGCTGGCAAAGGAGTATGCCCGGGGAGCAGAAGAACATGTCTCATCAGGTGTTCCGGAAGCACAGGAAAGGAAGCCGGTCAGAGGAAAAGACAAAAAAATAGAAATCATCTATTTGGAAAATCTGTCCAATGCGCTGGATGGTATCGGGGATATTATCCAACCGGGAGACGCAGTGTTGGTAAAGGCATCCCATGCCATGCATTTTGAAAAAATAGTAGAAAAATTGCAGAGGGATTTTTGACAACGAAATAATAGAATAGAATGGGTAAGGTCCAGGTTTCTTCTTAGGGGGAAATCTGGACCTTTTTTCAATTTACGTGAAATTGAAAATGAGAATGCATTTTTATGGATGTAATGGGACGAGTAAAAAGATTTTTAAAAAATTTAAAATGATTTGCAACAAATGAGTTTTGTAAGACACATTTAATAAACAGGTGATAGAGGAAGGAGTGATAAATAAAAAGTATTAGAATAAGAAATGGTATATATATGGATATTAATGTAGTGTCGGATTGTGTTGAACTGTATAAGATGATAGTAGTTCTTTTTGAAATTAATTCTATGATAAAATATAAAAAATAGGAGTAATATATGAAGTGTTTCATTGATTTAATGATGGGTTCATCGTTTATTGGACACTATACTATACAAAACAAGTTGCGTTAAGTGCAAATGATAAGGCTACATATTCTTATTTATATAATTGTATTTATTAAGTTGGTAATGATTTGATATTTTGTGATATTAAAAGGAGATATATTATGAATAAAATGAGAAGAAATCTTTTGATTATCAGTGTTATTGTTATATGTTTTATGGTTGGTGGAGTTACTTTATTCATGAGAAGAGATACTTCGTATGAAATATCTAATATAAGAATGTCATATGCATTTGATCATGATGATCTAAAATATTATATGAGAGATGTTGATTATGTATTTTTAGGAAATATTGAAAAAGAGATGGGAACAGATTATGAGGAGAAAGAAGTCATTCATGGAGAAGAGGTTAGCACTCCGTATACTAAATATGAAGTTAAGGTTACAAAAACGTTAAAAGGCGATTTTTCCCAGGGAGATAATATACAGATCAAAAAAATGGGAGGCATTTCGGAAAACGGCAAACAGTATTATTTATGCGAAGATGATGTTATTCCAGAAGAAGGAAAAAACTATATTTTTCTGGGATATGTCCAACCGAATGGTGAGCTGCTTGTGGCTGGGAAAAATTCTACGATAGAAAAAGGTGAGACGGAATTAAAGAATAAAATTGAAAAACTTTTACCTGATGTTAAAAAAGAAGGTGATACGAAACGTCAAAGATTTCAACTGGATGAACGATATAAATAGAATTTGTCAATTGAATTGGAGACAAAATGGATCGAAGATTTAAAGTTTGATTATTTGGCTATTATATAATTATTCATGGATGTTGAGGAACAGTTTGGTGTTGATTTTACTGATTAAGGGACTTTGCAGAACGTTTTAATTTATGTGTTCAAGATATGCCTTAAAAACTTTTCTTGGTCAATATAATGATGCAGCAAAAGTTTTAAAAATAGAAGATGAAAACATAGCCAGTCACATAAAAAATAATAAAGAGATTATTTTCAGTTACTCTGTGCATTTTAGTAATATTACTAAAATGCTTAAGGATTATGTAGACAGATATCAACAGTTATGGCGAGGCAAAAAAATTTTGTAATAGCAACGATGGGATTATTTAGTGGAGATGAAGCAGACATTCTGGCTCGCCGACTTCGCAAGTATGGGGAACAAATCACAGATGGGTTGCATTTGAAGATGCCAGACAGCATAGCTAATGAAAAGACATTGAAATGTTCTATAGAGAAAAATGTGGAACTTGTGAAAGCAGCAGAAAAGAAGATTAATAATGCAGTTTGGGATATGAAAAATGGGAGGTCGCCACAAGAAGGAATCGGTTTACTGTACCATTTGGCCAGATTGTTTGGACAACGTTAGTATTTTTATTATAAAAATGTGGGTTATCTCGAAAAAACATTGATTTACGGGCATTAACACAGGATTTCAAACTGAAATTACTACTAATTTACTACTTTTGATAGAAAGAGCCTTGATAAACGGTAGTCCTCTGAAACATAATGACGATATTATATTGCAAAAACTTTACATCCGTAGTATAATTGCAAGAAACAAATTGAAGAAGCAAGTAGATTATGACGAATGTTACAGAGAATCGGGGCAGGTGAGAGCCGATGCAGGTAGACATAATTGAAAATCCCTTCTGATTGGCAGTCCGAAAGCAGATGCAAGTAGAGACTGACGTTTTTCCTACGTTACAGGGAACGCATATGATGGTATGGCGTAAATAGTTAGAAAGCAGGCTGACTCTCATTCTATTTGCGAATGGGAGTTTTTTATTTTCCCTTCCCATCAATGCAAAGATGGGAGGTGATAGACATGAAAAATGTCAGTATGATTTTCACAATCGTAGAAAAAAAGAAACTTAGAAACAAGGATGCCACAACAAAATCAAAATGGATGAAAGAGAGGACAAAATCATGATAACTGATAGCTTCGATAATCAATCAGCCGCAAAAATAAATCCGCAAATAAGAGAGGATGCTCCAAAGTTTGATGCCTGCATCCTTACATTTTCCTATATGATAGAGAAATTTGTGTTAGAAAACTATTCCTGTAAACAGATAGGGCAGATATACTTTGCAACAGGGGTTACACCAATCTACCAGATAGATTATAACAATAAAAAATTTGCTTTTTATAAAACATATGTCGGCGCACCTGCCTGTGTAGGAACGATAGAAGATACATTATCTGAAATAAAGACGAATAAATATATCGTTTTTGGTGGCTGTGGCTGCCTGGACAGGGAAATTACTCACGGAAAAGTCATTATCCCAACAGAGGCATATCGTGATGAAGGCACTTCCTATCATTATGCTCCCCCTTCTGACTATATTCAGGTAAAAAATGCATCCATAGTTGCAAAATTCATGAAAAAAAATGGAATCCCCTATGCAATGGGCAAAACATGGACAACAGATTCCTTTTACAGAGAAACGGAAAAGAATATTGCAAAACGAAAAGCAGATGGTTGTATATCAGTAGAAATGGAATGCTCGGGTCTTCAGGCAATGTGCAATTTCAGAAATTTAGAATTGTACCAGTTTTTTACCAGCGGAGATTTATTAGACGCACCTGAATGGGACACAAGATGCAAAAAGGGACAGGTTCAGGGTACGCAACATGATGAAGGACATTTTGATATAGCAATCGCACTTGCTGATGAAATCTCCTCATAAAGGGAGAGTTGGAAATTTTTTTGTAAATTCATTTCTTCTATGATATTTTTACTAAACGGACGGATGCCGGTGTAGGTTTCCGTCCGTTTTTCACTAGAAGTTCTTTTATTTTATCTGTCAATAAAATCCTTTAAAAGTCGGCATTTCAACAATTACTATTTATAGAAAATTTAAACTTACGATCTCATACAAAGGTATTGATAAGACTATTGAGCTTGGAAAACGAAGAGTAATGGACTGGTATTATGAATGTTATTGCGGGGCAAGATTTTATAATAAAACGAAGTAATATACGGATAAAGTAAAGATTGATTCTGGAAGATGTGTTGCTTGTGGGAAACGTGTTGTAGAGCAGGGGACGATAGAAAAGTATTTATGAGAATGAGTGTTTAATATAGTGATTGAAATATCAAAGAGATTAATTGCTTTGTATGAGGTCATAGATGAAAAGACATGGGAAAGAGCTATGCACTGTATGATTTTTAGAAACAGTAAGTAAATTGTAGAAATATATGTTGCGACATAAGGGGAAATGAACTATAGTCAAGTAAGTAGACACGATTATTAGAAAAAACTTTCTGGAAACAGAGACTAATACTGATTCCAGAAGAGTTCTTCCTTTTCGTTAGGGGTTAACATTCCGAGAGAACCATGTGGTCTCTTGGAGTTGT
>JAGAIR010000048.1 GCA_017626435.1 Lachnospiraceae bacterium | reverse complement strand
TGTCTCACTTATTGAACATAAGTCGAATGTAGAATATAATATCCATATGCAGATATTCCGCTATATGGTTTACATCTGGGAGCGGTATGAGAGACGGATGGGTCAGGAGAATCCGGGCTGTACAAGACGGAAGGATTTCACATATCCGCCCATCATTCCCATCGTGTATTATGAGGGAAAAGGCAGATGGACGGCACCGATGGAATTCAAGGATAAGATTATGTTCGGGGAAACTTTTAAAGAGTTTCTGCCTAACTTTTCGTATTATATCGTTCCTGTCCATGATTACAGCAACGAAACTTTGCTGGAACACGGAGACGAGATTTCCCTCGTGATGCTGATCAACAAGCTCCAGAGTATCGATGACGTGGAACAGTTCCGTTCTCTTCCAGCTGAGAAGATGGAGGAGATCCTGAAGGACACCCCGGATTATCTGCTGGATATCATTGCAAATGTGCTCCGCGCATTTCTCCGTAGAGAGAACGTGCCAGAGGAGGAGACAGAGACGCTTGTAGAGAAGGTAAAGGAAAAGAAAATGGGAGAATTGTTTGCAAACATGGACAAGATGGATATACAGACTTGTGGGGTGAACTGAGAATGAAAACTCTATATGTATCAGATTTGGATGGAACCTTGCTGCAGAGCAATGAGACCACATCGGAATATACAAATACAGTAATCAACAGCTTGACCGACAGGGGAATGATCTTCTCTTATGCTACTGCGAGGTCTCTGATAACTGCAAAAAAGGTTACGAGAGGTATTCAGGCAAGGATTCCGTTAATTGTATATAACGGTGCGTTTGTAATTGATAATGTCACGGGAGATATATTAATTGCAAATTATTTTGATGATTCAGTCTATGGGGTGTTGGATGACCTGTTTCATTGCGAAGTATATCCTATTGTTTATGCGTATAGAGAGGGAAAAGAAAAATTTTCCTTTGTGCCGGATCTTTGTACGAAAGGTATGCAGATGTTTATTGACAGTAGAAAAGGAGATATACGCACCAATATCGTCAAGTCCACTGATGATCTGAAATCAGGGAATATTTTCTATATTACCTGTATCGATCAGCCTGAGAAACTTGAGCCTTTGTATGAAAAATATAAAGATATCTTTCATTGTGTATATCAGACTGATATTTATACAAAAGAGCAATGGCTTGAGATCATGCCCTTGGCAGCATCAAAATCCTATGCTGTTGGTCAATTAAAAGAACTGATGAATTGTGACAGGCTGGTTGTTTTCGGGGATGGAAAAAATGATATTGATATGTTTGAACTGGCGGATGAGGGATATGCTGTCGGGAATGCCCACGAGGAACTAAAAAAGATTGCTACTGAAATCATCCTGTCAAATGATGAAGACGGTGTTGCCAGATGGCTTGAAGAAAATTATAAATAAAACCGAAATTCACCAAATTACCCCCAAATTGTTAAGAACGGTTGATAGACGGTCAGTATTTTCCTTGCTATAATTTGTTAAAAATCATAGCAAAGGTGGGAGAAGTGTGAGAAAGCATTACATAGACAATATCAGGTGGATAACGGTTGCATCGGTTGTGATCTATCATGTAATTTACATGTTTAACAGCATCATTACGGAAGGCGTAATGGGTCCGGTGACGTCCTTTCATGGACAGGACGCCATACTGTATCTGTTTTATCCATGGTTCATGGTCATTTTGTTTATCA
>JAGAIR010000047.1 GCA_017626435.1 Lachnospiraceae bacterium | reverse complement strand
CTTTCTGTATTTTTGTCTAAGATCAATGAGGGGGAAATAGGACTTGCATTTGCTGTAGCGACGATTTATATGGTGCCGCCGATTCTTGTATTTCTCTACGGAGAGGATTATCTGGTTGAGGGAATTACCTATCAGGGAGGCATTAAAGGATAAGACCATGAAAAGGGAGAAAAAGTATGAATGAAAATGTGTCAAAAAGAAGAGACTGGATTAAAAATGTAGCAATTATATTCCTTGCTGTTATGCTGGTACTCACATTTTTTTCAAATACGATCATGAACTATTCGCTGCCGGAGGTGGCAACTCAGTATGTACAAAGGGGAACCATAACAGCCAAAATCCGTGGAACGGGTAACGTGGAGGCAACGGATCCTTACAATGTCATGGTCAAGGAATCCCGTGTGATCTCCAGTGTGGCCGTAAAGCAGGGAGATACGGTGGAAAAGGATCAGGTACTGTATTATCTGGAAGATGCGGAGAGCGATGAGCTTAAGAAGGCAGAGGACGAATTGGAGGATCTGGAACTGACTTATATGAAGGGGCTGTTTGGCGGCACTGTGTCACCGGAGATCATCAATAAAGTGGCAAGTGGAAATACGGATTCCTTCGCATCCTATCAGGCGAAGGTCACCGATATGCAGAATCGTCTGGACAATGCCAAGAAACGGGTTGATGAATGTCAGAAAGCATTGGATGATGTGACACTGCAAAGTACGGTAAACGGCAATAATTCAACAGTGAATATCATTCCCTATGAGAATGAGGTCACACAGTCAACAACAAATCTTGAAAATGCACAGTCAGACGACAGCAAGGCAAAGGCGGCATTTGAAAGTGATAAAGAGGACAGAAGATCTAGTTTAAACAGCCAGATTATTGAGAAGAAAAAACAAATTGAAGATTTGGAAGCGTTAATTAACAGTAGTACGGGGAGCGGTTCATCAGGCACAACTACTGATTTTAATTTACAGAAAAAAACTGCCGAGGAAGCTGTTTTAGTTGCGTTGCAGAATATTCAAGTTGCGGCGACGGGAAACGTACCGCCTTATAGTGGAACCATATATAGTGATTACTCTAAATATGATAGTGCAGAGATTACTACTGTAATTACCGCATTGGAAACCTGGATTAAAAATAATAATAAGGATTATGATTATCAATCCCTATTAGCATCATTTTATGCTGCCAAAACACAGTTGGATACGATCAATTCCCAGCAACAGAGTGTGATTGGTGAAAGTAATGAAAGCAGTCTTGAAAAAAGGAGAAACGAACTAAAAGAATTACAAAACGCCCTGAATAATGTAAATGCAACGACTTATCAGTCGGGGGAAAGCCTTCAGAGTGCTAGAGATAGATTAAATCAGGCAACACAAAACCTTACAGATGTTAAGAATGCTAATAGTCAGTCTAGTGTATCCTATCAGAATAAGATAGCAAATGCGGAAGCTGCACTGAAAAATGCCCAGGCAGTCTATGAACTTCTGAAGCAGGAGCAGACAGACCTTGCTGCGGATATCAATGCTGAGCTGGATCTTTCCAAGGCAAGTAAGGATATTGCGCAGAAGAAAGAAGAAATTGCAAAATTAAAAGAAAAGTCCATGGGTTCTGCAATCAAAGCACCTGTTGCGGGAACAGTTACCTCCCTTGCCTATGTAGCCGGAGAAACTACG
>JAGAIR010000046.1 GCA_017626435.1 Lachnospiraceae bacterium | reverse complement strand
GATGGAAAGACTCTATAAATGTAAACAAATTAAGGAAGTGAGAATATGCAGGTTAACTCAACAAACTTACAACAACGTTACTTTTCGGGAACCGGAATCATTGGCGGAATCCACTTGCCGGATTTTAATGATAAGTATGTATATACACGGAAAAAGAGTGGAATTAGCGATTCAGAATACCGTAGACAGATTATGGAACAGGCATACAAAGATTACGAAAAAGGGCAGTTCCAGAATAAGTCAGAAGATTTTAATCGCTTGATGAAACAATATGTTTCAGAAATATCACCGGACAGAAAAGGAATCATCACATCTGGTTTAAAAGCAGTATCCAGAAACAGACAGGATGTAATAAAACCAATTGATTTCATTGCCACATTACTGGAGGGAGAAGTGAAATATCAGAAGTTACCTTCCGGGAAAAGTGAGTACATAGAGTTTTATGATAAGAATGGAGAAATGGTGGCAACATATTCGAACAATGGATGGACTATGTACCCTACAAAGGCGGAAGTGGCGAGACAGACGGAAATGTGCATGATATACAATGAAGCATGGGGCAATGCCAAAAAAGGAGTGCCGCTTGCATGCGGAGAAGCTATTGATGCGGATTGTATGCAGAGCAATTTTGATGCAAGGGCTTGAGTGAGGAAACTAATATGATACATAACATAACAAGAAATTCAACCTACAATTATTCCATTACCTACGAAAAACCGCAGTCCAAACTAAAGGATTGGGGTGGAACAAAGGCATTGGTCGAGAAAAATGATGCAGATAATGATGCGTATCGAAATGCAGTAACCAAAGCTACCATGATTGCTGAGGATGTACGGTATAGTCAGGGAACCTTTGATTTATCCATGCTTATCGGTGGAGGTAACACAAACAGTTATTTTACAGGAAAATTTAGCAGTGCTAGGGATGTGGATTATTTTCATGTAGATACGACATCTCAGGTTAGTCGTAGACCTGTCATTATCAGCATGGAAATGCCGGAAGGTGCAGATTATGGCTTGACGGTTTATGACGAGAATGGAAATCAGGTTGGTATGGCAATAGAAAATGAGGACGGAACAAAAACACTTACCATTCCCTGTGACTGGTCTAACAGTCGAAGATTTGTCATAAAGGTCAGCCAGGATGGTTCGGCAGAGTGTGTACAAGGCGATTATAAACTTACCTTTTCCCAGGGCGAAATGTCGCAGGAGGTAAGAGAGGCTTTGAAGCGGATGCAGACAGGGACTGCGAAATTGCAAGAGGGAAATTCAGAGGAACGTGCAGCACTTGGAGCTGCCCTAAAAGCAAAAAATGATACCCGCAATACGGCAGAAACGGAAGGATTACATCAGGCACAGTATAATGCCCTGCCAGAGGAATTAAAATACAAAGGCGATTCCAGTGTGGAAGAACTTCTGAAAAAGGAACTACGTGGAGAGCCGGTAACAGAGGCAGAGAGGGCGTATATTGCCATTTACGGAAATCAAAATGACATCTATCATGTTGAGTGCCAGAAAAGAAAGCAGGAACTGGAGCAGGAATTTTCTGCTTATTTGGAATCGGTTGGTCTATCCGGAAAAGAGTTTTCTATTCATCTGGAAACAGGTGGAAAAGTAATGGTAAACGGTCTGGATGAAATACAGAAGGGGCAAGTGGAAGATTATATTGAGGAACATTGGGAACAGTTTAAGAATGTGTACCTAACATCTTCTGATGAGTGTACAGAGATGACAGATCAGGAATATCGTATTGCGGGGTACGTGGAAGAGTGTAACAGGTTCTTATCAAATGCGTCTGGGGGAAAGGTGTCTGTAGATGATTTGTCTGTAGAGCGTAAGGTTAGCGGATGGTATATCAATAGTGAAAAGATTATTGGACTTCCGTCTGCTGTTGAAAGTTTGATTAATGGTGCGGACAGTATGGATAAATATTATGACTATAAGCAGATGATTCACAGTATTTTGAATTATAGGCAGGAGCATGGGGAGATACCGCAGTATCATATGAATTTTAATTGGAGTGGAAAAGAACTACAATGTTAAGATAGTTTTTGGAGAAAAAGAAATGGGAAAAAAGCTTGGATAATAGTTTTTCGGTATGTAAAGTACAAAATTATTCTTTGGTCAGTTTGTAGGACGAGTATTGTTTTATCGGTGATGATGCTTTAAATGTTATGGTCATTTGGTGCAACAAATAGTCGATAGGTGCAACAGGGATTTGTAAGAGAATCAATTTGGTCGATATGTGATATAAGTATGAATAAAAGATAAAGTGGAGGTGAAGCAATGTCACAGATTGGATATTACAATTATTATAACAATCCCCATAGATATTCTCCCACAGAAGTAGTGGACAGATATCAGGAGATGGTAGACAGAGCAACCGGTGATGAGATATATGTAAATAATGAAGACCCTTATAGTGACAAAAATAAGGCACTTCGTAATCTTGATGAGGAGTTGGCGAGTACAGCAGCTTCTATCCGTTCCAGATGCCGGACGCAACAAGAAGTCCATGTTTATCTGAGTCAGAAATATTTTGG
>JAGAIR010000013.1 GCA_017626435.1 Lachnospiraceae bacterium | reverse complement strand
CGTGTCGTTTATGATCTTTACTTTTTCCATGACAGGATTTCTGATAGCCAGAATCGTTTTACCATCTTCATATACCAGCTTGATCTGCACAACTGCTTTCCCTTTTTCTTTCAAAACTTTTTCACTTTCCCTGATGGCATTGTCCAATAAGTTGGAAAGCAGTATGACAATTTCCTCTTCTTCCATAGTTACTTCATGCAAATCGCCCACCTTAAATATCACGGAGATTTTCTTTTGCTGCATGGTATAGTATTTCTGGTTCAGAACCGCATTGATCACCGGATGATTTGTATTGATTGCAGACATATCTACTGCTATGCTTTCCGTTAATTTCTGTATAAATGCAAGCGCCTCATCCTCTTTTTGACTTTTTAGTAAAGTTTGAATCGTGCCAAGCTGATTTTTATAATCATGCATTTTCCTGCGCTGTCTCTCATAGATTTCCTCTCTGTCCTGATAGGCATCCAACCTGTTCTTCTGATTTTGTTCTGTCAGCATTCCCAGTCTTATCTTTTCCTCTTTGTCCAGAACATTCTGTATCAGACTCAGGACAATAAAGTTGACCACCTCAAGCCCAGTCGAGAGAAATAAAAAAATCCCCTGCACATTTCCAGACTCTGAATCCGAGCAATACATCAGTAATAAACAGATGATAGTAAATAACGGAACGCATAGAAACTGAAGCAATTCCGTTCCCGTCAACAAACGATAATCAACCCTTGGTTTGCTGCATTTTCTGATAATCAATAAAATAATAATCCATATTGTTTTTGCAATCAGTCCTGGCAAATGTTCCTTTTCTATTACTGCCTGTCCTGTCTCAGGTGAAATAATCATACAGAAACATAGAATTACATAATCCACCAGAACAATGACCGCATAATCGATCGCTGAGAATATCAGACTCTGTCTGAATGAAACATTGTAATAAAGCAGATTCATAAAGGTATATGCAAAAATAATCGGCACACATTTCAACAAACCAATCCAGACTCCTGAAATTGCCATAAGATAGAGCGTTACAAAGTAAAAAATAAATTTATATCGCAGGAAGCCTTTTTGCTCCTTTTTCTCCAGAAAAGTATCAAGAAAATAAAAACTCCCTCTGGCTTCCATCGCAGTAAATAAAAAGCTGAATATCCATTCCACCATATCATTCCTCTCCCTTAAACAACATGTACTGCCGCTTTACCTGTGCATATCTGGACTTCGGAACTGAAATCTCTTTTCCTGTTGTCAGGATAAGAACATAACTGCTGATTTTCGCAATATAACGCATATTTACAAGAAAACTTAAATGTATTCTTACAAACCCCATGTCTTTTAATTCTACTTCCAGTTCATCCAGCTTTTTATAAATACTGTAAATCCCCTTTTCTGTGTAAAACATATTTTTATGTCTGGCTGTCTCAATGTAAATTATGTCGTCTGCATGAAGCTTTATCGTTCCCTCCACAAAGGAAAACTCCAAAATCCGGCTGTTTTTCTGAATCTCCACGATAAGGTCATCCATGCACTCGCCGATTGTTTCAGCCAGATTATCCTTTAGCAGAAACCGGCTTGCTTTTACCTTATATCCATCCAACGCATAATTCATGTATGCAGTAACCAGAACAACTGGAAGTTTCGGATACTCTTCCTTTATTTTCATAGCGGCTTTCAGACCGTCCATATCTTCCATATTGATGTCCAGAAACACAAGCTGG
>JAGAIR010000020.1 GCA_017626435.1 Lachnospiraceae bacterium | reverse complement strand
GATAGTCCCTGACTGCAAAAATCTGAAACGTCTTGCAGATATCATTTTCCAGCATATAATCATAGAGCATTGCCTGTATCTTATGATCCAGAAAAGATACCTCAACAGCTGTGGCCAGAGCCAAAGCCTTCTTATCTACCAAATCAAGTATTGGCGGGATCAGCTCCACCAGGCGAAGATATCGATGCAACTGTCCTCGGCTTTCACCAACCTGCTTGGCCAATTCATCATCAGCTCGTCCCTCTTGAAAATTCGTCCCGAATTGGGACGCATTTTTTGATGGCCTACCAGCCTTTCTTCGCATCGCATCATATTTCATTTTATATGCAAATGCTTTCTCGCTGGGAAGAATCTCTTCTCTCTGCAGATTGGAATCCACCATAGCCAAAACGGCTTCATCGTCATCGTATTCTTTTACGATAGCAGGGATTTTCTCTAAACCGATCTGATTTACTGCGAATAACCGTCGGTGACCAGAAATCATCTCATAATCACCATCTTCTAAAGGACGTACCGTGACAGGAACCAGTACACCATTCATCATAATACTTTCTACAAGATCATGCATCTTATCATCATCCAAAACTTTGAATGGATGATCCTTAAACGGATGGATCCGTGCCACTTCAATTTCATCGCATCCTGTGATTGTTGGAACTCCCAGCAATTCATCGATGGATGTCATTTTAATTTTCTGACCTACTCTTTTAGCCATGGCTGATCACCTCCTCCGTCAATGTTCTATATGCAGTAGCTGCTTTTCCCTTTGGATCATATTGATAAATGCTGGAACCCTCTGCGCTGATCTCAGCAGCTCTTACAGAAAGAGGGATCGATGTATCAAAAACGCCAAGCTGATCTGAATAAGTATCAACCACCAAATGAGAAATATCCCTGGCATAATTTGTTCTGGAATCTACCATAGTAAGAAGAATTCCTTCTATGGATAATTTCTTATTCAATCGACGCTGTACACGGCCTATCGTCTTTATCAACTGTTCCAAACCTTTTACCGGTAAATAGGCAGCCTGGACTGGTATCAGCACGCTATCTGCGCAGGCCAGGGCGTTTATCGTAAGCATTCCAAGTGAGGGCATACAGTCGATTATGATATAGTCATATTCCGACTTAATGGATTCTAAGAGGCTTCTAAGCATCACTTCTCTGCTCATAACGTTTACAAGATTGATCTCCAAAGCAGATAATTCAATATTGGCCGGAATAAGATCTACGCCTTCCTCATGATGGATTAGGGTTTTGCTAACCGATGGTTTCTGTTCTTCTATAATCTCTGATAAAAGAGAGGCCAAAGTAAACTCCAACCTATCCGGCTCTCTGTAACCGAGACTGATCGTAAGTGATCCCTGCGGATCTCCATCAATCAAGAGAACCCTTTTACCTTCACTCGCAAGACCAATTCCAAGATTTACAGTTGTAGTTGTTTTTCCGACCCCACCTTTTTGATTTGCAATAGCAATCACCTTACACATAACCATCTACCTCCTTAAAAATCTGACGGATCATCCGCACACATGAGTTCCAAATATTCATCTACTTTTTCTGTGTTTACAAGAACAATACGGTTCACGCGATATATAGCTTTCGCGTCTTTTGCTAGCTGTCTGAACGAATTGATTCCCATAGAATATAGAACAGCACCCTCATCGTACCGAACCCACTTTTTCTTGCCATTCGGAACCAGTTTTGCGATATTCTCGATTTTGCTGTTATCCTGATCATCTATTTTTTTCCTGTTATACATTTTCAATACCTTCCTCTCTGCACTGTTCCTCGATATATTTCTCAAGAATATCGAGATCAACAATTACCTTTTTCTTAATCTGGATATTTGCCCCGGCTTCTTTAGCCAGATTCACAAACGAAT